>JAKPKV010000003.1 GCA_029553475.1 Armatimonadota bacterium
CAGACAGCGCAGGAGCCGGTCGATGGCCCCCAGGTGCCCGGCCTTGACCTGTACCCACAGCGCCAGGATGGCCCGCTCCACGCGCATCAGGTCGATCTGACGCAGTGTTTCGGCGTCCTCCTCGGTCCGTGCGCGCTCGCGGTCCAGGCAGCGCCTGACCAGTCGGTACGCGCCCGACTCGCTCATCTCCAGTTGCTCGCCGATCTCCCCGTAGGTGGCGCCGGCCAGGCGCAGGGCGATGCCCTTGCGCTCGCGCATCACACGCTCAACTGCTTTGGGTGTGGCCTTCGTTGCCATCCAGCACCGCCTTCCGCCCCGTGAACTCCTCCCAGCGCCGGACGATCACGTCGCTTCTTCCGCCTGTGGCCAGGACACTTCGATCTGGCCGCAGGCGGCCGTCGCCCGCCTCCAGTCCCCCTTGCAGAACACCAGAACGTTCTGGTGTGTCTTGCCCAGCTTCCGCCCCGACTCGAACTGCTTCCCCGCGCGGATAGGCAGCGAGCCGATGGGGTTCACCAGGATGGCCTCGTCGTAGAACCGCGCCCCCGCGTCCTCGAAGGCCCGTATGGTATCGGGCACCAAACCGTAGTAGAAACCGTCGCGGCCCCTGGCCTCCCCCACTACAAAGGCGGCGAAGCGATCCTCCGCCAGCATAGAGACAGCCGCCGCTATGATCTCCCGATAGGACGCCCGAAAGTCCGGGTAGGCCATAGCCGAGATGTCGCGGGGATCGTCCGAGTACACCTCAAGATCAGCGTAGGGCGGACACGAGAATACAAAGTCATAAGATCCCGGCACCAGCGCCGCCAGATCGCGCGAGTCACCCACACACCAGACGGGCTGATTGTCACCGCACACTGTTTCTGCCTGCTCACGATTGGCCTCTACTTGTCGGGCCGATAAATCAACACCCACGTACCGCCGCCCCAGCAGGGCCGCCACAATGCCGCGCACACTACCGCCGGCGAAGGGATCCAGCACGGAGCCTTCGGCCGGGCTAAACCACCGATACATCAGCTCACAGAGGGTCGCGTCAAAGACGGAGGTTCCTGTCTCCGACAGCCCGCCGCCGGTCTGATTGTTGACGTAGTAGTCGGCGTCGAACTCGGCGGTGGTGATCGTGCGCCCCAGCCGCTTCTCCGCATCTCTCTTCTGCCGGTAGTAACTGGGATCGCGCCCGCTGTTGCTGCGCAGCGTGAGCCCCTCTGCCTTCCGGGCCTTAGCCCTATTGAGCGGCATTGCGCCCCCCCCCGGAACAGCGTTTGCCTGGCGTCGCCCCATACTTTGCACCTACCTTGTACCGCTATATGATGGAGCCATGGTTACCAAACTTTCCCTTCTCCAAGACGCCGCCCGCGCTGGAGACTGGCGGCAGGCGTTGCGCATAGCCTCGCGCTTCCCGCGGCTGGGTAGCGACCGCGCCGTCATACTGGCGGCGTGGGAGGCTGTGGCCCGCCCCGACTTCCAGCGGCAGTTGGGCAGAGAGCCCGAGGCGCTCATCGAGGCCGGCATCGCGGCGCTCAAGAGCCGCTTTTCTCTGTAGTCCCCAGCACATGCTCGCCGCGCATAAGGTCCTGCCCGAAGCAGCGCGCGAACCGCTTTCCGTCCCCCGATCCCTCACCCGCAGAACCGCCGCGGCCTAACTCGCTCCTAATACCCAGCGCCAGCCAAGCGCGTTTGCGTTCCTGCCAGTATCCCTGCCGGGCGTCAAGCACCGAGAAGGGCGGCACTAGAAAGCGATCCGCCAGGGTTGGGCGAGGGGCCGCCGCCGCGTCCGCCGCGTCCGCCGCGGCGGCGATTCCGCCCAGCATCTCGTCCAGCTCCGTGTCA
>JAKPKV010000006.1 GCA_029553475.1 Armatimonadota bacterium
GCCGATCAGGTCGTCGATCTTCGCCAGCGCGCGCTGGTACGCGGCGTCGGGGTCGTCGTCCACATGGGCGTTGCAGACCACCAGGATGCGGTGACGGACGTGGTCGAAGATCAGGCAGGCGTCGGTGAAGACGAAGTAACAGTCCGGCAGGCCCAGGTCATCGGGCGGCGCGTCGGGCAGGTGCTCGAAGCAACGCACGGTGTCGTAACCGAGGTACCCCACCGCGCCGCCGTAGAACTTGGGCAGCCCGGGCACGCGCGCCACCCGGTATTCGCCCATCAGCGCCTTCAGCACGTGCAGCGGGTCCTCGCCGTCGGCCAGCAGGCGCGTCTCCGCGCGGCCTCCGCGCTCCACCGTCACGTCGCGGCCGCGCGCGGTCAGCACCACCGACGGCGCGCCGCCCAGGAAGGAATATCGCCCCACGCTCTCCCCGCCCTCCACGCTTTCCAGCAGGTAGGCGAAGCGGCCGTCATCCAGCTGGTGGAAGGCCGAGACCGGTGTATGCAGGTCGCCGAGGATCTCGCGAAAGACGGGAATCAGGTTATGCGCGCGCGCCAGGTCGCGAAAGGCCGCCGCATCCAGCGACGGCAGGCTGGCTTCACCGAAGGTCAACGTGCTCATCTTCTCCCTCATCATGCCCGGAGGCAATGCATGGTATGCCGAAGATCGGGTGGTCGGATCACCGGCAGGCGGCGCACAGCGCGGCGCGTCTGACCGGCAGGATGCCGCCGGCGCGGCGACGTCTCCCCCCCCATCCAGACATCCATCCCTCCACTCCCCCAACCAAAAAAACTCACCACCCGCATGCGGGTGGTGAGTTCTGCCGTGGTGTGACCTTCACCGTGAAGGTCGTGGCTTCACACGTTCCCGCCCTCGGGGGGTGACGTATCGAATCGCCAGCACCAGACCGTGCGGTGATCCTGCGCGTACCCCGATTGTCGGTTCCCGGTTGTCATCAACGTGTGATATAAGTGCAAAGGGTGCCCGATTCTCCCATAGCCTCCTTGGCCTGTCAAGCCCACTGTGTGCGGGACATCGGACAGCATTCGGGCAAAAAAATTGCCCGAATAGGCAAAAAAATCGGCGCACCGGACTCTCGCTGCCGGTAAACCCGCGGCGGACGGCGCGGGAACGCCGGATTAAAGTCTGATTAAAACGACGGCGCCCCGGGGCATCCGGGGCGCCGCAGGAGCAGAGGGCCGCCGTCCGTTTACCGCCGGCGCCGCGCGGTCTTGCCCGCCTGCTTGGCGCGCTGGATATCGTCGCGCGTCACGGTCGAGCTGGTCGCCGGCACGGCCGGGGCGGCAGCCACCGGGGCAGGCGCCGCAGGGGTCACGGCAGCCGCCGCCATGGCCGGCGCGGGCGCGGGAGCCCAGGCGTCGCCGGTCGGCATCACCTTCTCTTCCGGCTTCGCCCAGGATACCAGCAACTGGCCGGCGACGAAGATCGAGCTGTAGGCGCCGGCGATCACGCCGATGAGCATGGCCGCCACGAAGTCGCGCAGCGTGGGCCCGCCGAAGAAGAACAGGGCCAGCAGGGTGAACAACACGGTCAGCACCGTATTGACCGAGCGCGCCATCGTCTCCAGCAGCGAAAGGTTCACCGTCTCGGCGAAGGTGCGGCCCTTGCGCAGGCGGAGATTCTCGCGGATACGGTCGAAGATGACGATGGTATCGTGAATCGAGAACCCCAGCACCGTCAGCAGCGCGGCGATGAACGGGCTATTCACCTCCAGCACATTGCGCAGCAGCGCGAAGATGCCGATCACCATGACCAGGTCGTGCACCAGGGCCACGATGCCGGCGATGCCGTAGCGCAGGCCGAATCCGGCGATGTTGTAGCGGAACCAGATCCACAGCAGGATCATCACGGAGCCGAGGATCACCGCCAGGACGCCTTTGCCGAGCAATTCCTGGGAGACCGTGCCGGTCACGATTTCCGTCGCTTCCGGCTTCTCGATGGCGGCGGCGTCGGGCAGCACGCCCTGCACGACGGCGTTGACCGCGGGCGTGATGTACTCCTTGGCTTCCTGCTGCAGGGCCGCGTCGACTTCGCTGTCGGGCAGATCATCCGGCAGCGTGGTCTTTACGATGATCACGTCGCCGGTGCTCTCGCCGGTGGCCGGCGAGATCTGTACTTCGCTCTCGATCTTTTGCTCGTCCAGCTTCCCGCGAATCTGTCCGATGATCTCGGCCAGCTGGCCTTCCGGCAGACGCCCGTCCACCCGGTAGCTCACCGAGCCGCCGCCTTTGAAGTCGATGCCGCGTTTCAGGATGTCCGCCGCGCCGTATTTCTGCGCGTTATGGATCGCCGCGACGATCACGATGAGCAACAGGGCCACGGAAATGACATAGTAGAGCCAGCGTTTGCTCACCAGATCCCAATGTTGATAACGGAAGAGGTCAACCACGAGTTTTGCCTCCAGGGGGCCATCGCCCCGATCAGTTTCATCTCGGAATGGGCTCCCCCGCCGCAGCGGGGGAGCGCAGCGATGCTAGACGCCGTACCAGGACAGCTTGTGGCCGATCCCGGAGCGGATCATCAGTTTCATGAACAGGCGCGTCACCGTGACGGCGGTGAAGAGCGAGACGGCGACACCGATCATCAGCGTGACGGCGAATCCGCGCACCGCGCCGGTGCCCAGCGCGTAGAGCACCCCGCCGGTGATCAGCGACGCGATGTTGGAGTCGAGAATCGCCGTCCACGCGCGGGAGAAGGCCACGTCGATGGCCGTCTCCAGCGGCTTTTTCGTATGGAGCTCTTCTTTGAGACGTTCGAAGATAATGACGTTGGCGTCCACCGCCATCCCGATGGAGATGATCAACCCGGCGATGCCCGGCAGCGTGAGCGTGGCGCCGAAGAGCCACAGCACCGCCAGCGAGAAGAAGATGTAGATGATCAGCGCCAGGTTGGCCATCAACCCGGGCAGCCGGTAATAGGCGAACATGAAGACGAGCACCGCGAGCAGCCCGATGAGGCCGGCCCGCATGCTCATGTTGATGGAGTCAGCACCCAACGTGGCGCTGACCGTGCGGTTCTCCACCACGTCCACCGGCACCGGCAGCGCGCCGGCGTTGAGCAGCAGCGCCATGTCCTTGGCTTCCGTCATGGTGAAGGAGCCGGTGATCACGCCGTTGCCGTAAATTTTATTCTGGATGACCGGGGCGGTGACGATGTGGTTGTCCAGCACGATGGCGAGCTGGCTGTTGATATTGGCACCGGTGATGGCGGCGAAAAGCTGCTTGTCGTTCTCCGTCCGCATCGAGAAGCTGACCGCCGGCTTCCCGCCCTGGTCCAGGGCCACGTCGCTGTTCGCGTTCAGCGAGCTGCCCGTCATCACCAGGTAGGAGCGGTCGATGACTTCCTTCTCTTCGATCGAGCGCGTGCCGTCATTGGCCGTCACCACGCCGCTCTCTTTGTCGACGTTCACCTGGATGTTGCGCGGGATCAGGCGGAACTCCATCTGCGCCACGGTCTTCAGCATCTCGCGCACGCTGTCGGGGTCCTTCACGCCGGGGATCTCCAGCACCACCTGGTTCTGCCCCTTGGTATAGGCACTGATCTCGCTGGTGCCCATCCCGTTCAGGCGCTTCTCCATGATGCCCATGACGCTCTTCTGCAGCTCTTCGTTGGCCGGTTTGAACACCGTGGTGGCCTTCGGCGCGACGAACTTGCCCTCGCCGAAAACCTGCGCCACTTTGCCGGAGATGGGCTCGAGCAGCGCCTTCGCCTCTTCCCCGCTGTTGGGCCGCGCGATGATTTTGGCTTCCTGCTGCGTGACGGTCACCTGCACCGTATTGCTGTCGGTCGCCGCCTTGCCCAGCACCTGCGGGTCCGCCAGCGCGTCGAGCAGCTCTTTCTGCTTGCTCGCCGCCTCACTGGTGGACTCCA
>JAKPKV010000011.1 GCA_029553475.1 Armatimonadota bacterium
TGCGCGGCGGGATGTCCGTCGGCGGCACCATCCTGTGCCGCGCCTGCGCCCCGCTCGTCGAGGATGAGCTCGCCTCGATCCGCGCGGCCGGCAAACCCGTCAGCGCCGCCCGCGTCGCCGCAAAAATGCGCAAGGCGACGCTCCACGACTACATCCTGCGCGACATCCCGCCCGAGCTGTGGGAGCGTGTCCAGGCCGTCGCGGCCCGCCGCGGGCAGACCGCCCGAGAACTCATCCTGACGGCCATCCGCGCCGCCGTGGCTCCCCGGTGACGGCCTGTTGCGGGGGAAGGTGCGGTTGCGGACGGGAAGGCGGACGTTCCAAAGCGTCCGCCTTCCCGTTTCTCACTTGGCCCGCTTCTCCTTTGGCTTCCGATTTCGGCCGCTCTCCTCCGGAACAGGCGCACCCTCCGCGCCTCCGCGCGACACAACACCAAGTTTCCAGTCCCGAGCTTCCAGTTTCTTCCCATCCCCTACACCTTCGCCAGATCCACCGGCGCGATCGTGTCGCTGTTCGGATCCGAATAATAATCCCTCACCGTTTCCGGGTTGTCCCCGCTGATCTGCACCGCCCGCTCCAGCCCGTACCGCTGATACACCGCGTCGATGCACATCTTCCGCAGCTCATAGCACGCCTTGCCCCACCGCGCCCGCGCCCAGCCCAGCGCCCGCATCTTCGGGTTGACCTCACGGATGTAAAGCGCGTACCGCGCCGCCGCGTCCGCGCCCGGAAGCACGTGTTCCGCCGCGCCCGCCGCCGCCATCCTCCCGTGCAGCGCCCGGTCGACCGGCCAGCGCACCGTGCGCGGCCGCTCCGCGCTCATCCTCGTCTTGCTCGGCACATACCGCAGCGTCAGGTTCCCGTCCGCCCGCCGCTCGAAGTCCGCCCACCTCAGCGCCGCCGCGTCCACCGGCCGCATCGCGAACTGCGTCATCAGCGTGCACGCCAGCCACAGCGCCGGCTCGCTCGTCTCCAGCCCCTCATACCACGCGAACGTCGCCCGCCTCAGCTCCTCCGGAGGCCGCTCGTACTTCGAGGTCCTGCCCGAAAGCTTCGGTACCGGCCACTTGCCCAGGCACGCCGGCAGAAACACGTTCGCCCGCTCATAATACGGCGCCGTCCACCGCGCCCACAGACTCTTCGCCTGATTCAGCGTGCTCCACGCGCTCACCCGCCTCCGCTCCATGCCGCCGCCGTCCCCGTCAGCCACGCAGCGCGCCGCCACCCACGCCTCCACCGCCGCCGCCGTCATCGCGTCCGTCCGCTCCGCGCCGATGTCCTTCGCCAGCGCCAAAAACGCCAGCACGTTATTCCGCACCGTGGCCGGCCTCGGCTGCTCATGCTTCGCGTACTCCGCCGCCGCCGCCGACCTGTAGACCTCCGCCAGCCGCTCCGGCGTCGGCGCGTCACTCCGCGCCCGCTTCAGATCCCGGAACCGCTCATTCTCCACCGCGTCCGAAAACTCCCGGTACGCCCTGCGCAGATCCGGCGTCGGCTCACGCCGCCGGTTCAGCGCCGCCGAAAACTGAACTGGCGCTTTCCGCCTGTGCATGCGCCCCTCCTTCGTCCTTTCCATGTAGACAATCCCGTTGACAAGGTACAGCCCTTTCTCTATCCTGATTCTCGTCCGCTGCGGCATAGTCTGCGCCCTCCGGTTAGAAGCCTGTGTATGGCCGTGTGTATGGAACACCGACAAATATACAGCATACGCAGAGTATACGCAACGGCAAAAATAAACGAAAAAAAGACCATGAAACCCCAGCGATTACATGATATTCCTCCGCAAAACACCAATAAAACCGGCCCTATGAGCCCTACTTTCTGACATGACTCGAAATCATGCGTGCCGCAAGGTACCGGGGGTTCGAATCCCTCCCTCTCCGCCACTCTTAATGGCAAAAACCCCAATAAAACAAGCGTTTATTGGGGTTTTCTCTTTCTAGGATTCATCCGCCGGTGACAGCATGATATGGTTTTGTGTATGGATCACAAACCCAATTCAGACCGTTTCCGCATCAGACGCATCGCCGTTTCGGGAGAGCTTGATTTCGCTGCGGCTTCCAAAAACGGGTCTTTAACAGCCTTCCCGAACTGCTTTTCGTAGGCCTCAAAGTAGTAGTCCAGAATGTACGGGTTGGACGTGACCCGCCCCCGGTATTCCGGCAAAAGCGGCACCCCTTGCTTCATGCTCTCAACCAGTATCCTCTTGGCGTCCAGCCGGTCCGTGATGCGGGCCGCTTCCTCATCGGCCCCGATCGTCTTCACGATCTGCTCCTGACCGTTGCGCACCACGCGCACGAACCGACCGACCACCGGCTGAATGACGGGCCAGCGCAGAAACTCCTCCACCGGCACCATCTTGTTCACTTGCGGCTTGTCGCGCTCCCACGCCTTTACCGTGCCGCCGCCCAGCGCGTTCCACGTGTTGCCCAGCAACGCCTGCACCGCGTCCGGCCGGCTGTACCGCGCGGCCAGCTCATCGTCCGTCAACACGTTGCGCTGCCGGAAGCTGTCATACGTGGGCCGTCCGAGCCCGTAGGTGTTCAGCCAAGGCATGATCGCCGAAAGCATCGGCCCGCCGTTTGCCGCGAACGGCAGGAACTCCCCGAACACCCTTCCCGCCGCGTTCAGCCACGGGTCCGGGTCTTTCGACACATCGCCGCCCAGCGCCTCGGTCAGCGAGTCCAGCGCGCTGCACGTCAGATCGTTCCACGCCCGCTCTGTCTCGTCCATCGGCAACGTCAGCACCACGGCGCAATTCTCCCCCGCGTCGACCGGCAGCGGGATCACCGCATAGCTCTTCTGCAGGTAGTCGGAAACGAAGCTCATCTTGCGCATGGCCCACTCGAGGAAACCGAACACCGGATTCCCCTCGCGCTCCTCCTCGGGCACCGCCGCCCGCAGCAGCCCCAGCAGAAACCCGCTTCCCACCATCCAGCGCACCGCCGCGGGCGTCACGGAATAAACCATCTTCTTCGCGACGTAATCTCCCGGATTGGCAGCGAAAGCCTTGAAGCTCCGCACCAGCCCTTCCTTTCTGGCGTTGATGAAAGCCCCCTGCATGAATTCGAAGTACCCCGCCGCGACGCCCCGCTCGGAGAAGTCCGGCGACCCGCCGAACTCGCTCACCGCCACCTTCTTCTGCTCCTCGCTCATGTCCGAAGTCTCGTCCAGATACATCAGCGCCGCGATTTTCGTCGTGTTCTCCCGGATCTCGCCCAGCCTGGCGTACCACTCCACGAACGCCGTGGCCATCCCCTTGCCGTGTTTGGCGAGAAACCCCTCCGCCGCCGCCGTCTCCCGGTCCAGCCTCACGCCGTGCTTCGCGTTCATGCGCTCATACGCGCTAAGCCCCTGCCCCGGAAGGATCACGTCCTGCATCGCCATCAGCACGTTCATGCCCAGCGCCCGCCGAGCCCAATACACCTCCGCGCGCATCCGCTCCGCCGCCCTGCGGTTCCCCGCGCCCTCCGCCTCAGCCGCCCGCCTCAGCTGCGCGTCGAAGTCCCCGCGCTCGATGAGGATCGCCACGCGCCGCGCCTGCCCCTCATACCACTCCAGCATGTGCCGGTTCATCAGCCACGCCGGCAGCCGGTCGCGCACGCCCTCCGGTATATACCGCGTCACGAACGCCAGCGGCGTCTCGCCCAGGAACGGCACGCTCGCCAGCGGCGAACGCCACAGCCCCTTCATGTTCGCCACCACCGCCTGCTTGTCCTTCATGTACGCCGGCTCGAAGAACCCGATGCGCAGCCGCGTGTACATGGCGCTGATCAGGTTGTTCGCCTTCATCAGCGTGCCGACCGCCGCCAGCCGGTCGCCGCGCCCGCCCTCGAAAGCCTCCGCCACCCACTTGTCCGTCACGAACGCCTTCAGCTCGCCGCCCTCCATGTAATGCAGCGTCTTGAACCGCCCGTCGTCCACCTCCCTCAGATACTTCTCCCCGCCCTTGCGCGTGCCCGTCTCCGCCTCGCGGTACCCGCTCCCCGGCGTGTCGCGCGCGAAATCCCGCAGCGCCAGCTTCAGCCTGTTCTGATACACCGCGTTCACCAGCCGACCCGCCTTCTCCAGCGTCGCGGTCAGCGGGTCCGCCACCGGGTCGAACGAGCCCGTCAGCGCGTAAATCTTCGCGCCCGCCGCGCCGCCCCGCCGCTCAATCTCCGCCGCCACCAGGTCAAACGCCGTCACCCCGTCATACTCCCGCATGCCGGCCGCCTTCGCGTCCGCGCCCGCCGCCTCGCGCTCCTCCAGCGTCATGCGCACCTCCTCCGCCGTCGGCACATGCGCGAACGCCACGTAATGCACGTTCTTGCGGATCAGGTCATGCAGCTCCTCCCCCAGCATCTCCCGCATGCCGTCCATCTCCACCACCGCCCGCTCATAGATGCCCCGGAACTCCCGCCACGCACCGCCCAGCGCCTCCCACTGCGCCTCCGTCATGCCGGCCCGCATCTCCTCCAGCCTCCGCCCGCTCGTCTCCGGAGCCCAGCCGAACGCCGCCGCGCGCCCGTCCAGCTCATACCGCACCCGGTTGTGGAACGCGAACTCCGCCAGCTGCGTCCAGTCCAGACCCGCGTCCCGCAGCGGACCGCTCACCCGCCCGCGCACGTCCGCCAGCATCAGCCGTATCGTGTTCTGATGGTGCAGCACATCCTTCACGCCCGCCGCCATCCCGTCCGTCCTGCGCTCCAGCGCCGCCAGCTCCGCGCCGGCCGCGCCCCGGTCCGTCTCGCCCGCCGCCACCCGCCGCGCGATGTCCGCCCGCGCCAGCCGCGCCAGCGTGCGCGTGGCCGCGTACACCGGCCCCATCCGCCGGTCGAGGAAATACCGGAAGCCCCGCCACTCCTGCGCCGGCGTGGCCTTCTTCCGCAGATGCTCCAGCTTCGCCAGGTCATCCTCCGCCCGCGCCGCCCAAGCCTCCTTCAGCCGGTCGACGTGCTTCTTCTCCGCCGTCCCGTTCTGCCTGTCGTTCAGCCACAGCCGGTAAGCCTTCGCCGCTTCCGGCCGCGCGTCCATGTACGCCACATAGGCCCGGAACGCCGTCGGCACGTTCTTCTCCATCCACCCCGGATCACTCAGGAACATCCCGAACAGCTCCGCGTACATCTCCTCCGGCCGCTCGAAATACTTCTCGGCCGCCTCCGTCCCGCGCCACAGCGGAATCGCCGCGCGCGCCTCCGCCACGATCGCGTCCCGCTCGATCAGCCGCAAATCCTCCACCGCCTTGCGCAGCAGCTCCCTGAACCGCTTCGACACGTCCGCCCGCGAATACGTCTTCTCCGTCCGGATGCGCGTCCCGGTCACCACCGTGCGCAACACCTCCCGCACCGCGCCGCCCTCGGCCCGCTCGTCCACCAGCCCCTTCATCGCCTTCTTCAGGATGTCCTTCTTCGTCCCGTCATCCTGCCGCGCGAACCACGCGTACAGCTCCGGCGTGCGCTCCCTCCCGTCCAGCCCCAGGATGCCCCTGATGTCCTCCGCGCTCACCGGCACCCGCTCCAGACCCTTCACCTCCGCGCGGATCTCCTCCACCCACTCCCGCGCCTTGCCCAGATCCCGCTCCGCCATCTTCTCCGCCTCGGACCACAGCCGCGCCTTCTCCTCCCCGCTCACCTCGCCCGCCTCGCCCGGCGCCCTCGGCAGCGTCTGCTTCATGTAACGGTGCAACGCCGCCACGTGCCCCAGAATGTTGCCCCGCCCCCGCAGCATCCCGTCCGGCAGCGCGTCGACCAGATGCCCCAGCTCATGCGTCAATACCTTCACCGGCATCTTCATCCGGCTGTTCCGGCGGATCTCCACCAGCGCGTTGATCTCCGCAGGCACCTGCGCCTCCACCTCCTCCGGCGTCAGACCCTTCTCCGCCAGCCGCGCCCGGATCACCTCCGTGTCCCGGCTGTCCGCCAGCCCGAAGATCGACGCCAGCAGCTCGATCTCCCTCCCCTTTATCTTATACCACCCCAGCGCCCGCCCGTTCAGACTCTTCCGGATGCGCGGCACCAGCCCCCGCAATTCCCGGTAAAGGCTCACCGCGTCCCGCAGATCCATCCCCACGCCCTGCAACCCCTCCGCCACCGGCGCGACGGTCCGCCCCTCCCCCTCCATCCCCGCGCTCCCGTCCTGATTATAAACCGTGTGCGGCGTCACCCTCACCCCGCCCACGCTCCCCGGCTGATCACCGGGCGTCGCAAGTCGTGCGTCGGGCGTCCCCGGCTCCTCATTCGCCAGCATCTCCCCGCCCGCCCCGCCAGCTCCTGCCGCCGGTTCAGCACCCTGCGCCCCGTCTTTCCCATACCGTCCCCCTTCCGTCTCCCCCGTTGAGCGTTGAGAGTTAAACGTTGAACGTTGAGCGTTCCCATCTCCCCCGTCCGTCCCTCTCCCCGCATCCGCCCGGTCCGCCTCCGCCGCCGCGCCCGTGCTCCCCGCCAGCGCCTCACGCAACGCCTGCCGCTCCCCGCTCAACGCCGAAATCCCCATGCCCGCCTCGCTCACGCCCGCCGCCGCAAGCCCCATCGCCGCCTCCACCGCCGCGTCCCGCCCGATCTGCGCCCAGGTGCGCCCGTCCAGCCCCGCCAGCTTCTCCACCGCCGCGCCGCCCGCCGACTGCGCGCCCTCCTCCGCGGCCTCCCCCACCATCGCCAGCGCCGCCCGCCGCATGCCCCGCGCCACGGCCCCGCCCAGCGCCGCGCCCGCGCTCTCCTGCAAGCCGAAAACCTGCGACAGGCTTTCCACCGCCGCCTCCCACGCCCCCGTCACGGCGCCCAGCGCCACCTGCTCGCCCTTGCCCCGCCCCGCCTCCTCCGCCGCCCCCGCCGTCTGCTCGCCCCGGCTCAATCCGTACAGCACGCTCAGCGGACCCGGCCGCAACGCCTTCAGCGCCGCCGCCGCCCTGCCACCCGCCGCCGCCGTGCCGCCCGCAGCCGCGCCCTTCGCCCCGCCCAGCGCCAGGCCCGCGCCCTTCGCCAGATACACCTCCGCCACAGCGTTCGCCACCTGCCCGCCGAACGTCACGCCCCAATCCTCCGGACCCGCCGCGCGCCCCTCCTCATCCCGGAACCCCATGTTCTCCTCGCGCCACCGGTCCAGCCGCGCCCGCGCCCCCTCCAGCGCCTCCCTGAACCCGCTCTTGCCCGCCTCCCCGTAAAGCGCCTCCACGCCCCGCGTCACGATCCCGGCGGCCGCCAGCGCCTTGTCCGCCAACGTCAGCGGCGCGCTCCCGATCCCGCGGAACATGTTCGCCGCGCCGGCACCCGCGAGGTCCGCCGCATCCCTCACAACCTCCCCCGCTTTCCGTTGAGCGTTGAGCGTTGAACGTTGAGCGTTGAGCGTTTCCATCCTCTCCGCCATCTTCAGCGCTGCCGCCTTCCGCTCCCCGTCGAACTGCGGCGCCGCCCGGTACTCCTTCAGGAACTCCCCCGCCAACGACTGCGGCACCTGCACCGTCTCCTCGCCCGCCCGCACCGTGTGCACCGGCTCCCACGCCGCGCCGCTCTCCGCCGTCTCCTTCTCGAACGCCTCACGGTCCTCCTCCGCCACGGCCAGCACCTGGCCGCCCACGCTCACGCGCCGCGCCGCCCGGAACCCCACGCCCGCCGTCCGCGCCTCCTCCTCGAACTGCGGCCGCAGACTCTCCGGCACCTCCACCTCACCCCGGTCCGTCAGCATCACGTCAACGCGCTCCATACCCCACTCTCCCTTTCCAAGCCCCCAGCCCCCAGTCCCCAGTCCCCGCTTTCAAGTTTCCGGTTTCCAGTTTCCAGTCCCTACCGCTTCACGAACATCCCGGGCTTATACACCGCGCCGCCGCCGCCCGCGCCGCCGCCCTGCGGCTTCGCGCCGCCCCGCTTCTCAAGCTCCGCCAGCGCCGTGTCCATGATCAGCTGCTGCGCCGGCGTGGGCCTCGCCTGAAACTTCCGGTACACCTCCTGCTTCTCCTCATCCGTCTTCGCCGTCAACAGCGCCATCTTGAACGCCGCGCTGTCGCCCTCCGGCATCATGCTGCGCACCGCGTCGTTCACCATGTCCCCCAGCTCCTTCGGCGTGTACTCCTCCCACTTCGTGGGCCGCGCCGCCCCGCCGCCCCGCTGCACCTCCGCGCTCCGCCCCGTCAGCGGGTCATACGCCACCCCGTCACGCACCTGCGGCGTCACCCGCGCCTCACGCATGCGCCGGCGGCTGGCCGCGTCCGCCTGCTCCTCCCCGAGGATCTTCGCCACGATATCCCGCGAAGCCCCCACGCGCCCGGTCGCCCGCATCGCCGCCGCCGCGCGCCGCGCCTCGCTCTCCGCGCGGAAACCCTGCCGCATCGCCGCCGCGTCCTCGCTGCGCATCTCCATGTCGAACGCCCGCATGCCCGGCGTCGCGTTGATCCTGTTCGCCGCCGTCATGTCCTGCGGCCCCTCCCGGTTCAGCGGCACCGCATACACCAGCCCCCGCGCCGTCGCCTCCGGCACCCCCATCGGCGTGTCACGCCGGAACACCGTCGGCGTCAGATCCGCCCGCTCACCGAAATCCCCGCTCCCCGGCGCGCCCCGCCGCATCGTCACGCCCTCCACCACCGGCGGCAGCCGCGTGGCCTCCACCGTCACCGGCGGCAACTCGACGGGACGGCGCACCTCGGGCAGAATCATGCTGTCAGCGAACGGCGTCTCCGCCTGGCGCGGCCCCTGCGCGGGAAGCATGCCCCGCCCCGCCACATCCGTAGGCCCGCCGTGCAAGCTCCGCGCCGCCGCGCGTCCCCCGTCACGGGCCCCGGCCGGCGCGTCCATCAGCTCAAACCCCTCCGGCACCTTCACCCCCGGCGTGTGGCGCCGGGCCCCGCCGGGCCAATCCGGCAGCGGCATCGGCTTGTCAAGCTCCTCCCGCGCCATCGGCGGCAACACCCCCGACTCATCCAGCCAAACCTCACGCCCGTTCTTGTCTCTCGCCCATGCCATACCCCACCTGCCTTTCCAGTCTCCAGCCCCCAGTTTCCAGTTTCAAGTTTCGAGTTTCCAGTCTCAAGTTTCCGCAAACCTCAAATTCCGCTCCACCCGCTCCCGCTCCGCCTCCGGCAGCTTGCCATCCTCCAGCAACGTCTGCCACGCGTGCGCCGCCTCCACCTTCCGCCCGATGTAATACGCCGCCAGCGCCCGCTGATCTTGCGCCCGCCACGCGTACGCCTCCGTCTCCACGAAAAGCGCGTCGCCCTCCGGATTCGCGCTCTCCTGCGCCGCGCCGATCACCGCGTACGCCAGCCGGTGCCGCCCGCTCCGGTTCAGCCGCTCCGCCAGAAACACGGCCGGCTCGATCCGCGTAGGCCTGCGCTCCCACGCCGCCAGCGCCGCGTTCACCCAGCCGCCCTCCGGCTCGCCCGCCTCGCACGCGCACACCGCCGCCTTGTACGCCGCGTGCCAGCCCTCCTCCTCCCAGCCCCGCATGCCCGCCCGCCGCGCGTAATCCCGCGAGGCCTCCAGCTTCTGCCCCAGGCAGTGCCGCGTCTGCGCCAGATAATACGCCGCCCGCGCGTTGTGAGGCTCCTCCGCGCACCGCGCCAGCAGCGCCGCGAGATCCCGCTCCCAACGCAGCCGCCCCGACTGCCCGCCGTCCGCGTGGTGCCGCACGAACGCGCCCCGCAGATTCTGCCGCGTGGTCGGCAGCCCGCACGTCAGATACTCATGCACCGGCTCCTTGTAGTGGAACCCCATGCCGTTGCGCACGATCTTCGTGTTCCACCACTCCGTCGGCCCATCGTACCGCAGCCGAACGTCGTCCGCCGCCAACTCCTCTTTCCATCCCGGCGTGGCCACCAGCTCCTCATCCGCGTCGAGGCACAGCAGATACTCCGCCTTCATCCCCGCCGCCGCCTTCATCACCTCGTTCCGCGCCTGCGAGAAATCCCTGAACTCCGTGCGGAAAACGTGGGCGACCCCCTCTTTCTCAAACTTACTTACCAGTTCGCACGCCAGCCCGAACGTGTTGTCTTCCGATCCCGTGTCCGCGATCACGATGTCGTCGACCTGCCCCTCCACGGAAGCCAACAGCCGCGGCAGCCGCTCGGCCTCATTCCTCACGATCATGCACAGGCAGATGGTCGGTTCTGTTTTCATGTCACGTTGTCCATGCGAAGTTCAAGGTGGCGGTCGCCGTGCCGGGCGTCGCCCGCCGCAGCGTCACGTGCACCTCGATTGAAAACCTCAGATACAGACTGTCAGCCGCAAAATATTCCGGCCCCAGTCCGTCCGTTTCGTTCAGACGGATGTAGTTTCCAAACTGGGTATAAACATAAACAGGCATCCTCGCCGTATTGTCTCCCGTAAGCGCCGCCGTCACTTTCAGCCCGCTCTTCGTGCAATCCCACAAAACCTTGCCGACATACGTCACGTTCTGCGTGCTCGAACTGTAAGCCGTCGTCCAGCTCAAAGCCAACGTCATTCCGGGATTCGTGGACGTGACCGTGGGAGCCTCGTCCGGAAACTGGATATAAGTCCTTTCCCACGTCCACGGCGTGAACGGGCACGGGCTTTCCATCAGCACCGGGACATTGAATGTCGGGTGCAAGGCTATCGCCCCGCCACAGTTCAGCATGAGCTTCAGGCTCATACGTCAAACTCCTCCGCCGTCAAGATCGTCGTCGTCGTCTGCGAAGAGCCAGCCTTCACATACCCCGGCTGCGTCTTCTTCTTCAGATACGGCCCGTCCCAATAGACATCCACCACCACCGTCCCGCCCGTCAGCGATTCGGTCGCGCCGGTCGGCCCGGTCGGTCCCGTCGCGCCCTTCGGCCCGGTCGGCCCGGTCGGTCCCGCCTCGCCCGTCGCTCCGGTCGGCCCGGTCGGCCCCGTCGGCCCGGTCGGCCCGGTCGGTCCCGCCTCGCCCGCCGCGGCGGTGTCCGGAACGTCATCCGTAACCACGATCCTCCAGTCAATTCCGTTCTTGCGGATCTCGACGCCTCCAAGGCCTTTCATGTTTTCAAGAATGTCCATGACGCGGTTAAACGCGTCGGCAAAGCCCGGCTGTGCGCCGACCGCTTTACCTTTGCGCATCCTGAATTGGAAAACTGCTCCCATG
>JAKPKV010000055.1 GCA_029553475.1 Armatimonadota bacterium
AGAGCGAAATGAGAGGCATAACGAAAACAGCGGCGGCCGTGGCGGCCGCCGTGACGATGGGCGCGGGCGCGGCGTATGCCGTGCCGCAGGTGACGAACGTGCGGATGGCGCAGCGCGCGGGCACGCGCGTGGTGGATGTGCGGTACGACCTCGCGGGCGAGGCGGCCATCGTCACGCTCGGCATCGAGACCAACGGGGTCGCGATTCCGGACTCGGCGGTGACGCGCCTCTCCGGCGATGTCTCGGTGGTGATCCAGCCCGGCACGGGCCGGCACATCGTGTGGAACGCGGGCGCGGACTGGCCGGAGAACGTGACGGAGACCGCCAAGGCGCGGGTGACCGCGTGGTCCGTGGACGCGCCGCCGCTCTACTGCGCGGTGGACGTGGCCGGTGGACCGTCCACGAACAGCTATCCCGTCTATTATTACGCCAGCGCGGAGGCGGTGCCGGAGGGTGTGACCAACGACCTGTACAAGACCACGCGCATCCTGATGCGCAAGATCCCGGCGACGGGCGCGGGCGGCTTCAAGATGGGCTCGCCCTCCAACGAGACCGGCCGCGACGCCACGCGCGAGGACTGGCACGACGTGGTTCTGACCAAGGACTACTACGCGGGCGTCTACGAGGTGACGCAGAGCCAGTGGCAGCAGGTGATGGGCGACGTGCGGTCGTGGCCCTCCAAATGGAGCAACAACGACTACAGGCTGACTCGCCCGGTGGAGCAGGTGTCGTACTACGACATCCGCGAGAACATCAACAACACGGACGACGCGGCCGTGGACTGGCCCGCGAACGACGCGGTGACGGCAGGCTCCTTCATGGGGCGGCTGCGGACCAAGACAGGGCTGGCGGGGTTCGACCTGCCGACCGACGCGCAGTGGGAGTACGCCTGCCGGGCGGGCACGACCGGCGCGCTGAACGACGGCACGGTGAACATCACGAACAGCAATTCCGACGCGCGGCTGGACGCGCTGGGACGCTACCAGTACGACGGCGGCAAGGTGTGGAACGGCACGGCGTGGGTCGATCCCGCGACGGACTGCACCACGGCGAACGCCACGGCTGAGGTGGGGTCGTACCTGCCGAACGCGTGGGGCCTGTATGACATGCACGGCAACGTGTGGGAGTGGTGCCTGGACTGGTACGCCGGGAATCTTGGGACGGGCGCGGTTTC
>JAKPKV010000023.1 GCA_029553475.1 Armatimonadota bacterium
GCCCGCGGAGCCGCTCACCGTGCTGGTGCTGGTGTCCTCGGACGTGCACCGCGGCATCCTGGAAGGGCTGGAAGCGGGCCGCGCCATCGCCGAGGGCCGCCCGGACAGCATCCTGCGCGCCGTGCATATCGAGATGGACCCGGAGAAGACGCCGCGGCTGAAGGAGAAGTGGGTGCAGTTCGTCGAGCCGTACCTGGGCCAGCAGATCCGGCTGGACATCGTGCCCTCGCCCTACCGCTGGCTGGTGGAGCCGATCATGGACTACCTGGACTGGGCGGACATGGAGCGCAGCGGCGACCGCGTCATCATCGTGCTGCCGGAGTTCGAGACGGGGAGCTGGATCACCCAGTTCCTGCACAACTTCACCGCCCGCCGCCTGCGCGCCGCGCTGCTCAACCGCCCGCACGTGACGGTGGTCTCCAGCCGCTACTTCATGAAGCCGATGGCCTGGCGGCTGGGGCGCGGCGGGCTGGTGTATTGAATTTTGGATTTGAGATTTTGGATTTTGGATTGGGGGGACGGGCGGAGGCTCGTTCCCCCTTGTGCTATGATTGTGTAGCGTGGCGTTAATGCTGGTAGGAGGAACAGGTATGGGCGAATGCAAACCGGTAGATAAACTGACGGTTGAAGACCTGACGCGCTATCCGATCTGGGAGTTCGACCTGGAAAACGAAGACGAAGATGGCCAGGATGAAACATGGGTGAAGCCGGTGAAACAACTGCCGGTGACGGATCTGTCAAATCGTATTGTTGGCATCCCGGTCAGGTTCGCTGGTGGTACAACAGGCTATGCCCTGTTAGGCAATATTGATCTGCAGCACCTGCGTAAAACGCAGCAGTTTCTCGTTCTCACGTTGGTCATCGGAGATGGTGACTGGTTTCACCTTGCCCGCTACCACGACAGCGATTATGCTCGCAATGGTCCTGAAGCGCTGGCACGGCATGTGAACCTGTCGCTGGAGGAGATATTCCCCATCACCTATGACATCAGCACTTTTACGCGCGGTCTTGATGCCGTCGTGCGGGGTAGCATCCCGGCGGAGCCGGTCGAAAGGCTGACGGATGACGAGCGGATGGCGCTGATCTTTGAGTAATCGCTTATGACCGGGGCCGCGGAGTTGTACTCCGCACGAGTTCCCGGGTTGGTGGGTGGCGGAGCGGTGCGGCTTCACCACGAAGAGCGGAAGAACGGAAGACGCGAAGGTGGGGGTAAGAAGCGTCCGGTAAAAAATGGTGACTGTTACGCATGATGCCGCCTCTCCTCACCCTACCAGGTGATCCACCCCCCTCCATAATGCGTGACTGTTACCATTTTTCCGATGACAGCGCCAGTCCCCTTGGAGGGCGAGACGCCGTCGAGCCGCAGCCCCAGGGAGACCTGATGCGTGCGGAGTGCAACTCCGCAGCCCCAGTGGTCAATACCCTACCTTTTGTCCGGCTTCGCCGACCGCCGCATACATCGCCCGCACGTTTTCGAGGGGGGTGTCGCGGTCGAAGGACCAGGCGCAGAGGTTGACGCCGGGGGCGGTCGCGGTGTCGTCAATGATGCCGGCGATGAGGCGGGTGATGTCGTCGGGGGCGCCTTCGCGCATGAGCACCGGGTCAATGAGCGGCTCCAGCACCACCCCGGGCAGCAGGCGGGCGGCGGCGGCCATGTCGGTGCCGGCGCCGAGCTGGATGTGCCGCAGGCCGGGCAGCGCGCTGAACGCCGCCAGCAGGTGGGTGGAGAGGCCGCAGGAGTGGTAGCCGGAGTCCGGGTACAGGGTTGCCAGCCGCTGGTTGACGGGCAGCACCCGCTCGCGATACACCGCTTCGGAGAGCAGCGAGGCGGAGCAGTCGCCGAGGTAGATGCGGTCGAAGGCCGTGCCGGTGACCGCCAGCACGCGCGCGTAGATCGCCTGGTAGAGCTCCCACACCTTGGCGAAGATGGCCCGCGCCGTCTCCGGCTCGGTCAGCAGCAGCACGAAGAGCTCTTCGCCATAGAGCTGGTGGGCGGTGGTGTAGGGGGTGTGGATATTCATCATGCCGCTCTTCACCATGAAGATGTCGGCGGCGTCGCCGTAGTGGCGCGCGATCTCGCGATACTGCGCCAGCAGGCGGTCCATCACCGGGTGCTCGGCGGATGAGCGCGGGTCAATGGCGGCGATCTCCGCGCTGGAGAGCGTCGCCCACGGCGCGCCCACGCTCTCCAGCGTGGCGTCGTCGGGAAAACGCCACGGCGCCCCCTGCGTGTGCAGCATCAGGTCAATGGGCTGGATGAAGAGATGGGGAATCGGCCGGGGAGCCGCCGCCACGCCGAAATCGCCGAGCTGCTCGTGCAGCAGCCGCGACTCCGCCCGCATCACGTCCGCGCGATAGGCGAGGTCGAAGTAGTAGGCTTCCCCGTAGGTGACGCCCACGTGCTTCGTAAAGTAGGCCGGCATGAAACCGAGCCAGATGTTGACGCGCGACATAAGTTATCCTGTCTTGCCCAATTCTCGGCACGCCTCGATCATCGCGTAGATATTCTCGTCGGGCGTTTCGCCGCCCACCTGGTCGCCGGTGCCGACGATGAGGCGGCGCGTGTCCGGCCCCCACTGCGCGAAGATGTCGGCGACTTCGCGGCGCACGTCGTCAGCGGTGCCGCGGATGAGCGTTTCCACGGTGTGGACGTTGCCGTTCACCGTCACGCGGTCGCCGAGGGCGCGGCGGACGACGCCGAGGTCGGTGACGTCGCCGCCGGGCGGGCGCTCGAAGGGGCAGACGCAGTCGGCGCCGCAGGTGGCGAGATCGGCGAGGGCGTCCAGGCATTTCCCGTGGAAGTGGATATGCAGCAGGCGGCCGTGGGCGTGGGCGACGTCGGCCATGGCGCGCACCACCGGCCAGTCCCACCGCCGCCACATCGCCGGGCTGATGAGCGAGATGCACGACCAGGCGCAGCCGATGACCAGCGCTGCGCCGGTGGTGTGCGCGCAGGCGGCCTCGGCGTAGCGGCGCACGTAATCCAGGTATTCCTCGTGCAGCGCGGCAAAGAACGCCTCGTGCTCGATCAGGTCGTAGATGCCCTGCTGGAAGCCGCCCTCGCGCCCGCCGGCGATGTAGTCGAAGAACTGCGCGGGCAGCCACACTTCCAGCAGGTAGTCCTCGCCCACCGCGTCCAGCGCCTGCTGCACGCCCGTCCAGTTGATCTCCTCGATGATGCCCAGCGTGGCGGCTTTATAGGCCGGCCAGTCGCGCGCAAAATCCTTGATGGGCCGCTCCACCTCCCAGCCCGGCTCCTTCGGGTCGGCCATCCACGCGCTGGTGAGCGTGCCGTATTGCGTCGTGCGCGTCTGCCGGGTGAGGAGGCGCCCCTCCGGCAGGTCGGTCGTCTCGCTGCTGTACGCCACGTCCGGGCAGGGCGCGCCGCTGAAGACCGCCCCCCAGCCCTCGGTGCCGTAGTGTTTGAACGTCTGCTGCAGCGCCTGCCAGTGCGGGACGCGCCCGAACTCGATCATATCCAGCCCGAGCAGCCGCGCGGGCAGGTAATACCAGAATTCCGGCGCGCAGGGCACGTAGTCGGGCCGTTCGCCGCGGTAGGCGGCCAGCATGCGTTGTTTCGGGGTCATGGTCATATTACTCAACTCCATTCCCCTCTGTCGGGAAGAGCAGGTCGGATTATCGAAACCGGCGTTCACCTCTCCCCCCAACCCCCTCCCCGCCTAGGGGAGGGGGTTGGGGGGAGAGGTGAACGCCGCTACGGCATCAACCCTTTGAACTCCTCGTAAAACGCCCGGCCTTCTTCGTCGTCGTTGGGCAGGAACCAGCAGCGGGCGTCGGTATGCTGCAGCAGCCAGCGCCAGTAATCGTAGACGTTGGCAAAGTCCTGCTGGCGATCCTGCATGAGGTAGGGGATGAAGACCACCCCCTGATCCACCAGGGGCCGCAGCTCGTCAATGCGCGTGGCGGGGTAGTGGAACTCCATCGCCAGGATGTTGAGGCCGGCGCTCGCCAGGTTGGCGGCGTGGCGACCCCAGTCGCCACAGCAGTGGATATGCAGCCCGCCGAACGCCGCCTGCAGCCGCTTGAGCTGCGGGATGCCGAACTCGGCGTACAATTCCGGCGAGAGCAACGGCATCAAATCCTCGGTGAAGGAGAGGCCGAGGGACGACGGCAGGAAGGTGTAGGGCCAGATATTGCCGCAGAGCCGGTCAGCTGTCTCCCGCCGCAGGTAGCTCGCGTAGCCGATGAGGAAGTCGCACACCTTGTCCAGGAAGGCATGCACCGACTCCGGCTCGCTATACATCGCCATCAGCAGCTCTTCCTGGTTCATGATGAGGCCGGCGGTGTTCAGCACCCCCTGCATGTCCGGCGAGCGCAGCCAGAGGGAGTCCGTCTCCAGCCGCGCGGAGAGCGCCTTCCACAGCCGCACGCCGTGCGCGCCGTCTAGCGCCGGGTCGTCTACCGGTTTCGGCATCAGCGCCAGCGCCTCCTCGATCTCCCGCGCGGCCGGATCAATGAAGAGATTGCCCCCGGTGGAGTCAAAGCGCGCCGTGCCGCCCCAGTACTTCGCGGTGGAGACGGTGCCGAAATCGGCGAAGAGGTACGGCATCTGCGCGCCCGGCAGCGCGGCCATCCGCCGCAGGTGCTCCGGCGCGCGCTCCAGGATGACCGCGTCGTCGAACGTCTGCCGATATCCCGCCTCCCACGTCAGCACCGAGATCAGGCAGCGGCCCTCGCCGCCCCAGAAGCGGGTGATCCGGTCGAGGGTCCGGTGGTAGCGCTCTTCGCCGTAGAGGTGTAGGAGTTGGTCCATGTTGGTTTGCCTTATTTACCTGTGGTATTCATAATGTAGGGAATGTCCCGCCGTGGCATTCCCAGGGTGACGAATAGGCAGTCTTGCCCGGACTATACAGTTTGGTGGCGGAATCAACGGCGCACCGCCGGGAATGCCACGGCGGGACATTCCCTACAAGACGCTTACCCGGCACCGGAGGAGAAAGTCACCGCTTAACTAAGCATCATTATAACTCTCTGCGTTCTCTATGCTCTCTGCGGTAAATCTCACTGCGCATATGTTACGCCACCGGTGAACGGCACCCCTTCCCAGCGCTCGCCGGCATTATACCGCGCCAGCTCGCCCAGCATCAGCGCGTAGTGGCGCAGGGGCAGGCCGGGGAAGATGGTATTGCTGGAGCTGAAGATATAGCCGCCGCCGGGGGCGCCATGCGTGAGGGCGTAGCGGGCGGAGGTAATGATGGCCTCATCGGGGCCGTCCTGCAGCAGGTTGCACTGCACGTTGCCCATCAGCGCCACCTTGCCGTAGGTGCGGCGCTTCACCTCGGCCATGTCCATGCCGGCCATCGGGTCCAGCGAGTGCAGCAGGTGCGGGCCGGGGGAGATCCAGTCGTCGAGGATGGGCATCAGGTTGCCGTCCGAGTGCTGGATGACGATGAGGCCCTCCGCCTTCAACGCCGGGATGTGCCGGTGCATATACGGGATGATGAACTCGCGGAACATCGCCGGCGAGATGAACGGCCCGCCGTTGAAGGCCACGTCGGAGACCAGGTTCACGAAGTCGGCGCCCGCCTCCAGCATCGCGCGCCCCTCACGAATGGCGTTGTCGGACATCGCCAGCGCCTGGGCGTGAATCGTCTCCGGATGCTCGTAGAGATCGTCGGAGAAGCGCTCGAAATCGTGGGTGGTGTCAATGGCGTGGATGGACTCCCCGATATACCCGCCGATGAGGATCTCCGCGCCCAGCTCCCGCTTCGCGATGCGCAGGCACTCCCGCTGCTCCGGCCCGCCCCAGGGGTGCCACAGGGTGACGGCGTCCCACTGGAAGCGCTCGACGATGAGCGCGTAGAGCTCCACGCACGCGTGCAGCAGCCGGTCGCGCTCGTCCGCCGTCGCTTCCGCGATCGCCTTCCCCGACGGCATTGACCGCCCGAACGCCTCCTGGTTGAGATCGAAAATCTCCTCGAAATGCGGCACGCGGTCGGGCTCCCTGAATTGGAGCGTGGTGAGGATGCGTTGTCGTCCATTCATCAGTTTACTCCCTGGCTCACCCATGGTGGCGGACCCCTCCCCCGGCCCCATACGCGTCATCATAGCGTCAGCGCTCGTCTCGTGCTCGTACTCGTACTCGAAATCAGCTACGGGCGGACAGGATGTCCGCGCTCCGATGGGCACGACTCGTACTCGTATCCCCTGGAGGGCGAGACTCCGTCGAGCCGCGTGCGGAGTGACGGGTATCGCCTATTGCCGTACCCTGGACCGGGCGCCCCGGGCACAGGGTCTGAGAATCCGCGCGCGGATGCTACGCGCGCGGCTCGACGGAGTCTCGCCCTCCAGAGCACGCGGAAGGCAAGGCGCCGTCACCATGTTTCCGATCACAGCGCCGGGCGCCGAACTATTTCGAGTACGAGTATGAGCACGAGTATGAGTGCGAAGGATACGCGAACCCTACTTCGCCGCCACTCGGTCCTGATACGCCACCGCCAGCCGCTGCCGCTCGCGCGAGCTGCGGGTGACGTGGGCGATGAGCTCATCCACCACGTAGCCGTCCCAGGCGGAGGGGGCGGGGGTCTCACCGCGCTCGAACCACTGGAGCATGCTCGCCATCTCGAGGTGGAAGGGGTTCACCTGCGGGTAGCGGTACTCGGTGGTGACGCCCGTCTCGCCGTCCATGTGCACGAGCAGCGCGCCGTTGCGGTCCGGGCGGTTCCAGGTGACGGTATACAGGTCCAGGCGGCCCGTCACGGTGTTGATCTCCAGCCGCTCGTCCCAGCCGTTGCGCTCGTAGCCGACGAATTTATACGGGTGGCCGCAGGCTTCATAATGGACGATGCTGCCGTCGGGCATCCACAGCATGGCGTTGCCCTGGCGGTCGGCGTCCATCCCCTCGCGGATATTCAGGTGGCCGACCACCTCCGCCGGGCGGCCCACCAGCCAGTGCACCAGGTCGAGGATATGGCTGCCGGCCATCACCAGCGCGCCGCCGCCGTAGTTGCGCACCATCCACGACGGGTGCTGGCGCAGGCTGTCGTCCAGGGGGGCGTTCCACATGTCCCACGGCTGCCAGGAGCGCGCGTAGACGCTGATGAGCTGCCCCATGCCGGCGAGCAGCTCTTTCGCCCGCTGGCTGGCGGGGAAGAAGCGCTTCATGTAGGCGGTGGCGCAGAACTGGCCGGTGGCATCGGCCGCGCGGGCGATATCGGCGGCGCTCTCCGGGCTGTCCGCCAGCGTCTTCTCGCAGACCACGCCTTTGCCCGCCCCCATGGCGGCGATGGCGATCTCCCTGTGCGTGGCCGAGGAGGTGCAGACGCTGACGAGCTGCACCGCGGGATCGTCCAGCACGGCGCGGTAATCGGTGCTCACCTTCGCGCCATATTGTGCGCCCACCGCCTCCGCGGCTTCCTTGCGGAGGTCGCAGACGTGGGCGATCTCCGCCCCCGCCAGCGCGAACCCCTCGTGGTGAAAGGCGGAAATCCCGCCACAGCCGATAATGCCGACCTTTGTCATGGGAAGGTCTCCTTGTAATGTATTACACCCGGCGTTCACCTCTCCCCCCGGCCCCCTTCCCTAAACGGGGAGGGGGAGACACGGAGAGAGAAGACAACACGCCTTCGCGCCCCCACTCACTCCCCCTCCCCACCTAGGGGAGGGGGCCGGGGGGAGAGGTGAACGCCGCATCCGGCACCACCGCCACTTTGCAGACGGCGTCGCGCTGGGTGCGGACGGTGGCGATGGCCTCCGCCAGCTTGCTCAGCGGGAAGACGTGGCTCACGATCTCCTTCGGCGGGATGATGCCCGTGCGCAGCAGGGTGAGCGCCTCCGGCAGGTAGAGCGCGGGGGAGGCGAAGGACGGGCGCAACTGCTTCTTGCCGAAGTGCAGCGCGTGGGTGTCCAGTTGGATGACGCCGCCGCTGCGGAAGTTGGAGCCGATGTAGACGAGATACCCGCCGAAGGCCGTCGCGATGATGCAGTCGGGAATCACCTCCGGCGGCGCGGTGATGAGGATGCGGTCGAAGCCGCCGTATTCCGTGCCGAGGTCGGGCAGGGAGACGTCCTGCGTGGAGACGACCTTGTCCGCGCCCAGCCGCCGCGCCTTCTCCAGCTTGCCTGTCGAGCGGTTGGCCACCACCACCGGGCCGGCGGTGGCGCGGCGGATGAGCGGCAGCGCCATCAGCCCGATGGGGCCGGCGCCGACGAGGAGCACTTTATCGGTGAGGCCGATGTCCGCCACCTTCACCATGTCCACCGCCACCCCGCAAGGCTCGGCGAGCACGGCGGCCAGCGGGGCGATGTCGCGGGCGGGCACCACGTTGCGCGCGGGCACGAGCATCGCCTCGGCGAACCCCATGGCGGGGCCGCTCCAGAAGCCGGCGCCTTTGTTGCACAGGTCCACGCGGCCGTTGCGGCAGAGGTCGCAGTCGCAGCAGAAGGAGCCGGACTCCAGCACCACCTGGTCGCCGGGCTGCACGTGCGTCACCCCGGGACCGACGGCGCGCACGCGGGCGCAAATCTCGTGGCCGAAGGCCTGCGGGCCGTTGGTGGCCAGCGACTCGGCGATCTCCATGTCGAAGCCGCAGATGCCGCACGCCAGCACGTCCAGCAGCACTTCGCCGGGACCGGGCTCGCGCAGCGTCACCGTCGCGAAGGTGACGGTGAAGGGGACTTCGATGCGGGCGGCGGTGATGGTGAGCGATGGGGACGAGGTCGTGGTCATATTGACAGGCTCCCAGTTGTACGATATAACTTATATCGCATATTGACAGGTGAAATGCGCGCGTTCCCACCGGAACGGCACTACCTGTATTATAAAACAGCCCGGTGAAAGATGCAAGATATTTCTTTCAAACATCACCGCTCGCCCGCGGTGCGGCGCCTGCTGACGGAGCTGATCGCGCGGATTCGCTCCGGCGCGCTGCGCCCGGGCGACTACCTGCCCAGCGCGCACGCGCTGGCGGCGCACTACGGCATCGGCTACGTCAGCGTCATCCGCGCGTATAAGACGCTCAGCGAGGCGGGGCTGGTGGAGACGGTGCGGGGACGCGGCGCCTTCGTGCGCGCGGCGGCGCCGGCGGCGCTCACCGACATCACCGTCGTCCTCGGCTCGCAGCAATCGCTGACGCTGGAGGGCAATCCGCATACCGCGTGGGTGTTCCAGTGGATGCTGAGCGGCATGAACGCGGGCACGCTGGCGCGGAACGTGCGCATGCAGCTGCAATTCGCCGACGTGGTGGGCGAGCAGTGGCGCGCGGTGGTGGATGCCCTGCCGGCGGAGGGCGGCGTCCTCTTCCTGATGAGCGCGCCGCCGGCGTGGGTCATGCGCCTGCATCGCCGGGGCATCCCCTATGGCGTGGTGCTGCCCGGCCAGTACAGCGCCTGGGACGCGGAACTGCCCCGCGCCATCGCCGACTATCGCGGCAGCGTGCGGGCGGCGACGGCGGCGGTGCTGGCGCGCGGCCCGCGCCGCGCGGCGTTTCTCGGCGTGCGCGACGGCGACGACCATGAAACCCCGCGCTACCTGGGCTTCCTTGACGCGCTGGCGGCGGCGGGCCTGGCGGAGCCGATCATCATCCCCTGCCCGTCCATTGACCCGGCGGTCGCCCGCGCGACGATGCGCGACTACCTGGCGGCACACCCCGGCCTCTCGTTCGATTTTCTCGTGTGCGGCAACGACCTGCGCGCGCTGGGTGCGCTGGAGGCTCTCGCCGAAGGCGGCCTCCGCGTGCCGGACGATGTCGCCGTGCTCGGCTTTGACGATATCCCCGCCGCCGCGGCCGCCGGCCTCTCCACCGTGCGCCTGCCGGTGCGCGATCTCGGCGAGGCGAGCATCCACTGGCTGCTCGATACCGTCGCCGCCGATCCCGCGTCGCTCCCCGCCCCACTGACGCTGCCGTGCCCACCCGTCTGGCGCGCGAGCACGGCGCGGTGCTAACGGGCGGCCGCGCGTCCCCGCCCGGCGCATCGTCGCGGCTATGCGCCGGCCAGACCCGCTCTCCGCGGAGTACAACGAACCAGGAACCAGGTGTAGCGGGTCGTCACGTTGCACCTTGCTCTGTAGTCCGCGCCCTCCGCGGCGCGTGGTGACGCCTTGCTCCACCGCTTGTCAGCCGAAGCTTTAGCGAAGGCTGGTGTCCGATGACGGTGGTGTCGGACACGGTGTCGCATGTTGGTCACACGCGCCGCGGAGGACGCGGACTACCCCGGCTGGTTTGCTACACAAAGTACATCGTGACGACCCACTACAACCAGGAACCAGAGACCACTACTACTGCCCGACCTCGGCCGCCGCTTTGTCGAAAACTGACGCGCCCCCGCCAAACATTGACACTTTCTTGACGCCTCACCCGCCCAGGGGATACGAGCACGAGTACGAAGGATACGCGACCGGGACGGTCGCGAGGACCGGTGGCCGGCTGGAAGCCGGCGGTCCGACCGCCGGGCAGCGAACGCTGTGCGCAAATCCAACGCCGTCTTCAATGATCCCGGAAGGGGGTGGGGGAAGCCTGCCCCGATGACATCGGGGAGGTGAACCCTCCGAAACCACACTCCGGACATCCGAAATGTTGGGGATAAGTCTGATTGCACTTCCGCTTTTTTTATTTCACCCCCCGCCTATGACATTTGTCATAGGAGAAATTCCATCGCAGAACTATCCTTACCGTGATCTATCCCGGAAAGGAGCCCGGTCTCATGAGTCTCGCCCCTCCGCAACAGGCCAACAGGCGTGATGTCTTGCGCCACGCGCTCATGCTCTCGCTCATCCTCGGCTTTTCCGCGCTGCTCTTTGGCGGTTTTCTCGTCTTCAAAAGCCAGGCGCCGCTGCCCGACCAGGTCGTCGCCCCCGACGGCGCGGTGCTCGCCACGCGGACGAGCATCAAAGGCGGGCAGGCCGTCTATATGAAATACGGGCTGATGAATTACGGCTCCGTGCTCGGGCACGGCGCCTACCTGGGGCCGGATTTCACCGCGCAGAGCCTGCACCTGCAGGCCGTGCACATGCGCGACTTCTACGCGCGGGAGCACTACGATGCCCCCTACGCGGAGCTGAAGCGCGCGGAGCAGCTCGCGGTCGCGGAGCAGGTGCGCGCCGAGCTGAAGGAGAATCGGTACGACGCCGCCACCGGCACGCTGGCGCTCACCGCCGGCCAGGCGTACGCCTTCGCGCAGGTGCGCGACTTCTACCGCGAGTTCTTCAATAAGGGCATCCCGAGCTGGGCGCTGCCGGCACGGATGATCTCGGAACAGCACCTGCCGGCGACGGGGCGCGTCTTCGTCGCCGAGGGCGACCAGCTGAGCCAAATCGCCGATTTCTTCCAGTGGACGGCCTGGCTCTCCGCCGTGAAGCGCCCGGGGATGGACTACTCCTTCACCAACAACTGGCCGTACGACCCCGATGCCGGCAACGTCGCCACCTACGCGGCCGTCGGCTGGAGCGCGGTGAGCGTGGCGGTGCTGCTGCTCATGCTGGCGGTGGTGCTCTACTGGTACTATCGCTACAACTATCAGATGGAAGACGCGTACACCGAGGGCAATTTCCCGACGATGAACGCCGCCGCCACGCCGCTCACCCCCAGTCAGCGCGGGGTGGCGAAATATTTCGCCGTCGCGATTCTCCTCTTCCTCGCGCAGTCGGTGCTCGGCGGGCTGCTGGCGCACTTCTACGCGGAAGGCAACTACTTCTACGGCTTCGACATCAGCAAGTTCCTGCCGTTCAACGCGGTGCGCTCGTGGCACCTGCAGCTCGGCATCTTCTGGATCGCCACCGCCTGGTTGGCGGCGGGGATGTACGTGGCGCCCATCGTCAGCGGGCGCGAGCCGAAGGGCCAGCACTGGCTGGTGACCATCCTCTTCGCCGCCGTGGTGCTGGTGGCGGTGGGCAGCCTCATCGGCGAGTGGGCGGGCATCAAGGGCTATCTGGGCAACCTCTGGTACGCCTTCGGGCAGCAGGGGTGGGAATACCTGGAGCTCGGCCGCGTCTGGCAGGTGCTGCTCTTCGCCGGGCTGGGCATCTGGCTCTTCATCGTCTTCCGCGGCATGCGCGACGGCCTGCGCCGGGAGCACGACAAGGGCGGTCTCACCCACCTGCTGCTCTATTCCGCGGTGGCCATCCCGTTCTTCTACATCTTCGGCTTCCTCTTCAACCCGTCCACGCACCTCACCATGTCGGACTACTGGCGCTGGTGGGTCATTCACCTCTGGGTGGAAGGGATGTTCGAGGTGTTCGCGGTGGTGGTGGTCGCCTTCCTGCTCGTGCACATGGGGCTGGTGACGAAAAAATCCGCCACCCGCGCGGTCTACTTCATGCTCACGCTGCTGCTCGCCAGCGGCATCATCGGCACCGGGCACCACTACTACTGGATCGGCGCGCCGGAAGCGTGGATCGCGCTGGGCGCCGTCTTCTCCGCGCTGGAAGTGATCCCGCTCTCGCTGCTCATCATGGAAGCGTGGGAGCACTACCGCGTGGTGCGGAAGGGCGGGATTGATTTCCCGTATCGCGCCACCTTCTGGTTCCTGATGGCGACCGCGTTCTGGAACCTCTTCGGCGCCGGCGTGCTGGGCTTCCTCATCAACCTGCCGGTGGTGAGCTACTACCAGCACGGCTCCTTCCTCACCGCCACCCACGGCCACGGCGCGCTGATGGGCGTCTACGGCATGCTGGCGCTGGCGTTGATCTTGTTCGCGCTGCGCAACATCGTGCGGCCGGACGCGTGGAAGGAAAAATGGATCAAGCTGGGCTTCTGGGGCACGAACATCGGCCTGATGGGCATGATTCTCATCACGCTGCTGCCGGTGGGCCTGGTGCAGATGCAGCACAGCTACCAGCACGGCTTTTGGGCGGCGCGCAGCCTGGAATTCTACCGCCAGCCGCTGGTGACCGGCATCCTCTGGTTCCGCATGCTGCCGGATACCGTCTTCATCGTGCTGGGCGTGCTGCCGCTGGCGGCGGCGGTGATCTGGGCGTATGGCCACCTGCGCAAGGCGACGGTGGCGGACGGCGGCGAGATGACCGCCGACGCGCCCGCGGAGCCGATTGAAGCCGCGACGACGCGGTAACGACTTCCCGTCCCTGGCAGGGAGGCGCGGCACGGGAACAGCGCATGGGGATGCAGGGACGCGCGAGCCCGGCGGGTGGAAGCGGCATTCCGCCCGCCGGGTTCTTTTGCGCGCGCCGCTCGCTTCGGCCCCCGCGCGCCGGCTTCGTTGTATAACTGATTGGCGATATGGTATATTAACGCGGCGCCGTGCGTCGTCGCTGGCGGGGCGGCGCAAACTGTGCTATGCTAACGCGGCTTTCGCGTGAGGAGGAGCAGGGGTGTCGGTATCATCGGAGTCGCAGGCGACGGCGGCCGTGCAGACCACGGCCCGCGTGACGTTTCTCCCGGGGGACCGCACCGTCGAGGTGCCGTCCGGCACCACCGTGCTGCACGCGTCGCGGGCGGCCGGGGTGGCGGTGGACGCGCCCTGCGGCGAACAGGGGAAGTGCGGCAAGTGCCGCGTGCGCGTGCTGCGCGGGGCGGCGGCGGCGCCGGACGCCCACGAGCGCGCGCTGCTGACCGCCGCCGACCTCGCCGACGGCATCCGCCTGGCCTGCGAGCTGCCCGTCGCCGACGGGCTGGTGGTGGAAGTGCCGGAGACCAGCCGCATCCAGATCCGTCGCAAGGCCACCGCCGAGCTGCGCCGCGCCATCGCGCCCGCCCCCGCCACCGCGAAGGTGCTGGCGCGGGTGGCGAAGCCGTCGCTGGAGGATGCCGACCTGCGCGATGACCTGGCGCGCCTGCGCGCAGCCCTGCCACAGATTGCCACCGCCGAGCTGGCCGCCGTCCGCGCGCTGCACGCCGCGCTGGTGGAGGGCGACTACACCGTCACCGCCGTGCTCGATGGCGATCGGCTGCTCGGCGTGGAGCCGGGCGACACCACCTTTGCCCACTACGGCGTGGCGCTGGACGTCGGCACCACCACGCTGGTGGGCTACCTCATTGACCTGCGCACGGGCGAGGACGTGACGCACTGCGTGCAGCCGAACCCGCAGGCGAGCTACGGCGCCGACGTCATCTCGCGCATCGAGTTCGCGATGGGCGACCCCGCGCGGGTGGAGACGCTGCGCCGCGCCGTCACCGACGCCGTGAACGAGATCCTGGCGACGCTGGCCGCGGAGGCCGGCATCCCCGCGGAGCGCATCTACGAGATGACGGCCGTGGGCAACACCTGCATGTCGCATCTCTTCCTGGGCATTGACCCGCTGCCGCTGGGCCACGCGCCCTACACGCCGGTGGTCACCGCGTCCCTGTGCCTGCCGGCGGCGGAGCTGGGGCTGCGCATGCACCCGCGCGCCCTGGTGCGCACGCTGCCGAATATCGCCGGCTTCGTCGGCGCGGACACGGTGGGCGTCCTGGCGGCCAGCGCGCTGCGTTCCCTCCCCGGCCTGCGCGTGGCGGTGGATATCGGCACCAACTGCGAGGTGCTGGTGGGCATGGACGGCCGCGTGATCGCCTGCTCCACCGCGGCGGGACCGGCCTTCGAGGGGGCGAAGATCAGCCACGGCATGCGCGCGCAGCCCGGCGCCATTGACCGCCTCTCCATCGGCGAAGACCTGCACGTCCACACCATCGGCGAGCGGCCGCCGCGCGGCGTCTGCGGCTCCGGCGTCATTGACATCATCGGCGAGTTCCGCCGGCTGGGCATCATCGAAAGCAGCGGGCGCTTCGCCGACCTCGACGACCTGCCGCACCTGCCGGAAGCCATCCGGGCGCGCCTGCGCGAGGACGCGGCCGTGCTGGTGTGGGCGCAGGACAGCGGCACCGGGCAGGATATCCTCTTCACCCAGCAGGATATCCGCGAGATTCAGCTGGTGAAGGCCGCCATTTACGCCGGCATCGCCACGCTGCTGGAGAAGCTGGGCAAGACGTTCGACGAGTTGGATGGCGTGCTCATCGCCGGCGCCTTCGGCACCTACATCAACCGCGAGCACGCCATCAATATCGGGCTCATTCCCGACGTCGGCGCCGAAAAGCTCACCTTCCTTGGCAACGCCGCCGGCGCCGGCGCGAAGATGGCGCTCATCTCCCGGCACGAGTTCGCCGCCATCCAGGACGCCGCCCACGGCGTCGAGTACGTCGAGCTCGCCGGCGACGCCGCCTTCCGCGACCATTTCGCCTTGGCGATGCTGCTCGCCCCCGGCTGCGAGGACGACTGGTGAGCCGGCGCCGGGAGTGACCCCGGCCTGCATGCCTCCCCCCCCGCGGCGTGGGCACGCGATACTGGCGGGGGCCACGGCGGGCCTGCGCTCCGCCCGGCGGTCAGGCTCGCGGCGGTCAATATCGCCCCCCGTTGCTCCCGGCGCGGCTCCCTTGCTATACTATCGCCGGATGATGTGATCGCGTCTACACACCGATTCAGTGAGCATGACGGTACGATGAACCCGAATAAAAAATCACTCTCGGAGGAAAAGCGTGGATAAATTTGCCTTTTTCGTGAACGGCAGCCACCTCTTTGGCGCCTTCAAGCACATGGAAGTGTATGTGAACGACTACCAATCCCTCTATCGCCATCTCTTCGAGCAGGCCGTGGGCCGCTGGCGCAATACGATGGTGGCCGCCGCGCCGCCGCCCGCGCAGTTGATGCGCGTCTACTGGTACGTGGTGGACAGCCTTGACGAGTGGGATCTGCAGAATCCGCGCACCCGCCAGTACCTGAGCGAGCGTTTCAGCGACGACCGCGAGATCCGCGCGCGCTGGGTGGCGGAAGCGTCGCGGCAGCTCGCCGGCGCCGACCAGGGGCGCATCGAGCAGGTCGCCTTCGACCTGTGTTTCGACGATTTCGCCCGCTGGTACGACAAAAAGCTCACTATCCTCGCCGGCATGAATCGCTTCTACCACGCGGTGGAAGCGGCGTCCGACTTCATCGAAGTCTGCCGCTGCGGGCGCTGGAAGGTGGACCTGCTGCATAAAACGCTCACCGAAAAAGGGCTGGATGTCTGGCTGGCGACGGATATGATGGGCTTGCAATCGAATTATGATACCGCGCTCATCATCGCCCCGGACAGCGACCCCATCCCCAGCATTGACTACGTGAAGGGGCGCGGCAAGCAGGTGGGCGTCTTCGAGTTCCAGCGCGGCGGCGCCGAGAGCCGCGGACGTGCCTTCGCCTCTCAGCTCAAGCTCTCCGCCGATTTCGTCACCACCGTCTTCGAGAGCGACCTCGTCCGCCTGGGCATCGCCACGAAGGGCGAAGGGGAGGATTTCGGGTGAGCGCGGCGGGCGCTTCCCCGGCGCCGCGCCCCGCCTCGCGCGCGCGGGGACGCCGGGGAGACCCGGACCGCGGCGATCACGGGGTCTCCGTCGCCTCGCCGCCCCGGGCGAGGGCGGCGAGGTGGAGGTCGCGGAAGAGGCCGGGGGCCTCCACCAGGTCGGCGTAGGCGCCGTCCTGCACCACGCACCCTTCGTGCAGCACGAGGATGCGGTCCACGGTGCGCACGGTGCTCAGCCGGTGGGCGATGATGAAGGTCGTGCGCCCGCGCATGAGCTCCTGCAGCGCCTGCTGCACCTGCCACTCCGCCTGGTTGTCCAGCGCGGAGGTGGCCTCGTCCAGCGCCATGATGCGCGGGTCGGCGAGGAAACAGCGGGCGAGGGCGATGCGCTGGCGCTGCCCGCCGGAGAGGCCGCTGCCGCCCTCGCCCACCGTGAAATGCCAGCCGTCGCGCAGCTCCTGCACGAAATGCCACGCCTGCGCGCGCTCCAGCGCCGCGCGGACGTCCGCCTCCGTCGCCGCCGGGCGCACCGCGCGCAGGTTGTTCAGCACGCTGTCATTGAAGAGAAACGGCTCCTGCAGCACCACGCCGTACAGGCCGCGATAGGGCGCCAGCGGCAGCGTGCGGATGTCGCGGCCGTCCAGCCGCACGACGCCGCGGTCGGGGTCGTAGAAGCGCAGCAGCAGGTTGACGAGCGTCGTTTTCCCGCCGCCGCTGGGGCCCACCAGCGCCACTGACTGCCCCGCGGGCACCGCCAGCGAGATGCCGCTCAGCACCGGCTTGCCATCATAGCTGAAGTGCACGTCCTCCAGCGCCAGCCCGCCCGCGACCTCTGCCGGCATGACGGCGCCCGGGCGGTCCGGCACCGTGGGCCGCTCGTCCAGCACCTCGTAAATCTGCTCCAGGCCGGCGGCGGCGGCGGCGTAGGCGCCCCCCACCAGGCTGATGGCGGAGAACATGCCGATGAGCGAGGCCTGGTAGCCGATGAAGGCGGTCATCGTGCCCAGGCTGAAGGCCGGATCGCGCAGCACCAGCAGGGCGCCGCCCACGGTGACGGCGGCGGTGATGAGGTAGCTGAGGCTCTCGGTGGCAAACGCCAGGCGCATCGTCGTTTTCTGCTGTTCCAGCGCGCGCAGGTGCAGCGGCCACAGCTCGGTATCGAACGCGTCAGTCACCCGGCGCTCCATGGCGAAGGCCTGGATCGTCTTGATGCCGCGCAGCAGATCGGTGGCCTTGCCGGCAAACAGGTTGGTCTGCCGGTTCAGCGCCTTCGTCAGCGCGTGGATGAGGCGGCCGTAATAGCGGCTGATCGCCACGTAGCCGAGGCTCATCGCCAGAATCCACAGCGTGAGGCCGGCGTGCAGGCGGAAGCAGATCACCAGCGAGAGGACGATCACCGTCAGGTAGGTGATCACCTGGTTGAAGAACATGGTGAGGAAGGCGCCCACCGCCGTGGAGGCCGCGCCCAGCGTGCGGTCGTACAGGTAGCCGGGGCTGTAGCGGGCGTGGAAGCGCAGGCAGAGATGCTGCAGCCGGTGGAAGACCTGGCTGCGCAGCTTGAAGAGCACCTGCTCGCGCACCCAGAGCAGCATGCACTGCCCGAGATACCAGGCGGCCATGCGCGCGGCCATCGCCAGCAGGAAGAGGAGCATCACCCCGATGATGACGGGCAGACGGGGCTCGCCCGCCGTGACGCCCCCAAGCCACCACGCCGCCGCCGGCACGCGCCCGGACTGCAGATGATCAATCACCGCCTTGGTGAAGAGCGGCATCACCGAGACCATCGCCCCGGTGACGGCGACGCACAGCCCGGCCGCCAGCAGCCGCCAGCGATACGGCGCAAAAAGCGGCAGCGTCCGGTGAAAGACGTGGTGCCCCGTCCCGCGCGGCGGCACGGCGGGATCCTGAAATGGCCGCGGGCGAATCATCATCGGCCCTTTCCTTCGGCGGAGAGGGGGGAACTCCCTTCCCGGCCCTGCGCTGGGGTGTCCGCACAGCTTGTGCGCTTCCCACTGCGGCGCTCCCCTCTCCCCCCGACCCCATACGCGTCACGATATACCTGACGCTTTCCTCGCGCTCGTACTCGTGCTCCTGCTCGTACTCGTACTCGTGCTCGTACTCGACGAACATCATCGTCAACACACATCGCCACCGATGTTTTCGAGTTACGAGCAGGAGCAGGAGCACGAGAAGAGCGCTGACGCTATGATGGCGCATATGCCCCCCGGCCCCCTCCCCGCTCAGGGGAGGGAGCCGGGGGGAGCGGTGAGCGCCGCAGGGGGAAGCAGCAGTGCGCTCTCACAGTTTTTGCGTGCACCCCTCCGCTGCGCTCCGACAGCGCACCGCGGCGCGACGGCGTCTCGCCCGCCAGGGAGGCTGGCCTTCTCGGTTCGCGCGTGTCGCGAACAAAAGTATATGTTTGCCTTGACAATAGAACGAAAATTTGCTATATAAAAGCGAACATTTGTATTGGTGAGGAGGCGAACATGACAGAGGCGTGGTATAGCGCGGAGGACGCGCGGCGATGGAGCGACTATCGCCGGTATGAGCAGTTGTTCGAGGGGCGGCACGAGGAGGCGTTCAACCTGCCGGCGGCGAGCGCGCGACGGCTGCAGCGGTATCTCGTCTGCAACGTGGCGGGGGTGGTCAGCAAGACGTGCGCGGACATCCTCTTCGGGGAGAGCCCGCGCTTCGTGACGTGCGAAGCGGCGGCTGGCGAAGCAGTGGCGCGCCTCGCGCGGGGGACGGACCTGCGCGTGGTGGGCTACGAGGCGGCGCTGGCGGCGAGTTTTCGCGGCGACGCCGTGCTGAAAGTGCGCTGGACGGAGGCGGGCGCGCGCATCGAGGAGGTGCCGGCGGGCCTCTACCTGCCGGAGCTCGATCCCGACGACGTGCGCGGCGTGCGCCGCGTCACCCTCGCCTGGCTGCGGCAAGCGGAGGGGAAGACCTACCTGCGCCGCGAGGTGCACGAGCCGGGCCTCGTGCGCAACCTGCTGCACGAGGTGGAGTCGAACGGCTACGCGCTGAAGGAGCCGGTCGCGCTGGCGCGCCTCTACGGCGCCGATGCCCCGCCGGAGGAGGCGGAGACCGGCCTGCCGGCGATTCCGGTCATTCACCTCCCGAACTACCGCACCGGCAGCCGTTTTTGGGGCTATTCGGACTACCTGGGCCTGGAGAGCCTCTTCGCCGCGCTGAACGAGCGCCTCTCGCAGGTGAGCGAGGTGCTGCGCAAGCACGCCGCCCCGCGGCTGGCGGTCCCGCAGGACTACATTCGCCCGGACGGCACGGTGGCGCTGGAGGACCTGGAGGTGATCCCCTTCGACCCGCAGTTCCGCCCGCGGCCGGAGTATCTCACCTGGGACGCCCACCTCAGCGCGGCGTTCACCGAGATTGACCGGCTGCTGGAGATGATCCTGCTGGTGAGCGAGAGCGCGCCGGCGATGTTCGGGCTGGAAAAGTACGGCATTGCGGAGAGCGGGCGGGCGCTAAAATACCGCCTGCTGCGCACGCTGGCGAAGATCGCCCGCAAGCGCGCGTATTTCGCCGCCGGCTTGCGCCAGGCGCTCTACCTCGCCCAGTGCTGCGAGGTGCTGCATGGCGCGCGCTACACGCCGGAATACCCCGAGGTGGAGTGGAACGATGGCCTGCCGAACGACCCGCAGGAATCCGCCAGCATCGAGCAGACCCTCCTCGCCGCCGGCGCCACCAGCCTGCGCGGCAGCCTGGAACGCCTGCACCCGGAGTGGACGCCGGAGCAGGTAGCGCGGGAGGAGGGGTTGATTCGTGAAGGGGTGACGGGGTGAAGAGGTGAAGAGGTGAAGAGGTGAAGTGGTGAAGGGGTGACGGGGTGACGGGGGGGGATGACGGGTTCGGCACTGGTCATCCCGTCACCCTCTCGCCCCACCACCGCAGCGCCTCGCCCACCACGTAGAGCGAGCCGGTGACGCAGAGCAGGTCGTCCGCGCCGGCGTAGGCGAGGGTGTCGTCGAGGGCCTGGGGCAGGTCGGCGAAGATGGAGAGGCGGATGCCGAGCGGGATGGCCGCTGCGGCGAGGGCGTCGGGGGAGACGGCGCGGGGGTTGCCGGAGGCGGTGAGGATGAGCTCCGCGGCGTGGGGGGCGAGCTGGCGCAGCATCGTCTCCCAGTCTTTGTCGCGCCCGAAACCGACGATGAAGCGCCGGCGACGGTTGGGGAGGTGACGGTCGAGGGCGGCGAGCAGCGCCGCGATGGACGCGGGGTCGTGCGCGCCGTCGAGGAGGAGCAGCGGGCGCTCGGACAGCAGGTGGAAGCGCCCCGGCCAGACGACGGCGCCCACGCCGGCGCGGATGGCGGCGGGGGTGATCGGCTCGCCCTGGTCGGCCAGACATTCCGCCAACCCGATGGCCACCGCGGCGTTGATCTGCTGGTGGGCGCCGAGCAGCGGGCAGACGAGGTCGGCGTAGCGCCCGCGCCGTCCGATGACGGTGAAGCGCTGCCCCGCTGGCGAGGGGACGGTGCTCGGTTCGATGACGATCTCCTCGCCCACGCGAATGAGCGGGCTCCCCACCTCGGCGGCGGCGCGGGCGATCACCGCGGCGGCCTCCGGCGCCTGCGGCGCGCTCACCGCCGGGCGTCCCGGCTTGATGATGCCCGCTTTTTCGCCGGCGATGGCCGCCAGCGTGTCGCCCAGCTCCACGGTGTGGTCGAGGGCGATGGTCGCCAGGCCGGCGGCCAGCGGCGCCACCACGTTGGTGGCGTCCAGCCGCCCGCCCATGCCCGTCTCCAGCACCACGAGATCCGGCCGCTCGCGCGCGAACCAGCGGAAGGCGATGAGCGCGATGGCTTCAAAGAAGGTGGGCGGGCCGTCCGGCGTCGCGCGCATCGCCTCGATGATCGGCTGCATCTCCGCGACGAGCGCCGCCATCGTCTCCGCCGGGATCAGCGTGTCGTCAATGCGGATGCGCTCGCGGAAATCCACCAGGTGCGGCGAGGTGAAGAGCCCCACCCGTCGGCCCGCCGCGCGCAGGATGGCCGCCAGCATCGCCGCCGTTGACCCCTTCCCCTTGGTGCCGGCGATATGCACGCAGCGCAGCCCCAGGTGCGGGTCGCCCGCGCGCGCCAACGCCGCGCGCATGCGATCTAGGTTCAGATACCGCGCCATCGCCGTGCCCGCCGGGGTTTTCTCGTAATCCACGAGGCGATACAGATCGTCCGCTGCCGTGCTCACCGTCATCTGCGCATAGTCTACGACCATGGAGGGGGCGCGTCAATCATCCGGGGATGTTGGAGTGGAAAGCGCGGGAGAATCAACTATCCGAAAAGGAGATGGGTTAATCTTGCGCGATCTATCTCCTGTATTGCCGCGACTTCTGCAAGAATGGCCGCAATGGTGCCTACACGAAGCGGGGTATGACGGGGAATTGTGGCGTGGTGCTCAGTCGGGCTTACAGGTGAGCCGCATATGGCTTCCTGTCTGGCGAGTCGTTTGATATCCGAGCTTGCGCAATGCAGAGGCCAGTTCGTCCCCTGATATGTTGCGAGGGAGCTTCATGCGGCAAAGATCTCCTCGCGGATGAAATGCAAACGAATTATCGCCGGCCGCTCCCCTTCATCAAAATGGCAGCGCACGGCGTCACGCACTTGCATACGCAGATCGTCCAGATCATCACCTTCCGTGAAGATGGGTTGACCCAGTGCGTGGGCGGTATACCCACCTTCGGGAGCTTCTTCGACGATGAAGATTAATTCATGTGCCAACCTCGCAGTCAGGTATCATATTATACCGCAAACAGCAGGAAGATGACGCGAACAGGCGAAAAGAGGCTGTTATGCGTATCGGCGTAATCGCGGACACCCATGGCCGGGTGCCGGCCGGGGTGGGTGACGCCTTTGCCGGGGTGGTGATGATTCTGCACGCGGGGGATATCGGCGGCGAGGGGGTGATCGCCGAGTTGGCGACGCTCGCGCGGGTGGTGGCGGTGCGCGGGAATACCGACGTCGGCTTCGGCCCGCCGCTGTATCCGGACACGCGGCGCCTCACCCTGGCGGGCGTGGAGATTTTCCTCTGCCACGAACCCTCCCGCGCGGACGCGCTGACGCCGCCGCCGGACGTGGTCATCCACGGCCACACGCACAAAGCGCGCAACGAGCGCATCAACGGCGTGCTGTGGTTCAACCCCGGCACCGCCGGCAAGCCGCAGTTCGACGCCCGGACGCTGTCGGTGGGCGTGCTCACCGTGGAGGATGGCCAGGTCACCGGTGACATAATCCCGGTAGGATAAGCCCGCCGTCGCGCGCCACGCCTCCCTTCGCTCACGCTCTGGGGATGCTCCGGGGGACACGCCGCGCCGCGGCGTGGCGCACGACCAACACGCGGGCGCATATTTCGAACGGCAATGTTGCAATGTGAACGTTCTCTTGAACGGGGTGAGGGACGACCCATGACAACGGCAGCGCATCATTTCTTTCACTTGGCGCCGGGGTGCGCGGCGCGGGCGCGGCTGGAGGAGGCGGAGGCCTATTTCCTGGCTGGGAACCTGAACGAGGCGCTGGCGGCGGCGCAGCAAGCGTGGCGTGAGCACCCGCAGGAGCCGGATGCCTTCCGCATCCTCGCCTATCTGCACATGACGCTGGGCGAATACCCCCCGGCGGCGCAGGCGGCGTACCAGGCGGTGGTGCTGGACGGCGACAACCCGGCGTCCTTCGCCACGCTGGCGCAGGTCTACCTCACCTTCAACATGCTCAGCCTGGCGGAGGAGACGCTGAACACCGCACTGCCGCGCTTTCCCAACGACCCCACGCTGCTCACCCTCTCCGCCGACGTGCGCTTCCGCCGCGGGCAGGAGGGGCGCGCGGTGGAGCAGGTGACGCTGGCGCTGCAGCAGAACCCGCAGGACGGCTACGCGAAGGCGCTGCTCGGCGCGCATCACCTGCGCCGCAAGCACTATACCGCCGCGCAAAAGCTGCTGGCGGACGCCGTGGCGGCCTATCCGAACCGCTGGGACTACCTGCGCGACTACGGCATCACGCTGGTGCACACCGAACAGTACCACCTGGCCCAGCGCGTGCTGGCGCAGAGTTTTCAGTTGAATCCGCTGGACCAGCGCGCCAAGCAGTATCTTTTCCTCGCCTTCCGGCTGGGCAAGAGTGGCGGCGGCGCCTACTGGAGCACCGCCTTTTTCTTCTATCGCCACTCCGGCTGGGGCTGGTTCCTCAACATCATCGGCCTGCTCGGCTTCGTCGTCGGCGCTATCTGGGGGATGGTGGTGGCCTTCCAGTGGTACAGCCTAGAGTGGACGGCGGCGCTCTGGCCCGGCGGCCTGCTCCTCGGCGGCTTCGCTCTCCTCGCCATCACCCAGGCGGGCATCACCCTGCCGTATCGCCGCGGCCGGCGTTTTGACGCGCTGCTCTCGCGCGAGGTGAAGGAGCTGGGCGAGGCGGACCAGCCGGCGGCGTAACGGTGCACATCCCGCGTCTCGCCCGCCAGGAGTATCGAGAGCGATAGAGAGATCTGGTGAGCGTGTGATGACGACGACAGGACACATCACGGAGGCCCCCATGTCCGATTACACCACCCTGATTCGCGACCTGCCGCAGGAGGAGCGCCCGCGCGAGCGGCTGGAGCGGCTGGGGGCGGCGGCGTTGAGCGTGCCGGACCTGATCGCCATCCTGCTGCGCACGGGCAACGCCCGCACCTCCGCCATCCAACTGGCGCAGCACCTCTTCGCGCGTTTCGGCAACCTGAAGCACCTCGCCGCCGCCACCGTGCAGGAGCTGTCGGAGATCAACGGCATCGGGCTGGCGAAGGCTTGCCAGCTCAAGGCGGCCTTTGAGCTGGGTCGGCGGCTGGCCGCCACCACCGACGCCCCGCGCCCGGTCATCAGCAACCCGCGGGACGCCGCCGCGCTGGTGATGGAGGAGATGCGCCTCTTCCGCGAGGAGCATTTTCGCGCGCTGCTGCTCAACACCCGCAACGAGGTGACCGGCATGCAGGAGATCAGCGTCGGCTCGCTCAACGCCAGCCTGGTGCATCCGCGCGAAGTGTTCCACGCCGCCATCAGCCGCAAGGCCGCCGCCATCATCGTCGCCCACAACCACCCCAGCGGCGACCCCACCCCCAGCGCGGAAGACCTCGCCCTCACCGCCCGCCTCGCACAGGCCGGCGATCTCCTCGGCATCCCCCTCCTCGACCACCTCGTCATCGGGGACAACCGCTTCGTGAGCCTGAAGGAGCGGGGGTTGATGTAAGCAGAGACGCTGATGAGTGCAGAGTTGTGCCCTGAAATCGGCTGAATCGCGCAAACGCGGTTGAGCCGGCATGATCTATTCGTCAACAGGCTTTAAGCAGGAGAGCGCCGGCCGGCGGCGAACGACCATTATGCGGAGGCGGGCGGCGCGCGCCTGGTGCCGCGGGGACTGACTGCGCATGGCCGGTCCCTTCCGCCCCGGATACAGGAGGAGCTGATGCCGCGATACCTCGGAATCCTCCTGCTGCTCCTGCTGCTCATCGTGACCGCGCTCGCGCGCGCCGAGCCCAGGCCCCTCGACCCCAAAATCCCTGCGGTGGGCAGTTCCGCCGGGTGCGCCTGGCACGCCGCCGCCGAGGAGATCACTCTGGCCGGCAAGCCCTACCAGAGCTACGCCTACCTGAAGGACGGCAAGGATAATCACGCCCCTGGCTGGATCACCTTCGACGCCACCGGCTGGCACCGCTTCACCGCCGCCGTAGGCCGCTCCGACCGCTGGGCGCAGAACGACGGCCCGCTCACCATCGAAGTGGACGGCGAAAAGACGCACGCGATCAAAAAGCAGAGCGGCGAGACACCGCACGACGTGGACCTCTCGCTCGCCGGCGCCAAAACGCTCACCCGCCGCTTTGCGTCCTCCATCCTGCTGGCGGCGCCGACAGTGCTACGCGCAGAACAGGTCAACCCCAAAGACGGCGCCGCGCTGGTCTGGGTGCCGGCGGAGGAGTTTGTGATGGGGAGCAAAGACAACGAGGGCTCCAGCAATGAGCGTCCCCAGCGCAAGGTCTACCTCGACGGCTACTGGCTCTACAAATACGAGGTGACGGTGGCGCAATACCGCGCGTTCTGCGCGGCCACGGGGCGGGCGCTGCCGCCCTTCCCGTCGGGCTATAGCTGGAAAGGCAAAAACGGCTGAACGGACCCGGCATTACAACAGCACCCGATCGTCAACGTGACCTGGCACGCCGCGACGGCGTATGCCGCCTGGGCGGGAGCGCGCCTCCCCACCGAGGCACAGTGGGAGAAAGCGGCGCGGGGGACGGACGGGCGCGTCTCCCCGTGGGGCAACGCCTGGGACGCGGCGCAGTGCGCGAACGCCGCCAACTCACTCCAGCAAGAGAAAAGCACCTGGCCGGTCGGCAGTTTTCCGGCGGGGGCGAGCTGGTGTGGGGCGCACGACCTGGCCGGCAACGTGTACGAGTGGTGCGCGGACTGGTCCTAGTCGGCGTACTACAAAACCGCGCCGGCGCGCAACCCCACCGGCCCGGCCACGGGCACCCGCCGCGTGCGGCGGGGTAGTCCCTGGGACTTCCACGACTTCGTCGTCTACTACGCCCGCGGCGCGTACCGCGACCTCAACTACCCGGGCAGCAACTGGTACAACAACTACGTCGGGTTCCGGTGCGGCTCTGTCTCGCCAGGACCGTAAATTTTCACCCTGCGCCATCACCCCCTTTCCCCTTAAGCGGCGCCATGGATGACACCCCGCACCCATCCCCCATTCCCCCGACTCCCATCCCGCCGGCAACCTCGCCCGACGTCCAGCCGCTGCCGCCCCGCCGCTCCCGCGGCGCCATCGCCGCGGGAGCGGCGCTGCTGCTGGCAGCGCTGGGCGGGCTGGGCGTGGAGATGCGCAACCAGTCCATCCTCTGCGGCTGCGAGAAAGGCGGAGAATTCATCGTGGCGGGCTACGTGCTCGGCTTCGGGCTGGCGCTGCCGGCGGCATGGGGGCTGCTGCGCGGGCGCCGGTGGGGCTGGACCCTCGCGCTGCTGGTCTCCGGCGCCGGCGCGGCGTTGGGCATCGTGGGGTACGGGGCTCTGCGGCATGCCTACGCCAGGATGATGGCGAGCGGCGGTTGGGGGAACTCCGATCAATTGCACCTGTATGAAAACTTTCCCAACCTGACCATCACGATGAACCTGCAAAACGGCCTCTGGCTTGCCGCCCTCGTCGGCGCGTGGTGGACGTATCTTGCGGCGCGGCGATGGGAGAAGCGCTGATGGGTGATGGGACCTGATGCGGCGCACGCATTGCGCGCCGCATACCCCCGCCCCCGACCAAACACAAAACGGCCCCGGCGCGCGCCGGGGCCGTTCGCGGGTCTCTGCGACGCGGACTTACATGCCGTAGTCCATGCCGCCCATGCCGCCGCCGGGCATGCCGCCGCCGCCCGGGGCCGCCGGCTTCTCTTCCGGCTTGTCGGCGATCAGCGCCTCGGTGGTGAGCACCATGGAGGCGATGGAGGCCGCGTTCTGGAGGGCGGAGCGCTCCACCTTGGCCGGGTTCACGATGTGCATCGCCACCATGTCGCCGTACTCCTCGGTGAGGGCGTTGAAGCCGTAGCCCGGCGTGTCCGTCTGCTTGATGCGCTCGACGACGACGCTGCCTTCGATGCCGGCGTTCTCGGCGATCTGGCGCAGCGGCTCTTCGAGGGCGCGGCGCACGATCAGCACGCCGGTGCGCTCATCGCTGGCGATCTCCGCCGGCAGCGTCTCGATCTCCGTCAGCACGGCATCCAGCGCGGCGATGGCGTTCACTAGCGTGACGCCGCCGCCCGGCACGATGCCCTCTTCCACCGCGGCGCGGGTCGCGCTCAGCGCGTCCTCGAAGCGGTGCTTCTTCTCTTTCAGCTCGGTCTCCGTCGCGGCGCCCACCTTGATCTCCGCCACGCCGCCGGACAGTTTTGCCAGGCGCTCCTGGAGCTTCTCGCGGTCGTAGGAGGATTCGGTGGTCTCGATGGCGCGGCGGATTTGCTCGATGCGGCCGCGCACGCGGGCGCTGTCGCCGGCGCCTTCCACGATGGTGGTGTTATCCTTGGTGATGGTCACTTTGCGGGCGCGCCCCAGCATCTCCAGGGTCACGCTCTCCAGCTTCATGCCCAGGTCCTCGGTGATGAAGGTGCCGCCGGTGAGGATCGCGATGTCCTCCAGCATGGCCTTGCGGCGATCGCCGAAGCCCGGCGCCTTCACCGCGACCACCTGCAGCACGCCGCGCAGCTTGTTCAGCACCAGCGTGGCCAGCGCCTCGCCTTCCACGTCTTCGGCGATGATCACCAGCGGCGCGCGGCTGCCCGCCACCTTCTCCAGCAGCGGCAGCATGTCCGCCACGTTGGAGATCTTCTTCTCGAAGATGAGGATGACCGGGCTCTCCAGCACGGCTTCCATCCGCTCGGGATCGGTCACGAAGTACGGGCTGATGTAGCCCTTGTCGAACTGCATGCCTTCCACCACGGTGACGGTGGTGTCGGTGCCCTTCGACTCCTCGATGGTGATGACGCCGTCTTTGCCCACCTTGTCCATCGCCTCGGCGACGTAGGTGCCGATCTCCGGGTCGTTGCCGGAAATGGCGGCGACGTTCTGCACGTCCTCTTTGCCCTGCACCGGCTGCGCCAGCTCGGCGATGCGCGCGACCACCGCGGCCACCGCCTTGTCAATGCCGCGCTTCACCAGCAGCGGGTTGGCGCCGGCGGCGATGGCTTTCAGGCCTTCCTTCAGGATCGCCTGGGCCAGCACCGTCGCGGTCGTGGTGCCGTCGCCGGCCACGTCGTTGGTCTTGCTCGCCACTTCCTTCACGAGCTGCGCGCCCATGTTCTCATACGGGTCTTCCAGCTCGATCTCTTTGGCCACCGTCACGCCGTCTTTGGTGATGGTGGGGCTGCCCCACTTCTTCGCGAGCAGCACGTTGCGGCCGCGGGGACCCAGCGTCGTCTTCACCGCGCGCGCCACGATATTCACGCCGCGCTCCAGTGCGCGACGCGCCTCTTCATCAAATGCAAGCATTTTCGCCATGATGTGTCTCCTTTGTCAGGGTACTGCCGGATGGCCCGGCATCAAATCCTTACTGCTTGATGGCGAGGATGCTGTCCTCGTCCAGAATCACGTAGTCCACGTCGCTGATCGTCACCTCGGTGCCGCCGTACTTGCTGTAGACGACGACGTCGCCGACCTGCACTTCCGGCTCGACGAGCTTGCCGTCCACGTGCTTGCCGCGGCCGACCGCCACCACTTCGCCTTCGGTGGACTTCTTCTTCGCCGTGTCGGGGACATAGATGCCGCCGGCGGTCTTTTCTTCCGCCTCTTTCGGCTTCACGATGATCTTGTCGCCCAGTGGTTTCAGCATGGTGCAACCTCCTCCTGCAGAGTAATGTGGATTGTTCGCTGGCCAACGGGTACCGGGCGCCCGGCCCACTGACCGTTAGCACTCGATGGGTGTGAGTGCTAACCGGGGAGATTATAGCACCATTTTTAGCAGTGTCAAGGGGTGAGTGCTAAAAAAGTCCAAAAAATTTTCAGGCCCCGCCCGACGCGTGCTCGTGCTCGTGCTCGATTCAGTCGCTTTCCCCGGCAGGCGCGTCACGCGCAGATGCCGCTGTCGTCCTTTCAGGACTTGATGGATGATTGCGGCGCCTGTCCCACGGGTTCCGCTGTCGCTTCACCCGTGGCTAGCATCTGCCGGCCTTTCAGGCCTTTGTCACCCCATCCCCTCTTCACCTCTTCACCCCATCCCCCCGTCACCCCGTCACGCGCCCCGCGAAATCTGGTATCATACCCGCGTGGACCTGATCGTCTCCCACACCAATGCCGACTTCGACGCGCTGGCCAGCATGGTGGCGGCGTCGCTGCTCTACCCCGGCGCGCTGATGAGCCTGCCGGCGGGCGCGGACCGCAACGTGCGCGAGTTCCTCGCGCTGCACGGCGATCTCATCACCCTCGTGCCGCCGCAGGACGTGCCCCTCGACCGCGTCGCCCGCCTCATCGTGGTGGAGACCCAGCACGCCACGCGGCTGGGGCGCTTCGCCGCGCTCATCGGCACGCCGGGGGTGACGGTGCGGCTCTACGACCATCACCCCCCCTTCCAGCCCACCATTCCGGCGGAGGCGCGCATCGAACCCTATGGCGCCAACACCACGCTGATGGTGCGCCTGCTGCGCGAGGCGGGCATCCCGGTGGACCCGCTGCACGCCACCCTCTTCGCGCTGGGCATCTACGAGGACACCGGCTGCCTGACCTTCAGCACCACCACCCCGGACGACGCGGAGACGGTGGCCTGGCTGTTGCGCCAGGGGGCGAATCTCGACGTCGTCGCCGCCTTCATCACTCGCGCGCTCTCCGAGGCGCAGCGCGCGGTGCTGCACCAACTGCTCGCCACCGCGGAGACCCACCGCGTGCACGGCATCCAGGTGCTCATCGCCACCGCCGACGCCCGCGACAACGTGGACGAGCTGGCGTTGCTGGCGCATAAGCTGCGCGAGCTGGAGAGCAGCGACGCGGTGATGGCCCTCATGCGGCTGGACGACGTGGTGCTGCTGGTCGCCCGCAGCAGCGTGGACGCGGTGAACGCCGCCGCCGTCGCCCGCCACTTCGGCGGCGGCGGGCACGACCGCGCCGCCAGCGCCACCATCCACGACCGCACGGTGGCCGCCGTGCGCGAGGAGCTCGTCGCCGTGCTGGAGCGCGAGGTGCGGCCGCGGGTGACCGCCGCCACGCTGATGAGCTATCCGGTGCGCACCATTCCCCCCGATACCCCCATGGCGGAAGCGGCGCGGCTGATGCTGCGCTACGGCCACCGCGGGCTGACGGTGGTGGATGACGCCGGCCAGGTGGTGGGGATAATCGCCCGCCGCGACGTGGACCGCGCCCGCCATCACGGCCTGGGCCACGCCCCGGTGCGCGGCTTCATGGGCCGCAAGGTGGTCACCATCGCCCCGGAGACGCCGCTGCCGGAGATCGAACGGCTGATGATCGAGGGCGACGCCGGGCGCCTGCCGGTGATGCGCGACGGCAAACTCGTGGGCATCGTCACCCGCGGCGACGTCATCCGCGCCATCCACGGCGAGCGCTACGCGACCCATCATACCCTCTACCGCGGCGCGGGGCCGGCGCGCAATATCTGGGCGCTCTTCGCGGCGCGCGCCCCGGAGCCGTCCCGCGCGCTGCTGCTGCGCATCGCCGAGATTGCTACCGGCATGGGGCGCACGATCTTCCTCGTCGGCGGCGCGGTGCGCGATCTGCTGGTGGGCAACGAGACCATTGATCTTGACCTGCTGGTGGAAGGGGAAGGCATCCCGCTGGCGGAAGCGGTGGGGCGCGAGCTGGGCGGGCGCGTGGTGACCCACCCAAAATTCCACACCGGCACGGTGGAGCTGCCCGACGGGCGCACGGTAGACCTCGCCACCGCGCGCACCGAGTTCTACCAGTATCCCGCCGCGCTGCCCACCGCCGAGCACAGCTCGGTGCGCGAGGACCTGTACCGCCGCGATTTCACCATCAATGCCATGGCGATGCAGCTCAACGGCGACGAGCCGGGCCGCCTGCTCGATCCCTTCGGCGGTAGCCGCGACCTCGCCGAGGGCATCATCCGCGTGCTGCACACCCTCAGTTTCGTGGAAGACCCCACCCGCATCCTGCGTGCGGCGCGCTTCGCGGCGCGTTTCGGCTTCCGCATGGATGAGCGCACCGAGGAGCTGGCCCGCCACGCCATCGCGATGGAGCTGCTCGACCGCGTCTCCGGCCAGCGGATACGCGAGGAGCTGCGCGCCATCCTAGGAAAACCCTTCCCGGACGTGGCGCTGCGCCGGCTGGATGACCTCGGCCTGCTCGCCGCGCTGGAGCCGGAGTGGCGTCTTGGCGGCCCCGCGCCGGAATACGGTCGGCTGGAGGACACGCTGGCCTGGGCGCGCGCCCAGCCCGACGTCGCCGCGCACATGATCGAGCCGGCGGCCCAGCGCCTGCTGCTCGTCTTCTGCCGCCTCACCGCGGCGGGGGCGGCGCGCCTCGTCGAGCGCCTGCGCCTGCCCGTGCGCGAAAAACGGCTGGCGCGCCTCGCCCCCATGCTGCCCGCCCTCGTCCCCGCGCTGGCCGCCGCGTCGCTGAAGCCCAGCGAGCTGGACGCCCTGCTGCGCCCGCTCAACGTGCCGCTCTGCCTCGCCCTGCTCGCGCTGGCCGAATCGCCCGTCGTCTGGGCGCGCGTGCAGCAGTACCTCACCGACCTCGTCCACGTGCCCGTCCCCCTCACCGGCGACGAGCTCAAAGCCCTCGGCGTCCCCCGCGGCCCGGCCTTCGCGCGCATCGTCGCCCGTCTCCGCGCCCTCCGCCTCGACGGCGACATCCGCACCCGCGACGACGCGGTGGACGCCGCGAAACGCCTGCTGGCAGGAGAAGACGGCGAAACGGCGAACGAGTAGGTATCACGTCAAGGATGGTACACGCATGGAAGGAGATACGCGGCATCGTAAACGCACCCGCTCGTTGGTAGTGCGCCACGTAGCACAGCGGAGTGGCGCCGCCTCGGCTGTAATCATCGCACGGTTTGGAAGCCGGCCACCGTCGCGCCCCGGCCTGCCGTCCATCCCCGGTCACGCCAGACCGTTCATTGTTGCCTCGTGCGGGGAGGTGATGGCATGACTGACCACCACCCCACCCTCACTTCCCTGTCCCCCTCCGCCGGTGACGAGCGCCCCTCGCCCTTCGTGGACGTGCCCTACGCCATGCCGGGCGCGGGGCGGCCGGCGGTGGTGTCGCTGGCGGGCACGCTGCTCATCGTCTACGCGCTGGTCGAGGTGGGCGTCTTCGCGCGGCTAGATAGCCGTCAGCACTGGCTCACCTGGCTCTCCGCGGGCGTCAGCGCCCTCGCCATCCTCGCCTACCTGGTCTTCGCCGTCGGCATCTTCGCGCTGGCGCCGTGGGCGCGCAGGGGCGCCCTCATCATGCTCGGCATTCGCGTGGCGGTCGCCTACGCGCTCACCCTCGTCACCTATCTGGCCTACGCCGGCATGCTCCTCACCCTCGCCGAGCGCCAGGAGTTCTGGCAGGTCTCCGGCCTCCGCCTGGCGCGCTCGTTCGCCATCACCCTCGCCACCCTGCTGCCCATCGTCATCATCCTCACCCGCCGCGGGGTGATCGCGGCCTTCGAGAAGAAACGAAAGGATGCGCACCGATGACCGACAACCTGCCCCCGATTGTCCCGCCCATCGTCCCGCCCCCGCCGCCGACCATGACGCCGATACCCGGCGGGCGTCCCGCTTCAGTGACGGTGACCGCCGTCCTGCTCCTCGTCATCGCCGGCTTTGATGTGCTGGCCTGCCTTCCCTCGCGTGATATCCTCACGCCGACGGCCGTCCTCGTCGGCCGCCTGGACAGCTTGCTTGCCATCATCGGCTTCGTCTTCATCGGCGTCACGCTGCTGCGGATGCGCCCCTGGGCGCGCGGCTGGGCCATCCGCCTGCTCATCGCGCGCTTTGTGATCCTCATCGGCGCAATCACCTACCAATTCGTGGAGACCGCGCATCAGGGGAGTCATCTGCTGCAGCTCCTCATGATCAACGCCGTCTTCGCGGTCGTCTTCTCGATTATCATGAATACCGTCTTCATCAGCCTGCTCTGCACCCAAACCGTGCGCGCCGCCTTCGCCGCCCGCGCGGAAGACACCGCGAGGTAATCACATACGGAGGTATCACTATGACTGACAACGAGCAACCCAACCTGCCGCCGGAAGAGCGGCCCGCGCTGCCCCCCACGCCGCCGCCGCAGGTCGCGCCGGGGTTTGCGCCATCGGCGCCCGGCCGCCCGGTCGCGGCCACCGTCATCGCCATCGTGCTGCTGGTCTTCGCCGTCCTCGGCCTCACGGCGTTCATCCCGCAGCCCATCCAGGTGCTGCCCAGTGTGGTGCGCGCCGTGTCGCTGGTCATCAGCGCCATCTCCATCGCCCTCTACATCACCATGGGCGTCGGCCTGCTGCGCATGGAACCCTGGGCGCGCAAAGGCACCATCTACACGCTCATCGGCCTCTTCATCGTCGGCATGGCGACGAGCGCCCTCACCTACACCTACACCGCGGCCTACATGCAGCAGCAGATCGCGGCGACGCCCTCCCCCGAAGCCGCCATCGGCGCGCGCGTCGGCATGATGATCGGCCTGGGGGTTGGCCTCTGCTTCAGCGTCGCGATCTACGGCGTCATGATCTACGTCCTCACCCGCCCCAACATGGTGGAAGCCTACGACAGGCGGACGACGTAACGCGGCGCAAGGCGCCGGGCCAAACGCCGGCGCGTTGAAAGGGAACGTGCCCGAAAACGCGAACTAGAAATGGCAATCGCATCGGTGACAACGCCAGGGGGAGGACAGCATGGGCATCAGCCTGGGATTGGTCGGTCTGGGGGCGTTCGGCAGCGCCTTTGCCGAGTTATTCAAGAGCCACCCGCTGGTAGACCGGGTGGCGCTGTGCGACCGCGAAGCGGCGCGGGTGGCGCATTTTGCCAACAGCCCCGCCTTCCGGGACAAGTTTTCGCCGAAGGACGCCTATACCTCGCTGGACGACATCTGCCGCAGCGACGTGGACGCGCTGGTGATCATCACCCAGCACTGGCTGCACGCGCCCCAGTGCGTGCAGGCGATGGAGCACGGCAAGCACGTCTACAGCGCCGTGCCGGTGATCAGCATCCCGGATGGCGACGAGACGCTGGCGTGGTGCGACCGCATCATCGAGACCACCCGGCGCACCGGCCAGCACTACATGCTCGGTGAGACGACCTACTATCACGCCGGGGCGATGTATTGCCGGCGGAAGGCGGCGGAGGGGGCGTTCGGCCACTTCGTCTACAGCGAGGGGGAGTATTACCACAGTTTTGACAGCCCCTGCTGCGACTTGCGGGAAGTGATCGCCCACCGGCTGGCCAGCGCGGCGGGGCAGGAGTGGGCGGCGCTGCTGGCGGAATACCGCCGGCGCGGCGCGCAGGATGGCCCCATGCACTATCCCACGCACAGCACCTCCGGCCCCCTCAGCGTGATGCGCGCGCACCCGGTGAAGGTGTGCGGCTGGGGCACGCCGGTGTGGACGGACGACGCCTATTTCCACGACGGCCTGTTCCCCTTCAGCAACGAGACGGCGCTCTATCAGTTGAGCAACGGCGCGACGATGCGCATCTGCGAGCACCGGCACTGCGGCCTCATCCGCGAGACGTTCCGCGTCTACGGCACCGAGGCCGCGTTCGAAAACGACACCTGGATCGCCAAAGAGCAGCCGACGGCGCTCACCGCCGCCGAGATGCGCGACCCGCTGCCGCCCGAGGTCTACGCCGCCTTCGCCGCCATTGACGGCAACGCCGGCGTCTACGACGGGCACGGCGGCTCGCACGCCTACCTGGTGCACGAGTTCGTGGACGCCATCGCCCACGGTCGCCGCCCCGCCATCAACGCCTGGGACGCCGCGCGCTACACCGCCGCCGGGGTGATGGCGCACAAGTCCGCGCTGAAGGATGGCGAGGTGCTGGCGGTGCCGGATTGGGGCGACGCGCCGGCGTAAACCGCGTCCGGCGCCGCCGGGCGTCCGTCCGCCGCGCGGGCGCGGCACGGCTGGACGCGACCGGCGCAAATGAGTACAATAAAGCGCGAACATTGGCGGCGGTGGCCGCGGAACGAGGCACGAACCCATGAGTGAAAAATCAACCTGGCGGACGAAAGTCGGATTGGCGGAGATGCTGCGCGGCGGCGTCATCATGGACGTCACCACCCCGGAGCAGGCGAAGATCGCCGAAGAGGCGGGCGCGGTGGCGGTGATGGCGCTGGAGCGCGTGCCGGCGGACATCCGCGCGCAGGGCGGCGTGGCGCGCATGACCGACCCCGCCATCATCGCCGAGATCAAGGCGACGGTCTCCATCCCGGTGATGGCCAAGGCGCGCATCGGCCATTTCGCCGAAGCGCAGATTCTCCAGGCGCTGGAAGTGGACTTCATTGACGAGTCCGAAGTGCTCACCCCCGCCGACGACCGCTACCACATTGACAAGCACGCCTTCACGGTGCCGTTCGTCTGCGGCTGCCGCGACCTGGGCGAGGCGCTGCGCCGCATCGGCGAAGGCGCCGCGATGATCCGCACCAAGGGCGAGGCCGGCTCCGGCAATATCGTCGAAGCCGTGCGCCACATGCGCACCGTGCAGAGCGAGATGCGCCGCATCCAGGCGATGCGCGCAGACGAGCTGATGGTGGTCGCCAAAGAGCTGGGCGCGCCGTATGACCTGGTGCGCTACATCCACGAGCACGGCAAGCTGCCGGTGCCGAACTTCTCCGCCGGCGGCGTGGCCATCCCCGCCGACGCCGCGCTGATGATGCAGCTCGGCGCCGAGGCGGTCTTCGTGGGCAGCGGCATCTTCAAGTCGTCCGATCCCGCCCGCCGCGCGAAGGCGATGGTGGATGCCACCACCTTCCACGACCGCCCGGATATCCTGGCGGATATCTCCGCCGGCCTCGGCGAGCCGATGCGCGGCATTGACGTCGCCACCCTGCCGGATGGCGAGCGCATGGCGACCCGCGGGTGGTAGACGCCGTCAGGCGTGCCCGCACACACGGCGCGAGCCAACGCGGCTCGCGCCGTGCCGCGTCTTACTCCAGCACGTCCGCCTCGCCGATCGGCGCCGCGGGCGCCGCGCCCGGGCGGCGGCTATAGCGGTAACAGAGGAAGAGGTCGGTGAAGACCAGCGCGGCGTTGAGCGCGTACAGGTAGACCACCCAGCTCATCGTGCCGAACATCTTGCTGGCGATGCCGCTGAGGTAGCCCATGAAGACGAGCCAGAGGAAGATCAGGCTTTTCCCCTGCGCGGATTGCGCCCTCCACGTTTTATAGACGGCGAAGGGCCAGCTCGCGCCGAAGCAGATCAGCATGCCGGCTTCAAAATACGGCGAGATCTCCGGAAGCATCAGGCCGGCTCTCCCTTCGCCACGCAGCGGCCGCATTCCACCGTCAGGCGCACGCGCACGTCGTCCGGCGGGCGCACGGCGGGCAGGTGCGGGATGATGGCCGGGCACAGGTGCTCATCCACCAGCCGCTCCCACTCCGCGCGCGAAAGCCGCGCGTGCCCCCGTTCCAGCAGCCAGGCGATGACGCTGGCGTCAACGCAGACCTGCACGCCCAGCGGGCGGAACCGCGCGCGCAGCTCCGCCAGCAGGCAGTCGCGCAGCCACTGGCGGCGCGCATCGTCGCCGGTGTGCAGCGCGTCGCAGATCAGGTCCACCTGCCGCGGCAGCGCGGCGCCCAGCAGGCGCGCGGCGCGGGCGTGCGGGCTGTCCGGCGCGCCCGCGGCGCCAAAGCCCAGTGGCGCGCTGGCGGACGCGCGCGCCTCCGCGGCCAGCAGCACGATGGCATCGCTGAAAAAGACGCGCTTGCCGTCCGCCAGCGTGAGGTAACCCTCGTGCAGCGCCTGCGTCAGCGCCTCAAGCGCCGCCGGGTGGGCGGCCTGCACATTCTCGCAGCGCAGCACGCACCAAGGCATCTGCTGCACCTGGTGCAGCGGCAGGCGGCCCTGGTAGCCCACGTAGCCCGGCGGCGAGCCGAAGAGCATCGTCAGGTCGCTCTCCCGCGCGAAGCGCGCCCAGTCCAGCGTCACCACCCGCGCGGCGTCGCCGTAGAGGCCGTCGGCAATGGTGGCCGCCAGCGGCTCGCTCTGCGCGGCGGCGGCGCCGAGCAGCAGCAGCACGGCATTGGGGCGCGCCGCGCGCAGGTCGAAGCCGCGCAGCGTCACCGCCAGCCGCTTCAGCAGCGCGTCAATCGTCTCCGGCGGCAGCAGGCCCTGCGCGGTCAGCGCCGCGCGCAGGGCGATCAGCCGCTGGCCCAGGTCCTGCGGCATGCCCACCATGCGCCGCGCCACCGTTTCCACGTCCGCCTGCGCCAGCGTCGTCTTCCCGTCCGCCACGCCGCGCGCGGCGCACTGTTCCAGAATATCTATCGCCTTGTCCGGGAAGTGCCGGTTGCGCAGGTACTGCCCGGCGAAGGAGACGATCCACGCCAGCTGCGCCTCCGGGACCGTCACCCCCTGCGCCCGCGCCAGGCTGTCGCGCACGGCGGCGAGCGCGGACAGCGTCGCCTCCGGGGTGAGTTCCTGCACGCGGATGGGCTGGAAGCGGCGCTCCAGCGCGGCGTCGCCTTCGATGTACAGGCGGTATTCCTCGTCGGTGGTGGCGGCGATGCAGGCCACCTCACCGCGCGCCAGCGCCGGCTTCACGATATTCGCCAGGTCGCCCCCGCCGCGCCCGCCCGCGCCCGCGCCCACCAGCGTGTGCGCCTCGTCGAAGAAGAGGATGACGTCAGCGGCGCTCGCCTCGCGCAGCAGCGCCAGCATGCGGCCTTCTACCTCGCCCACCAGCCGACAGCCGGCGACGATGGCGGCGGCGGAGAGCAGCACGATGCGCGCGTCGCGCAACGGCGCCGGCACCGCCCCCGCCGCCACCCGCTGGGCCAGCCCCTCGATGATCGCCGTCTTGCCCACCCCCGCCGGGCCCAGCAGCGCGGGGTTGCGTTTCGTGCGCCGGCACAGCGTCTCGATGACGCGCTCGATCTCCGCGTCGCGCCCGATCACCGGCCCCAGCCGTCCCGCGCGCGCCGCCCGCGTCAGGTCCACGCCCAGCGTGTCGAGGATGGCGGGCTCCGTGGCGGGGTCTGCCGCCGTTGGGGGCGCGGGTGCAGCCTCGCCGCCGAGTGGGAAGCCCGCCGTGAGGAGGATGGTGCGCACCAGCGCCGTTTCGGTGACCTCGCGCTCCCCCCGGCGCGCGGCGTCGGCGCGCGCGCCGGCCAGCAGGGCGTCATCGCCGATGCGGCGCCCGATATCGCCGCTCATCACCAGCGCGAAGAGCGAGCGCTGGGTCTGATCCAGATCGCCCAGCCCCGGCGCCACCGTCGCCACCACCGCCCGGCTGCACTCCAGCGCGGCCAGCACCCACTGGAGCAGGCCCAGCGCGCCGGCGACGTCCGCCCAGCGCTGCCGCGCGTAGGCCACCAGCGCCGCCGCGTCCTCGGAGATCGCCATCTGTGCCACCGCACACTCGTCCACGGATGTCCCTTTCACGCCAAACTCTCCCTATCGGTTCGCCGGCACGACAGGGCTCTCCTGCTGTCGCACGGCGGTGGCGGGAAAATGCCGGCGGGTGACGCGCGGGGAGAGCGTTACGAAATTTTTGCCCACCCCCTCGTATCCGCGCCAGGCCCCCGTATGCATGCCGATTCGTTACGTCGTGCCGCAACGCCGCGTGCCTCCTCTGGTGCCCCCCGCATGGTGAAACGCCGCACGCCACGCGGGACGGGACGCCCTCAGGGGGATAGTTGACAGCTGGCGGGCGCGCTCCCTATAATACGTATTCGGACTTTCACGCCGGGTGCGATCCCGGCCCCGATGAGGAGATGTCACGCGCATGTCGGAACAGCGACCTCGCCAGAAAGTGAATATTGACCGCCTGACGCGCCGCATGGGGAAATACGCCCTGGTGGTGGCGGTGTCCCAGCGGTCCCGCGAGTTGAAGGAGCAGTCCTACCGCCGCGGCGAGCGCGATCAATCGAACCTGATCGGCCACGCCCTGTACGAGCTCTTCGACGGCAAAGTGAAGCTCATCGAAGACGAAGAGGCTTAGCGTCCCGCGACATCGCCCCCCCTCCCGCCGCCCGCGCGCGTCCAGGAGGACACGACCGAGACACCGCGGCAGGTTCCGACTATGTCCGAGAAACGCGATTACTACCAGGTCCTCGACGTGCCGCGCACGGCCACGCTCGAGGAGATCAAGAAGGCGTATCGCCGGCTGGCGCGCCAGTATCACCCGGACGTGAATCAGCACGACGCCACCGCGGAGGCGCGTTTCAAGGAAGTCGTCGAGGCATACGAGGTGCTCAGCGACCCGGCGAAGCGCGAGGCGTATGACCGCTTCGGCCACCCGGGGCTGCGCGGCGGCGCCGGCGGACCCGGCGGCGCTCCCTTCGGCGACTTCGACGTGAGCGATCTCTTCGGCGCCTTCTTCGGCGGCATGGCCGGCGGCGGCCGTCCCGACCCGCGCGGCGCCGACCTCGCCGCCGAGCTCGCGGTGACGCTGGAGGAGGCGCTCACCGGCGTCGAACGCGTCATCCGCCTCACCCACCACGTCACCTGCTCCGCCTGCGCCGGCCAGGGCGCCCGCGACGGCCGCGTCGTCGCCTGCCCCGCCTGCGCCGGCACCGGCCAGCGCCGGCAGACGGGTACCAATATCCTCGGCTTCCACGTCACCACCCTTGTCCCCTGCGACCGCTGCGGCGGCAGCGGCGAGTATATCGCCAATCCCTGCCACGCCTGCGGCGGCACCGGCCGCGCGCCGGCGGCGGAAGAGGTGACGGTGGAGATTCCCGCCGGCGTCGAGCACGGCACGCGTTTTCGCGTGCGCGGCAAGGGCGAGGCCGGTTTTCGCGGCGCGCGCGCCGGCGATCTCTTCGTGGTGGTGCGCCTGCGCCCGCACGCCCGCTTTCAACGCCACGGCCGCGACCTCTGGTGCGAGGTGGAGGTGCCCTTCACCACCGCCGCGCTGGGCGGCCGCGTCACCATCCAGGCGCTGGACGGCGACGGTGAGCTGGAGCTGCCCCCCGGCACCCAGTACGGCGAGCAACTGCGCCTGCGCGGGCGCGGCATGCCGGACATGAACGCCCGCGGTCGCGGCGACCTGGTGGTGAAGGTGAAAGTGGTCGTGCCCCAACAGCTGACGCCGCGCCAGCGGGAACTGTTGACCGAGTTGGCCGACGACCGCGGCGAAGACGCGCCAAAGGCGCGCAGCGCCTTCCAGCGCCTGAAGGACGCCGCCCAGCACCTGCTGACCGGCGAGAGCGACGCCCCGCACGAGGCCAAGGAGTAGGTGCATCGTGCTCTGCGCACCGACCGCTGGTAGGGGTTAGGGATTAGGGGTAGTGGGTCGTCACGCTGAGCCTCGCTTCGCCATCTTGACCGGGCGCTGCCTGTGGGGTCCGCTGATGCGCCGTCCGTGGCCGGCGGGGGTGATCCCTTCGGGATGACATCATCTCCTCTACCTCGTACGCCTATCTCCTATCTGTCGCGGGCCGTCACGATAGACCGTGCCGCGTCCATCGTGACGACCCCCTACACGTAGGCGTTACGCCGGCGTGATGCCGCGTTCCGTCACCCGCAGCAGCGTGGGCAGCAGCGGGTAGGCCTGCCGATGGTAGTCCTGCCGGCTGCGCCAGGCCAGCCACCCCGCCGCGCCGAGATTTTCCGTGGAGACCATGATGAGGGTGTCGCGGGTGGGCACCGCCACCAGCAGCGGGGCTTCGGCGAAGCGCGGTCCGAAGCGCTGGAAGAACGTGGGCACCAGCAGGCGCGCGGCATCCAGCCCGTCGCCGGTCTGGAAGCGCAGCATCATCTCCTCGCCCTCGTCCTCGCCGTCGCGCGCGTCAATCACCAGCCGATTGCAGCTCCGCTCGATATTGCGCAGCGCCGCCGCGCCCAGCGCCTCAGCGCTCACGCCCGCCGCCGCCAGCTCCGCCTGGGTGATCCACCGGAACGCGCCGTCGCGCGGCAGCACGTAGCCGACCTGCACCCCCGCCAGCAGCGCCTGGCGCGCCAGCGCGGGATCCGCGGCGTCGTCCGGCAGCAGTTGCGGCAGCACCTGATCCGCCCAGTCCGCGGGGAGCCCGTCCTCCTCGTTCAGCGCCGCCACGAAGGCCATCGCGGCCTCCTCGACCAACAGCGCGGCATGCTCGGGATAGGCGCGGCAGCGGCGCAGGAGCTGTTCCAGATACAGCGCGCCCGCGCGCCCGCGCGCCGTCACGCGCAGCGCGTCCTCCGCCTCTTCCACGTCCAACTCCGGGCGGAGGTTCAGCAGCCACTGCCGCAGCGCGGCGCGCAGCGCGGGCCGATTCATCGCCGGTGTTCGCGCCTCCGCCAGCCAGCGCATCGCCAAATACAGCAGGCCGCCGACCAGCAGCCAGATAACAACGCCGTTCTCCATGCCTGCTCCACGGGGAATGCCCCTCGTCATCAGTTTCGCTGCCCGCGAAGAAAGTCCTTTCCGTCGCGCCGGCGCCCGGCGCCGTGGCTCGCTGTCGGCGCCGGCCGCCATGGGGCGGCGGCGTCGCCGCGAAAATGTGCGGATTTCCGCCGCGCCTGTGGTGCGCGCCCGGCGCCCGGGGGCGCGGCGCCTGCGCGCGTGTCGGATCAGCATACGGTGCGGCGCGCGCCGCGCGGACATCCGGCTGCTGGCCGCCGGCTTCGTGGCAGGGTGGGGGCTAACCCGTCCGGGAAGCGTCCCTCCTGTGCGGCGTGGAAGCGATCCCTGTGCGCGCGCGATGACAGCGCGGCGCGTCTTTGCGTGAAAACATCCACACGCCCCGTGTTACGTTGGTGCTCGGCTTTCCCATACTTCCCAATGTGGGGGGAGTTCCCCGGTAGTTCGGGCGACGACCCCGACAGAAATGTCCGGTGACGCGCGGCGCGGCGACGCCGGTGCCGCTGTGCCGGAAAGTGAACAAATGCGGCGGGATTGTCGAAGGAACGTCTGTGGAACGCGACGGTTTTTGGTTACAGTGTTGAGGACACGCCCGCCGGGGGACAGGCCGACCAGAGGGAGGCATGGATGGGGGAGGCCCTGCGCATCGGGATCGTCACGGCGTATCTGGAGCAGGACTGGCATAGCCAGCAACTGGTGGCCGCCGTGGCGCGCATCGCGGAGCCGTGCATCATCCGTCCGGACCAATTGGGCGCCGCGGTGATGCCCGATGGCGTATCGGTGCTGGCGCAGGGGATAGACCTGACAGCGCTGGACGGGTTCATCCTGGCGCGGGGATTCGGTGACCGGGGCAATTCGGATTTCCTGGTGCCGGTCTACCAGATGCTGGAGCGCACCGGGGCGGTGCTGGTGAACAGCATCAACGCGCTGCTGGTGGCCATTGATAAATTTGAGACGAGTGTCCGGTTGCGGCAGGCCGGGGTGGCGACGCCGAAGGTCGTGGTGGCGCAGGATGTCGAGCTGGCGCGCGGTGTGCTGCGCGAGTGGGGCCGCGCGGTCGTGAAGCCGCTGTTCGGCTCGCTGGGGTTGGGCATTGAGCTGGTGGAGGATACGCCGGGGGGATACGCGCTGTTGCCGGTGCTGCTGGAGCGGTTCGGCGCGATTTACCTGCAGGAGTTCGTGCCCACGCCCGGCCGGGACATCCGCGCCTTCGTGGTGGGCGACCGCGTGGCGGCGAGCATCTACCGGGTGGCGGCGCCGGGCGGGTGGCGGACGAATATCGCCCAGGGCGGGGCGCCGGAGCGCTGCCGGCTGGACGCGGCGACGGCCGGGCTGGCGGTGGCGGCGGCGCGGGCGGTGGGCCTGGATTATACGGGGGTGGATCTCCTGGAGGGACCGGAGGGTCCGTCGGTGATCGAAGTGAATGGCAACCCGTTGTGGCAGGGTGTGCTGGATGCGACGGGGCGGAATATGGCAGAGGAGATTGTGGCCTGGGTGATCACGCGGATCACGCAGACCGCCGCGAAAGGGGGTGAAGGTCGTGCCTAAGTCAGCGAAAGGCGACATGACCGTGCGGGAGGCCGGCCATAAAGGCGGGCAGCTCGGCGGCAAGAAGGGTGGCGAGACGACCCTGGAACGGTATGGGCCGCAGTTCTATGAGGAGATCGGCAAGAAAGGCGGACAGAAGGTTCGCGAATTGATCGCCGAAGGGAAGAAGGCCCAGCGGAAACGATAACGTGCCGGCGAGGAAGACACGTGGCGGCAGCATCAATGCCAACATCGCTGTAGAGGAGGTGACATCAATGCCTGAGAAGTCGAAAGGCGCCATGACGGTGAGTGAAGCGGGCCGCAAGGGTGGCGAGACGACATCCGAGCGCTATGGCCACGAGTTCTACGAGGAGATCGGCAAGAAAGGTGGCCAGAAAGGCGGACAGACGACCTTTAAGCGCTACGGCCCCCAGTTCTACGAGGAGATTGGCCGCAAGGGCGGTCATAAAGTCCGCGACCTCATCCAGGAGGCCAAGCGGGCGCGGGGTGAGATGTAACGCCCCGAACGTGCACGGAACGGGTCGCGGCCAGGGATGGCCGCACCCCCGTGAAATAACCACCATGAGGAGGTGACAACCATGGCGAATGCCAAAAAGCGGAGTGCATCCGGTGAGATGACCGTCCGCGAAGCGGGACGCAAAGGCGGCGAGACCACGGCCGAACGGCACGGGCACGAATTCTATGAAGAAATCGGCCGCAAAGGTGGGCAAAAGGTCCGCGACGAATACGGCATCCCCTTCTACGAGGAGATCGGGCACAAAGGCGGGCAGAAAGTCCGCGACCTGATCGCCGAAGGCAAGCGCGCCCTGGGCAGCGGCCGGCGGTCGTCATAAGCCCGCGTGCGCGCGCAGGGATGTGAGAAGGAGGTGACGTGAGATGCCAAAGCCAGGGAACAAGGGACAAATGACGGTGAGTGAGGCCGGGCGCAAAGGCGGGCTGAAAGTCCGTGACGCCTATGGCGTGGAGTTCTATGAAGAAATCGGCAAGAAGGGGGGCCACAAAGTGCGCGAGCTCATCGAAGAAGGCAAGCGCGCCCGTGGTCAGCGCTAACCCCTTGCCGTGATGACAGCCGCCGCGCGGGCTCCCCACCGCGCGGGGACCACAGGGCCGACGTCCCGGAACCGCCGTCGGCGGTTCCGGGATCTGGTGAAAGGAGGGCATCATGGCGAACAAGGGCGATATGAGCGTCAGTCAGGCCGGCCGCAAGGGCGGCAAGAAGACGGCGGAAACCCACGGCCACGACTTTTACGAGTCCATTGGCCGCAAAGGCGGGACGAAGGTGAAAGAGACCTACGGCCACGAGTTCTATGAAGAGATCGGCCGCAAGGGGGGCACCACCGTGCGCGATGAGCGCGGCCCGCAGTTCTACGAGGAGATCGGGCACAAGGGTGGGCAGAAAGTCCGCGACCTGATCGCCGAGGGGAAACGCCGCCTGGGCAACCGGTGAGCAGCGTCTGGACCGCCCCCGGTCCGCACGTTTAGCGAAGAGGGGACAACAGCCCGGGGCGCGTCTTAGCGCTCCCCATCGGCTGATATCTGCCCGGCATCGGGCCGTGGCGATCCGGAGGGACGTTCCCCCGCGTCCTCCGGGGGAGAATCGCCCACATGCGGCAGCCTCACGGTGAACTGGCTGCCCACCCCCACCTCACTCTCGACGGCGATGGCGCCGCCGTGCTGCTCCACCAGGTGTTTCACGATGGACAGGCCGAGGCCCGTCCCCCCCTGCGCGCGGGAGCGCGCTTTGTCCACCCGATAGAAACGCTCGAAGATACGCTCCCGGTCCTCGCGGGAGATGCCGATGCCCGTGTCGGCGACGTGGATGGCCACCTGCGCGGGCGTGCTGGTGATGCGGACGGTGATCTGGGCGCCTTCCGGCGAGTACTTTCGCGCGTTATCCAGCAGGTTGACGAGAATCTGGATGAGGGCGTTGCGATCGCCGGTGAACGGCAGCGCGTCCGGCATCTCCAGCACGAGGCGCTGCCCCTTTTCGGTGATGGGGGTCATCAGGCGCTGGGCCACGTGATGGATGATGTCCACCAGGTCGAGGGGATCGCGGGCGAGGGGGCGGCGGCCGGACTCGAGCCGCGACAAATGCAGCAGGTCATCGAGCAGCGCGGTGAGCCGCTCGCTCTCGCCGGTGATGGTCGTCAGGAAGTCGCGCGCCACCGCCGGATCGTCCAGGGCGCCGTCGAGCAGCGTTTCGGCCATGGCGCGGATGGACGTGACCGGGGTGCGCAGCTCATGGCTCACGTTGGCGACGAAATCGCGGCGAATTTGCGCCAGGCGCCGCTCGTTCGTCATGTCGTAGAGGACGATGACCACGCCGACGGGCTGCTCGCCGGCGCTCACCGGCGCCACGTGCGCCTCCACGAAGCGCTCGCTGGGCCGGGTGATGGCGAGATCGAGCCGCACCGGCGCCTGGGTGGTGAGCGCCTGCTGCAGCAGCGTGTCCAGCTCATACGGGAGCAAGGCTTCGGACAACGTTTTGCCCTGTACCGCCGGGCCGTGCAGACCCAGCAGCGCCTCCGCGGCCTGGTTGAGCAGGAGGATGTTGCCGGCGGTATCGGTCACCAGCACGGCATCGGCCATGCTGGTGAGGATGGCCTGCGCCTGGGCGCGCTCGCTGGCCAGGGTGGAGATGAAGCGGCGCAGTTGATCGGCCATCTGGTTGAAGGAGTCCCCCAGGCTGGCCACTTCGCTGGCGCCCACCGGCGGGACGCGCTCGTCCAACTGGCCGTCGGCGATGCGCTGGGCGGCGGCGCTCAACGTGGCCAGGGGGCGCGAGATGGAGTTGGAGACGAGGGTGTTGACGACGAGGAGCACGAGCAACGCGGCGAGGAACGCCAGGCCGATGGCGACTTTCATGCTCGCCACCGTCTCCTGGATGCCGGTGAGCGGCACGGCGATGAGGAGCACGTGGCGCGCCACCCACCGCGTGCGGGGCGTCGGCGTCGTCGGCAGGAACAGGTCCTTCGGGATGGGCACCGCTTCTCGGATCTTCACCGGCACGGCGACGAAGAAGGTCCGCTCGCCGGCGGCGGCGGGATTCTCGCGGATATCTTCGCCCAGGTCGCGCAGAAAGACGGCGTCGCGCACTTCGGGATCGTAGCGCGAGGAGGGGGAGGGGGTCGCGGTATACGGCAGCTCGGCCGCCTGCCGCTCCCCCAGGTCTACGACCTTCCCGTCTTTCGTGAGCAGGGCCACCCGGCGGGCGTAGGTACTGAGGTAGATGCGGGACAGCGTGCGCTTGATTTCTTTCGCGGCGTTGATGCGCGCCTCGGCGTTGGCGGGGTGGGTGAAGGTTTCCACCGAGGGCGAGAGCCAATCCGCGCCGTTGCGGGCGTTGCCGCGGAGGACCGTCAGCGTCCGCGCTTCCAGGTCCGCCTCCACCCGGTAGGAGAAAAAGAGCGCCAGCCCGCCGAGCAGCACGGCCGTGAGACTGAAATAAATCCCGCCGATGAGCCACCGGAGGGAAGTACTGCGTCGGGACATCATCATTCCGCGAATTTATACCCCACGCCGCGAATCGTCAAGATGCGCGCCGGCGCGGCCGGGTTGCGCTCGATCTTTTCCCGCAGCCAGCGCACGTGCACGTCCACGGTGTGCGGGTCCCGGTACAGGCCTTCTTCGCCCCAGACCTGGCGGAGGATCTCCTCGCGGCTCATGGCGCGGCCGTGCTGGCGCAGCAGCAGGGCGAGGAGATCAAATTCTTTCGGCGAGAGCTCGAGCGGCGCGCCGTCCACGCTGGCGCTGTGGCGGGTCAGGTCCACTTCCACGCCGTGATACGCGAGGACGGGCTCCGGCTGCGCTTCCGCGGCCGGGCGGCGCAGCGTCGCCTTCACGCGGGCCACCAGCTCGCGCATGCTGAACGGCTTCGTCAGGTAATCGTCGGCGCCGATCTCCAGGCCGATGACCCGGTCAATCTCCTCGGCTTTCGCGGTGAGCATGATGATGGGGATCCAGGCCCGCTGCTGCTGGCGCACGGCACGGCAGATTTCCAGCCCGCCCATGGAGGGCAGCATCAGGTCCAGGATGATGAGCGAGGGGATGAGCGGTCCCTGCGCCAGCCGCAGCCCTTCGGCCCCGTCGGTGGCAATGGTGACGTCAAAGCCCTCGCGCTTCAGCGTATACGCGATGGACTGCGCGATGGGACGCTCATCCTCGATAATGAGAATGTGAGCCATCCTGCTCCCCTTTCACCATACGGAGGCGTGCGTCGCCTCCTCCAGCGTCGCCCGCATTGGGCCGGTCATACTCTAGTGTAATCGGTTTTACGCCGCCGGAGCGTTAAGCCGAGTTCAGCGAGATCAACGGGCCATTAAGAACGTCGCAACGTTTGGTCAAACCACCGGCGCGGTCACTCCGGGAGGGTGATCGCCTCAATCCACTGCCGCAACGTGTCGGGCAGCGGCGCGTGTTCGCCCGGCAGCTCGAATTCCAGCCGCCAGAGTCGGCCCGCTTTGCCGAAGAGATAGGCGTGGATGGTCGTTTTCGCGTAACTGGTGAAGTGCACCTGCACGCCGTTCGCGCCGTCTACCGTGAACGGGTGTTGCGTGAAGCGCGCGCGGCTCACCTCGCGCTGGCTGGCGGCGAACTCGGTCAGCGCCTGCGTGCGTGCCGGGGCATCGGCGTAGGCCTCCGGCGCGTAGAGGCGCGCGCGCCCCCCCGCCGGGCCGGTGAACATCACCGGGTTTTCGCCGGCGGCGGTCCAGTCGGGCGGCACCGGCATGGACAGGTGACCGTCCACGGAGCGCCAGCGCGCCGGCGCCGCGGGGGCGACGGGCGGCGCGGGGTCCGCCGGCGCCGCAGCGGGCTGCGCCGGCTCCGCCGGTGGCGTGGGTGTCGGCTCAGCGGGAAGCGGGGGCTCCGCCGGTTTTGGAGGCGTTGCTGTCGCGGGGGGCGCGGGCGGCTCCGGCGCAGCGGCAGGCGCGGCGGGCGTCACCGGGGCTTCCGGGATGGCCGGGGTTTCCGGCGCGGGCGGCGTAGGCGGCGCGACCGGCGCCGCGGGCGCAATCGGCGTGTCCGGTGGTGCGGGGGCCGCCGGTTCGACGGGGGCCGCGGGCGTCGGCGGCTTCTCCGGATTTTCGGGCGCCGCGGGCGCGGCGGCCTGTGCCGGCGGCGGGGGGGACGTGGGCGCGGCTGGTTGGGCGGGGGGCTCCGGCTCCGCCGGCGGGATCGTCGGGGGCCGCCAGAGGTCGCGCAGCAGGGCGACGGTCTTTTCGGCGAGTTCTCGTCCGCCCGCGGTGCGCAGCGCGCGCGGCGCCTGCTCCAACTCGCTCACCGTCACCGACTGCCGTACCTCCAGCAGGATGGCGTCGGTGTCCACGGCGGTGGCGAAGGTGAAGATTTCGGCGCGGTGTGCGCGCAGCTTCTCCGCATTATGGTTCATGCCGCTCACCGTGAAGAGCACGCCGTGCGTGCCGAGGACGGGCCAGGGTTCCGCGTTGACGGTATAGCCGCGCGCGGCGTAATCGTTGAAGCGCTCGCGGCGGGTCATCGCCAGCGCGCGCCGCGTCGCCTCGGCGGCGGAGGGGGCGCGCTCGACCTGATAGGCGACCATGAGATAGCCTTCGCCGCCTTTGGGCAGATTCGCGAGCGGCATGCGCCAGATTTGCGAGAGATCGGTCGCCGTCACCTGCGATTGCAGCGTGCTCCATTCGCGAAAGGGCGTGGTGGGCAGCAGGCGGTCGGCCAGCTCGACCGATTGGGATGGCAGGCTGGCGATGAGCAGGACGACAGCGGCGGTCAACAGCGCGCGCGGGCTCATACCGATGATCCTTTCCAGCGGTGACGTGACTCTGCGCATTATCCCCCGCCGACGCGCGAGGGTCAAGGGAGATGGCGCAACTCAGTGGCAGTATGCCCGGCGCGGGGGGCGGGTAACCGTCCGGCGGCATCACGCCGGGCGGTGGGCGGCGCGCGCACAGACTGCACGACGATGCGCCCGGCGAGCGGAGCGCCGGGCGCATGAGACCTCCAGAAGGGCGCCGTGTCTACTTGGCGAGGGCGCCGCGCCTACTTGACGTCGCCGGCGGCGTGAGCGGCATAGCTGCCGAAGCGCCAGATGGCGGCCGCGCCGACCACCCACGCGCTGTCCTGGCGCGTCACGTAGGCGCGCAGCTCGCCGTCATCGTTGACGGGTTTCACGGCGACGGCGGAGAAGGCTTCCCCGAGCTGCTCGTGATGGCCGTATTCGAGGAACAGGTCCACGTCAAAGCGCTGGTAGAGGCTGGGGAAGTAGAGGCCGTAGGTCTGCAGCGTCGCGTCGTCCACGCCGGTGCCCACTTCGCCGTAGGTCTCCAGCCGGTTCGGCAGCAGCGGGTAGGCGACACTCAGCGTGCGGCCATGGCCGTCCCGCACGCCGCCGGCTTCCAGCAGGTGCAGGCCGAAGACGCCGCCGCCGGCGCGGTAGGCCGCGGTGAGCAGCGCGCCGCGCTGGGCGCCGGCCGCCACGCCGTTGCTGTCATACAGCCAGGCGCCTTCCAGGGAGAGCCGGTCGTGGCGCCAGCGCAGCCCGACGCCGCTGTAGCGGTCGGCGATGAGCTGGGTGGCGACCTGATTCTGGAAGACCGGCCCGTGGTAGTAGCGCTTGCGGCCGGCGAAAGCGACGAGACTATCGGTCAGGTTATGCTCCACCACGGCCACCGACCCGACGCGGGTCGCCCAGTCGCTGGCGGGGCCGTTGGTGAATTTTAACGCGTTGGCTTCCACTGTGTAGCGCGTGCGACCGATCACCCCGCGCGCTTCCCCGCGCCCGCCCAGGAAGCCCGGATGACCGCTGAAGCCGTAGAACAGGGCGCCGAAGCGCGGCGCGCTCACCGTCAGGTCGCCCCAGTCGGCGATGAGGCCGAGGCCGAGGCCGGCGGCCAGCACGGCGATGGAGGACTCGGTGCGGTCAAGGAGGCGCAGGCTGGACTGCGAAATGGTGGAGGCGCCGGGCTGGAACTGCGCCTGCCGGCCGCGCACGTCCACGGTGATCGCGCCGCCGTTCACCAGGATGGCCTCGATGGCCTGATCGAGGGTGGTGATGCCCAGGCTCTCGAAATGCGCCAGATCACCCGGGGGCATGCCCCAATGCGAAAGGGTGAGATGCCCGTCCCGCTGGCGGAACTCCGCCAACGTGATGCCGTCCGCCTGCATGATCGCCTCGACGCTGTGCACGACGGCATGATTCGCCACGGCGAGGAAGTCGTTGCGCGCGGCCGCGTCGGGGATGTAGAACGGCGGGTGCGTGGGCGCCGATGCGCTCAGCGGCTCCTCGGCGACGCCGGAGCGGCGGAGGTCGTCCACCACGTCGGTGCCGCTGGTCACCGCCAGGCCGGCGGTGCTCGGCACGTCCTCCCACCAGCCGATGACGGTGCCGCCCAGCTCCACGGGCATATCCGCCTGGCCGAGGGTTTCGACGTCGCCCGGCCGCACGCTGCCGCCGCCGGCCTCGCCACCGCCGGTGGTCTCGGTGGACTGACCGCCGTGCAGGGTCACGGTCTGGCCGCCGACGGCGACCTCGACGACGCCGTCAAAGACCACCACGCGTACCCGACCATTGGGCAGCAGCACGACGACGAAGGTGGTGCCGCGCGCCGTCGCCGTGCAGGACGGCGTTTCCACGCTGGTGTTGGCGCCTTTCGCGACGTGCACCCAGACCGCGCCTTGCTGCAGGTGAATTTTGCGCATCTCCGCGACGTCGTGAATGGCGACTTCGGTGCGTTCGTTCAGGCGCAGGATGGAGCCGTCCTTGAACTTGAGCTCCGCCTTCGAGCGTTTGAGCGTCTGTACGCCATACCCGGTCAGAATACCCTGGCCGTGTTTGGCGGGCATCCAGGCTTTCGTTTTCATATTCGGCGCTTTCGTCACTTCGACCTGGCGCACGACGCTGAGGGTCGCGGCCGGCGCCTGGGCGGAGACCAGCGCGGCCAGCGCGCACGCGCCAACCAGCATGAGGCATCTGAGCACGACACGGAAAGCGGTCATGGCAACCATCCTTTCAGCAACTTGGGGCACTTCACTTCGCCGGGCGGCGCACGGGCGCCGTGATCCCGTTATCAAGAGCTTCCTTTCGACATCCGGGCGATTTCTCCTACTCCGCCATCACGGTTTCTTCCTCCACGGGAGCGGCAGCGTCGTCACGCGGGTCATCGTACCACGCCGTCACCTTCACGCAGGCGATGGGCTGCGATTTGCCTTTCAGCGTGACCTCGCCGAGCGGCTCCACCGCGACGTGGCGGCGCACGAGCGCGTAGGTGGGCAAATCAATGATGACGTCCGGTTGGCCGGTCACCCCTTGCAGGCGGGAGGCGAGGTTGACGGTGTCGCCGATGATGGTGAATTCGTGCCGGCGCTGGCTGCCCACGTGGCCGGCCACCAGCGGGCCGGTGGTGATGCCGAAACCGGTCGCCAGCGTATAGGCCGTGCCGTCGTCATCCACGATGGGCACCAGCGCCGCCTCGCGCATCAACCAGGCGGCGCGCACCGCGCGCCGGGCGCTGTCCGCCTGCGGCAGCGGCGCGCCGAAGACGGCGAGGATGCCGTCGCCGAGGAACTTGTCAATGGTACCGCCGACATCGTAGATGATGGTCGTCAGCTTCTCCAGATGCCGGTTCAACAGGCGGACTACCGTCTCCGGCGTGTGCTGCTCGGAGAAACCGGTGAAGTTGCGGATATCGCCGAACATCACCGTCGCGTCGTAGCGCTTGGCGCCAAGGTCGCCTTCGTGCTGCATGATCATCTGCATGACCGCCGGCGATACGTAACCGGACCATTTCTTGCGCAGGCTGCCGCGCTCCATCCAGGCGAGGGTCGAGGCGGTGAGCACCACCAGCGCGCTGGGCAACACCCAGGGGAGGTGGGTGGACCATTGGTGGAAGGCGATGATGCTCGTGGCGAGATAGAGCGCGATGATGGCGGCGAACAGCACGGGGCCGCGCCAGTTCATGAACTGGCGCACGACGTAGGTCGCGGCCAGGGCGAAGACGAACACGATCAGCCACAAATGCAGGAGGGGCAGTTGATGCATGAAGCCGTGACGCCGCAACGCGCTCAGGATCTGCGCCTGCACTTCGACGCCGGCGATATAGGGCGTATTGCGCCCGGGATAGGGCGCAAAGCGGGTGGCGGCGGTGGTGAACTGCTCATTGGTGGCTTTTGCGAGCTCGGAGCCCGTCACGCCAATGAAGGCGACTGTATTCGTGAAGGTACCGGGGCTGAATTCATTGCGATAGACGCGTTCGAACGCGACGATAGGCGCCGGGGCGCTGGGAAAACGCACATACGCGGCGGGGATGGCGCTGCCGTCGAAGGAATCGCGCACGGTTGGCGCGGTGCGCGGCACGCGCAACTGGCCCAACCAGACGGATTTGGGATAGACGCGGATATCCGCCGGGCTTTGCCCGGTCATCGCCAGGTAGGTCGCGACGGGCAGCGACGGCACCCAGTCCCCTTCGGTATCAGGCCGATCCCACCCCTGCTTATAATTGACCAGGATGCACGAACGGATATGTTTGGTCGTGCCTTCGGCGGTGGCGCGGGTCATTTCCCCGAAGCCTAACCGCGCGTTCTGTTCAAAGTCCACGTGATCATCCCAGTAGGCGCCCACCAGGCGTTTGCTGGGCACCCCCGCGCGATCGGTTTCGGCGAGATCCCGATGAAACGTGCAGGGGAGAATGACGCGGTTCGGCACGGCCAGCAACGCCTCATGCAGGGCTGTGTCGGCTTGCGGGGTACTGGCATCCTGGAACGACACGTCGAACACGATGAGCTGGACCCCGTCAGCGACGAGGTTGTTCACCACGCGCGCATGGACATCCCGGGGAGGAGGCCACCGGTGGGCGAGGGAGAGTTCCGTCTCCGCGCTGTACCCGACGATCACGATACGCGGGTCAACGGTTGACGGATCGTACGGCCGCAGGGCAAACAGCGCGTCGTACCCCATCCATTCAACATAATGCAGCGGCGCGAGGAAGAGTGCCGTCCCCCGTTCAGGCGGCCAGATGAGTACCGCGAGGGTGGCGACGACGGCGGCCAGCAGGGGGGTGAACCACTGGCGGGGCAGCGTGAGTCGTGTTCCGATCGGCATACGGCACCTCGCGGGAACGAGTTACCGTTAGCATACCGCGCGCGGGACGGATTGGCAACCGGCCGCGGGCGGGGGAGCCCGCGGCCGGGAAAGCGCCCGGCGGGACCGCGGCGCGCCCGGGATCCCGCGGAGCGGCGAACGGAGGGGGAGCTAGGGTCCCCACACCGGATAATGGTCCAACGACGTGCTGGTGGTCAGGCGGCGGGGGTTCTGCCCGTCGCTGTCCATCACGTAGATGTCATACTGGTTGCCCTCGCGGTTGGAGGCGAAGGCGATGAAGCGGCCATCCGGGCTGTACCAGGGGCGCCAGTCGCGATAGCCCGATGGGAAGGTGAGCTGGCGGCGGCCCGTGCCGTCAATATTGATGGTGGTGAGGTGCGTGCCCTCGGTATAGACGATTTTCGTGCCGTCGGGGCTGATGCAGTGATACCAATCATCGGGGGGCGCGTTCGTCAGGTTCTGCACCCCGCTGCCGTCGCGCCGCATGCGGAACAGGTCGTAGGCGTTCCCCACCATGCGCTCGAAGATGATCCACTGTCCGTCCGGCGTCATGCTCGGCAGCACGTCGGCGACGGTGTTATTGGTCAGCCGCCGCTGGTTCGTGCCGTCGGCGTTCATGATGTAGAGTTCGTCGCCGGCGCTCTCCGTGCGGAAGAAGAGGATCTCCGTGCTGTCCGGGGTGAAGATCGGCCCCCAGTCGTCGCGCGACCCATTGGTCAACTGGCGCACGTCCGTGCCGTCGCTGTTCATGATGAAGATGTGGAAGGGGCCGTTGCGGTCGGAGATGAAGAGGATCCGGCGGCCGTCCGGGCTGAAGGAGATTTCGTTCTCGTTCGCCGGGTTGTTCGTCAGGCGGCGCTGGTCGGTGCCGTCGGGGTTCATGATGTAGATTTCCGAGTTGCCGTCGCGGGTGGACAGGAAGGCGATCTTGCCCACCAGCCGCGCGCTGACCGTCGCGGTCACCGTGCTGGCGACGCCCGATTCCGTCTCGGCCGCGGTCACCTGCGCCGTCCCCGGCTCCACCCCGGTGAGCACGCCGCCGGTGGCGGATACCGTCGCCGCCCCGGTCGCCGACCAGGCGATGGTGCCCGGCGGGGTGAGCACCACCGCGCCCGACGCGTCCACCGGCGTGGCGGTGAGGAGCAGGCTATCGCCGACCTGCAGCGACGGCGTCGCCGGGGCGATGACCAGGCGGACAATGGTGGTCGCTATGGTGAGGGCGACGTCGGCGCGCTGATTCGCCGCAATGGTCACCTCGGTGACGCCGGCCGCCTGTGCCGTACCGCCGGCTTCCGGCTGCGGATACGCCGCGGCGGTGATGGTGAGGGCGCCCACCGGCACGGGGTCAAAGAGCACGGTGCTCGCGCCCCCCGCCGCCGGGCGATTGAGGACGCGGCTCTGCTGGAATCCCCGCGCAGTGTGTACCGTCACCCGAAGGCTCTCGGCCATCGCGGGCAGCAGGCGCGTTCGCGCCGGCCAGCGGACGGTCAGCAGGGCGCTGCCCTCATCAGCGGGCGTCGCGGGCGCAAGTGACGGGCTGCAGCCGGCAACGAGCGCGGCCAGGCCGAGGGCCAGCAGCCACCGGGCATGTTTTTTGGTCATCATCCTAGTTCACCTCCACGTTCAGGCTGCCGGCCACCACCGTCACCGGGGCGCTGACGGCGACGGCGGGGTCCGCCACGCTGGTCGCGGTCACCTGGTAGGCGCCCGCGGTGGTGGGCGCGGTATACGTGCCGTCCGCCACCGCGCCGCCGGTGGCCGACCAGGTCACCCGGTGGTCCGCCACGCCCAGCACGGCGACGGTAAACGTCACGCGCTCTCCGATGGACAGCGTGGCCGGCGTCGGCGTGAGGGAGAGGTGGGGCGCCACCGTCACCGTGGCGCGGTACGTGCTGCAGCGTCCGCTGCTGTCCCGCACTTCCAGCGCCAGGGTGTATCGCCCGGGATCGCGATACAGGCGCTCCGCCGTCTTCTCAACGGTGAAGGGGGTGTCGAAGATGCCGTCATCGTCCCAATCCCAGCGCACTTCCAGCGCGTCGGGTCCGTCCTGGGCGTCACCGCATCCCGAGGCGTCGTATCGCACCAGCGTGCCGTCGCCGCGCAATTCCGTCGCGGTGGTGAAGGCCGCCACCGGGTTGGGGTCCACGCTGCTGCTGCAGCCGCCGACCACGATCAGCAGCCCCAGCATCAGCAGTATGCCTCCGTAACGTAATCGTCCGTGCATGCTTACTCCCTGGCAAAGAGTTTGTCCCGCCACACAGATGCCGCTGTGTGACTCTGCCCTGATGGTACCGCATCAGGATGGACTGGACGTACGGTTTCCGGACGGCGACTGGTATGGCGGGACGCCGATGTCGGCATATCCGCGCAAATATGGCGGCTTTGTGTCGGTTGTCAATACAGCGCTGTCCCTGGCGGCTGACAGGTGATGAGCCGGCCGGCCACCCATCGCTTGGCGGCGGGCACGCTCGCCCCGGCGCGCCGCGGAAACTTTTGTCACCCATCAGCGTCTGTGGTACTGTGACCCTATCCCCGGGAGTGTTCCGCATGTCCGTTCATCTCTCACCTGTCCCGCGGCTGGCGCGCTGGGACGCGGCCCGCGCCTCTCTCACTGCTCGCTGGCGCATCGCCTGCCCCGCTGACGACGCGGCGGCGCGGCGCGGCGCGGAGGAGTGCCGGTCGCGGGTGCGCGAGCGCTGCGGGCTGGAGCTGCCCATGCAGCCGGCGGGGAGGGCGCCGGCCATCACGCTGCGCATCGCGCCGGAGGCAATGGACCGCGCGGCGCTGCGTGCCGCCGGCTGGACGGGAGTCGGCGCGCCGGCGGAAGCGTATCAGCTCACCTGCGGCGAGGTCATCACCCTCATCGGTTCCGATGAAGCGGGGCTCTATTACGGCGTGCAGACGCTGGCGCAGGTGCTCGACCGTGACGGCGGCTACCCCCTGGGCGCGGTGACCGACTACCCGGCGCTGCCCCTGCGCGGTTTCCAGTTCGACCTGGGGCGGCAGGTGGAACGCATGGAGTACGCGCTGGCGGTCTGCCGGCGCATGAGCCGGCTGAAGGCCAATACCGTGTTTCTCTACTGCGAGAACGGCATCCGGTACGACCGCCATCCCGGCTTTGCCGCGCCGGGCGCCTGGACGATGGCGGAGACCAAAGCGTTCATCCGCCAGTGCGCGTCCTGGCACATGGACGTCATCCCCATCGTGCCGAATCTGGGGCACACCCACTTCATCGTGCGCCATCCCGACTACGCCCATCTGAACGAAGGGCGTGAGGGCGCGCGCGACAGTTACGGCGGCGCCGGCAACAGCCTCTGCCCCGCGCTGCCGGAGACGCGCCGGCTGGTGGAAGCGATGTTCGCCGAGTGGTTCGCCATCAGTCCGTCGCCGTATTTCCATATCTCCTGCGATGAGTGCCATCAGCTCGGTCTGTGCTCGCTATGTCGGCCGAAGTACGACGCCGGCGGCATGGCGGAAGTCTACCTGGCGCACGTGAATTGGGCGGCGGAGCTGGCGGTGCAGGCGGGCAAACGGCCCATGCTGTGGGGCGATCAACTGCTGTATTGGCCGGAGCGCCTGCCCGCGCTGCATCCGGCGCTCATCGTCATGGACTGGGAATATCACACGCGCAACGGGCGCTCGCTCAATGCCTTCCCGCACTGGCGGGCGGAGGATACCACCGGCATCTTCCTGCGCGCCGGCCACGAGGTCGTGCTCGCCCCTTACGGCGCGTCTTCGCATACCGCGCAGTTCCTCAACGCCTACGGGCGCCAGCCGGGCGTGCTGGGGGTGAACAGCACGGTCTGGGAGCTTAGCCGCACCTTCTTCGAATGCGAGGGCACGGGCATCGAGTTCGCCGTCGCCGGCGCCTGGCAGGGGTTCGCGCCCGAGCAGGACACCTTCGTCGCCAGCCGGGCCCGGCAGCGCTTCGGCGTCGCCGGCGACGCCCCCGCTTCGCTGGTAGACTTGCGCGATGGGCGCTATCGCGGCATGGTGAGCGGCGAGCTGTTCTCCTACGTTGATCCACTGCCCAAAGACGCTCTTTCGCGCGCGCCGGAGCTGACGCGGCGGCTGCGGCTGACGGAGCGCTTCGCCGCAGCGGCGGCGTGCGCCGAAGAGCGGGAGCGCCTGGCCTGTGAGGCGCACCTGCTGGCGCGCGAGCGCTTCGCGCAGCGCCTGCGCGAGACGATGAGCGCCTGGTACCAGGCCCTGCGCCACCCCCTGCGCACGCCGCCGACGGCGACCGCGGCGCGGCTGCGCGACCTGCTGCGCGACGTGCGCGCGCTGCGGGAGACGGAGGCGATGCTGTGGGCGCGGTATCGCCCGGCGGAGCAGACCTCCCCCACGCTGCGCGCGCTGGAGCGACTCGAGGCGGAGATGACGGCGTTTCTCGCGCATCACGATGCGGGAGAGCCGACGGGCCTCGAACGCGACGTGCTGGTGCTGCATCTCATCGAGCCCGATCCCTGTTTTCGCCGCATGGCTATCGAGGCGACGGATGCCGATGGTGGGTGGCAGACGCTCTATCGCGGCCACGACGGCGGGAACGCCCCCCTGCGCATGAACATCTTCTCGCTGCCGGCTGGCGTGCCGATGGAGTGCACGGTGCGGGTGACGCTGCAGCCGCACGGGGAGTTGGGCGTCCGCTTCCTGGAGATCCTCTACGCCGATGGCCGACGCGCGGCGCCCGTCGCGGCGGAGGGGGAGGGATTCGTCCGCGACGCGGCGCACGTGCTGACTGACGATATGCGCGCCTGCTGGATGAATCCGGATGACGTGGAGAGCACGTATCTGTGGCACCAGCACCGCCCGGAATTGATGGGTCCCAATACGCTGACGACCCGGATGGCGGCGTCGCCGGAATACCTCTCTCGTCCGCGCCTGCCCGGTGCACGATGACCGGCGTATTCGCCTTTCCGCGCCCCCAGCGGTGGCACAACGCTCCCGGATAAAAAAATTTTCGCGACCGGTGTGAAATATCGCGGGCGCCTATGGAATACATGGAATAACAGGCATTACATTCCGCTCCCCCTGCGGTACAACCATGAAGCACGCAGCAGCATACTGCGCCATGATCGGCACCGGCGGCATTGGCTCCGGGGCGTTCTTCGCGCTGGAGGGTGACCACACCCTCGGGCGGGAGGAGAGCCGGGGCGGGCGCTTCCTCGACCGGCGCGACTACTGCAAGCTCCACATTATCAGCCACTACGTGCACACGCTGCTCGGTCCCGACTTCACCGTGCTGCCCATCGGCGCGGTGGGCGAAGACGACGCGGGGAAAACGCTGCTGGCGGAGATGCGCGAAGCGGGATTGCCCCTCGATTACGTGCGCGTCCTCCCCGGCGAGCAGACGCTCTACTCCTTCTGCGTCGTGTATCCCGATGGCAGCGGCGGCAACATGACCACCACCGATTCGGCCTGCGCGCGGGTGGACGCCGCCGCCGTGCGCGCCGTCGAGCCGGCCTTCGCCCGCTTCGCCGACCGCGGCATTGCGCTGGCCGTGCCCGAGGTGCCGCTGGCGGCGCGCGCCGAGGTGCTGCGCCTGGGGACGGCGTATGGTTTCCTGCGCGTGGCCTCCTTCGCCTCGGCCGAGGTGGAGGAGGCCTGGACGCTGCTGCCCGCGGTGGACCTGCTGGCGGTGAATCTTGACGAAGCCGCCGCCATTGCCGGACTGCAGGATTTTGACCTGTCCGTCCCGGAAATCGCCGCGCTGGCCTGCGACGTGCTGCGCCAACGCCAGCCCGCGCTGCGTGTCTCCATCACCGCCGGCCGCGCGGGCAGCTGGTGCTGTGACGGCGGCACGCTCACCCACGTCCCCGCCGTGCCGGTGGACGCGGTGAGCACCGCCGGCGCCGGCGACGCCCATCTCTCCGGCGTCCTCGTCGGCCTCGTGCACGGTCTCCCCTTGGTGGACGCCATGCGACTCGGCGCCCTCACCGGCGCCCTCGCCGTCACCTCCCCGCACACCATTCATCCGGACATCACCCGCGCGACGCTGGCGCGCTTCGCCGCGGAGCAGGGGGGTGAGGGGTTAGGGATTAGGGGTAGCGGGCCGTCACGGTGTACCTTGCCTCGTCCATCGTAGGGAACGCCCGCCGTGGCGTTCCGGTGCCCCTTGTGTCGAGCCGCCCGCGGTCACCAGCGGGCTCGCGCCCGCAACGGCGCACCCCTGCGGCGACCAGGAACGCCACGGCGGGCGTTCCCTACCAGCGGTCGGTGCGCAGAGCACGATACAGCGTGACAACCCGCGACAGATAAGAGATAGGAGTACGAGGTAGAGGAGATGATGTCATCCCGAAGGGATCACCCCCGCCGGCCACGGGCGGCGCATCAGCGGACCCCGCGGGCAGCACCCGGTCGCCCCCCACCCCCCTGTCCCGCAGGGACCGAAGCCGTTCGCCACGGGTGGAGCGTCAGCGGAACCCGTGGACCCTGGCCCCGCAAAACATCCACAGCCCCGCAGGGGCGACAGCGTCCCGTCCCATCGCTACCGCGGAGCATCCGGAATCCTCCTCCTGCAACGTCACCGTCCGCTGCGGCTCGGCCTGCGGCTCGCGCTACC
>JAKPKV010000041.1 GCA_029553475.1 Armatimonadota bacterium
GGCCCACGACACTCCGCTCGCCACCTATACGGAACGCCTGCCGCAGGTGCGGCGCCGCTTCTTCCTGTACGCGGATTGCGTGGAGGTGGAGGCCGTCTGGACGCTCGGGCGCACGCATCGCAGCACGGTGCCGCTGGCCAGTTTGACGACGCCGCCCGCGCGGCGCGTGGTACGCAACCGCTGGTTCAAAAACTCGCTGTTGATCGCCTCGCTGGCGGTGGCCGCGGCTCTCGTGCTCGGGCGCGAATCGTATGCGCCGGAGGTGCAGCGCGTGGCGCGTTTCGGCTGGGCGGTGGCGGCGGGCTGCGCGGTCGTCATGGCGGTGAGTTTCCGGCGGCGGCAATTCGCGCTTTTCCCAAAGAAGACCGGCGGCGTCGGCCTCGATTTGTGCGACGCCGGGCCGGACCGGGAGCGTTTCGAGGCGTTTGTCCGCGAGATTCAGAAGGCGATCCGCAATGCCTGACCTTTTTCCCATGCTCGCTCTCCACGTACAAATCCAGGTGAAGCCCGACGCGATCGACGCCTTCAAGGTGGCGTCGCGCGCCAATGCCGAAGCCAGCCGGCGCGAACCCGGCGTGCTGCGTTTCGATGTCGGCCAGCAGGCCGACGATCCCACGAAGTTTATGCTCTACGAAGTCTATCGCTCGCCCGAGGCGCACGCGGCGCACCGCGAGACCGCCCACTACGCGGCGTGGCGCGCGGCGGTCGATTCGCTGATGGCGGTGCCGCGCGTCGGCACGCGCTACACGGTGGTGGAGTGAGCGGGCAACGCGTTCCCATGCGCTTCGAATTCGCCACGGCCACGCAGATCGTCTTCGGCGCCGGCACGCGCGCCGAGGTTGGAAAACTCGTCCGACCGTGGGGCCGGCGTGCGCTGATCGTCACCGGGCAGTCGACTGACCGCGCGGAGCCGCTTCGCGAAACGCTGCGCGCGGCGGGCGTGACGGCGGAGTGTTTCCCGGTGGCGGGCGAACCCACCGTGGCCGACATCCAGCGCGGTGTGGCGCGGGCGCGGGAGTTTGGCGCCGAGATGCTGCTGGGCTTCGGCGGTGGCGGCGCGATCGATGCGGCCAAGGCCATCGCCGGGCTGCTGACGAATCCGGGCGATCCGCTCGATTATCTCGAAGTCGTCGGCGCGGGAAAACCGCTGACTTGTCCCACGCTGCCGTGGATGGCGATCCCGACGACGGCGGGCACGGGCGCGGAAGTGACGCGCAACGCCGTGCTCTCGGTGCCGGAGCACAACGTGAAGGTGAGCCTGCGCAGCCCGCATCTGCTGGCGCGGATCGCACTCGTCGATCCGGAGCTGACGCTCGACCTGCCGCCGGCGCTGACGGCGAGCACAGGCTTCGACGCGCTCACGCAACTTTTGGAAGCCTATGTGTGCAGCCGGACCAATCCGATGACGGATGCGCTGTGCGCGGGCGGGCTGCCCCGCGCGGCCAGCGCGCTGCCGCGGGCGTTTCGCGACGGGCACGATCTGGCGGCGCGCACGGACATGGCGCTGGCGAGCCTGTGGAGCGGGATCGCGCTGGCCAATGCCGGCCTCGGCGCGGTGCACGGTTTCGCGGGCGCGATTGGCGGGCGCTTCTCGGCTCCGCACGGGGCGGTCTGCGCGGCGCTGCTGGCCCCGGTGATGGCGGCGAATCTCCGCGCGTTACGGGAGCGTGCGCCGCAGCATCCGTCGCTCGCTCGCTACGCTGACGTGGCGCGCTGGTTGACTGGCCGCGCGGAGGCGACGGCCGACGATGGCGTGGTCTGGGTGGCGGCGCAGCATGCCGCGATGGCGTTGCCCAAACTCGCCGCGCTGGGCGTGGCAGCCGCCGATTTCCCCGAGGTGGTGGCGCAAGCGCAGCAGGCGAGCAGCATGAAAGCCAATCCGGTCGTACTCACGGCCGACGAGCTGGCGGCGGTGCTCGCGGTGGCGTGAGCGTTTAATTGGCGACAAAAAAGCCGCGCAGTGGGTGCGCGGCTGGAGCAAGAGAACGCAGGTGCGGGGAGGTCAGAGCTCGCCGAGGCGGGCGAGGAACGGTTTCACGCCGGCTTTCATGTAGCCGAGCTGGCCGATGCGCTGTCCGTCGCTGTTGAGGACGATCACCGTCGGGAAGCCGGTGACGCCAAAGGCTTGGGCGAGCTGGTCGTTTTGCGCTTTCAGATTGTCGGGCAGCTGTGTCTGCCGCGGGAAGTCGATCATCACGAGGACGAGGTTTTCGGCG
>JAKPKV010000101.1 GCA_029553475.1 Armatimonadota bacterium
CCTATTCGAACGTGCAGGCGCGCGCGTATATCGCCCCGTGGAACGGCAAAGACGGCAGCGGCAAGATCGTGGCCGACGGCGCCTACACCGTGAAGCTGACCGGCAAGGATCGCAACGGCGCGACCGTGGCCGGCACCGCCACCGTGACGGTGAAAACCGCGGCCGTGACCCCGCCGCCGCCGACGGCGCAGACCATCACCGTCACCGGCATCACCAACAGCACCTTCGACCCGAGCGCCGGGCAGACCACCACGGTGAACTACACCGTGCCGGTCGCCCTGTCCACGCTGACCAACACCGTGGTGAACAGCGGCGGGACGACCGTGCGCACGCTGGGGACCTATCCGAACACCGCGGCGAGAAACTACATCGCCCCGTGGAACGGGAAGGACGGGAGCGGCAAGATCGTCGCCGACGGCGCCTACACCATCAGGTTCGCCGGCAAGGACACCGCCGGCGCCGCGGTGACGGGTTCCGCCACCGTGACGGTGAAGACCGCGGCCGTGACCCCGCCGCCGACCACCGGCGCGTTCGCCATCACGAACGTGAGCCCCGCGACGATTGACGCGAGCAAGGGTGAAACGACCACCATCACCTACACCGTGCCGACCGCGGCCGACCTGCGCGTCGCCGTGCGCAACAGCGGCGGCGGCGAAGTGCGCGTCATCGGCACCTACACCAACGTCGCCAGCGGCACCCGCACCGCGGCCTGGGATGGCAAAGACGGGAGCGGCAAGGTCGTCGCCGACGGCGCCTACACCGTCGTCGTGGACGGCACCGTGGCCGGCACGGCCACCGCCATCACCGCGGCCGCCGCCGCCGTGACGGTGAGCACCGGGACGGTGGCCCCGCCCCCGCCGCCGCCCACCGGCGTGATGCAGGAGTTCGGCTACCCCATCGAGTCGAAGACCGCCTTCAACTGGGAAGGCTGGCGCTACGGCGACATGAAGAACAAGTTCGCCGCGGCCTTCACCGCGCAGAAGACCGGCACGGTGACGCGGCTGGCCTGTGAGTGGAAGACCCAGGGCGCGTACGGCGCGGGCAACTACGGCTACTACGACCTGCAGGTGGTGCCGGCGGATGCCCGCGGCTGGCCGGACACCACGAAAGTGCTGGCGTCCGAGCTGAACTTCCATCCGCTCAACGGCGGGCAGCCGCGCGATGGCTGGCAGCTCTTCAACAACCTGGACCGCAGCTTCCAGGTGACCCAGGGCCAGCGCTACTGGATGGTGATCTCGCCGCGCAGCGTGAGCGCCTCGAACTACTCCTGCCCGAATACCGGGTCCGGCCGGGCGATCAAGTTCGTGGATACCCAGCTGCTGGGCATGGACGGCTACGTGGTGGCCAGCTATAACTACCACGGCGCCAACGCCTGGCGCGGGTGGATTTCCGGCGACGGCGGCTTCCCGGCGTCCTGGAAGTCCGGCGCGAGCAACACCACCCACGCCACCCAGCGCGGCGCCATCGGCATCTTCTACTCCGATGGCAGCGCCCAGGGCCAGGCGGGGTACTGGGGTTCCGGCGGCAGCGGCAATGGGTATGACCGCATCTACAACGGCATGTCCATCGGCGAGCAGATCTACTGGAACCGCCCGAACGTGACGATCACCCGCGTGGGCTTCTTCGTCGGCAAGGTCGGCTCGCCGTCCGCGAGCCTGAACTGGGCCATCAAGAACGTCACCACCGGCGCCACGCTCGCCTCCGGCTCCATTGCCGCCGGCAGCGTGCTGTCCGAGGCGAACCAGATCAACATCAATCTGTCGCCCACCATCGCGCTGGTGCGCGGCCAGACGTACCGCATCAGCCTGTCGTCGTCCACCTCTTCGTCCGCGGCGTACCGCTTCTGGGGCGCCTGCTACGACCAGGGCACGGCGACCACCGACGCCATCCGCTACGCGGCCTTCACCGGCGCGAGCAACAGCCAGACGACGCTGCAGTACAGCACCGATGGCACGAACTGGAATTACGGCGGCAACGGGCGCAGCAGCTATGCCTTCGACATGCCGTTCAGCCTGTGGGGGTCATATCAATAACTCCCCATCGGCCGGGATCATGCATCCCATGTAGACCCGCCGGGCCGGAGGGTGCAAGCCCTCCGGCCCCGGTGTAGTGTCGGGGGGCCGCCCGGGCATCAGGTACGTGCGCCCGCGCGTCGTTCCCGGCGCGGCCTGCCCCATCCGCACACCACCGCCGCCGACATTCTCCGGCGGCGGTGGTGTTATGCTGATGTCTCGGT
>JAKPKV010000106.1 GCA_029553475.1 Armatimonadota bacterium
GCAGAAAGATGACGAACCGCTTCATACGCTCCTCCGTTATTTCGCGGCATCCACGGGCGGCGGGGCGGCCGGCGCTTCGTCCTCGGTGTTCGTCGGCGCCGCGCCGTTCATGGACTTTTTCAATTCGCGGATGCCGTCCCCGATCGACCGCATCAGGTCGGGCAGGCGTTTCGGCCCCAGCACGATGAGGGCGAGAATGATGACGAGAATCCACTCCCAGCCTGTGGGCATGTTCATGATGCGCCTCCCTGTAAGAAACTGTCCGAAACGTCCTCGCGGCCCCCTCGCCCGCTGGTGGCGTGGCTGGCCACGATCCTCTCTCGTACAGTTTCTAAGCGGTGTCGCGTACGCTACGGCGACTGCACAAAGATGGGCATGCAGACGAGACCGTGTCCGGAGACATCCTGCGCCATCAGTCGATAATACGCCGGCGCGGCCTGCGCGGATGCCCGCGCATCACGCCAGGCGCCGGCCGGGGTCGTCAGCGTCTGCACCACCGCGCCGTCGCGTAGGATCTGTACCCATTGTAACGGGTTTTCCGACCTGATGGAATAGGAGAGGGTGAGCGGACCGGCGGCGGGCAGCCGCTCCCCGGGCGCGGCCGCCGCGTCGCCGGCGGTCAGCACGCACTCCTCCAGCACCAGCGCGTCGGGCGGCGCACTGGTGGCGTAATAGCGGCCGGCGCGCAGCGCGTCCAGGCAGGCGCGCTTCCGTGCGGCGGGGTCGGTGAGGTCGGCGGGAATCCATAGGTGCAGCGTCGCGCGGGGGTGGAACGTCCCCTGGTGATAATCCAGCTCGAATGACACGCCGGGCAAGGCGGGCCGCGCGCCGCGGACGTAGGCGGCGAGGGCCTGATCCCAGATGCCGCCGGGGCGGAGAATGCTGTCGTCCGGGCGCGACACGCCGGTGCCCTGGGAGTTCGGCACGGTGAGCAGCGCATCGTTATACGGGCGAATCATGGAATACACGTGGTCGAAGATGTGCTCGCGCTCGGGCTGGAAGGGGTGCGCCCAGAAGAGCAGGCCGCCCGCGGCAGTGATGGCCTCGGCGAAACGCTGAAACGGCGCCTCCCCGGCATCGCTGAAGCCCGGCGGGTAGGGCGCCTGACGGTTGCCCATCATGGGGAGGGCATGAAAGGTTCGCTCATCCTCGATGCCGGCCACGATCATGTGGCGCCGCCATTGCCAGTTGATGACCTCTCGGCTGAACGGCCGTCCGGTCCAGAAGTAATACGGGTTCGCCTCGAAGCCGGGG
>JAKPKV010000114.1 GCA_029553475.1 Armatimonadota bacterium
CAAGAGTTCGATGAGGGTGAAGCCCGCGCGGCGGCGGGTCCCTCTGCTTCGCAGGGAAGACATACCTCTACACTCCTTTCAAAAAAGAACGTAGTATTGCCAATACAACAGGTTCCGAAAATACGGTGTTCTTGGAAGTCAGTATACACGGCAGGGACCTTTTTTGTCAAGTATCGTGAGCCGTTGCCCCCCAATGCCCCCAGGACCGCCCCAGAACAACAGCCCTCAGGGGCATAGGGTGCCCCATCCAGGCTCGGAGAAGCGCCCGGCAGCACGGTTGTCGCCCGCTGGTTTCCGGAAACACCGTATTCCCGGAAGCTATCGCGCGGGCATGACCGCCGGGGGAGTTCGGCTGCACACTGGGGACTGTCCCCCTGAACGCCGTACCCCGTTGATCCACAGGGGCTGCACCGGGACTGTCCCCATGGTGCGGGGTATGCAACCGTGAGCACCCCGCGCGGCACTCCGCCCCCAATGCTTCAGCACTTCCCCCCGGCGCCGACGCAAACAGTCATCGTCTCCCAAAGGGCGAAAGCAGCCTGGGGGGACCTGATATTATGGGGGGCACTGGGCAGGCGGTCGCCCCCCCTCTCCCGCTGGGAGAGGGGGCTGGGGGGTGAGGGCCGCATGTGCACCCCGCCCCCACCAAACCCCGTTCGTCGTGCGGCACGCAGCGGGGCGGCTTGTCCCCCGTAGCATCCCCCATAGCTTGCACGCCCACTGGGGACAGTCCCGGTGCAGCCCCTGTGGATCAACGGGGTACGGCGTTCAGGGGGACAGTCCCCAGTGGGGTATGTCAAACAGTCATCGTCTCCCAAAGGGCGAAAGCACAGCCTGGGGGGATAAGCCTGACATCACGGGGGAGGCACTGGGCGGGCGATCCCGATGGCATCGGGATCGCCCGCCCGGAGCATCGTCGCGGCGGTGTCGCGGGCAGGCCCGGTAGAGGCGGAGTACAACTCCGCGGCCCCGGTGTGGGCGGAGGGCAAGGGCCTCGCGTCCCCTGGTCGGCGATCGCTACCGGACCTCGACGCTGGCGGCCGTCTCCCCCTGCAGCAGCACCGCCTCTCCCCGCTTCACGCTGCCGGGGGCGAGCAGCGTCACCGTCGTCTTCCCCGCCTCGCGGGTGACCACGAACGCGGTACCCTGCAGCGTGAGGCCGTCCAGCGTCACCGCGCCGGGGGCGTTCAGCAGCACCACGGTGTCGGTGCGGTCGGGGAAGGTCAGCTGGATGCCGTTCCCGTCCAGCACGGTGGCGAAGGCCGGCCGCGGCTCATCCGCTGTGCGCGGAACCAGCGCCACGAAGTAGCCGCCCTTCCCCGGCGCCTGCGGGATCTGGAAGAGGATCTGCGACTCGAACGGTTTGGTCTTGCCGAACGTCTTTTGGAAGTGACTCCGGAAACCGAACTGGTTATCGTGGCTGACGGTGCGCGAGAAGGGCGTGAACGCGTTCGGCTCGGCCACGTAGCAGTCCAGGTCCACGCCGAAGGTGCCGGTGTAGGCGCCCGTCTGTCCCTTGACCTCCAGCGTATCCGCCAACGCCCACAGGTTCAGCGCCGGGGTGAATTCGGTGTTGCCGCGCAGGTCGTCGCGGAAGACCAGGTAGTTGTGCCCCAGCGGGTCGGGGCTCTTCACCAGCGCGTAGCGGCGCGTCCAGGTGAAGGGCCGCGCCGCCCACACGTCCTCACTGGCAAAATCCTCCGTCGCCAGCCGCCCGTGGGTCTCCGGCTGCTGATAGGGCACGCGGTTCAGGTAGCTGATCGTCCGCGCCATCTCCGCGTAGTCCGCCGCCGGCGTGGTGGCGAAGCGCGTCACCGTGCCGAAGGCGTCGTCCAGATTCGCCGCCGAGGGGTCCCAGCCGGGCTGCAGGTTGGTGAACGGCTCCTTCGTGTGCTCTGTCCACACCTTGCCGGTATAGTAGCACCCCGGTGTGTCGCGGCCCGGACAGTCCCGCAGCTCCTCGACGTGATTGAAGCTCAATCCGCCGGGGTGGTGCCACGCCTGGCGGATGCTCGGCGTATACATCGCCGCGAAGTCGGCCACCAACGGCGCGCCCTTGGCGTAGAGGATGAACGCCCCGCGGTCGCTATGCCCGTGGCCGATGGAAAAGCTGCCGGCGGTGACGTACAGATACGTCTCGTCGCGGCGCGGGAAGCCGTTTCGCATCACGAAGCCGTCGCCGGGATAATTTTCCGAGGCGAACGCCGGCGTGGCCGGCTCCAGCCCCGGATCAATGAGCGCCCCGATGAGGGTGGGGTGCCCGCCCATGCTGCCGCCGCTCTCGCGGATGCCCCACACCAGCTCTTTGGCCAGTTGCGGGTCCGCTTTTTCCAGCAGCGCCGCCATCATGATGAAGGTGCCGTCGCTCTCGTAGTAGCCGTCGCCCACCGGCGGCACCGAGCGCATGTTGCCGCGCAGATCCCACGGCAGCAATGTCCCCAGCCGGTGCCGCGCCGCCGCCCGGTAGCGGGCAATGGCCGCCGCGGCGTCAATCTCGCCGTCGCGGTTCAGCGCCAGCAGCGGCACCACCCCCAGCTCCACCGCCATGCCGCCGTAGTGCGGGCATTCCAGCGTCGCGCCGGCGGGATTCACCTGCGACTCGGTGTAGGCCGTCACCCAGGCCGCCAGATACCGCCGCCAGGCCGCGCCGTTCGGGTGATTGGGCAGCAGCGCCGCCATCAGCGCCCCGCGGGCGCGCAATTGCGCCTGCATATTCGCCGAGCCCCAGCCGAAGCCCGCGCGGCGCGGCGGCACGTAGTTGTCGGAGAGGCTATTGTACAGGTTCAGCGCGGAGAGGCGCAACAATTGCGCCCGCTGCTCCGGGGTGATCTCCGGCACCGCCAACGCGGTATCCACCTGGTGGGCGATGGTGCCGGTATTGATGGCATACATCATGTGCCCGTAGTCGGTGAGGGCGAAGGTCTGGCAGAACTGCGTCAGGAACGCCAGGCTCTCATTGATGAGCTGCTGCCCGGTCTCCGGCTTCCCGTCGTTCAGCCAGCGCACCCAGCGCAGGTGCTGCTGGTCGGCCAGATTCTGCTTCGCGCGATTGCGCATGCGCGCCAGGTCGCCGGCGTCCACGAAGAGCCGCGGGTAGGGTGACGCCTCCGGGTAGTCCACCACCCAGTCCTTCATCGTATTCAGCTCCAGCCGGCCCAGGCGGATATGGCGCAGCATGATCTCCGTGCCCGTCTGCGTCTTCACCTTCGGCGCGTTGTCCTTGTCCAGCGACGGGACCACGCCGGTCGGCGCGTCGCCGAAGGAGACCGGCAGGTTGGTGTCGGCGGTGGTGGTCACCGGCGCGCGCCGCAGCACGCCGATGCCGTAGACGCGCTTGCCCAGCATGGTCGGCGCGCGCAGGATCAGGTCGGGCTTCGTCGCGCGGTCAATCCACAGGTTGTTCGTCTGCACGTACTGCTTCAGCGTCTTGTTCGGGTGGGGGTCAAGGTCCGGGTGCAGCCACGCGCCCGGCCGCAGTGCCACAATCGCCAGCTCGTCCGCGCCGCCTTTCGCGTTATACGCGCCGAAGTAGAAAGACTCATCGCCCACCCACTGGCTCCAGGCGTTCAGACTGATGACGCGGCCATCCGCGCCGTAACTCAGCCCGCCGTCGCCCGGCTTCATGTATTCGTGGGGGGTGCGGCCGTGAATCTCCGCGCTGTCCGGCTGCAGGCCCCCGTAAAAGGCGAAGCGATAACAGTTCGGCGAGGGCACCAGGCCCTGGCTGGGGCACCACCAGTCCCACATCATCTCGTCCGCCGCCGAGGCGAAGCGGGGCGGCACCAGCGCGAAGGTATCCCCCGGTTTCGCGCCCCCCTGCTCCGGCATCGGGTAGCGCTTGCCCTGCGCGAGGTTATACTCCTCGGTGATGATCGCCAGGTCCTGCCCGGCGTTCAGCTCCACCGTCGCGTGGTAAAAAGTCTCCTCCGCGAAGGTGTAGCGCAGCGCCACGCGAGCGAACACCGGCCCGGCGTCGGTGAGCGTCGCGCTGTAGCCCAGGCACGGGCGCTCGGTCTCCCACCAGCCGCTGCCGATCCACCGGCCGTCGCGCAGCCGGATGCCCTGGATGGGCGCCGGCACGCCGGCCGCCGCCATCGGCTTCGCGTACGTCATCGCGCCGACCGGCAGCCGGATGCCCGTCTTCGCGGTCGTCAACACGAGGGCGGCGCGCGCGGCTTCCGCTTTCAGGTCCGTCTTCGGCTGCGTCACCGCCTTCGTGCCGGCGGTCAGCGTCCACGCGCCCGTCTCCCGCGGCCGCAGCGTCGCCATGAAGGAGACGGTGGCCGTCTTCACCCGCGTCCGCTTCGCGTCCCAATAGGTGACATCCGACAGCTGCGCCGCCACTGGCCGCCCGGCGGCATCCGTCAGCGCCACGCCCTTCGGCGACACCTGCCCCGGCGGGAACTCGACCGCATAGCTCACCCGGTCCGGCCCCCATGCCAGCCCGAACGGCTCGGTAATGGAAAAACGCTGCGTCACCGCCGCCCCCGCCGGCAAGAGCGCGCACGCCGCGAGCGCCAACAATACGTACCGCATCGGCAACCTCCCTAGGTGAGTGTCATCCGCTTTGACCCGCGAAAAGCGGGAAAGTTACCGGTCAGCCACCGCCTGGTATCGTCATTCATCACTCTCACATATCGTCACCGCAATCACGCGCCACCTCTCCCCCGGCCCCCATAGGCGTCATCAGAGCGCGTCAGTGCTCTTTTCGTCATCGTACTCGTCCTCGTCCTCGAATACGGGCCTCGATTCTTCACCTCGTGTCTGATCGCCAGGTGTAGTGGGCAACGTGATGGCCCACTACATCCCGGCACCGGACGGCCCGACGCCCGGTAACACCGCGCGCGGCTGCAGCACAACCGTTGTACGATTTTTTCGATGACGATGACGAGTACGATCCCTATCCCGGCATCTCCAGCGTCAGCGTTTCCTCCCCGCACCGCAGCGCGACGCGCGTCTCGCCGAACGCCACCTGCGCATAGGGGGTGTCCATGCGCGGATAGTCGCGGATGGCGATCTCCGCGCCGTTCACGCGCAACGGGGCGTCCCAGCCGAACTGCACCGCGCCGACGCTGGGGGAGACGTACCCGAGCAGGCGGTCGTCGCCATTGAGGGGAGCGGCGGCGATCGTCGCGACGAAATCGGCGAAGCTGCCGTGCAGGCGGGGGTTGCCCAGCTCGCATACCCAGGCGTTGCACGGGCCGTCGGCGATGAGCTCGGCGCGCGGGCCGTCGTCGTTCCAGCGCGGGGTGAGCAGCGAGCGCAGCGCGGCGTACCCCGCGTCCTTGCGCCCGAAAACCCAGCCGCCCTCCTCCACCACCTCGTCAAAGGCGTCCACCGGGAACCAGGCGTGGGTGTAGAGCAGATGCGGCAGCGGCTGCATGCCCAACTGCGGGCGCGGGAGGAGGCGGTACAGGCAGATCAGCACGTTGCGGTGGGCGACGGCGCGCGGCAGGATGCCGTTGCCCGCCCAGCGGTCCGGCCGGTCGCCGGGGCCGGGGTTGGTGGTGAAGACCACCGCCTGGCCGCCGAGGGTCGCCTGCCAGATGTGCTGCTGATAGCCGGGCTGGCCGGGGCGATAGGATTGCGCGCAGCTCAGCATGAACTCCGGCGTGCGGAAGGTGTAGAGATCGGCCTGCGCCAGCGTGTGCTCGCTCTGGTTCACGTCATACGGCACGCCCTGTGCTTCGCAGCGGTGGTAGTAGTCGTGGGCGTGGCGCACGCCCCAGGCGATGTTGCCGTGCTTGGTCGGCACGTAGCGGACGGCGGCGTCAACCACCCGCCGGTGGCGCCCCTGCCCGGAGGCGAAGAAGAGGAAATCCTCCAGCCGGTCGGGGTGGAGGCCCCACGCCTCGGCGTCCTCGGCGTTCACCCCGTGGCGCTCGCGCGCTTCCAGCTCCGCCGGATCGTCGAGGGCGATGCGCCGGATGATCGGCGGCACGGCGTACTCGCTCGCCGCCAGCGCCACCGCGGAGATGCTGAAGAGGGTGCCGTTGCCCCGGCCCCACGCCAGGTGCGCTACCGGGCTCACCGACTCGTTCGCCGGGTCCAGCAGGTAGCGGCGGTAGGTGCGGCCGTGGGTGCTGCCCATGATGCCACGGTGGCTGTGCACCGCCATCTGCAGCAGGATGAGGGTGACCAGCGCGTCGGCGTCGCGGCGGATATCCTCCGCTTCGGCAAAATCGCGCAGGTTCAGCAGCGCCGCCAGGTCTTCGTCGTAATAGCAGTGGGAGAGCCACTCGTTGAAGTCAAACCGCCCCCGCCAGCGCAGCCAGCGGCGGATGCCCGTCTCCGCGTGCTCGCGGTGCCAGTGGCCCGTCTCGCCGTTGTTGCGGAAGATGGCGTCGGGGTGGCGCTGGGCGGCCAGCAGCTCGGCGCTGTGGTAGAGGATCTGGTGGTTCTCCGAGGCGAAGCAGCAGTATTCCTCGCCTGGCTCGTCCAGCCACCAGATGAAGCCCAGCGCGGCGTCGTCAATGGCCGCGCGCAGGTCCGCCGGCAGCAGCGGGGCGTCGGGATAGCGGTAGACCATGCGCCACAGCCCCGCCCAGGCGAAGTCGCCGCAATCCTTGCGCGCGTTGATGTGGGCGAGGCTCTGCTCGATATTCGGCCGGTGCAGCGCCGGCGGCGCCTCCCCCCGCCGCGCCAGCTCCAGCTTCGCCAGCTCCAGAAACGGGCTGGCCCCGACCCACGATCCCCGGTCGGCGATGGCGGCGATATGGCGCAGGTAAAAAAGGGCGCGGTCGGTGTCAGGCATGGCAGGCTCCAGGTTCAGGATATCTCTGTCACTTCGCGCCGCCGGCGCGGTTTCCTCTTGCCCCCGCCCCGCCATGCGCCATCCTCGCCGAGATATCCCACCTCTCCCCTTGTCTCCGGCACAATCCATGTTATAATGCGTAGTGAGGAGTATCGCGACCGTCCCCCCGGCGAACTCACTCCGCGACCATGAAGGAGAGTCACATGAAGACCCTGGCCTCGCGCGCGGCCGCCCCCTGGCGGGCGTGGTGGGTAGTGCTGGCGCTGGCGTGTGCGGCGCTGCCGGCGTTCGGGCAGTTTGTCGAGGATGATCCGGACGCCGGGGACACACTGCCGCCCATTCTGGTCATGAAGATGGACGACACCAGGTATTTTCAGCCGTATACCATCCACCCCAATGGCTCGGCACTGACACGGCTGTTTATCGTTCCGAATGAACTCAGTTCCATCTCACCTGATATCAGCAAAGACGGTCGCACCTTGCTGTTTGAAGCCGTGAAAATCGGCGATATCAGCATCTACACCACGGATATGGCGGGAAAGAACGTAAAGGCGCTCACCAATGGGCAGGGGAACAGCAAATGGCACGATAATGACCCGCGCTACACCCCTGACATGAAGCAGATCATCTTCTGCTCCTCGCGGGATAACCAGGAATTACGCACGCAACTGTACCGGATGAACGCGGATGGCAGCGGCCAAACGCGGCTGGTGGAGACCAATCGCGTGGAGCGTCGGCCGACGATCAGCCCCGATGGCACGACCATCGTCTTCGAATCCTGGCCGGCGGAAACCGGCGAGATCAGCATCATGAAGGTGAACAAAGATGGGACGGGCCTGGTGCGCCTCGCCGCCGGGCAGCATCCCGAATTCAGCCCGGACGGGTCGCTGATCGTGTTCACGAGTTGGCAAGGCAACAGCTATGAAATCTGCACGATGAAGCCGGATGGGACCGACCTGAAACGGTTGACCGAAAACGCGCGCAGCGATATTGATCCGACATGGAGCCCCGATGGTAAAAAAATTGCCTTTATCACCCATGAGAACAACCAGAATGACCGGTGTAAACTCTGCATTATGAACGCGGATGGTTCTGGCTATGAAGAAATTACCGCGGGAGAGGACCGCCTGCGCGACCCGGTCTGGCGCGCCATCGTGCCGCCGGAGCCGGCCCAGGCTGCCCAACCCGACCTCATCATCAATTTCCTCGGGCAGACCAAGGGCGACAACATCTATAACGCCACCGCGGCCGATCAACTGATCGCCGGCGCCGGCGTGGTGACAAAACCGCTCACCGCCACCATTAAGCTGCAGAACGACGGCAAAGAGAAAGGCGCCTTCAAAGTGGGCGCGACGAAACCGGCGGACGGCGCCGGCTGGACGGTGAAATTCTTCGAGCCGCCGGCGGGCGACGGCCAGCAGCCGAAGGACGTGACGGAGGCCGTGCTGGCGGGGACGTACACCGCCGGCGAGATCGGCCCCGGCGCGGCGAAGGAGCTGAAAGCGGAGATCACCATCGCGGACCCGGCGAAGCCGAAGGTGATTGAGCTGACGGTGAAAGCGACCGCCGCCGACGGCGCGGAGGTGCTCGACGCGGTGGCGCTGCGCTACGCGATGGAAGCCCCCGCCTTCCAGCCGGACTTCTGGCTGCGCAAGGCCGGCACGGAAGAGTATAAAGGTCTGGACATCTACGCCAACGACCAGGGCCAGCAGGCGATGAAGGCGGAGACGCGGATCGGCACGACCGTCACCTACCTCTTCAAGGTGCAGAACGACGGCCCGAGCCCGGCGAAATTCATGCTCATCGGCGCCGGCAGCAGCAAAGGCTGGACGGTGAGCTACTTCACCGACTACGAGGGCGGCGACAACATCACCGCCAACGTGGTGGGCGGCGGCTACCCGGTGCCGGAGCTGCAGGCGGGCGAGTATGCCCTCTTCCGCTGTGACATCACCCCCGGCGCGGACGTGGCGGCGGGCACCGTCTACACGGTGGGCATGCTGGCGAAATCCACCGTCGGCGCGCTGCGCACCGACACCGCCTCCTTCGTCATCACCGCGGCGGCCAAACCGGTCGAGCCCGTCTCCCGGCCGGACGCGGCGATTCACGCCCTCGGCCAGGACGCGCTGAAAGGCGAGCATGTCTACAATGACGACCAGGAGCAGACGGTGACCACGCCCACCTCGCGCAACGCCCCCGCCGTCTACGAGATCGTCGTGCGCAACAACGGCAACGTCACCGAACCCTTCCGCCTCGCCGCCCCCGCCGGCGAGGACGGCTGGACGGTGACATATTTCGATAACCTGCGCGGCGGCGACGACATCACCGCGGCCATCACCGGCCCCGCCGGCTGGACCACCCGCGCGCTGGAGCCGCTGGGCATCGTGCTGCTGCGCGTGGAAGTCACCCCCGCCACCGACGTGCCGTGGAACACGACCTTCCCGGCGCGGGTGAGCGCCGTCTCCACGCACGACGAGGCGAAAGCCGACAGCGTCATCGCCAGCACCATCTGCGCCGACCTGCCGTTGGCGGCGGTGCGCCTCGTCGCCGACCCGGCGATGAGCGGCATGGTGAAAAAACCGGTCACCCTCATCGCCTCGCCGGTGGGCGGGCGCAACGTGGAATACTGTTTCTACGTGAACGACGGCCGCGGCTGGCGCCTGGCGCGACCATACGCCGGCGCGCGCACTTGCGCCTGGACCCCCGACGCGCCGGGCGTCTACGCCCTCCTCGTCTGGGCGCGCGAAGTGGGCAGCCGGCGCATGTATGACGTGAACGCCACCATCTGGAACTACGTGGTGAAACCCACCGTCAGCGCCGTCGCCCTCGCCGCCGCCCCGGAGAAGACCGCGAAAGTGGGCGCCGCCGTGCTGCTCACCGCCACCCCCACCGGCGGCGACGCGCTGGAATACGCCTTTTTCGTGAAGAGCGCCGCGGGCTGGGGCACCCTGCAGCCCTACGGCGACGCCAACACCTGCACTTGGATGCCGGAGGCGCCGGGCGTCTACACCCTGCTGGTGTGGGTGCGCGAAAAAGGCAGTACCGCCGACTGGCAAGCCAACGGCAGCGTCGCCCGCTTTGACGTGACGCGGTAAACACGCCGTCGCCGTCACGCGCCCCCCGGCAGGCGCGGGGCGGACATTGTGATAGGCGCGCGGCATCGCGCGCGCCGCGGGGTTCTGGGCGCTTCAGCGTCCTTGCCGCCTGTGGCCCTCCCGCGGGAGGGCCACAGGCGAGCTGCGGGCGTCCCGCTATGTCCTGCGCGGCAACAGCGCCGCCACCGCCAGCAGTCCCAGCCCGGCCAGCAGGTTGTTGGCGCCCCAGGTGCGGGTGAGCAGATCGCCCATGTGCAGGACGCGGCGCACCCGCCGCGGCAGTTTGCTCCCCACCGCGCGGTCCGCCCAGCGCGTCGCCCGCCGCCCACCGACGAGCGCCACCAGCCCGTCCAGCGCATACAACCCGCCCAGCACCCATCCCACCATCCGCATGACGCCCTCCTTTCCTGCAGACACACGCGGAATATGCCCGCGCCGGTGCGATGAGACGCGCGAGAAATGGGACAATGACGAAGCTGGCCGCGGGGTGGTGAACGGCTCGACAGCATTTTTTCGAGCACGATGACGACTGCCCCCGCTGACTCCCTCCAAATTGGTGCCTTTTTGCCGGCAACAGTCTGGGTATGACCACCGGCGCGATCGTATTTCAGCGGGTGGGCGGTCTGCGGTTGTCATGGTACGGGCGGCACTAGGGCACATTTGTGTTTTCTCCCTCCCCTACATGGGGGGAAAGTTCGTGCGGAGTGCATGCGCTGTGACACATGACTTCCGCGTTGTCCGGTACCCGGTCCGTCGGCCCGACCGCTGGTCGGGCCGCAGGGCACGATACAGCGTGACAACCCGCGACAGATAGGGGACAGGAGATCGGAGTAAGAGGTAGAGGATATGATGTCATCCCGAAGGAATCAACCCCGCCGGCCACGGGCGGCGCATCAGCGGACCCCGCGGGCAGCACCGGTCGCCCCCCACCCCCATGTCCCGCAGGGACCGAAGCCGTTCGCCACGGGTGGAGCGCCAGCGGAACCCGTGGACCCCGGCCCCGCAAACATCCACAGCCCCGCAGGGGCGACAGCGTCCCGTCCCATCGCTACCGCGGAGCATACGGAATCCTCCTCCTGCAACGTCACCGTCCGCTGCGGCTCGCGCTACCGCTTCATCGCGTCCCATCCGCTCACGCTGCTCGAGGAGGCGCGGGGCCATCTCCGGTCGGGGCGGCGAATGAATAGGCCATGCTCTCCTCCTGCTGTCGCCCCTGCGGGGCTGTGATGTTTTGCGGGCCGGGGTCCACGGGTTCCGCTATCGCTCCACCCGTGGCGAACGGCTTCGGTCCCTGCGGGACATGGGGGTGGGGGGCGACCGGGTGCTGCCCACGGGGTCCGCTGGCGCGTCGCCCGCGTCGGCGCCGTCCGATTCCCGTGGGGCGCCCCGGTCAAGATGGCGAAGCGAGGCGCAACGTGACGAGCCACTACAAGTAGGGATTAGGGGTGAGGGGTAGCGGGCCATCCTGGCCGCACATCGCTGATGTCAGCGCCCACCGGAGCGCGGCCATCATGCGCTGTGCCACATGACTCCCGCGTTGCGCGGTATCCGGTCAGTCGGCCCGCGCCGGCCAGTCCGCGGGGGCGGATTTTGTTGCTCCCGCCCCGGATTGCTGCTCTTTGATACATGCATATCGCGATCTCCAGCCTCCGGTTGGTCTGTTCGATCCGCCGCGTCCCTGGAGAGGGACGCCTGGCCGCCTGGCCCCGCAGGGGGTACTTCAGTGCCCGCGTCCCCCACCATAACGACAGGCGACGATCAACGAGCAGCAATCCGGGGGACCGCTTCGCTGGCGGGATCGGTGCCGGCGGTTGACGCACGCGCGGTATATTTGGACAGCTGTGGCTTGACATTAGAACAAAAGTATGCCACACTGCCGCCCATGCAGACCGCCTCCCGTACCGGGACCGCGGGGTTGCACGCCGCATACACGCCGCATACCCACTGGATAGCCCGCGACGGGCCGTCCAGCGGGCCTCATCTTCGTCAGGAGGCGAAACGGCGGGCTGAAAGGAACACGATGGCCTGGTGGGTGGTGGAGCTACCGGTGGATGATCCGCTGAGCGAGGCGGTGGCCGACGCGCTGCACCGCGCCGGCGCCGATGGCGCCGCCGAGGAGTGGCGCGGCGGGCGGACCTACGTGCGCGCCTTCTGGAAGGATGCGCCGGAGGCGGAGGTGCGCGGGCAGGTGGAGCGCGCGCTGGCGGAGCTGGCGCGGGTGGGCCTGCTGGCGGACACCCCCGCCTACACGCTGACCACCCTGGAGGATCAGGACTGGCTGGAGGGGTGGAAGCAGTATTTCTCGCCCATCGAGATCGCGCCCACGCTGGCCATCGTGCCGAGCTGGATCCCTTTTGACGCCCAACCGGGGCAGCAGGTGGTGACGCTGGACCCCGGCATGGCCTTCGGCACCGGCACCCACGGCACCACGTATACCTGCCTGCGCGCGCTGGCCGCGTGGCTGCGGCCGGGGATGGCCGTCTGCGACGTGGGCACCGGCAGCGGCATCCTCGCCATCGCCGCGGCGAAACTGGGCGCCGGGCGGATAGTGGCCACCGATCACGACGACCTGGCGGTGCGCGTGGCGCGCGAGAACGCCGCGCTGAACGGCGTCGCCGGCCGCATTGACTTTCGCGTCAGCGATCTGCTCGCCGGGGCGGACGGCCCCTTTGCGCTGGTGCTCGCCAACATCCTCGCCCCGGTGGTGCTCGCCCTCATCCCCGCCCTGCCGGCGGTGCTGCCCCCCGGCGGCCTCTTCATCTCCTCCGGCTACATCCTCACCCAGGAGGCGGACATCCGCGCCGCGCTGGAGGGCGCCGGCCACGCCCTCCGCGCCCGCTACGAACGCGAGGGCTGGGTGACGCTGGTCTCGGAGCGGCGCTAGCCGCTCGCGTGTGCGCGTCACGCCCTCCAGACGCGGGCCCATGATTGAAACCGCCCGGTTCATGGAAAAAGAGGAGAAACGGGACAGGAGACATCCCTTGCCGGGGGCAAGAGCGCTGTGCGGGGCGTCTCGCGAACAGCGTACCACGCGGCCGGGTTGGCCCCCCGCAGCCTCGGCGAAGGGGACCGCGGCGTTGCACGCCGCGGCGACCGGGCCTTCCTGGAGGGCGAGACTCCGTCGAGCCGCGCGCAGGCACTCGGCTGGAGCCGTGACCATACCCGGGACCGCGGAGTACATGCTCTTTGCCACATGAATACCGCATTGCTCGGAACCCGGTTCGTCGGCCCGGTCAGCGTATCGAGCACGAGTGAGGGGAGCCCATGGCCGTTGATCTCGCACGCGATCCCGAGGCGCTGGCGGCGGCGACCGCCGCCTTCCTTGACGCCGCGCCGCCGGCCGGGCCGGGCGGCGAGGCGGAGGCGATGCTGCGCCGCGCGGTGACGCCGCTGCTCGCCGACCTGTTCGCCCTCGACGCGAAGCTGCGCGAAAACGCCGACCTCTCCATCGCCGCCTTCTTCGGCGCCGCGCTGGTCGAGAAGATGGCGGGCATGCTGTTTCTCGCGCGCTTTTGCCTGCGCTTCATCGCCGTCAGCAGCGGTCAGAGCCTGGACCTGACCGAGATGCGCCGGCTGCTCACCCTTGCCATCCAGGCGCTGTACCAAGTGCAGGCGGTGGAGGGGCTGATGTTCCTCTACGATGACGCCGCCGGCGGGCGCGCGGGGCGCCACGCGGAGTTCTGGGACGGCGCCTGCCTGCACCTGCTGTCTATGCTGGCGCTGCTGGCGGAGGGCCGCCTGCGGGTGCTCACCTTCCTGCACGAGCGCCCGCACGCCCGCCGGCACGTGGAGCAGATGATGGCCCTGCCCGACGCGCAGCGCGCGCCGGCGGCGCGGGAGCTGGGCCAGGACTACCTGGACGCCCGCCGCGGCCAGCGCCCGATGGAGCCGCTGACCACGCCGCCCTACCTGACGATGCTCATGCAGTTCGACCCGGCGCCGCCCGACGACGCGGCCGCCGCCTTCGTGGCGCTGCTGGCCGCGCGCGAGCGCATCCGCGTCGCGGCCGAGAGCGGCGACGCCGCCATGCTGGCGCGCTGGATCGCCGAAGGCTCGGCGCCCGCCGCGCAGGCGGCGCTGCGCGCAGGGAAAGCGCACCTGGCGCCCGGACACTACGTGGATGCGCTGGCGCGGGTGATCCGCCATCCGCACGCGCCCCCGCTGCGCCTGGCCTGCGCCGTGCAGGAGCTGGGCCGGCTGAACCACGCCGCCAACCCCAACGGCGGCGACCCGAACCTCATCCCGCTGCTGCGCGAGATGGCGATGACCGACGTGCCCGATCGCGCGGGCGCCGCCCGCCTCGCCGCGCGCGCCGTCGCCGCCGTGGACGCCTTCAACGAGTCGCTCTACCTCATCGAGAACGCGGTGATGGTGGAGGTGGGCGAGGAAGCCATCCTCCACCTGCGCGACACCCGCCGCCTGGCGCTGGCCGAGCACGCGGTGAAAGCCCGCCCCTTCCTGCAGATGGCGTACGAGGACGCCTTTGCCCACGTCCAGCGCGCGAAAAGCCTGATGGAATCCGTCTGGTCCGCCCAGTCCGAAGAGCTGGCGATGCTGTATCTCGCCCGCCTGAAAGAGCTGAAAGCCTACCCCGAGCTGCAGCAGCTCTGCCAGAAACGCACGAAGATCAGCGATCTTGCGCAGAAGACACTGGCGGAGCTGAAGCTGAGCATGTCGGCGTACCGGGAAGAATAAGCCACGCCCCGCGGCACACCGCGGGGCGTGCGGCGCTGCGCCTACAGACCGGCCTGAAATACCACGTCTACGTTAGCGAACCACCACGGACTGCTGCGGTCGCCATACGCATCGGTGCCATATGCGGTGTTCGTCTGAACCGTGCGCAGCACCGTCAGGTTTTTCCCATTCGCGAACGGCAGGCCGACGCCGTCGGTCCAGTAGCATTTGGTATCCGATGCCGCGGTATCGCAGGTGACGATGTAGACATTGGTGTCGCCGCTCTGCAGCGAGATGGGCGTGGGCAGCGCCGTCACGACCCAGGCATCGCTCGCAGTCTCGCCGGTGGAGGTGACCTTGGAATTGGGGACGAAGGTCGCGGTGATATCGGTGGTCTGCGCCGCGGTGCCAACCTTGGCCAGCGAGCCGCCGTCCACCTTGAACAGGCGGAAGGTGTGCGCGACCGCCCCCTCCGCGCCGCGATGATAATAGCGATACTTCGTCAACTTGCCGTTGGTGCTCACCTTGAAAAAGAGACCGATCCGGTAGGTGCCATATCCGCCGAATGTCTTATTCGTATAGGCGGTCGCAATCATGGATTCTTCCGGACCGGGGGTGCCTGGACCGATGGCCGACGGGTCAAAGGTGTTCGCCGTCACCTTGTGCTGCGGCAGCCAGCCGACATGGCCATCCAGATAGGCGAAGACGGCGCCCGTGTTATGCCGGAAAGCGACGCTGTTCGCGGCATCGAGCGTGTCCTGTCCCCCCTGCGAAATGACGTAGGGCTTTGTCCTCTCTTCGCCGTTGTAGTCAACCAGCACCGGCGCGTCCGACGGGAAGGTGACATCGCCCAGCGCCACGCCGGAGAGCAGACACCCGGCGACGTAGAAGTAGTCCGGCGCCGTTGACGTGCCTTTGCTGGACGAGGTGGGGCAATCCCAGACTTTGCCCGTCATGCCATAACTGCCGGCCAGCACGCCGTTCCACTCCTGCGCGGTGGGGAGCATTTCGTCGTGATCCTGCACGTACATCAGCATCGCCGTCACGAGCTGCCGCTCGTTGCTCAAGCAGGTGTTCTGCCGCGCCTTCTCGCGCGCTTTCGCGAAGACCGGGAAGAGAATCGCCGCGAGGATCGCGATAATGGCAATCACGACCAGCAGTTCGATGAGCGTAAATCCCTTGCTGAACCTGTGTGTGAGCATGAGAAACCTCCGTCTGAATGATTGGTTCACCCGGCATGTGCCTTCGGAGATGAACCTGTGTTTCATTCTAGAGGCGGTGGTCTTGCCGTCAACAGCAAATCGGGGTATTCTCTGCGTAACGCGTTACGCAAGGGGGACGCGCATGATCTCAATACGGAAACTGGCGGAGATCGCCGGCGTCTCGACGACAACAGTCTTTCGCGCCCTGCACAATACCGGGCGCATCAAGCCGGAGACGCGACAGCGTCTCCTGGAGTTGGCGGCGCTCTACGCGTATCAACCGCCAGCGCTTGCGCCCAGCCGCTCGCGCTTTGTCGGCTGCCTGATGTCACGACTCGATGTGCCGTTCAACGCTCAGCTGCTCAGAGGGATTTCCGAGGCGCTGTTCGCGGAATCGTATTACCTGACCGTGCAGGAATCGCATTGCAACCTCTTGCATACACGCACGGCATTCCAGACATTCGCCGACCTGGACGTCTGCGGCGTCATTGCGTTAAGCGGTCATTACGAACCGATCCCCACGCAAAGCATTTTTCTCCTGCGCGGCAAGGGAATCCCGTTCGTCGCGGTTGATGCGTCAACCCCTACCACTGTGCCGGTTGACCGCGTGATGAGTAACGAGGATGCCATCGCGGAGATCGCGCTCGAATACCTGCTAGCGCTGGGACATCGCCGCATCGGGTATCTGGGTCCGCCCGTCAGTGGAGAACATGGACGGTCAACGGCCGTGCTGCGCGCGATGAAGAAGCGCGGAGTGCCACCAGATCACTTCCTGGATATCGTGCCGGTGCCGTGGCTGTCCTATCGCCAGGATCCGCACTGCGCGGAGCGTCTGCGCGACTGTCTTTCCGGACCACGCCGTCCTACCGCCATCTTTACCTTCAGCGATGATATGGGGATGTTCGTGCTGAAGATGGCGCTCAGGCTTGGCCTGCGCGTCCCCCGCGATGTAAGTGTGCTCGGGTGCTCGAATTTCACGCTGTGCGACGATTTCGTGATTCCACTCACCTCTATCGAGCAATTTCCCGATGAGATCGGACGCTGCGCTGTACGGCTGCTGCTCGCGCGCATGACGGAGCAGACGGCGGATCATCATGCGACAACACATTGCATCGCGCCCCGCCTCGTCATGCGGGAATCCTGTGCCCGCGTTCCGCGCTAGGCGGTGGCTCCCGCTCACTCTCCACAGAAATACTCGTCCCCATGCTCCGCCGCCGGGATGACGACGATGAGGGCGGTGATGGCGCCGTAGGCGCGGTGGGCGGTGCCGGGCTCGATGATGATGGCGGTGCCGGGCTCCAGGGGGACGGTGTCGTCGTTGAGCTCCATCATGCCCGTGCCGGCGAGGATGTAGTAGTATTCCGTGGCCTTCTGGTGGTAGTGCCTGCGCGAGTCGGTGATCTCCGTCACGTGCAGGTTCGCCACCGGGGTGTCGTCGCGGGTGAAGATACGGTGGCTCGCGCCGCAGGGGCAGGGCACCACCGTCGCCTCGTGCAGGTGGCGCACCTGATAGCCTTTCGTCGTCATGGCTGCGTCCTCCACCGCTATTGTACCGGAAACGGCGATGCAGCGCGCTTCACCCCCTCGTGATACCCGTTGCATCGGATCCACACGCCCCGGATTTGACCGGCCCCGCGGCCGGAAACCGCGTGGGGCAGTGGGTGTCTATTCGGGATTGGGCATGCTAATGGGCGAATTTACCCCGCCGCTTCCGGCGCGGGCAGGCCGGCCAGGGGCATCTCCGGCTCCGGCGCGGGTTCCGGCGCGATCACCCCTTCGTCGGTGAGCACGGCGCGCATGGAGGCGAGGGCGACGTCGATCTGGTCGTCCTCCGGCTCGGCGGTGGTGAGGCGCTGCAGCAGCATGCCGGGAAAGACGAGGATCTTCAGCAGCAGGTTCTCGCGAAAACGCCCGGCGAGGCGGATGAGCTCGTAGGCGACGCCGGCGATGAGCGGGATCATCAGCAGGCGCGAGGCGAAGCGGATGAAGACGTTTTCCGGCCAGCCGAAGACGGCGTGCATGAGGATGCCCACCACGAAGAAGAGGAAGATGAAGCTGGTGCCGCAGCGCGGGTGGATGCGGCTGTACGGCTTCACCGCTTCCACGGTGAGCGCGGCGCCGGCTTCGTAGCCGTTGACCACTTTATGCTCGGCGCCGTGGTAGGCGAAGACGCGCTGCACTTCCTTCGAGCGGCCCACCACCAGGATGTAGCCGATGAGCATGAGCACGCGCCCGACGCCCTCCGCCACGTTGTAGAGGAAGGTGGGGCCGGTGGGGATGAACTGTTCCCAGAGCGTCTTGCCGGCGGCCTGCTTGTCCGGGTGGAAGGGCAAATACCCGGAGAGCCACGACGGGAGCAGGATGAAGAGCCCGATGGCGAGGCCGATGGAGGCGGCGATGGTGAGCGCGTAGGCGAGCGGCGTGGGTTTTTTCTGCTCCGGCTCCCCCTCCATGGCGACATCGGCGGACCACATCAGCGTTTTATACCCCAGGCGCAGCGAGTCCACGAGCGCCGGAGTGCCGCGCAGGAAGGCCAGCCGCCAGAGGGGATGGCGCGTGAAGCCGTCCACCTCGCCGCGGTGGATGACGATCTCGCCGCCTTTCGCGCGGCAGGCGGTGGCCACGCGCGATTTCCCCCGGATCATCACGCCCTCAATCACCGCCTGCCCGCCATATGCCGATCGTGACGCCATCACGCCCCTTCTCGCGCACCGGCCCGGTGAGCGCCCGGATGCGCCGTCCGACTCAAGGTCTCTCTTCAGGAGGGTACCCAAAACAGCGGGCCTTTTGCGCGTGTGAAATCGGCAAAAGGCCCCGCGAACGCCGGAGTCGGTTTATTTTTTCGCCGCGTGCTCGCGCTGCTCGCGGAAGGCCGCGTACTTGCGGTTAAAGCGCTCCACGCGTCCCGCGATGTCCATGATCTTCTGCTGCCCGGTGTAGAATGGGTGGCAGGCCGCGCAGATTTCCACGCGAATCTCGCGCTGGGTCGAGCGCGTGGCAAAAGTGTTGCCGCAGGCGCAGGTGACCTTCGCGTTCACGTATCCCGGATGGATCCCCGATTTCATGCCTCACTCCTCAATCACGGCCGCGTCAGACGCGCGACCGATATGATGCACCTGGCCCGGACGCGCGCAACCGCGTCTCCCATGGCCGGCGAGACAGTATAGCACGGCGCGGGGGGATACGCAAGATGGTGATGAGGGGTGTTCTGACTACGGCCGGGGCGGCGCCACTCCACGCTGTTGCGTGGCGCACTACCAACGCGCGGCGCTGTTTGGTGGGGCCGTGTATCACCCCGCGCTACGTGCTCTTTTGCGAAATGCGGGGTGATACCGCTATTGCCCCGAAGCGGGGAGCTGCCGGGCGATCTTCTCTTGTCATGGTTCAGGCGGCAGTATAGCACACTTTTGTTCTTTTGTCAAGCAGGTGTTTGCTTTGGGCTTGATACGACGGCGGCGACGAAATAGGGGAGCATCATCCACTGCCTCCCTGCCGTCCTGGCGGAGACGCCCACCGGCGGGGCCGGCGCGGAAGGGACAGACTCCGCAGGGCATGGCTGGACGGTGTCCGACACGGGGCAGCAGCGATGCGCCTGAGAAACTGTCTTGTAAGTGCTCGGTGTCGTCTCGCGGAGGATGGGGCGTGGCTGGCAAGGCGGAGTTCCGAGAGTGTATCGGGGGGATACATGCCAGGAACTCCAACGCCGCCAGCCACGTCACAGACCCGCGAGACGGCGGCGAGCACTTGCAAGACAGTTTCTGAGTGCGCGTTCGGCCATGCGCAGTCAGTCCCGGCGGGGCCGAAGGAGGTTACATCAGCACTCGCACGTCCGCCGCGTCGAAGAGGGCGCCGTTCAGGTCGGCGCGGGACATGTCGGCGCCGGTGCAGTCGGCGTGGGTGAGGTTGGCGTGGGCGAAGGAGGCGTTTTCCACGCGCGCCTCGCGCAGGTCCGCGCCGTGCAGGGTCGCCTCGCGGAAGACGGCGTTGCGCAGCAGGCTGTAGCGCAGGTCGGCGCTGGCCAGATGCGCGCCGTCCAGGTGCGCGTCGGTGAGGTCGGCGTACAGCAGCAGTGCGCCGGTGAGGTCGGCGCGGATGAGGTCGGCGCGCGCCAGCCGCGCCTTGCGCAGGTCGGTCTTCCAGCACATGGCGCCGATGAGCATGGCGCCGCCGAAATTGCCCTGCAGCGCCAGCGCGCCGGTGAGCACGGCGTTGACGAGCAGCGCGCCGACGAAATTCGCCTCCGTGAGGTTGGCGCCGTCCAGGTGCGCGTCGCAGAGGATGGCGCCGTGGAAGGTGGCCGCGCTCAGCGCCGCCCCGCGCAGATCCGCGCCCGCCAGGTTCACGCCGGTGAAATTCGCCTCCGCCAGCGCCATGCCGCGCAGCGACGCCCCGCTGAGATCGGGCCGGCGCGGCGCGCGGTGCGCGCGGCGCCAGGCATTCCACGCCGGGACCCCCTCGTGCAGCAGGCCAAGCAGCTCCGGGTTCGCCATGGACCACCTCCATACCCCCCGCCCGGCCGGGCGGGGAAGAGACGTATGACCATTCTCTTCGTCACGAACGGGCGCTTTCCCTGCCAGATGCGTGGTTTTTCTCACTTAAGCGATGCTTAGCCACCGGTTGAAGCGGGCTTTATCGGGCTTGAGCCGGCGTTAAAGTCCACCCGGTATGCTGTACGTGACTTCGGGCGGCGACAGCCAAATTTCACCCCGAAGACGCTTTGCAAGGAGAGTGTCACAATGTCTATGCGCATCCGGCGCGAGCGTGGCTTCACGCTCATCGAACTGCTCGTCGTCATCGCGGTGATCGCGATTCTGGCGGCGATCATCTTCCCGGTGTTTGCCAAAGCCCAGGCCAAGGCCAAGCAGACCCATTGTCTGAGCAACATCCGCCAGCTCAGCACCGCCACCCTCATGTTCGTGCAGGACAACCGCGGCCAACTGATGGACGCCGACACCTGGGCGAGCGATCTGGATGAGTATGTCGGCAACCGCAAGGTCTTCACCTGCCCGCTGGACACCAATGGCGATGGCTACGTCAGCTACGGCCTCAGCGGCCTGCTGGTGGGCGCCAATGGCGCAGGCGTGAAGCAGTCGAACATATTGAACCCCTCCGAAGTGGGCCTGTATGCCGACGCCACCTCCATGCGGTTCCCCGATGCGCCGGTGTTGAATTACGGCGGCCAGAGCGGGACCGACTTCGTGAAGCGCCACAGCCTCTGCATCTCCTTCATGGACGGCCATGCCGAACCCCTCGGCGGCAGGAAGCAGTTTGACCTGAACGATCCCGACAGCCCCGTCGCCCGCGCCTTCTACCAGGCCGCCGGGTTCGGCTGGGTCGTCAATCCGGGCGGCGGCGTGATGCGTCCCGCGACGGCGCCGGTGAGCGGCACCTTCAAGGTCGGCGGCTCCACCACCGTGAAACCGATCTGGGAAGCGGCCATCGCCGGCTGGACCGCGGCGCGCGGTGCAAATCCGAACGCGCTGTTTGAAGGCTCCGACTACTGGCAGACCCGCAAAGACGGCAGCACCAACGACGTGGGCGGCGCCTCCAGCAAAAAGACCGGCATCGAAGACACCGACATCATCGCCACGGACGCGGTCGGGATCATCGTCTCCTCCGCCAGCAAGCTGGGCTTGACCGCGATGTCCGCTGCCCAGGCACTGCCGTACTACACCACGAAGCCGGCGGATGTCAACGGCAACGCGGTGCATGTCTACACCCGCGACGAGCACTCCGGCACCTATGAGTTCTTCGTGAAGACCGTGCTGAAGTCCGCCAATGGCGGGACCGTGCCGACCCTCGGCGCCCACGTGATTGTCGTCTCTTCCGCGCAGGAGCTGGTGTCGAAGGTCAGCGCGGACCCGTATGCGATCGGGTACGCCGGCCTCGGCGAAGCTGATCCGACGAAAGTGACGGTCCTCGACTTCATCACGGCCGGCGACGCTGTCCAGCAGTATAGCCGCCAGGCGGTGGAAGATGGTAACTGGGGGCTGATCCGCCCGCTGTACGGCAAGCGAACGGGCTCCACCAGCGCCGCCGGCGACGCGTTCATGGCCTATGTGAAGAGCGCGGATTTCCAGCAGAGCACGCTGTTCAAGAGCCTGTTCTTCAAACCGATGGCGGCCGAGGCGTATCCGACGGCCTTCTAACGGAGCAACAACGCGCGCGAAGGATCGAAACGCGCGAGGCGGGCCGGCGTGCGAACGCCGGCCCGCCTCGATCGTTGGTGCGGCGATCCGACGCGCGAAGATGCGCCCATGCCCCATAACCGTTCGCGTTTTTGCGTATGTGTCCTGATCGAAGCAACCTAACCCCCCGCCCCCCTTCCCTGAGAGGGAAGGGGGAGTGATGGTGTGCAGATCCGGTGCTCCCCTTCCCTCGATGTTCTTTGACACATGACTCCCGCGTTGCTCGGTATCCGGTGAGTCGGCCCGGTCCGGTGAGTCCACGACGGTGGACTTCGTGGCTCCAGCCCCGGATTTCAATCCGGGAGACGCACACCTGCCGATGCCCAGCCCACTAGAGCGGTATTCATTTGTCAAAGAGCATGTAGGGAAGGGGTTGGGGGTGAGGTGTGCGCGCGGATGGCAATGCACTCAGAGAAACGTGAACAGATACCATGCCCCCGCCCTCTTGCCAGTCCTCAAACAGGTGTGCTACAGTGAGGCTATGGCCGACACGGCGCAGTCAGGCGAGGCGCGCTTCTGGCAGCAGCTCCGCAAGCCGCTGGAGCTGGAGCTGGAGCACGATTGTCCGGATGACGCCATCATCCAACTGAGCATCGGCGAGTTCGCCCGCCGGTGGGCGGAGCGTTGCGCCGCGCCCGCCGAGGAGGACCGCCGGCTGGCGCTCGCCATCGCCCGCGGCCTGCGCGACTACGCGACGATGACGGTGGCCGAGCGCCGCCGCCGGGCGATGGCGGCCATTGACCTGTTGCGCCGCCGTGAAGCCAGCGCCGTCGTGGCGCTGCCGCTGCCGAAGAAAAAGAAGGCTCCGCCCAAGCGCGCCGCCCCCTCCCGTCCGGCGAAACCCGCCGCCGCGCCCGCGCCGCTGCCGACCGGGCAGGAGCTGCTGGAGCTGCCCATCAGCGGGCTGGCGCCCCGCGCGCGCTGGCCGATGCTGCTGGCGAAGCTGAACCTGTACACCGTGCGCGACCTGCTCTACCACGTGCCGCGCGAGTGGCTGGCGCTGTCGCGCATCGCCGACCTCCCCGACGGCGCCCGCGCCGCCATCGTCGGGGAAGTGGCCGACCGCCAGGCAGACCGCCTGCCGTCGCGGGCCGCGCCGCGGCCGCTGTACAAGTACACCCTCACCGTGCGCGACGACTCCGGCGAGGCGTGGGTGACCGCCATCACCATGGAGGCGGAGCGCCCCCGGGGCGGCGCGCGGCCGTCCTGGACGCCCAACAGGCTGACGTTCCCCGTCGGCCAGCGCGTCTTCGTGATGGGCAAGGTGGAGCGCACCGGCACGCTGGTGGAGCTGCGCATGGAGGACATCTTCCCGGTATCGGCGGCGGAAGAGGACGCGCTGCGCCCGGGCGCGCCGGTGCCGCTGTACCCGCTGACGCACGGCGTCTATCAAAACCAGGTGCACCGCGCCGTGCTGCGCGTCTTCGCCGCGTTGGGGGACGACCCGGAGGCGCTGCCCGACCCGCTGCCGGCGGCGCTGCGCGAGCACTACGGCCTGCCGCCCATCCTCGCCGCGCTGCGCGAGCTGCACCAGCCCACCGATCCTCCGCGGCACGAGCAGGCGCGCAAGCGGCTGGCCTTCGAGGAATTTCTCGTCATTCAGCTCGTGCTCGGCCAGCGCCGCCTGCGCGCGCACCGGCAGCACGGCGCGGCGCTGCACGGTCCGGAGGCGCTCGCCGACCTGGTGGCGCGCATGGCGCCCTTCGAGCCGACGCTGGCGCAGTGGCGCGTGCTGGGCGAGATCGAGGACGACCTGCGCGGCGCCCGCCCGATGAATCGCCTGCTGCAGGGCGACGTCGGCTCCGGCAAGACGCTCATCGCCGCCGCGGCGCTGGCCTTCGCCCATCGCGCCGGCTTTCAGGCCGCCATCATGGCGCCCACGGAAATCCTCGCCGAGCAGCTCTACCTGGTGTTGACGCGCCTCCTGGCGCCGCTGGGCATCGCCCCCACGCTGCTGGTGGGCGGCATGCCCGCCGGCGACCGCCGCGCCGCGCTGGAGGCGCTGGCCAGCGGCGACGCCCCCATCGCCGTCGGCACGCACGCGCTCATTCAGGAGGGGGTGACATTCACGCGGCTGGGGCTGGTGGTGGTGGACGAGCAGCACCGCTTCGGCGTGCTGCAGCGCGCCACGCTGCGCGGCAAGGGCCGCGTGCCGAATACGCTGGTGATGACCGCCACCCCCATCCCGCGCACCCTCGCCCTCACGCTGTACGGCGACCTGGACATCTCCGTGCTCGACGAGCTGCCGCCGGGCCGCCGCGAGGTAGAGACGCGCTGGCTGTCCGCCACCGAGATCCGCGAGGCGTACGACGAGATCCGCGCGCAGGTGGCGCGGGGACGGCAGGCCTACGTGCTCTGCCCGCTGGTGGAGCAGTCCGAGCTGCTGCAGGCCGACGCCGCGGTGGAGATGGCCGAGGAGCTGCGGGCGCGCGTCTTCCCCGACCTGCGGGTGGGCCTGCTGCACGGCCGCATGAAGCCGGAGGAGAAGGCGGCGGCGATGGAAGATTTTCGCGCCGGCGTCACCCACGTCCTCGCGTGCACCACCGTCATCGAGGTGGGCGTGGACGTGCCCAACGCCACCCTGATCCTCATCCATAACGCCGAGCGCTTCGGCCTCGCGCAGCTTCACCAGCTGCGCGGGCGGGTGGGACGGTCGCACGAACCCTCCACCTGCATCCTGGTCACCCACCCGCGCTTCGACCCCGCCCAGCCGGATGACGACCTGCCCGCCCGCCGGCGGCTAAAGGCGATCATCGCCAGCCAGGACGGCTTTCAGATTGCCGACGCCGACATGCGCCTTCGCGGCCCCGGCGAGTTTCTCGGCACCCGCCAGAGCGGCCTGCTCGACTTCCACATCGGCAACCTGCTGCGCGACGGCACATACATGGAGCAGGCCCGCCAGGCGGCGGGGGCGCTGCTGCAGCACGACCCCGACCTGGCGCGGCACCCGGACCTGGCCCGCCGCGTGGGCCGGTTGAAAGTGAAGCTGGACCAGTTCCGCGAGTGAGTACCGTACGGAGGCCCACCATGACGATGCGTGAAGATCGTGCTGACACGCTGCTCGATATCAGCGACGAAAACGGTCCGCCAAGCGCGCTGGAGCAGGCCTTCCCGTGGCTCTCCACCGTCTCGCTGGTCGTCGCCAATCTCATCCCGCTGGCGGGCGTGCTCTGCTGGGGGTGGAGCATCTTCGCCATCATGTTCCTGTTCTGGGCGGAGAATATCGTCGTCGGCGTCGTCAACATTCTCCGCATGCTCGTGTGCAAGCCCGATCAACCGATGGGCTGGTTGGTCAAGCTCTTCTTCATCCCCTTTTTCACCTTCCACTACGGCATGTTCTGCGCCGGGCACGGCCTCTTCGTGCTGTTGCTCTTCGGCGGCATGGGGCAGGCGGTCGGGGTGATGGAGCATTTCGGACCACGCACGATTCTCGACCTGCTTCAGCTCGGCCTGCGGGGGCAGCCGGGCATCACGTATGCCGTCATCGGCCTCGCGATCAGCCATCTCATCTCCTTTGGCGTGAATTTCATCGGACGCGGCGAATACCGCCGCGCGGACGCGAGCACGCTGATGCACCGTCCCTACGGCCGCATCGTCGTGCTGCATCTCACCCTCCTCTTCGGCGCTTTCCTGCTGACGCTCACCGGGCTCAAAGGCGCCGCCGCCGCGCTGCTGGTGGCGCTGAAACTCGGCATGGATCTGAAAGCGCACCTGAAGGAGCGGCAAAAACTCGCCGGCACGGGGTGAACCGCGCCGTTCAGCGCGCGGGGTGAAGAAGCGGCGATATGCTCGCGGCGGGGAATATGCTATACTACAGGTGCGCCGCGCCGTTCGGCAGGCATGCATCCCTGCGGCATGGAATCGTTCAGGTATCACACCGTGGTCATCATGAGGGAGCGCGCGTGAACAAGAAGCAAGCTACCGTTCTGTGGGTTGTCCTCGTCCTCGTCGCCCTGATGGGCCTCGTGCCCCCGTGGCAGCAGCGGGTGAAAACCACGCTGATGGGCTTTGACAACGTCGAGTCGTCTTCCTACTCACCGATCTTCATGCAGCCCAAACCGAATTACGCCTGGTACCCCGAGCAGTACCGCACGCGCCCGGAATGGAGCATGGTGCTGCGGAAAAGCACCCGGGTCGTGGTGGACCTCCCGCGTCTGGGCGTGCAGTGGGCCACGGTCGTCCTCGTCGGCATCGCCCTCTTCGTCCTCCTTGGCGACCGCAAGCGCCGCGAGCTGGCGCCCAAAGAGCGCATGTCCTACCTGGAGCGCATGAAGCGCGCCGGGGCGGCCGGCGGGGCGGTCCCATCCGCGGAAATGGCGCTGGACGAAGAGGACCTGACCGAAGACGATGCCCCCACCGCCAGCGACCCGAAACACGTCTTCTCCGATGATGAGCTGTGAACCCGCCGGCGCGCGCCGGCCTCTAGCGATGCACGCCGTCGCCCTCATCTCCGGCGGCCTGGACAGCGCGACCGCGGCGGCGATGGCCGCGGCGGACGGCTACACCCTCTACGGCCTGACCATCTGCTACGGGCAGCGCCACCTGCGCGAGGTAGACGCGGCGCGCGCGGTGGCGGCGGGGCTGGGCGTGCGCGAGCACAAGGTGGTGGATATCGCCCTGCGCGAGATCGGCGGCAGCGCGCTCACCGCGGATATCCCCGTGCCGGAAGGCCGCTCCGCGCCGGAGATGGCGGCGGAGATCCCCATCACTTACGTGCCGGCGCGCAACACCATCTTCCTGGCGGTGGCGCTGGGCTACGCCGAGGTGGTGGGGGCGGAGACGCTGGTGCTGGGGGTGAACCAGGTGGATTACAGCGGCTATCCCGACTGCCGAGAGGAGTTTTTACGGGCCTTCGAGACGCTGGCCAACCTCGCCACGAAGGCGGGGGTGGACGGCGCCGCGCATTTCCGCATCTACGCGCCGCTGCTGCATCGCACGAAAGCGGAGATCATCCGCGCGGGCCGGCGGCTGGGGGTGGATTACGGCCGTACCTGGAGCTGCTACGCCGGCGGCGACGTCGCCTGCGGGCGCTGCGATAGCTGCCTGCTGCGGCGGGCGGGCTTTCGCGAGGCCGGCGTCCGCGACCCGCTGCCCTACGCCGAAAGTTGACGGAAACCGACTACTATCCTCCCTGATTGAGGGGTATCATGACGGCGGGAGGCCGGCGATGACGGACAATATTCGTGAGGAAATCCGGGTGACGGGCGAACAACTGCTGCAGCAGGTGCGGACGCTGCTGCACGAAGGCAACGTGCGCTCCATCACCATCAAGGATAACAAGGGCGTCACCGTGCTGATGCTGCCGCTGACGGTGGGGGTCATCGGCGTGGCCCTCGCCCCCATGCTGGCGGCGGTGGGCGCCGCCGCGGCGCTGCTCACCGAGTGTACCATCTCGGTGGAACGACGGCCGGAGACGCCGCCGGCGCCGTAGGCCAATACGGCGCCACGGCAACAGGATGCGCTCGGTACCACCGGGACTGACCCCGCATGGCCGGTTCGGCAAGCGGCGGCGCCGATGCACGCTCGCGTCACGCACAGTGCCACTTACGCCATGCGGAGTCTGTCCCTTCTCCGCTCATTTTGCATGACCAAAGGAGAACGCTCATGCCATCCTTCGCCGGTTCCCTTCCCCCGCTCACCCCGCGCACCATGGGCACGGGGGGCATCACCGACCCCTCCAATCCCGAGCACGTGGCGATCGCGCGGCTGGCGATGGACGCCGGGGTGTGGCTCCACGTGGCGGACTACGGCGGCGGCGTGTACGCGGTGCTGAAGCGGGCGTTCGCGGACGACCCCGCCCACGTGCCGCCGTGCATCGTGAAGATTGACGGCACCAGCGCGCGGGGCCTGCGTGACTCGGTGGAGGACTGCCTGCGCCGCACCGGGCTGGAGCGCATCGCCGTCGGGCAGGTGTGCGGATACCCGCTGTGCGCGGAGCCGGAGGCGCTGGCGGAGGCGCTGGGCGACCTGCGCGCGCGCGGCGTCATCGGCAGCTACATCATGGATGTCATCCCCTCCTACGCCGCCGCCGTGCTGCACGCCGCCGCCGCCCGCCGCTTCGACGGCTACATCTTCTATCTCAACGTGATGGAGCGCGCGCTCAGCGACGCCGCCTACGCGCGGCTGGTCGCCGACGGCACGCCCATCCTCGCCATGCGCACCTTCGGCGGCCGCGACGGCGCCAACTACCTGAACAACGCCGACCATCCCCGCCGCGCCGCGCTGGAGCCGCTCTACCAGCGCGCCGGCTGCGCCGACCGGCTGGAATTCTGCGTCCGCTTCCCGCTCAGTCTGCCCACCGTGCGCACCACCATCGGCAGCACCGGCAGCCCGGCGCATCTGCGCGCCTTGCTGACGGCGAACACCGCCCCGCTGGACGCCGACGTCGCCGCCGGCATCGAGGCGCTGCACCGCCAGTGGAACGCGGACCGCTGACCCCCCGCGCGAATCATGACACGTTCTTGACCGCGCGCGCGGCACAACCCGTGCGCGGGCGCGCCGATTCTGCTATAATATCGTACGGTCGTTTTGGATTCGCTGTCTCTGCCATCTGCTTCAGTCTCAAGCGGTCATGGGCGCGACGACCACGCCCGCACCCGGAGACTCCACGAAGGAGTGCAGGATGTCATCGGTCACCGAGATTGCCCGCGACGCGCGGGAGGCCGCGCTGAAAAGCGTCACCCCGGAAACCTGGAGCCTGCAAAAAGAAAATGCGTTGTTGAATGGCGTGGTCGCCATCTACCGGACGCTGGCGCCACTGCCGGACGATACGCCCGAAGACCTGGCGCTGCGCGCGCTGCAGCTGTCGCTGCAGCAGCAGCCGGCGCGCAAGCGCATGCTGGCCGTGCTGCTCGACCGCATCCGCCAGCGCCAGGGCCTGCCGCAGGACGCGCAGGCGCTCCGCATCATCCTCGGGCACATCCTCACCCGCGTGGAAGACGCGCGCACCCCGCCGCGCGGGCTGGCGGACCGGGTGCGGCGCTTCATCGCGAAGATCTGATACGACGGGTATTCACCGCAGAGGACGCAGAGCGCGCAGAGGGGTTGGTATTGCAAATTGACAATTCCAAATTGTCTCTTTGAAAAGCCTCATGACTTCCTCTGCGCGCTCTGCGATCTCTGCGGTGCCGTAACAGCCTCCCTCGCGGATGCCATAACCTTGAGCGACTCTCCGGCCGTCCAGTACGCGCGGCTGCCGGCCAGCAGCGCCACCCCCACGGTCACGTAGAGGACGCCGACGGTGCCGATGAAGTGCCAGTGCGCGCCCGCCCAGCGGCAGGCCAGGCCCAGCGCCATCATGCCGAGGATCATCAGGTAGGTGGCGGGGCTGTAGAGGCGCCAGATGGGCGTGTGCGCGGGCAGCCGGGCAATACGCGCGCTGATGCGCCGCGCCGCCCGCGCCAGCAGCGTGCTCCCTTTCACCACCCCGAGCAGCGCGGCCAGCGGCAGCAGCACGCCCAGCCACGGATGATAGCGGGGATCGCCCAGCAGCCACAGCAGGCCCCGCGCGCAGAGCACCATCCCCACCACCATCCACACCAGCGCCGCGTGCCGGACATGCTGGCGCTGGGTTACCGTCACCATCATGATGTCATAATACGACAAATCCGAGTAAAATACACCTCTCCACCACGCCGGACGGGCGAGCGTCCCCGCGCCCACTGCCGTTCACCGCATCACGCCCCTCTCCCGCTGGGAGAGGGGGCCGGGGGTGAGGGCCGCATGTGCACCCCGCCACCCAACCCCGTTCGTAGTGCGCAGCGGGGCGGAGCACACTGGGGACTGTCCCCCTGCACGCCGTGACCAGATGATCCACAGGCCGTTCACCGGGACTGTCCCCATATGCCTAGCTTTAGCGGAGGGGGGAGTGCCGTGCGGAGTTGCTGACGGTTGCAGACATGCACAATGGGGACAGTCCCGGTGGAGCCCCTGTGGATCATCTGGTTACGGCGTTCAGGGGGACAGTCCCCATTTGACGGCACTCCGTCCTTCGCCCCATTGGCAAACAAACGTTTTTCTGCTCTCCTCCCGCCCGTGCCGGCAGGGGGAGAGGGCACGCGGGGGGCGCGTCAGCTACGCGCCGCCAGCGCCGTGTCTTACAACCGCGCCACTTCCAGCCCGCACAGGCTCGCCGCCCCCGTGCCCGTGTAGGTGAAGGCGATGCGGCCGGCGAGGGTGTAGGCGCCGGAGGGCTGGCTTTCGAAGGCGATGAGCGCCCAGGCGCCGTCGCGGGCGACGATCTGCTCCGCGCCGGCGGTGGAGACCACCGGCACGCGCGGGGAATACATCGCCGGGCCCTGGTGGGCGTCGAGGGTGAAGGTGAGAGTGACGTGCTCCAATTCGTCCGCCTTCACCCAGGCGGCGAGGCGGTGGCGGCTGAACGGCGGGATCGGGTTGGCCGCGTACGAGGGGCCGAAGTAATTGAAGAGCCAGGTGGATTCGCCCCCCTCGGCGCCGTGATGGATCTCCAGCGCGCCGGTTGTCAGCTCCTTGCCGCCGGCGCGGTTCCACGCCCCCTGCCCGGCCAGGCGCCAGCAGTAGGCGTCGGGGTGGTCCATCGCCGACGCGGTGAAGCGGCAGACCGGCTCCTCGTAGATGGGCAGGTCGCACAGCGGGCGCTCGTCCGCCGCGATCTCCGCCGCCGGGGCCTGGGCATACGCCGCCGGGATTTCGCTCGCCTCCACGTCCTCCAGCGTATAGCTCAGCGCGACGCGCTGCCCGTTTTTGAAGAGGAGGTCGGCGCCGGCTTTGGGGAGCATGGCGTAGAAATGCATGTCATAGCCCCACTCGCAAATGTGGTGGCCGCAGGGGAAGCCGAATTGCGGCGTCATCTTCAGCGCGGTGCCGTCGGTCTTCTGATAGAAGTACGGCGTGCCCGGTTTCGTGACCAGGATATGGCGGTTGAACAACTGCTGCACGCCGTTCACCACGCGGTTGAAGACCAGCCGGCGCAGGCCGCGCTCCCTGGTGTCCAGCGCCACCGCCAGGAAGCGTTTCTCCCAGCGCGTGGTGAAATTGTGCTCGCCGAGGACCGGCTCCGGCAGGCCGGTCCAGTCCTGCGTCATCGGCACCTGCGGGCCGACGCCGCCGGAGAGCAGCGGGTCGTCGAACTCGATCACCGCGGCATCGTCGTCGCCCCACTGCGGCATGGCGGTAATGGAGAGCCCCTCGCCGCCGCGGATATCCTGCTTGAACTGCAAGTGGGCGGTGATGGTGTAGCGGAAGCGGTTGGACGCCGGCAGGTATTCGATGCGCACGGCCCGCTGCTCCTCCACGAGCGCGCCCAGGTCGCCCTCCACCTTCTCCGGGGTGATGGTCAGCTCGATGAACGCCTCGCCGCTATTCGTCTGCTGCACCGCCGCGCGCAGCAGTTTTGGGCCGAAGAAGCAGGACGGCATGAAGCAGACGATCTCCATCGCCCCGCCGGGCCGCAGCCGCGCCTCGCCCATGACGAACTGACGGAGCATCAGGTGCTCCTGCACGAACGAGAGGATCTTCTCACCCGCAAAGCGCACCTCGGCATACCCCGGCCGGCTGATCAACGCAAACGGCGAAGTGATGCCGTCATCCGGCCCCGCGTTCTCCGCGAAGAGATCATATTCCATCGGTGATACCTGCCCTCGACAACGGTGTAGAGATACCATTCGCGACCGGGGGGCGAAATCCTGCCGGGGCGCGGGGGCGCGTTACCGCCGGCGGCGCATGCGGGGGGTGCTGTCCAGCGCGCCGGCGATGTAGAAGAGGATGAGGGTCACGGTGAAGAGGAGCAGCGCGATGGTCATCGCCGCGCTGTGCTTCACGATCATCCCCACCAGCATGCCGATGAAGGAGAGCAGCGCGAGCAGGCCATTGATGAGGCGGATCAGCGGCCAGGGCAGCGCACCGGGCTCGGCGATGGGGAGCGCCATCGGCAGGGCGGCGGCGGGCGGCACATCTTCGGCGCCGTTCGGTCCCACGGCCGGCGCAGGAAGGCCGGCCGGCGCGGGCCGCTCGACCGGCGCCGCGGCCGGCGCTTCCGCCGCCGGCGCGGGGGCGGCGGGCTCCGCCGGCCGCGGCGGCGCGGGAAGGGTGACGGCGGGCGGCGGCGTGGTGGCCACCGGCGGCTCCGCCGCGCCGGCCTGCGTCGCCGCGTAGCTGGTGGCGGGCGGCGGGGTGAACAGCGGGCGGCCCAGCAGGCGCTCCAGCGCCTTGCGCGCCTTCTCGTTGTTCGGGCGCAGCTCCAGCACCTTCTGATAGCGCGTGAGGGCCCCATCGCGATTGCCGAGGAGCTCCTCCAGCACCCCGCCGTTGTACCAGAGCATCGCCGATTGCGGATACCGCTCGATCCCTTCCTCCAGCAGGTCAAACGCAATCGCGTATTGCTTCTGCTCGGTCAGGTGCGCGATCCCCTCGGCGTACCACCGCGGGCTTTCTTCGATGGTTCCGCCGCAGGAGGCGCAAACGTCCCCGCTGCCGTCTTTCCCGCATTCCTGGCACTTCATCGGTGAGGAGCCTCCCATCCCATCGCCTGCGCGAGGGGGGCGCAACGCGTGTGGCGCCATCAGGCTGTGACTATCCGGCAGTATACCAGAGGTCACGGGCCGGCGCAAGTCAGCGCGGCAGGCAATCCGGGGTCCATTACGGCGGCGTGATGACCCCGTCCAGGTCCCACAGGTCTTCCCAGCGCTGGCCGTCTTTCCAGAGGAACACCTGGCCTTTGATGAGGCGGCAGTTGCGGCCAATGCCGGCGATGGCGGCCATTTCGGCGTCGGTGAGCGGGTCTTCCGTCACCGCGCGCAGATTCGCCAGGACGTTGCGGCGGGTGACGGACATGGGGATGGGCGCCGCGCCGCGCCCCACCGCCCACTTGATGCAGACCACCGCCGGATGCACGCCGTGCGCGCGGGCGATCTCCACGATCACCGGGTCCTCGATATCCACCGTATCCTCCGGCGTGCGGTCGCGCGCGGGGCGGGCCGGCGAGCCGACGGGGCTGTAGCCGATGGGCACGATGCCGGCGGCGACGACATAGTCGAAGAGCGCCGGCTGCTGAAAATGCGGGTGCAGCTCCATCTCGTTGCACGCCGGCGGGATCTCCGCGTCGCGCAGGAGGAGCTCCAGCTTCGGGATGGTCATGTTCGAGGTGCCGATGTGCCGCACCAGCCCCAGCTCCACCAGCCGCTCCATCTGCCGCCAGGTGCGCATGAAGTGCTCGTGGATGTAGGGCCGCGCGTCGGCGCTGCGCGCGGTGACGTCGCACTGCGGCGGGTGGAAATTCGGGAAGGGCCAGTGCACCAGGTAGAGGTCGAGGTACTCCAGGCCCAGGTCGGCCAGCGACTGCCGGCAGGCGTCGGTGACCCGGTCGTGGCTGTCATTCCATACCTTGGAGGTGACCCACAGCTCCTCGCGGCGGATGAGGCCGCTCTCCAGCATGGCGCGGAAAGACTCCCCGATGAGCCGCTCGTTGCCGTACACCGCGGCGCAGTCGAAGTGCCGGTAGCCCACCGCCGCCGCCGCCAGCACCGCCGCCGCCACCGTCTCGTGCGCCACGTGGTCGGAGCCGAACGTCCCCAACCCGATACCCGGCATGCGGGCGCCGCCGGCCAGCGCGCGCGCGGGCACGCGGCGGGGGTCAACGCCGTCGGGGGCAAGGGTGAACGCCGGGCGGGTGGTCATGGGTGCAGGCTCCTTCACAACACGTTTGCCACACAGATTCGCCGCGCGCGGCGGCGTCCCTGCCGGCCCGCCGGGCGATGCGCCGCGCTCCCAAGGGGCGGCCGCGCCGTCACGCGCTGACCAGCTCCCGCGCTTTCGCGCCCTCCAGGCGGTCGAGCAGCGCGGCCAGCTTCAGGCGGGCGCTCATCACGTAGGTGTCGCCGCCGCCGTAGAGGATGTAGAGATCATCCCGGTAGACGTAGGTGCCGCAGGTGAAAAGCACGTTGGCCACGCTATCGGGGAAGGGGCCGTTCACCTCGGTCTCCGTCTCCGGCACCATGATGCGGTCCAGGCGGGCGTCCAGCAGGCGCTCGGGATGGGACGGGTCGAAGCGGGCGAAGTTGAGGATGGCGGCGTCCAGGTCATATTCGCGGCGGCCGTCGCGGTGAAAATGGCCGGTATGGAAGATGACCAGGTAGCGGCGCGCGCCCAGCGGGATGGGCACCGAGCCCGCACCCACCCAACTGGTGCGCAGCGCGGGGTTCGGGTGCGCGCGCAGCACCTCGCCGCAATCACGCCAGACGCCGTCGGGCGCGTCGCTCGTTGCGAGGTGGATGGCCCACTCGCGCATCGGGCCGCGCATCGGGCGGTGCAGGAAGAGGTACTGCCCGTCAATGGCCTTCGGGAAGTAGACGCCGTCCTTATTATTCGTGCAGTTGATGTCGCCGCGCAGCGCGCCGAGCTTCTCCCAGTGCAGCAGGTCGGCCGAGCGCGCGGCGCAGAGGTTGGCCTTCCAGCCGTGGGCCTCCGGCACGTCCTGCACGCCGCAGTAGACGGCGTAATAGGCGTCGCCGATTTGCGTGACGCGCGGGTCTTCCACGCCCAGGCCGTCGTCATCGGTGGCACGGACGCTCGGGCTGATGAGCGGCGCCGCGCGGCGCGCCAGCAGGTGGCGGGTGTCCGGCGTGAAGCAGGCCAGCCCGGTGAAGGAGCGGGTGAAGCGGAATCCCGGATCGTGCAGCGGGCGGGCGCGGTAGTGCGCGGCGACGATGCCGTCGCGCAGCTTGGGGTCGTCCAGCTCGTCCGTCTCCAGCAGGCGGGCGATGAGCGGGTCGTGCGCCGCCGAGCGCGGCAGGTAGACCGTCGCCGTGTTGAAGGTCACGCCGCTTTCCCACCAGTGCGCGGTGGGGGCGATGATCGGCTCGCCGCCGTGGAGCCGTTCGACGGGCAGACCGGGACAGACCGGCAGATTGCCGTTGGGGCCGGGCAGGATCAGCATGGTGAAAAGGCCTCGATTTCCAGATGTGATGGTAGAGCGCGCCGCGGGCCGTGGGGATAAGCCCGTCTCTCGCGGAGGGGGAGTCCGCTTCACCGCATTCAGCGATGGTTGCAGTATTCCTGGTGGAGAAAGGCCTTACACGTGGATCACCGGGTTTTTTCAGCTTTTCTTCGCCCCGGCGCGCAACGAAAATACCCCGAACGCAGCATCCGTGCGTTGGGAGTGCGGCACGCAGCGGAACGGCGTCACACTGGGGACTGTCCCCCTGAACGCCGTGACCCGTTGATCCACAGGGGCTGCACCGGGACTGTCCCCATATGCCCTAGCTTTAGCGGAGGGGGAAGTGTAGCGGATCGTCACGATGTACCTTGTGCCTTCAAACACACCACCGGTAGTCCGCGCCCTCCGTGGCGCGTGTTGACGCATTGCTACCCCGTGCTCGATGCCGGTGGTGTCGGACACGGGTGCGCATGTCGGTCACACGCGCCGCGGAGGGCGCGGACTACAGAGCAAGGTGCGATGTGACATACCGCTACATTAGCGGAGGGGGGAGCTTTAGCGAAGGGGGGAGTGCCGTGCGGAGTTGCTGACGATCGCACACTGGGGACAGTCCCGGTGCAGCCCCTGTGGATCACCTGACCACGGCGTTCAGGGGGACAGTCCCCAGTGTGACGGCACTCCGCTCCGCTGCGTGCCTCACTACGAACGGGATGGTTTGGTCACCGGGTCTGTATTCGCACGCCTCCCAATGTCCGGGGCTTGCCCTGCCCGCGCGCAGCGTGTATCATCGGGCAGTTTTGCCGCTGGAGAGGTATCCGCCGATGACGACCCGTATTGACGATCCCGTCGCGACCCAGCTCGCGCTGACCGCCGTGGCGACGGTGACGCTGCCGGACGGCGACGAGACGACGCTGACCCCCGCCCGCTGGGTGCCGGAGTTGGCGAGCGTGGCGCCGGTGCGATTGGACGGCGAGTGGGAGGTGGCCTACTGGCCCTTCGCGCGGCCCGAGGCGGAGTTGGCCGGCGGCGCGGCGGAGACGCCGTGGCAGACGGTGCGGCAGCCGGGCAAGGTCTTGTACTATGACCCCGAGCAGTCGCCGGACACCATCCCCGGCTGGAACCGGGTGACGATGGAGCACCTGGACGCCGACGACGGGGCCATCATCCGCCGCCGGGTGACGGTGCCCGCCGACTGGGCCGGCAAGCGCGTGCTGCTGCGCTTCGAGGGCATCTACCCGGCCGGGCGCATCTACTGGGACGGGCAGCCGGTGGCCGAGCAGTGGAGCGGCCTCACCCCCATCGAGGTGGACGTGACCGACCGCGCGACCCCCGGCGGCGCGCACACGGTGGCCGTGCGTTTCTACCGCCGCCACCCCTCCGTGCAGCTCGACATGCCCCGCCACGCGCTGGAGTTCGTCGGCCTCTGCCGCGCCGCCTTCCTGCACGCGGTGGAGCCAGTGCATCTCAGCGACACCTTCCTGCGGCCGGCGCTGCTTGACGACAACACAACCGGCGTGCTGCGCGGCGAGGTGACGCTGCGCAACTGCGGCGCGCCGCTGGCCGCCGATGACGTTGTCTCCGTGGCCGTGCAGATCGCCGACGCCGACGGCGTCGCCGGGTTGATGACCTACCTCGTGACCCTGGAGGAAGCGGAGAAGACGATCAGCCTGGAGGTGCCCGCCGGGGCGGTGAAGCGCTGGAACGCCGAACAGCCGCACCTGTATACGCTGACACTCCGCGTCACCCTGAAGGGCCAGCCGGAGCAGGTACTCAGCCAGCAGATCGGCTTCCGCCGCTTCGAGGTGCGCGACGGCCGCGCCACGCTGAACGGCACACCCGTGAAATTCCGCGGGGTGAACCACCTCACGTTCCATCCCGAGGGCGGCATGTATACGCCGGAGGATTGGCTGCGCCAGAACCTGCTGATGATGAAGCGGTGCAATGTCAACGCCATTCGCACCCACTTCTACGGCCCGCGCGAGCTGGCCGACCTCTGCGACGAGCTGGGCCTCTACCTGCTGCAGGAGCTGCCCATTGATTGGGGGCATACCTACCTGCACGATCCCGTCCACCTGGGGCCGGTGCTGCACCGGCTGCAGGCGGGGGTGCGCCGCGACCGCGGGCACGCCTGCGTGATGGTGTGGAGCGTGGGCAACGAGAACCTGCCGCGCAACGAGGCGGAATACCCCGCCTTCATGCGCCATCTGCGCTGGTTCGAGCAGATGGTGAAGGCGATGGATCCCACCCGCCCGACGATGTTCCCGCCGCCGGGCCCGGCCAACGCCATCCGCGGCATTTTCGAGGCGCGCATCGGGGAGATCGCCGACATCCACTACAGCTTCACGCTCATCGGCCAGTTCCGCGAGACGGGCGAGCTGAAAAACCCGCGCACCTGGGGCATGGTGCCGGAGCAGAAGGCCTGGGAGACCACCTTCGAGACGCACACCCGCGCGCAGCTCATGGCGGCGGGGTGGAGCGGCGTCTGGTTCTCCTCGGAATACGGCATCAACAATCTGCTCGCCGACCTGCTGCACGCGCCCTATACCTCGATCATCGCCGACGTGATGGAAGACCCGCTCTCCGGCAAGAACAGCCAGCAGGTGTTCATTGATCGCCTGACCCGCGAGTGGGGGCTGATGCGCGATGATCCGAGCTGTTTGGGCGGGGCCTACTTCGCCTGGATCGCCGCCGGCGCGGGCGACCCGTGGGGATGGACGCGCTGGGGCGAGGACGCCGACTGGGGCATCCTCACCGGCGATTTGCAGCCGAAATCGGTCTACTGGGCGATGCGCGCCATCTTCTCGCCGGTGCAGTTCCCCGCGCGCGTCACCTGGCATCCGGGCGATACGACGATACACATCCCCGTCACCAGCACCTTCAACGGCCTGGACCTGGCGGACTGCACGCTGCGCACGCAGATGGCCGGCGGCCCGCCGTGGATGGGCGTGATGCGCGAGTGGCGCGACGTGCCCATGCGGGGCGCGCCGGGCGAAGCGGCCACGCTGGAGGTGCCGATCTGGGGCCGGGGCTCGCTGCACACCCTCACCGGCGGCAATCCCATCGTCTGCCGCTGCACGGTGCTGGACCCCGCCGGCTACCGGGTCATCACCGCCGACGTGCTGGTGGTGCCGGCGGAGGCGAAAACGCGCGACGAAGGGCCGATGCTCATCGGGCCGGATGCCGAGTGAGCGGACAACAGCGGGGGCGCCGGAGGCTGCCCCCGCGTTCTCTCCAGGCATGCAACCTTTTATTATACAGGCACTTGCGTAATCCTGAGTGTAGTGCTACTATTACACATCCTCACAGGTAATTACATTTCAGTAAGGAGAGCCCCCATGACCCGTGTATCGCTCGCTGTCTGGCTGCTGGCCTCGTTGTGCCTGTCGCTCGCGTCGCCCGCCGCGCCCACGAAATGGATGGTGACCGGCTACGTGCAGGGCCGCGTCACGGACACGCTGGATGAAACGCCGCAGACCGCGTCAACCTTCCAGATTCGCCGCGCCTACATGTACGTCCGCGGCGCGGTGGACGAGCACATCACCGGCACGCTGCTGCTCGCCATGCAGCCCACCGTGCGCGCCGAGCACGCGTATGCCGAATACGCGGCGAAGCCGTACATGGTGCGTCTCGGCCTGGTGCCGCTGCCCCTCGGCTACGAGATCCCGCTCACCTCCAGCCGCCTCGTCACGCTGGAGCGCTCGCAGATCGTCACCGACCTGGTGGTGAAAAACGGCGGGCAGGATATCTACTTCTTCGACCGCGGCATCTTCCTCTACTATCTGCCCGCCAAGGGGCTGAACGTCTCCGCCGCGCTCATCAACGGCCAGCCGGTGGAAAACAGCAGCGGCGCCGAGGGCCTCTTCACCAATGACCGCAACGACGGCAAGCCGATCGTCGCCCGCGTGGGCTACAGCATTCCCGGCGGCGAAGTCGGCGTGTCCTACTACGGCGGCAATCGCCGGGTGCGCACCGCCGCGTCGGACGGCAGCCAGCGGCTGACGCTCTACGCCTTCGACCTGGCGACCAACCGCGGCCCCTTCACCATCATCGCCGAGGCGATGGCCGGCACCGACGGCGGCATCGAGAAAGAGGGCGGCTACCTCACCGTGGCCTACCGCAAGGAGGGCTCCGCGTCGCAGCCGTACCTGCGCTTCGACATCGAGGACCAGGACACCGCCGCGCCCAATACCAATTACAAGCGCCTGACCGCCGGCTACGCGTACTACCTGAACCCCGCCGCCAAGGTGTCGCTGGAATACGAGTCCATTGACGCCGGCGCGGCCTTCGCCCCCGCGCAGCCGAACAGCCGCCTGACCGGGCAGTATCAGATCATCTTCTAATCCCCTCGGGATACGGCTGAACATCACGTCCACAACGGAGCCTCGCGTCATGCGAGGCTCCGTTCGCTTCCACCGGGACTGACTGCGCATGGCCGAAATCGCACTCAGTGGCATCGCTGCAACCCCGTGTCGGGCACCGGCCCGCCATGCCATGCGGAGTCTGTCCCTTCCGCGCCGGTACCACTCTTCCGAAAATCCAGCAAACGGCGTTGCGATTTAAGGGCGCCTTGAGCATCCGTTAGCCTGCGCTTGAGAATTCAGGCGCGGTCTTTCGATATGATTAAGGCGCGACCAAATTTCCGTAGAGAGGACCCGTAGCACCATGAGAGTCAGCCTGTTTGCGGCACTCGCCGCGCTGGGCGCGGCCGCCGCGCTCCCCGCGCCGGCGGCGCCGTCCGTCACGGTGGGCGGCTACGTCCAGGTGCGCTTCACCGACGCGCTGGGCGCGAAGGACGACGGCGCTATTGACGGCGTCGCCAAAGGCGTGAGCGGTTTCAGCGAATCGTCCAGCTTCGGCCTGCGCCGCGCGCGGCTGTCAGTGAAGGCGCCGCTCGACGAACAGGGCCTGACCGCGCTGGAGATTGACGCGTCCAAATCCGGCGTGGAGACGAAGAAAGCGTTCCTCGCCTACCAATGGCGGGAGCTGTACGTCGTCGCCGGCCGCGACACCATCCCCTTCGGCTACGAGCTGCAGCGCTCCTCGTCGGCGCTCACCACGCTGGAGCGCTCGATGATCTCCCTGACGCTGCCGGAATACGCCACCGGCCTGAAGGTGACCCCGCGCGCGGTGCCTCTCCCGCTCACAACGACGGTGGGCGTCTTCAACGGCAACGACCCCGCAAAATCCATCGCCGTCTCCGGCGCCAGCGGCGCGGTGAACAGCTTTGACGACACGAACAACAATAAAATCCTGGGCGTCACCGCCGAGCTGCCGGTGGGCGGCCACAACATCGGCGCCTCGTACCTGACGGACCTGGGCGGCCACACCGCGGCGGGGGGGTACGCCAACGCCACCTTCGGGAAGCTCGGCCTGACCGCCGAATACATCGCCAGCGAATACGACAAGTACTTGGCGAACCTGGGTGCGCTGCAGAACCGTGGCTACTACCTGCTGGCCACCTACGCGGTGAAGCCGAGCACCACCGTCTACGCCCGCTATGACACGCTGAACAACGCCGCCATCGAGGAGAAGGCGCGCGCGACGGTGGGCGCCGCCGTGCGGTTGACCGAGCACACCGAGCTGACGGTGGAATACCAGTTGATAGACGACCCGGCGCAACCGGCGCTGAACGGCGCTGTCGGCGTGCAGCTCCAGGGGAAATTCTAGCCGGCCGGGCGCTCCGAACAGCCAGCGCGGGAGGCCGGCTATCGCCCGGTCCCCGCGAGTGAGATAGCCGTGTTGTGTGGCGAGAGATGGAAAGGAGCACGATGATGCAGACCAAGTTGTTCGCGATCGGCCTGCTGGCGCTGGGCGCGCTGGGGCTGATGCTGGCGGGGGGCGGCAGCGCCTCCGCCGTGACGAAGCCGATCCAGGTGAAGGGGTCGGATACCATGGTGAACCTGTGCCAGGCCTGGGCGGAAGCGTTCATGGCGAAGACGAAAATCCCGGTGTCCGTCACCGGCGGCGGCTCCGGCACCGGCATCGCCGCGCTGATCAACGGGAAAACCGACATCTGCACGGCGTCCCGCCCGATGAAAGCGGAGGAGATTCGCGCCGCGCGCCAGAACGGCATCACCCCGAAAGAGACCATCGTGGCGTGGGACGGCATCTCCGTGGTGATCAACCCCAACAACAAGGCGTCGAAGCTGACGATGGAGCAGCTCGCCAAGATCTACATCGGCGAGATCACCAACTGGAAAGAGGTCGGCGGCGCGGATGGCAAGATCCTGCTGTTGGGCCGCGAGGTGAACTCCGGCACCCACGTCTTCTTCAAGGAGCACGTGATTCAGGGGTATAAAAAGACGGCTGACTACGCGAAAAGCATGCTGATGCTGCCCTCGAACCAGGCGATCCACGATGAGGTGGCGAAGAACGTCAACGCGGTCGGGTATATCGGCCTCGGCTACGTCACCCCGAAAGTCGCGGCGCTGGCGGTGGCCGCCGAGGCGGGCAAGCCGTACGTGCTGCCGTCCGTGAAGTCGGTCAAAGACAAAACCTATCCCGTCGCGCGTCCGCTGTACTGGTACACCCATGGCGCGCCCAAAGGGAATCTCAAAAAGCTCGTGGACTTCGCGCTGAGCGCGGCAGGCCAGAAGATCGTCGCCGAGCTGGACTTCGTGCCGGTGAAGTGACGACGACCCGTGAAGGCGGTTCTCGCGCGGCCTGCCGTTCGCGGCGGGTCGCGCTGCGCTAAGAGCCTGTTGGTGAGTAGTTGTGTGTCAGATCGCGCCGAGATCGGCGTGTCAGGCGCGACACGATTTGTCGGTCGTATCCCGACCCGATACCGCGAACAATCGTGACACAGCCTGGCGCGGCGAGATCGAGCGAGATGGCGAACAACTACTCACCAACAGGCTCTGCGGAAGATTCACGCGAGATTCGAGATATGAACGTTCCTTAATCTGCGGCGGGGCGAAACGCGGGACGGAGGGCGCGGAAGCTGGTATGATATAGCTGATTTGCCTGCGGAGTGCCATGTGGTGGGGGTGCGGATGCAACACACGAGACGACTGGCGACGGCTGTCCTGGCGGTGGCGGTGCTGCTGTGGAGCGCGGGGTGCGCGCCCACCCGACCACCCTCCGGGACGGGACGGACGCGCGTGACCCCGACGACGGTTGCGATCAAAGGCTCCGACACCATGGTGAACCTGAACCAGGCGTGGGCGGAGAGCTACATGGGGGAGAACCGCGACGCGCGGGTGGTGGTGAACGGCGGGGGGTCCGGCACGGGCATCGCCGCGCTGCTCGAGGGGAAGACCGATATCGCGGCGTCCTCGCGCGAGATGACGGCGGAGGAAATCGCCGCCGCCACCAAAGCCGGGCACGCGCCGAAGGCGCAGATCGTCGGTCTGGACGGCATCGCGGTCATCGTGAACGCCGCCAACCCGGTACAGTCGCTCACCGTCGCGCAGCTGGCGGCGATCTATACCGGCAAGACCACGGACTGGAAGCAGGTCGGCGGGAACGCCGGGAAGATCGTGCTGCTGGGCCGCGAGGTGAACTCCGGCACCCACGTTTTCTTCAAAGAGCACGTGATTCAGGGCGGGAACAGCACATCGCCGGCCGAGTACGCGAAGGCGACCCTCTTCGTCTCGTCTTCCCAGGCCATCGTCTCCGAAGTCGCGCATAACGCCCGCGCCATCGGCTACGTCGGGCTGGGCTACGTCAGCGATGCCGTGCGCGCGCTGCCCATCGCCCCCGCGACGGGCAAGCCGGCGGTGGCGCCGTCGCCGGAGAGCGTCGTCGCCGGGACGTATCCGATCTCCCGGCCGCTGTATTTCTACACCCGCGGCGAGCCCAGCGGCGCGGTGAAGGCGTTCCTGGATTACGTGTTGAGCGCCGACGGGCAGGCGGTGGTGCGCGAGCTGGAATTCGTCCCGGTGACATAAGGAGTGCCGCGTGTCGTCTGATCCCGTTTCCCACGAGCCGACAACTGCCCGGATTCCCTGCGCGGCGACGTCCACCGCGTCGCGGTTTGCCGCGCGCCGCTCGTGCGCCGAGCGGCAGGCGCGGCGCCGCCGGTTCTGGGAGTGGATCATCGAGCACGCCCTCCTGCTCATCGGCCTGGTGGCGGTGGCCGCGGTGGTGCTGGTGCTGCTGTTCATGCTGCGCGACGCGCTGCCGCTCTTTTTCGCGGATCACCTGTCGCCCCTTGGCTTCATCTTCGGCACGGAGTGGCGGCCGATCTCGTTTCCGGCGCAATACGGCATCTGGGCGCTCATCATGGGCACCACCATCGTGACGGCCGGCGCGTCGCTGATCGCCATCCCCCTCGGCTTCGCCTGCGCCGTCTACCTGGCAGAGCTGGCGCCGCGCGCCGTGCGCGAGGTGATGAAACCCACCGTGGAGCTGCTGGCGGCCATTCCCTCGGTGGTCATCGGCTTCATCGGCTACGCGCTGCTGAACAACTGGGTGCGTGACGCCTTTCGACTCCCCACCGGTCTCTGCGCGCTGACCGCCGTGCTGCTGCTGGCGCTGATGATGCTGCCCACCATCATCTCCATCGCCGAAGACGCCATCACTGCCGTGCCGCGCAGCTATCGGGAGGGTTCGCTGGCGCTGGGCGCCAGCCTGCTCTCCACCATCCGCCACGCCATCCTGCCGGCGGCCGGTTCCGGGCTGGTGGCGGCGGCGATGCTCGGCATCGGGCGCGCGCTGGGCGAGACGATGGTGGTGCTGATGGTCGCCGGCAACTCCATCGAGGTGCCGTTGGGGTTCCTGGGGAATCCGGACCTGACGCTGTGGCACAAGCTCGCCACCCTCGTGCAAAGCGGCTTCGGCCTCTTCGGCCCCGCGCGCACCATGACCGCCACGGTCGCCTCGGAGATGGGCGAGGTGGCCGTCGGCTCCGTCCACTACCACGCCCTTTTCGCCGTGGGCGCGCTCCTCGTGCTCATGAGCCTCACCATCACCCTGGTCAGCGATGTCGCGCTGCGGCGGGTGAAGCGGTCGTAACCGCTGACGCGCGCAGGCTGCCGCCCTCATCCCCCGCGAATGAGGGCTTTTTCGTACGTACTCCCCCCGTCGTCCGTCCACTGCCCCCCTGATGCGCTGTGCAGACACCGGGGCCGCGGAGTTGCACTCCGCACGAGTGCCCTCACTCTGTCGTTGAACACAGAGCGTGCCAACGCGTGCGGAGTGCAACTCCGCGGCCCCGGTGGTGGGCGGAGCATCCCCCGGAGCGGGCCGACGGATCGGATACCGAGCAACGGTGTTCACCGTCTGCGCCGCCGATGTTTGAGAATATATGTTTATATGGTAATATATTAAAAACCCATGAGGAGGTATCTATGAGCGAATTGGTGCGGGCGGTGACGACGGCGACGTTCGCGCGTGAGGCGCTGCGGGCGGAGACGCCGGTCGTGGTGGATTTCTGGGCGGCGTGGTGCGGGCCATGCCGCAGGGTGGCGCCGGAGTTGGCGCACGCGGCGGAGCAGCTTGGCGGGCGGGCGAAGATCCTCACGGTGAACGTGGACGAGCAGCCCGCGCTGGCGGCGCAATACCGGGTGATGAGCATCCCGACGCTGGTGATCCTGCATCGCGGGCAGGAGATCGGGCGGCACGTGGGCGTTGTACCGGCCACCGCGCTGGTGGACGCGCTGGCGCAGTATCTGGGGGCGGCGGCATGATGCCGGATGACGATGGCGACCGCCGGGGGCGCGCCACGGATGGGTGACGCGCCCCCGGCGTCAATGTTCCCGCGGGCGCCGGGCGAGGGCAGCGCGGCAGCGGCGCAGCTCGCGCAGTTTCTCCAGCGTGGCCGGCGACGCGCCTTCCCGGCGATACAGCGCCAGCAGGTCCAGCACGAGCCGCGCTTCGCGCCGCCGGGGCGTCGTCCGCCGATCTTCATCGTCAAGCAGCTTCCGCGACATGGATTCCCCCCTCCCCCTGTTGGCTAATGGCTTTCTTCCCATCCGGGAAAGCCGGCACGAGCGCTTCCTGTCACGATTTTCGACCATTGGCGAAAATCGTGGCCTGATTGGTCGGTCACCCTGATGCGATGACCGGGCGGGCGCTCCGAATGCCATCGGGACGACTCCGGGAGGAAATCGACATCCGTCGTGTGCACGAGATAGCCTCGCTATCGCACACGACATATTATCACTTCCTCCCGGAGTCGGCTCGCGGGGACGCTCGCCCGCCCCACGTCTGTCGGGCGGCCCTGTCACGAGGGATAAGTAGGGAACAATAACACAAAGGGGGCGCCCGGCGCGCCGCGCGTCGCTTGACGCTGGCGCGCGCGATCCGCTACAATGATGAGAAGCATCGTCTCATCGCGATGTCCCTCATTCTGCCGCGCGAGGGTGCCGCATGACGGATGGCGTGGGGTCCGTGCCACAAACGCTGCCTGAGATTCAAGCCGAGATCACCGCGCTTCGCCGCCGCATCGCGGAGCTTGAATGCGCCAAGCAGCGCCTGGAGCCGCCGACGCCGCCCACCACCGAGGGCCGCCCGCGCACCGTCCTCTCCTTGGTGAACAGCGACGAGCTGACCGCCACCCTCAGCGCCTTCGTCCGCCGCGTGACCGGCGTACTGCGCGCGGAAAAATGCGTGATTCTCCTCTACGACGACGCCGGGCGCGCGCTGGTGGCGCAACAGCCGGCGCTCGGTTTCACGGCGGAGGAATTGGCCGACTACCGCGTGTCCATTGACCAGGGCATCGCCGGCGACGTTTTTCGCGAGAGCCGCGCCATCATCTGCCACGCCTGCGAGGAGGACCCGCGCTGCCAAGAGGAAGCCCTGGGGCGCTTCGCGGTGAAGGACTCCCTCAGCGTGCCGATGGTGATGGAGCACCGCAACGCGCAGCAGCAGGTGGTGGAGCGCGCCACCATCGGCGTGGTGCACGTCTTCAACAAGCGCTACGGGGCGAAATTCACCGAGGAAGACGTGCAGCTGCTCTCCGTCTTCGCGCGCAACGCCACCGCCATCCTCTCCAGCGCGCGCCCCCTGCTGCAGCTGGCCGACGAAAAGCGCCGGCTCGAATTCACGCTGGAAAGCATGACCTCCGGCCTGCTGGTGATCGCCACCGACGGGCACATCCAGCTCATCAACGCCGCCGCGCAGGCCTCCCTGCGGCTGGCCTCGCGCGCGGTCATCGGTCAGCCGTTCACCGCGGTGGTGGACGACGCCGCGCTGCGCGATTTCCTGGCGCAGGCGCTGGCGCAGGGCGGCGACCTGGCGCACGAAATCACCATGGGCGAGCGCATCTGCCAGCTGCAGACCGCCGCCGTGCGCGACCACCGGGGGCAGGTGACCGGCCTGATGTGCGTGATGCACGACGTGACCGACCTGCGCAACCTGGAGCGCCTGAAGAGCGACTTCGTCTCCACCGTCTCCCACGAGCTGCGCACGCCGCTCACCGCCATCAAAGGCTTCATCCGCACGCTGCTCGACGACCCCGCCGGCGCGTATTTCGACCAGGACACGCGCATGGAGTTCTACGGCATCATTGACGCCGAGTGCGACCGCCTGACGCGCCTCATCAGCGACCTCTTGAACGTCTCGCGCATCGAGCGCGGCCAGCCGCTGCACCTGCAATACGGCGAGGTGGACGTGCCGGCGTGCGTGGCGCGCGCGGTGCACCTCCAGCGCAGCTACGCCGACCGGCACACGCTGGAGGTGGAGCTGCCGGACGCGCTGCCGCCGGTCATCGCCGACCGCGACAAGCTCGACCAAATCCTCACCAACCTGCTGGGCAACGCGGTGAAATACAGCCCGGAGGGCGGGGTCATCACCACCCGCGTGCGCCGGGAGGGCGAGGCGCTGCTGTTTGCCGTCAGCGACCAGGGCATCGGCATCCCGCACGACCAACTGGAGAAGATTTTTGACCGCTTCCACCGCGTGTACAGCGGCGACTCACAGCGCGTGGGCGGCACCGGCATCGGCCTCTTCCTGGTGAAGAGCCTGGTGGAAGCCCACCACGGCGCCATCTGGGTGGAGAGCACGCTGGGCAAAGGCTCCACCTTCTACTTCACCCTTCCGCTCTCGCCGCCGGGCGCGGAGGCGGCCCCGCGGGCCTCCTCGTGACCGCCCAGCCCGCGGAAAAATTTTTTCACCCCCCTCTTGACACCGTCCGCGATCGGTGTTATTCTTACCGCACTGATAGGTTTACTCCGCTATACGGGGTGACCTGGTGGACAAGGCAGGATGGTGACGTGAAGCAGCATGTACCGGGGATCACTGTTACGCCGACACGGCACGGGGCCGTGATGACGCGAGCCTGTTGTGATGGCTGTCGCGGCATGGCGGCGCGTGAGCGGTGACCCGGATACGATAACCGTGGCTGACTGGACATCCAGAGGCCGAGAGGTATCCCCGGTCGGGGGAACGCTCTCGGCCTTTTGTCATGGGGGAGGCCTGTTTTGCTCATCACGCTGGGCGCGGCAAGCCCCCCGACCCGGCACACTGGTGAGTGAGATGGCACGAACAAACAGGCACCAGGGCGATATACGCGAGCAGGTTGCGATGCGGCACATCCTGAATGCGATCCGGCGGATGCGTTTCGGCGTCATCACGTTGATCATCCAGGACGGCATCGTGATACAGATTGACCAGACCGAAAAAACGCGGCTGGATTATTCCCAGTCGCTGGAGCAGGAAGGCAGCGGCATCTGACGGCCGCGCGGCCTTCCGCGCTCCCACCACGGGCTGACCAGACACCTGGAGGCTCAGCAACTCCCGACGATGCGGGGGTGCTGAGCCTCTTTGTGCTAAGAGACTGTTTTCAAAGGGATCGGCGTTGGCTCGCGATGAATGGGGCGTGGCTGGCAAGGCGGATGGCCGAGAGTGTACTGGGGAGTACATGCCAGGCCAGCCAACGCGGCCAGGCGCGGCCCAGACCCGTGAGACGGCGGCGAGCACTTTGAAAACAGGCTCTAAGACGGCGCGAAAGGAGAAAGGAGATGACGCACATGGCGCAGATCACGACCGGGTTGCCGGGTCTTGGTCTTCGTCACTTCTGTGGCGAACCGGCATAACCCTTCCAGACCCCGGTCCGGATTCGCACCAGGAAACCGGACGTTGCCACCGTTGCGCTGTCCCCGTTCCGCATTCTGCGGCACGGGACGAGTCCGCGAAGAGCCGCGCACTCTTCGGATATCGAATACAGGAGAAAGACGATGTTACAGACGACACGCCAGCGTGGGTTCACGCTGATCGAATTGCTGGTCGTGATTGCCATCATTGGCATCCTGGCCGCGATTCTCTTCCCGGTGTTTGCCAAAGCGCGCGAAAGCGGCCGGCAGACCCAATGCTTGTCGAACCAGCGCCAGTTGGCGCTGGCGATCGGCATCGCCGCGCAGAACGACGGCGGCGTGCTGCCCACCGCGGAGAACTGGGTGGGCGATATTGATGTTGACCCCAAGATCCTGCAGGATCCCTCGGCGCGGCGGAACCCCATCGAGTATGGGTACAACGCCTACGTCAGCGGGCGAAAACTCGCCAGTTTCACGAATCCGAACCGGGTATTCCTGACGGCGGATGTGTCGGGCGACGAGTATGCGGCCGACACGGCCAGCAGCGTGCCGGTCATTCTCTCTCAGGACGACGTCGCCGCGCGCCATAACAACGGGGCGGTCTTCTCCTACCTGGACGGGCATGTGGAATTCGCCCCGATCAAGAACCAGCGGTTCGACAGCATCGTGGTCGCGGACGCCAGCACCACCCACCACCTGAACCTGTACGTGGCGAAAGAGTTGGGCTTGTTCGCGAAGAAGAAGCTCGACGTGACGATCAACCCCACCGCGAATAACGGCGAATCGGTGGCCGCCGCCATCGCCGGCACGGCCGATATCTTCTGGTCCTGCCCGACCACGGCGATTGCCGCCATCGTGAATAGCGGGTCGTTGAAGATCATCGCCCAGGTGAAAAAGCCGTGCACCTCCGTGCTGCTGGTGCCCGTCGGCTCGCCCATCACGACGTATGCCTCATTGAATGGCAAGACGATTGCCGGCATCTCGCAGACGTGCGAAGCCGTGGTGACCATCACCAAGAATGCGCAGGCGGCGGGGGCCACGTTCACGCTGACGCCGTTGGCCGGCGGGCCGGCGATTGCCGCGCTCGAGGGCGGCAGCGTTGACGGGGCGATTCTGGAAGAACCGCAGGCCAGCCAGGCCGAATTGCTGACCGATGCGGCGGGACATCCGAAGTATAAGGTGCTCTTCCGGGGCGACTCGTCGAGCATCCCCTGCCGCACCATCGTGGCGCGTGACGGCATTCTGGCGGACCATCCGGAAGCGGTGAAGCGTTTCATTGAGGCGGTGGCGGAGGCCAACGAGCTGATCCTGGCCGACCCCACGAGCAAAGAGATCGTTGACGTGGCGGTGAAGTATACCGGCGCGGACCGCGCGGCGGTCGAGAAGGGGAACGGCCGGCTGAAATTCACCACGCGCCTGGATCAGAAAGGTCTCTTCGCGCTCGGTGAAGTGCTGAAGACCGTCCCGGCGGGCACGCCGGCCATCCCCGCCGGATCCACCATTTCGGCCGATGTCCTGTTCGCGAAGCAATTCAAGGGCCTGACCTGGGGCTTCTAGCCTCGGACCACGCCTGACCCGCTCTCCGTCTGCCGCGGAGAGCCGTCCATGGCCGCTTCCACGGGATTCCCCCCTCCCGTGGAGGCGGTCATGCAAAGGAGGGACGCACATGGCAAGGCAATTCTTCCGTCTCCGGCAAGCCGGCGGATGGCTGCTGGCGCTGCTCGTCGTCGCGGCGATACTCCTCTGGTTCCGGCATCCGGGCCAGAGCGCGACCGGCTCCGCGCTCCGCGTCGGTATCCGCCATTCCGGCTTGCTGGCCCCCGTCTATCAACTCGCGGACCGCGCGCCCTCGCCGATCACCTTGCGGCCGTTTCTCGCCGATGGCGACATCGGCCTGGCGCTGCAGAGCGGGGAGATTGACGCGGCGTTCATCGCCGTCGCGCCCGCGCGCCAGCTCCTCACGCGGGGGAATTTTCGGGTGGCGGGCGGCATCGAGTATCCGTTCTCGGCCACGCTCATCCTCCGCAAGCAGGTCAAGCTCCGCCTCACCGAGCTGGCGGGGCGCACCATCGGCGCGGGGGAGCCGGACTGCGCCTTGCTCACGCAGTTTCGCGCCGACGCCAAGAAGCTCGGCGTTGATCTGAGTGCCGTCCGGTTCACCTATCTCCCGGACGACGCGCTGGTGCCGGCGCTGGAAGCCGGGCGGATTGACGGCGCCATCGTCTCCAGCGCCACGGCGCTGCACGCGGAGGCGCTCGGGCATAAAGTGCTCTACCGCTCGGTGAAAATATCCGGCCATGATCACTGCTGCCCGCGCTTCAGCAGGCAGATGGAGCTGCTGCTGGTGGTCCGCCCCGGGCATGCCCCGGCGGTCGCCGCCGTGCGCAAGCAGTTGGTCGCGCTCTCCCGGGCGGCCACCGCCGATGACGCGCAGCGGGCGATTCTCCGGCATACCGGCTATCCGGCCAGCCTGGTGACGCGCGCGCAGGCGCCGACGTTCAGCCCGCTCGACGCGGAATGGCGCACGGCGCTCGGGTCGGCCGTCTGGAAGGGGGAGTGAGATGCGCGCCGTCAACACCTCCCCGCCGGCCGGACATCAGGTCAGCCGCGCGTCATCCCCGCACGAGTATCACGCGCGGGGCTGGAATCTCGTCTGGCGCGAGGTTGCCGCCTTCACGACCGGCGCCTTCGGCAGCCTGGTGACGCGGGAATTTCTCACCATCGCCGTGCCCCTGCTGCTGCTGTGGGAGCTGCTGCCGCGCCTGGGGGTGGTGCCCAAGACGCTGGTGCCGCCGTTGACAACGGTCGCCGCCAGCGCCTGGGACCTGGTGCAGCACGGGCATCTCGCGCAGCATATCGTGGCCAGCCTCAAACGCCTGGCCATCGGGTTGTCCCTCGCCCTGCTGCTGGCCTTTCCGCTGGGCGTGCTGATGGGGTGGAACCCCTATCTTCGGAAGCATCTGCTGCCGCTGTTCCAATTGCTGGCGCCCATCCCGCCGCCGGCCTGGGTGCCGATCACCATCATCGTGCTGGGAGTCGGCTGGCGCATGCAGACGTTTCTGATCTTTCTGGGGGCGTTCTATCCGATCCTCTTCAACACCTATCAGGGGGTCAAGGATACCGACCCGCGCTACCTGGCCTCGGCGCGCGTCTTCGGCGCCAGCGAGTGGACGCTGATTCGCGCCGTCTACATCCCCCACGCGCTGGGCTCAGTGGTGATGGGGATCAAGATCGGCATCGCGATGGCGCTGGTGATGCTGGTGATCGCCGAGATGTACGGCACGCAGATCGGGGTCGGGCGTCTGCTGTCGGAATCCAAAGAATATTTCCGCATCGAGCGCATGGTCGTCTGCATGGCGATCCTCGGCGCATTGGGATGGTTTCTCATTGAAATCATGAAGTATCTGGAAGCCAAGCTGGCGCTCTGGCGCGTGGGACGATGAGACGATGATTGAAGCGAGACGGATCACCAAATTTTTCTCGGTCGTGAATGCACACCAGATTGCGGCCGGGGTGACGGCCGTGCTGTCGGCCTCCCTGACCATCGAGGATGGGCAGTTCATCTCGCTCGTCGGGGCGTCCGGCTGCGGGAAATCCACCTTCCTCGAAATCCTCGCGGGATTGCAGGCGCCGACGGACGGCGAGGTCTATATTGACGGCAAGCTCGTGCTGGAGCCGTTGCCGAGCACCCGGCGCGAGATGGACGCGTATCGTGAGAAGTATCGCTTCCTCTCGCCGATTGCCAACGGGCTGATTCGCGATAATCCCAAGCATGATATCGCGATGATCTTCCAGGACTACGCGGTCTTCCCCTGGATGACCGTGCAGCAGAACGTGCTGTTCACGCTGGAGCTGCGCGGGGTGCCGCGCGCGGAACGGGCGCCGCTGGCGCAACGCTACCTGCAGCAGGTCGGCTTGCTGGGCAGCGAAGACAAGTATCCCTCACAACTGTCCGGGGGGATGCGGCAGCGCCTGGCGCTGGCCCGCGCGCTGTCCGTGGAACCGAAAATCATCCTCATGGACGAGCCGTTCGCCGCCGTGGACGCCATCACGCGGGAAAAGCTGCAGGACGATCTGCTGCGGCTCTGGCAGGATACCGGCCGCACCATCGTGATGGTGACCCACGATCTGGATGAGGCGCTGTATCTCTCGGATGCAATCGTGGTGTTCTCCCCCCTGCCGGGGACGATCCGCAATCGCCTCCCGGTCGAGGTGCCGCGCCCGCGACGACGAGACAGCGCCGAATTGGCCGAGCTCCGCGCGCGCATTCAGGCCATCTATCATTACGACATGCATGGCGAAAGCGAGTATGTCGGATAAGCGAAAGCGAGCATGACGATGACGACACATGACGAACAGGGTACGCGCACGTCGCTGCCGACGTTCCGGCAGACGATCTATCCCGATATCACGGCGGCCATCGGGCGCAGTCCATTGGTGCGGCTGCAGCGGCTGGCCGCGGATACCGGCGTGCGCCTGGCCGCCAAGCTGGAGGCCTTCAATCCGGCGAGCAGCGTGAAATGCCGCATCGGCGCGGCCATGCTGGCCGCCGCGGAGCGCGACGGCAAACTGCGCCCCGGCATGACGGTCATCGAGCCGACGAGCGGCAACACCGGCATCGGCCTGGCGTTCGCCTGCGCGGCGAAAGGCTACCGGCTCATCCTGACGATGCCGGAAACGATGACCATCGAACGGCGCAAGCTGGTGGCCATGCTGGGGGCGGAGCTGGTGCTGACGCCGGGCACGCAGGGGATGGCGGGCGCGGTGGCCAAGGCGCGTGAGCTGCAGCGCCAGTTGCCGAGCAGCTTCCTGCCGATGCAGTTCGATAACCCGGCCAATCCGCAGGTCCACCGGGACACGACCGCGGAAGAGATCTGGGCGGATACGCAGGGCGCGGTGGATCTCTTCGTCGCCGGCGTGGGCACCGGCGGCACGATCACCGGGGTTGCCGAAGTCATCAAGCGCCGCAAGCCCGCCTTTCAGGCCATCGCCGTGGAGCCGGATGCCTCTCCGGTGCTCTCCGGCGGGCAGCCCGGACCGCACCGCATCCAGGGGATTGGCGCCGGTTTCATCCCCAAGGTGCTGAATCGCGGCGTCATTGACCGCGTCATCCGCGTGACGAACGACGACGCCTTCGCCGCCGCCCGCCGGGCCGCCCGCGAGGAAGGCATCCTCTGCGGCATCTCCAGCGGCGCGGCGCTGTGGGCCGCCCTGCAGCTCGCGCGGGAGCCGGCGCAGCGCGGGAAACTCATCGTCGTCATGTTCCCCGACTCCGGCGAGCGCTACCTGACGACGCAGTTGTCGGAGATGGCCACCTCATCGTAAGAAACGGTCTTGAACGTGCTCGCCACCATCTCGCTGGTCTGGCTCGCGTCTGGCAGCGTTGGAGTTCCTACCATGTATCACCCGACACACTCCCGGAACTCCGCCTAGCCAGCCACGACCCATCCGCAGCGATCTGGCACCGATCACGTTCAAGACCGTTTCTAACACGGGTGACGCGGTTCGTCACTCCCCGAAGCCGATGGTCACCCCCTCCGTGACCGGCAGGCCGTAATCGTCCGCGAGGCGAACGTAGAAGCTCCAGCCTTCCCAGGCGCACTGGGTGCGGAGGAGGAGGGTGTTCTCGCCCTTCTTCAGGGTCACCGTCATGCGGTCCTGGTCGGGGGCGGCGGCGCGGAAGACGTGCGTGCTGAACACCTTTTCGCCGTTGAGCCAGAGCACCAGGCCCTGGTCGCCGCCGGTATAGAGGGTGACGGCGCGCTTGCGGTCGGAGGTGATCTTCGTATACGCGTAGGCCACCGCGCCCTTGTTCGGCTGCAGCAGGCGCTCCATGCGCACCGGGCCGTCGCCGAGGGCGGGCTGGCCCGGCTGCAGGATGCGCGTCCAGCGCGCCGGCTTCTCCACCTCTTTGCCGTCCACGCGGTCAAAACCGGCGTAGACGGCGTTCGGATCAAACCCCTTCTCCGGGCCGAAGTCGGTGAGGGTCGCCGTCCAAGGCTCGTCGCGGCGCGGGAAGGCGCCGGCCACGTACCAGTCGTGCACGTATTGCGGGCGGGATTCCGGCCGGTGCAGCGCCGCCAGCGTGGCCTGCGCGCGCAGCGCGCGCTCCGCCAGCGCCTTGCCCGCCGCCGGCTTCGCGACCAGCGGGATGAGGTAGGCGGTCTCGCCGTCCACCGTCACGGCGGCGGGGTTCGTCAGCGGGGCGCCATTGAGCTCGACGGTCGGGGCCTCCCGCAGGCCGAAGACGAGGAGCGCGGTGGCCATGTCCGGCGTGTTCTGCCCGTCCTTCACCCCGTAGTTCACCCACACTTTCCCCTCCGCCGGGCGCACGATGCAGCGCAGCAGGCCCACGCGGCCATCCGCCCGCACGCGGGCGCCGCCGGGGGCGTCCAGCGCCCACAGCGCGGCGTCGGGCAGCGGGTTGAAGCCGGCGTAGGTGCCGGTGATGGGCTCGGTCTGCAGGTAGGCCATGCGGCCCGGCGTGCAGGTGAGCGTCGCGCCGTTCTTCTCCAGCCGCCCGGTGGTGCCCTGCTGGGTGAGATTGCTGTCGCGGTCCATCCCCTCCGGCAGGTAGGGCCATTGCGCGTTCACCGACCGATGGGTGAAGCATTCGGTGGTGGGCACCGCCTGCCAGGCGTAGGTCTGGTAGGCGGGCTTGAAGCCGATGGAGAGGGCGTCCGCGCCGATGGTGCAGTCCACCATCACCGCCTTCGCCGCCGCGTCCCAGCGGTGCGCCAGCGTCATGCCGTCGAAGGAAGCCTTGAACGCCTCGAAGGTGGGATATTCCGTCACGTCCGCCACTGTGACGATGAAGCCGCCGTAGGCCTGGTCAATCTTGTCGGCATCCACGCCCGCCTGCGCCAGCGTCTTCGCCGAGCGGTAGTTATACTGGTTGATGAGCAGCGCCGGCTTCGTGCGCCCGCCGCCCTGGAGGTTTTCCAACGGCGCGTCCGCCGAGATCACCACCTCGGCGTCCCGGCCCAGGTCAGTGGAGGGCAGCGGGATGAGCGCCAGGTAGCTGACGCCGTCCTTGAGCCAGATTTTGTCGCCGGCCTTGCACGTCACCGGGAAGCGCGTCACGCGCTGGTCGTTCACGTACAGCTCCCAGGTGGGCTGCGGCTGGAAGCAGAACAGGCCCAGCGTGGTCTGCAGGCTGGTGTCCTTGTCCGGCGCGATGGTGTGGTACGGCTCATTCGCGATGCGCGGATCCAGCGGGCTGCTCAGCAGCAGCATGGTGTTTTTGTGCTGCAGGGTGACCAGGTTGCCGCCGCCGGAGACCACCGTGCCGCCGTCCTCGGTGAGGAGCACGGGGGTGTTGCGCGTGTAGCGCGCCAGCAGCGTGCCGGTGTCCTGCACCGTCCGCACCGGGCCGGGCACGCGCTTCCACTGCACCATGGCCGGCACGCTTTCGCCGCGCGGCACGTCAATGCTGCTCATGCCGTAGTGGCGGCCCAGATACGAGCGCTTCCACAGCGGCGTCTCGGCAAAATGGCCCCACTCCTTGGCGGAGGTGGTCATCTCGTAGGGCAGCGGCTTTTCGTCCACCATGTTGGCGGCCCATTCCGGCGCCCAGGGGCCGGTGCGCGTCTGCAGCGCGATGCGCCCGGCGGGGGCGTTGTAGTCGTAGCGGGTCATGCCGTGGATATCCGGGTTGCCGACGTCGTGCAGCGTGCCGGCCCGCGAGAGGGTGTGGATGATATGCTCCAGCCCGCCCTGGGTGACCCAGAGGAAGCTTAAGCCCGTGCGGCCCGAGGGGGTGATGAAGCGCTTGAGGCCAGGATGCCAGCAGGAGGTGAGCTCTTCCACCGATTTGGCGAGGATGCTCTGCCCCATCAGCCGGTCGAACTCGGTGGGGCCGAAATCGGCGAACATCTTCTGCCCGCTCAGGGTGATGGAGAAGTAATAGTGGTCAATGGACTCCTGCGTGGTGCCGTCGTACCACGCCCACAGGCGCAGCGGCAGGTATTCCAGCCCGTGGCGGCCGTCGGCGATGGCGCGCGCGCTGCCGATGATGTCGCCGCCGAGCAGCGCGCCCATGGCGGCGGTGTGATTGAAATTCATCGTCGAGATGACGTAGTTGTACCCGCCGCGGAAGAAGGACTTGTTGCCGCGCCAGTCCCCCGTCTGCTCGTAATAGTCGGTGTTCTGCTTGCTCTGCGCGTGGAGGAATTGCTCCGTCGGGCGGTCGGGCATGAGCCAGGAATCCCAGTAGGCGCGGATATTCTCCTTGGTGGGCTCGGCGAACATGTCCTTATACAGATACCAGAGCAACAGGTCGTCCTGAATGCCCCAGCCTTTCCAGTAGCGCGGCACCGTCATGGCGATATCGCGGGTGAACTTGTCATACTTCTTCAGGTCGCCGGATTCCAACGGCTCCACGAACTCCACGCCGCCGCCGATCCGCTGCAGCTCGCGCACGCGCGCCCACTGCCAGTCCGGCATCCACGCCGGCTGCCGCGCGGCATGGCGGGCAACCAGCGCCTGCAACTCCGCATCGGTGGGCATCACCGCGGTGGGTGTGCCGCCGCCCCCGTCGGCCATCAGTTTTTGCGCCAGCGCCTTCACGTCCGTCGCCGCGGGCAGCGCGCCCAGCCTCGCCCGCCCCGGCTTCAGCGTGACGAGGAGTTTCGGCGCCGTGAAGGTGAGGCCGTGGCCGGCGGTGGGGGTGGCCCACTCGTAGGCGCTCCACCACTCGTCGTAGCGGTGGTCGTAGGTCTCCCACTTGCGCAGCAGCAGGCCCTGTTCGTCGAGAATGCGCAGGCGGCTCTCCAGCGTTTTGCCGTAGGCGGGGTCGGTGAGCACGGCGGTGACGTCCAGGCGGGCTTCCGGCTGTGTGGCGGAGAGCTCGGCGGGGCCAAAACGCGCGGGGAAGCGGTCCTTCGTCTCATCGCTCGCGCCGAAACGCGCCCAGTAGCCCGCGCCGTTGATGGAGGCGTTGAAGGTGGGGCCGTAGTCCGTGTGCGCTTCCCACGGCTTGCGCAACGCCCAGCCGATGACGTGCCATTGCGGCGGGGTCTTCTTCATCAACTCCACCATCATGCCGGTGCGCAGGTGGTAGCCGTCGGGCTGCAGCTCGAAACCGGCGTAGGTGAGCGCCACCTCCGCTTTCTCGATGACGTAGCCCTCCTTCAGCTTCGCGGCGATCGCCGCCGCCGCGCCGGGGAAGCGCAGCAGCACGGCGCGCTGGGTGGCGTCGAAGGTGGTGGCGCCGGGAGAGGTTTTGTCCCAGGCGCGCCCGTCAATGCCGGCGCTCTGCGCGGTGGTGACGGTGAGCGCCACCGGAGCGGCGGCCAGGGCCAGCGCGGCGAGCAGCACGAAAGCGACGCCGGTGAGGATACGCAGCATCATGACGACTCCTTGAAACGCGGATGGTAGTTGGTCTGACACCGACGGCGGCGATAGGTGGCGCGTGGTGGCGGGCGCGGCGGCGGCGTGCCCGGCCCCGGCGCGTCAGAAGCTGTACCCGAACGAAATCTTGCCCTCGGTGGAGATATCCACGTTCCAGCCGGAGAATTCGTTGCGGGCGTTGCTCCAGGTGCCGCCGACGGCGACGACCAGCTTCGTCGGCTGGCGATTGCCTTCTTCCTCGGTGGCGACGCCCACGGTGATGCGCGAGCGGGTGCGCGCGGTGCTGGCGGGTTTCAGATACATGCGCCCGCCGAGGAACCAGTTGCCGTCGCCGTTGAGGCCAAAACCGCCGCTCACGGCGAACTGCTCATCGAGGCGATACTCGATGTTGGTGCCCAGCTCGCCATACATCTGCCCGGCTCCCAGCCCCAGGCTGAAGCGGGTCAGGTCCACGTCCGGCGCCGCCAGCGCCGCCCCCGCCAGCCCGCAGGCCAGCGCCGCGATGATGAAGATTCGCATGGGTGTCTCCTTACTTGTATCGTTCAAAACCTGGCTCACCTCTCCCCCCAGCCCCCTCCCCTAACTGGGGAGGGGGAGTGAGTGGACTGGCATACCGGTATGTTCTCCACAACCGCCTGCTCCCCTCTCCGCTTAGGGGAGGGGGCTGGGGGCATACGCGTCATCAGCGCGTCAGCGCTCATTTCGTACTCGTCATCGTCATCGTACTCGTACTCGTGTCCATCGGAGCGCGGACATCCTGTCCGCCCGTAGCGGAGTACGACTACGAGTACGAAACGAGCGCTGACGCGCTCTGATGCCGCCTATGGGGGATGGGGGGAGAGGGGAGGTCCGTCCAATCCGGCTACCTCGCCGCCATCTCCAGCCCGTCCACGCGGGGCACGTCCACCGCGCGGCCGGTTTTCGCCGATGCTTCGGCGGCGAAGACCACCATCACCGCGCGGGCGCCGTCCTTCAGCGAGGGATAGGGTTCCCCGCCGTTGCGCACGGCGTGATAGAAGCTCTTAACGTTGCCGCAGATATCGTGGCTGTGGCCGGCGGCGTCGTGCTCCTGCGCGCCGGGCGCGAGCGCGAAGGGGATCAGCGGCTCCGCCTCGCAGTTCTTCCGCTCCTGGATGTAGCAGGTGGCCGGGTCGCCGTAGGAGGGCGCGCGGGCATCCATGAAGAGGCTTTTCTTCGTGCCATAGAGGTGCAGGGTATGCCGGTACGGGGTGACGTGATAGGCGCTCAACGTGCCGATGAGGCCGCTCTCGAACTCCAGGATGCAGTGCGCCACGTCGGCGGTGAGGGTGGTATGCACGTCGTAGCGCATCATGCTGGTCACGCGCGTGACGGGGCCGAACAGGAACATCAGCTCGTGCAGCGCGTGCACGCCGCACTGGAAGAGCATGCCGCCGGGGTTTTTCTCCGGGTCGCCGCGCCAATCGCCGGGTTTGATCTCCAGCCCGCCGCTGTGCGCCGTCACGAACTCGAAGGTGGCGAGGTTGCCCATCTCACCGTCGGCGATGAACTGCTTCAGGTCGCGCAAGCGGGGGTCGCTGGCGTGGTCGTTGTGCCCCATGCCGACCACCAGGCCGGTCTCGCGCTGTTTCGCCAGCAGCGCCAGCGCCTCGTCGGTGGTGGAGCAGAGCGGCTTCTCCACGAAGACGTGCAGGCCGCGGTCCATCGCCCGCAGCGCCTGCTCGGCGTGGAACTTGCCGCCGGTGGAGATGATCATCGCCTCGATGCCCGGCGTGTCCAGCAGCGCCTCGTAGCTGGCGGCCGGCTTCGCGCCGTCCGTCCGCTCCGCGTCCGCCAGCGCCCGCGGATTGATGTCATAAGCCGCGACGAGCTCAAAAAGCCCCGTCTCGCGCATCCGCTCGCGCCGATACCCGCCGAAGCCCCCCACGCCGACCATGGCGACGCGGAGTTTGGGGTGTGATGTCATGTGCGTGTCCCCTTTATGGAATTGACAATTGACAATTTGAAATTGTCAATTCGGCTGCCCCACCCGCGCCTTCCCGAACTCCGCCAGCCGCGCGTGCTCCGCCCCGCTCAACGCCGTCAGGACGGCCTTCGTCTCGGCGGGGGTGAAGCGGAGGAGGAAGTTGAGGGCGCGGTCGGCTTCGGCGTTGAAGCGGGCGGCGCAAAACCCCTTCGCCACGATGTCCGGCCGCGTCGTCAGCAGGTGCTCCATCGCCGGCTCGGCGACGCGGTCGAGCCAGTCCAGATCGCGCTGGAAGGCTTGCAGCGGCTTCACTTTCGCCTGTTTCTGCGGCCCGGTCAGCACCCGGTCCGACCAGATGCCGCTGATGGTGAGATCGGCGTAGTCCTGGTACTGGCTGATCATCAGCCACTCGCGGGCGAACTGGGCGCCATACGTCGCGGGGTCCTGCCGCGAGAGATAGGCGAGCCAGCCGACGCGCAGGTAGAAGGTCTCGGTGTTGATACACGGCTGCTCCGGCGCCGCCAGCGAGAAGTCGGTGCCGCCGGTGAGGCCGACGTAGTATTGCTTGCGGCCGGCCTCTTCTTTATTGATCGCGTCCACCTTCGCCTTGCCGAGGGCGACCAAGTCGGGCGTGGTACAGAAGGCGATGCCGCAGGCCAGCGCGCGGTCGCGGGCGAACGCGTTCGTCACGTCCGCGCTCGGCGGCTTCTTCACCACGTTCAGGAAGGCCGGCCCGCCGGCGATGCCCAGCACCTGCATCGCCACCTCGCGCGCCGCCGGGTTGGCGTCGGCGAGCGCCGCTTCGGCGGCCGCCGCCAGCCCCGCCGCCGGGCGATGCCGCCGGACGAAGTCCAGCATATTCTGGCGCAGGCCCTCCGGCAGGTTGCCGATCTTGATCGCCTGCTCCGCCAGCGCCAGCCCCACCTCCGGGCCATCGCCGCGCAGCAGGTGCTCCAGCAGCGGGATGCGCTTCTTCAGCGATTTCTCGTCGAGGATCATGCCGGCGCCGTCCAGGCCCAGGTCCAGCTCGGCGTCCGGGCCATCGCCGCGCGTCGCGCGGATGCTCACGTCGGTGGCGGTGTCGGCGGCCAGCGTCTTCAGCAGCGCCGGGATGTCCGGCCGCGCCGCCGGCGGGTCCGTCGTGCCGGCGTCGGGCGCGGCCCAGCGCATGGCGGCGCGCGCCAGCGCCGGCCAATCCGCCCAGTCGAAGAACATGGTCACGCCGTCGCCGCTCATGCCGCGGTGGTCCACGAGCAGGCAGGCCACCCGCCCCTTGCCGAGCTGCCAGCCGACGAGGATGGGGCGGTTGCCGCTCTTCAGGAAGACCTTCACCCGCGGGTCCGGCTTCAGCGCCACGCGGTTGTAGCACCAGAACGCCGGTTTCGCCGCGAAATTGACCTTCACGCCTAACTCGGCAAAATCTTTGCCCGGCTCCAGCGGGAAGGGGGTCTCCTCGGCGTATTTCACATCCACCGTCTCGGTACACTGCACGGGCAGCAGCTCGCGCTCCAGCACGGTGAAGTCGTAGCCGCCCTTGCCGAAGGCGTACTCGCCGCCGGTGAAGAGCACGCCGCCGCCCGCCTTCACGTACTCCACCAATGCGTAGCTGTTCTCCGCGCCGATGGCGCAGTGCGGGATGGAGGTGTAGAGCAGCAGATCGTAGGCCGGGAAGTTGCGCCAGCCGATGCCATCCGACAGGCCCATCCCCGGACTCTGGCGCAGGATGCCGGATAACTTGCCGTCATGCACCCGCGCGCGGGGGAAACCGGCGAAGATGTCCCACATCCGCAGGCGGTAGTCCATCGCGCCGCGGCCGTAGTAAATATCCAGGCGGCCGTCTCGGCGTGGGGTGAGATCGGGGAAAACCGGCGGCTTGTCCTTCAACTTCAGATCGGCGGGCAGGCTGCCGCCCTTCCACCAGCCCTTGAGCAGGTCATCCGGGGTGCGCTTCGCCGCCATCGCCAGCAGCGCGGCGTTGCGGGCGTCCCACCCCAGCGCGTCCAGGTCCTGCTCCGGCGTCGCCGGGGTCGCGCGCTTCGGCGCCAGGAAGGACATGTCCTTATTCACGTCCACCGCCTCCTTGCTGATGTCCAGCGGCTTCGGGTCGAGGCGTTCCACGCCCAGGTCCTGCCGCTTCACGCCGAACGTGCGCGGCGGGCCGAACTGCGCGGCCAGCGTCGGCGCGCCGTCCGCCACCTGCAGGTCCACCACCAGCACCAGCCAGGCATCCACAGTGGGCACCGCCACCGCGTTCCCTTTCACCTCCGCCGGGGTGACGTCCAGCGTGAAGGGGTCAATGAAGTGCGCGCCCGTCGCCGTGTAGCCCGCGGGCAGCGTCAGCCCCATGCGGAACGGCTCGGTGCCCGTATTCATGTCCCACTTGGGGCGCGGGTCCTGCTCGGCTTTCGGCGTGGCCTTGCGCGGGATGTTGAGCAGGTTCACCACCAGTTGCGCGGCCTGGCCCTCGCGCGGCGTCTCGTAGACGAAGGGCTGCCACCAGACGGTCGTCTCCCCCGCCGGCTTCAGCACGCCCTCCGGCTTCGCCAGCCGGCGCAGGCGCTCGTCGAACACGTATTTCGAGTAGCGGGTGCCGTAGCGGTTGATGAGCCGGTTGCTGGACACCTGCCCCATCGGGCGCATGCCGCCAGCGAAGTAGAGGATGGCCTCGACGAACTCGTCGCGCTTCGATTCTCCGTCGCAGGAGATGCCGAGCAGCAGCCCGCCGCGCTCGCGGCTGAGGTCGCCTTCCACCTGGATGTTGTGGGCGATCCACTCGAAGGGGCGGCCGGCGCTGTTGCGGATGGATTCGTTCATCACCAGCCCGCCGCCGCGGCACAGCTCGTCCAGCTCGAAGTCTTCGATGCCCCAGCTCGGGTCCGGTTTGTTCTGCACGAAGTAGTAGTTATAGCCGTGCTGGAAATTCGGGTACTTCGCGTTGACGATATCCTTGAAGTAGCGCACCAGCGCCTGGGTGCGCAGCGCGGCGTAGTAATCGTAGGTGCCCTCGCCGCCGCACTGCCCGCCGCCGCGCGGGTGGCCGTCCCAGCGCACGGCGTCCCAGCCGAACATCTCCACCGAGCGGATGACCTCCTCGGCGGCGATGCGCGTCATGCGCGGGGTGGCGTCGGGGTTGATGGGCAAAAAGTCCTGCCAGCCCAGCGGCTTGTCAAACACCCCGCCGCGCACCTGCGGCCCGAAGCCGATGGGGAAGAACTCCTTGTTCTTGAAGCGGTCCAGGCTCTTGACGTTGACGCCTTCCCACATGCCCACCGGGTAGCGGTACTGCCCGCGGTGGTCCAGCGGATAGTCGTAGGCCGTCTTCCAGCCCAGGTACCCGGACATGATGAACTTGCCGTAGGTGACGCAGGCGTAGCCCTGCTTCTGCGCCTCTTCGATGAGGCTCCGCAAGCCTTGCTTCTGCAGGTGGTAGCAGGTCTGCCCGGAGAACCACCAGTCCGTGTCCGAGCTCATCTCCACCATGTCCTCTTCCGCCCAGGCGAACATCTCGCCGCAGTTCTGGTACAGCCTGCGCGAGGCGGTGACGAGCTCGCGCTGCCGCTCCCGGCTCAACAGCGAGTTGCCGAAGCGGATCACGATGCCGCTGTGGATGGCCGTGCGGTAGAAATTGGTGACGATGTTGAAATATTCCGTCGCCTCGCTGCGGTCTTTCCCATCGGCGGAGGTGTAGACCGCCACCAGCGCGTGGCCCAGCTCGCGCCGCGGCAGCGGAATCTCGAAGGTCAGCGTTTGCGGTTTCTCGGTGAGGGTGACGGGGATCTCCTTCACCTTCTCGCGGACGTTGACGCCGTGCTCCAAATACAGGGTCAGCGTGCCGTTCGCGCCGCCCGTGCCCACCGTGCGCAGCGTCGCCGTGCCGTTCAGCGTGTCGCCGGGCAGGTAGCGGATTTTATCGGTGGTCACGCCGGCGACGTAGCCGCTGTGCGACAGCGGGATGAGCTCGGCGTCGTCCAGCGCGAAATACTGGTGCTCGCGCGGGCTCAGGCCGAAGGCGATCTCGCCCATGCCCAGATCGGGGTCGGCGTCCGGGCCGTCGTGCGCGGCGACTTTCGTCTCCAGCGCCTGGTGCTTGAACGCCTCCGCGTCGGCCCAGGCGGCCAGCGACAGCCGCAGCGGGCCGTCGGGGATGACCACCTGCACGCTCTTCCACTCCGGCTGGTTGGCGCGCGCGAAGAAGAGCGAGGATAGATTGCCCGCCTCCTCCTCGTTCACCCGCACCGTCAGCCCGGAGTTCCACGCCACCTCGTCGGCGACGTGCGAGGCGCGCAGCTTCAGCCGCAGCCGATAGACTCCGCCGGGCATGGCGTCGCGGGAATATGTCACTGTTGACCGCTGATTGATCGGGTAGCCCAGCGTCGTCTTATGCCTGCCCGGCACCCCTTCGATCTCGCTGGCCTCCCCGCGCCACTGCGCCGCCGGCAGCGCCACCGTCCCCTGGGCCAACAGGGCGACCGGCAGCAGGCAGGCCAGACACAGACCGAGCACCAGCATCGCAACGTGACGCACCATGCATCTCCCCCCGTGTGCCGTATACGCGCACTGATTCAGTTGGACAATTCGCCGGCGGGAAGGTTCCGACCTTCCGCGCGGCGGGCATTCTCGTGGAGTCCGAGCGATGACGGGGACGGCGGCAACATCGCGCACACCGCCGCTACCGGCCGTACAGGCGCACCGCGTAGACCCGCGCCGCCGGGCAGCCCGCCGTGGCGTGAATGACCAGCCGCAGCGCCGCGGTGGTGACGGCTTCGAAAATCACCTCGCGCTTCCGGAAGCGGTTGCCCGTCTCCCGATAGACCGTCCGCCACCGCTCGCCGTCCCGCGCCCGCAGCTCCCAGTCCGTCGCCAGCGTGGCGGGGAGCCGGTCCGGGCCGTCGAGGGGGGCGTGCAGGTCGCTGTCGAAGCGGAGCTCCGCGCGGGCGATGGTCTGCGGCGCGGCCCAGCGCCATTGCAGCCACTGGGGGAGGCCGTCGGCGGAGATCCACAGGTTCGGCCAGGTCTCCGGCCAGTCGCGCCCGTTCACCACGTTGGACGCCTCGTAGGGGCGGGATTCGGGCGTCACCCGCGCCGCCAGCGCCATCCGCGCGTGCTGGTTCCAGTGCTGGTACGGCGGCACGGCGCACTCCGATGGATTCAGCCGCGGCCAGCGGCGATTTCCTGGGTCGCAGCCGCCCGGCGACGCGTGGCAGAACTGCGCCACCGTGCCGGCCGCCTGCCCGGCCTCATGCCACTGGACGCCGGGCGCGGGGTGGAGCGCGAGGCGGTACAGGCCGGGGGTGATGGCGAGATTCGGCGCGCACGCCACCCACCGCGCCTCCCCCGCCGGCGCCGCCAGCGCGCCCTGGTAGAGCGCCTCCCCGGCGTCCTGATCCCACAGCCGCCGCAGCCGCCGCAGCTCGATTGCCACCGCGCAGTCGGCCTCCGCGGAGAGGCAGACGGCCAGGGTGTCGAGGCGCGGCCCGCTCAACGGCAGCACCAGGCCGCGCGCCGGGTCCAGCGCATGGCGCGCGCCCGTCAGGCGGTCGAGGATGAGCGGGGCGCTCGAGGAGGCGGTCACCCGCGCGGTCCGCGCCAGGTCATCGTCTTCCTCGCGGGTGAAGCCGAGCAGGCGCGCGTCATCGCGCAGCAGCCGGCGCTGAATCTCGCCGATATGCGGCGCCGCCGCGGCCTGCCGGGGCAGCAGGTCATGCGCCAGCGCGTGGGCCGCCGCCGCCCCGGCCGCCTGCCCCAGGCAGGCGGTGGTGAGCATCACCCGCGCCGAGCCGAGGGCGACGTGGGTGGCGCTGAGATTCCGCCCGGCCATCCAGAGGTTCTCGATAGTGCGGCTGTAGAGCGCGCGCAGCGGGATGCCGTAGGGGGCCACCCTCGCCCAGTTGGCGTAGGCGCCGTCAAGATGCGCGTATTCGGCCGGCTCCGCCGGGTTGAGGACGCCGCCGCTGGTGTGCAGGTCAAGATACCAACCGCCGTAGGCCACCGCGTCGGGCCAGTGGCGGTCAATATGGCAATCATACTCCGAGAGCACCACGTCACCGAGCAGCCGGCGGCTCTCGCGCTTGCCGGGCACGGCGCCGATCCATTCCAACTCGTAGGGGGCGTAGGACGCCGCCTCGCGGAAGCGGTTCTTGAAAAAATCCCACACGCCCAGCGCCCGGCGGTGCAGCTCGCGGGTGATCGCCTCGTTGTCGCGCACCGTGTCCCAGGGCGGCATGCCGATCTCCATCCACCACCAGCCGCCGGCGCCCTCGCCCCCCGCCGCGCCCAGCCAGCGGCAGACGCCCACCGCCTCTTCCGTCTCATACCGGTGCGCCCAGTCGGGCGCCGTGAAGGGAACGGGGCGCCCGGCGTTCCGCGCGCGCAGCAGCACGGTGCTGCCCATCGTCCAGGCATCGGCCTCCACCGGCGCCATCGGCTCGCCGTATTCCCCGCGCGCCTCGCGCCCCATGCGCCAGTCGGCGCCGGCCAGCAAACCCACCGTGCCGTCGCCGGTGCAGTCCACCACCTGGCGGACGGTGAAGAGGAATTCGCGCTCGCTGCCCAACTGGCTGGCCCGCACCCGCGCGATGCGCGCGCCCGCCATCTCCACCCCGCGCACGCTGGTATTGAGAAAGAGGGCCAGATGCGGCTCGCGGCGGACGAACTCGCCCAGCAGCACATCACTCAGCGGCGTCCCCACCCCCGTCGTCAGCAGGAGTTCTTCGATCAGTCCGGTCTCGCGCGCGAAGGCGTTGTACTGGTTGGCGCCGCTCGGCCCCACGCGCACCTCGCTGGAGGCGTTGCCGCCCGGCACCGGCCGGTCCTGCACCAGCGCCGTCGCCGCCCCGCCGCGCGCCGCCGCCACCGCCGCGCACACGCCGGCCAGCCCGCCGCCGGCGACGAGAAGGTCGAAGGAGAGGGTTTTGGGCTCCACCGTATTGATGGTCATTGACACAGCCTCAGATAATTTCCAGCGCGTTCCGGTCGCCCAGCGCCGGGAAGGGAGCGTGCGGTTCCGCCTGGTACCAGTAGGCCACCGAAGCGATGTCGTCTTGCAGGGGCAGATAGCGGCCCTCGCCCCGCCAGCCCAGCGCCTGGATGGTCACCCGCAAGTCCTCCGCAAAGCGGATGGGATCCATGATATGGAAGCGGTAGAGCAGATGGCGGTTGCCCGGACGGCTGGCCGGCGGCGGATCGGCGTTGAAGCCGCTGTCGCCGAAGGGGTAGCCCATGAAGGGCGCGCTGTAGTTGCCGCGGAAGCACCATGCCCCGCCAAAGTAGTCCTCGGTGCCGGTGCCGCAGAGCGTGGGGAACTCCGCATCACCATCCAGGAAGAATTTGATCTCCCCCTCGCCCCACCAGCCGGTGTTGTTCTGCTGCCAGGCCATGACGGTACCCACATACTGGCCCCACCCCTGCACGCCGTCGAGGAGGGGATACTCCTCGCCATACGTGAGCGGATTCACGCGGCGGAACTGCGCGTGGAAGTAGGCTTCGTCGTCCTCCACCTCGGTGAGGGTGTAGTTGATGGTGTAGAAGAACCCTTGCGCGCGCTGCGGATATCGGCTCTCCACCGTCACCCGCGCGTGCGCGCGAAAAGGCATGGGGAAGAAGCAGTTCAGCCCGCCGTCCGGGTTCACGTTGATGGGCAGCGCGGTGATCGGCGTGCGGCGGTTCCAGCTCTGGCAGAAGAAGTCGCCGATGGGCGCCTCCACGCTGGGCGTTGCCTCGCCGTCCCAGTAGATGCGCAGGATGACGTCGCGGTAATATTTATGGTCCAGGGTCATCCAGAGATGCTGGATGCAGCCCGGCCCGTCCACGTCCATGAGAGTCGTTTCCACGCCTGTCGGCAGGTTGATGCACGGCCGCACCTTCCATGTGCGTCCCAACTCGCGCGCGGCGCCGCTCTCCTCCCACTCCTGCCCGATGCGCGCCACCTCCGGCTGCGGCGTCGCCGACACCTCGGCCATCCCGCCCCTGCCCTTCTCCCCGTAGACGTTTTCGGCGGTGATGGAGCGCGTCCGCGCCCGCGACAGCTTCGCGATAGTGCCCAGGGTCATATTGAGGCCGTTGGACATCCGTCTCTCCCGCATTCGATCTCGTTCGTCGTGAGGCACGCGGCGGAGCGGACTGGCGCCGCCCCCCGCTCAACGCCAATCCGATCTTCACGCTCCCGCTCCCTACCCTCCGATCCTGATCTCCACCATCCCGCCCGCCGGCACGGTATACGCCTTCCGTTTCAGCGTGAAGGGCGTCCACGCTTTCTGCGTCTCCACCCTGGTGGTGATGGCCTGCTCCGTGGGGTTGTGCAGGGCGACCACCCACTGGCCGGGGAGCGTGTTGCACAGGGTGATCTTCACCGCCGGGTGGTCGGCGATCACCGGGTGGCCGAGGAACAGGTCAATGGGCTCGTCGGCGAAGACGGTCGCGTAGGCGGTGCCGTCCACCATCGGCAGTTGCCGCCAGTTGGGCGCCTTGCGCGCGCGGTCCAGCAGCCACACGTCCCAGTTGTCGTGCATCTTCTCCAGCACGAGGGCGCGGTTCGCCTTCAGCGGCACGGCGGGGATCTTCACCTCGGCGCCGCGGCCCTTGCCGTCCAGGGTGAGGGCGATGGCGTCGGCGCGAGACGGCGCGCTGCTCTTCGCCCCCTTCGGCAGGGCCGCCATCGCCGCGAAGAAGGCGTGCAGCGTGTCCAGCGTGGTGCCCGCCGGCGAGCCGACGAAGCCGATGCGCGTGGCGAAGGTCGCGCCGGCGGCCAGGCCGCCCGCCGCGGGGCGCTCGCCCAGCGCGATCTCGTTGCCCTTGCGCGTATACACCAGCGTCTCGTCGAGACTGACCACCCCCACCGGCCCGCCATCCGAGTCAATGAGCAGGTAGGCGCCCGTCGGGAAAGGGCCGCTCTCCGGCAGTTGCGCCAGGGTCTCGGCGGTATACAGCGTGCCGTCGGCGGCGCGCAGCGCGGTGAAGCGCGTGGAGACGTAGCGGATGGGCAGCTTGGCGTCCGCCGCGCTCAGGTCCTGGCGCGCGGTGAGGTGGAACTCGTACCAGCCGGCGCGCAGGCCGTCGGAATAGGCGGCGAAGGTCGTGCTCTGTCCGTAGCCCTCCAGGAAGGGGTTCGGCTGCACCGGGCTCCACCAGCTCCAGGCGTTGCCCCAGCTTGACGGGTCGGTGATGATATTGTCCACGTAGCCCCCGCCGATGATCACGTCCGGGCCGGCCAGCACGAATTTCGGCCGGCAGTTGATGTGGCTGACGCCCGGATACCCGGCGATGCTCACCACCGGCGCGAAGGCGAAACTCGGCGAATCCTTGCCGCTGCCCGCGCCGTCAATGGGCAGCGTGGGATAGTTCAGCGTGAGCGTGGCGGACGGCGCGATGGTGCCGTACCAGCCGCCTTTGTTGTGCGTGTAGCCGTTCATACTGCCGCTCTTGTAGAAGTGGTAGCGGCCATCCTTCGTCAGCGACGTCGCCGAGCTCAGGTAATTGCAGCGGTCGCCGCAGATGAATTCGTTCTGCAGCGTGTTCGTGTTGCGGATGTAGGCGCCGATGGCGCGCTTCCCGTGCACGTCGGTGATGATCGGGTAGATGGAGCGCTGCTGCGAGTTCTCGAACTCGAAGGTCTGGTCGAAGGCCTTCGCGCCGTTCGGGCGGAAGTGATAGAGCTCCTTGCCGTTGGACATGATGACGATGTCCTGCAGGCCGGCGTCGCTGGTGACGTGCAGGCGCGCCTGATAGCGCCACAGGTCGGGGCGGAACCACTCGCCCCACGGCACCACCACCTCCCAGCGGCCGCGCCAGGCGTTGATGACCGGCCCCTGGGTGATGTATTGATAGGGCCGCAGCCAGGCGAGCTCTTCGCTGAACAGCGTGCGCATCGCGCCCACGCCCGGGCCGTATTCCTTGCTGTAGGAGCCGTCGCCGAACTCGCCGGGGGCGGTATTCACCACCGTCCAGCCCTCCTTCAGCCGCGCGGCGATCTGCTCGGGCGCATCCATCAGGTCAATGGAGAGCGGCGCGTAGTACATCTGCATCGCCTGCAGCATGGCAAAATCGTCGAAATGGCTGTCCACCACCTTGCCGTTGTCCGTGGAGTAGATGACGAACTGGTTGTTCATCTTATACTCCCACGGCGGAATCTCGCTCTCGTCGTGGCGGAAGTAGCCGGTCGGGCCTTTGTAGCCCATCTGCTCGAAGACGTAATCGAAGATATATTTCGTGCGCACGCGCTCCGGCAGCCCTTTGGAATTGTCCATGCGCGTGTTGTCCGGCGTCAGCAGCTCCGCCAGCGGGTATTGGACGTTGTCGCCGAAGAAGAATTGCGCGGTATTGGTGTGGGCATCGCGCCACCAGATGCCCGGGATGGCATAAAAATCGTCATCGCTATACTTAGCGCAGTCCGCCTTAAACTGGTTGAACTTCTCCGCGCTGGTGAATGCCAGCGGCTCCAGAAACGCCAGGTATTGCAGGCCATGCGCCTTTGCCGCCTTCACCCATTCCTCCACCGTGGCCGTGCCGCCGGAGTAGCTGGAGCGCGCGCCCACCAGGCCGCGAAGCTGGTCCTGATCGGTAATCGGCGGCGCCGTCGTCCAGTCGCGCAGCGGCTCCGGGTCTTTCGGTTTGAAGGTGGCGGTGAGCAGCGACTCCGGCGTCGCCGTGCCGCCTTTGCCCGCCGCCAGCGTGGGCGCGGCCATCCAGCGGAACAGGTTCGCATACAGGCGAATCCAGTTGCTCGGTTTGCCGCCTTGCCCGTTCGTCAGCATGTCCTGCACCGGCGGGCAGTTGCCGGGGCTGGCGAAAATCCACTCCGGGTTGATGCCCAGCGCCGCCAGCCGGCCTTTGCCGACCTCGCGCGTCGCCAGCAGCGTGGGGGATTTTTCCGCCTGCGCGGGGATGTACGGGCGCACGATGACGCGCTTTTCTTCCTCATACGGCACGGCTTCCGCCGTCGGCGAGGCTTTCACCACCGGCCGCCAGTTCGCGTCGCCGATGATGCTGATGGGCGCGGTGGCGCCTTCCTGATTGCCGCGATGGTAATAGAGCAGGCCGTCCACGCCCTGATTGAACGGGGGCGTCATGGTCTCGGTGAATTGCAGCGTGCTCTGGAAGGCGCGCACCACCCGGTCCTTGTCATGCTCGGTGATGATGACCCAGCCGAATTTCGCGCCGTGGCGTTCCAGGTAGTGTTGCCGCGCCAGCCATTCCGCTTCCCCCCATTTCTCGCCCGGCAGCACCAGCACCCCGCCGCCCGCCGCCAGGAAGGCATCGAGCGCCGTCACCACCGCGGGATTCTCGGCGCCGCCCGTCACCACCACCACGTTGTAGTCGCCGGTGGGCAGCAGTTCGGGCAAATCGTTCGCGCGGCAACTGTGCAGCTCAATGCCTTCCGCGTGCAGCGGCTTCGTAAAATACCCCTGGTGCAGCCCGCTGGTGAAGAGCACCGCCGGCTTCTTCCCCTGGGCGCCGACCGCCCCCCACAGCAGCACGACGGCCATCAGCACGGTGAACAGACGCATGGGAAACCTCCGCTTGGTGGATATAATCGGTTAGACGCCGCGGTCACCAATTCGATGTGGGGTCTGCCATCGCCTTTCGGGGAGAAGTGGACAATGCATGCGCCGGACTCCCGGGCGGGCGATCCCGATGCATGCTCTTTGGCAAATGGTTTCCGCTTTGGCGGGCTGTTCATCGGTGGGCTTCCGTCCCCCGGATTGAAATCCGGGGCTGGAGCCACAAAGTCCGCCCCCGCGGACTGGCCGGATCGGGCCGACCGACCGGATACCGAGCACAGCGGGAGTCATGTGTCAAAGAGCATCCATCGAGCCGACTCCGGGGAGACGCTCGCCCGCCCGCTCTTACCGCTCGCCCGCCCGCCGCACGTAAATATCCCCCGCCAGCGCGCTGTCCACGGCGATCTGCGTCTGGCCGACCTGGAAGACCACGCTGGGGAAGAGCTGGATGACGTGCACCGCCGCGCCGGGCAGCGCGCCGAGGGCCATGAGTTTCTGCACGGTCTCCGGCTGGCGGCTGGAGAGGTAGGCGATGGTGCCGCGCTCGTCCTTTTTCATGGTGGAGAGCGGCGCGATGGCCGCGTCGGCGGCGCGCTTTTGCTCCCGGCAGCATGGGCCGGGCGGGATGGCGCGGCCGTGCGGGCAGGTTTTTGGGTGACCGAGCAGCGTGCAGATGTGTTCATCCACGCCGTGATGCAGCGAGTGCTCGAATTCGCAGGCGGCGTGGTCCACGTCCCGGCCGTGCACGTCAATCACGTCGTGCAGCAGGCGCTCCGCCAGCCGGTGCCGCCGCACCGCCCGCTCCGCCTTCGCCAGCCCGTCCTGCGTCAGCGTCACCCCGCCGTCCTCGAGCACGGCCAGGTGGTGCCGCAAGAGCTCCCCCATGCCGCGATCGGACAACGCCGGCAACTCCCCCGTATACCCCTCGTGCTGGCGCATATACAGATGCTCCAGGTAATCTTCCACTTCCGGCGATAAATGCTGGTGTGACATGGTCTGTGCCTTTACTCCCCGCCCGGCTCGTGAGGGCCGGACGAACTCACGACGATTTTCCCGTCAACTTCGCCACCAGGTCCGCAATCGCCCCCGGCAGCCGCGCCGGCGCGGGCATCTCATAGCCGCAGCGCGGGCAGCGCACCTTGCGGCAGCCGCCCGTGCCGAATAACGCGCAATTTCCGCACGACGTCGCCCCCTCCTCCGCGGTGAAGCGATGGCCGCACAGATCACAGGTAAGCGTCGGTGTTGCCATTTTTCATTCAATCGCACTGTTTTCCCACGAGTACATTGTCAAAACAGTGCCGCGCAAGGTCGTCGCTGTGAATCCAGAAATAGACCATCGCGAAGCCAAAGGCTCCGCTGCCATCATCGAGCAACTGGAGTAGTAGCTGCCAGTCACGGGCTTGCGTTCCACGAATAGGGTTGAATACGTCAGCACAGTCCGTGCGCATATCGTTCTGCAGCCGGTAGGCCTGCCCGAGTATTTGATCAGATGGATCGCGCCAACGGTCGGTAAATGCATCGCTGCATTGAAAATTAAATAACGCATCGCCCTCGGCTTCCGGCAGCTCAAGCATTAACATTTCCAGCGAATCGTAGCTGTCAGGCTCGCTGATGAAGTGCGAAAACCGTAATGCGAACTGCTGCAGCACGAAATGGTGCCGCCACCCAGCATCTGATAATGCACACACCATTCCAGCATCATTACAGGACACCTCTAGCTCATCCGGAATCGCAGGCACTGGGTGAGGGACCAGGGGGCCACCCTCTGGTGTGAAATGCCTGACGACCGCCGCACCGAGATCATCCGCTTTGTCTCCCCAGGGTTGCTGGCTCGCATAAAAGAATGACAGCACCCCCTCATGTGGAAGGCGCTGGTCGGTGTCATGCGGCGCGACATCCGCCAGATTGAGCTGCGCGATGAAGGTCATTGGAATATCGCGCCAGCTAGGCCATGTTGCCGTGGCCGGCATATCGGGATAGCCTCCGCGCTTCGAGGTACCAACCGGCAGCGGGCTCCGCGCGGGTGTAGATGCTAAGGTGATCGCGTTCTGTTGAAATGCTGCCAGATGCTCGGCAATGTAGCCGAACCCCTGCTCTTCCATCAGTTTATGTAGCGGAGTTTTCATCCCAACACCCGGAACGACACGGCGGGCGTTCCCTATAAAACCCTTTCAATTACCGTCCCATCCATCCCGTCGCCATCAACATCACCCGCAGCAGCGCGCCCGCGCCGAAGGAGATGATCAGCACGAAGGCGGCCATGCCGAGGGCGGTCCGCAGGCCGCGCTCCTTTTTCATCACCAGGAACTGGGCGATGCAGGGGAGGAACAGGGTGAAGGTGACGGCGGAGACCACCACCTGCACCGGCGAGAGCAGGCCGTCGGCGAACAGGTCCGCCAGCCCGGCCGCGCCGAAGTCGCGCCGGAAAAAGCCGGTGAGCAGGATGGTGCCGCCGGTGAATTTCAGCGCCGGGTTCTGCGCCACGTCGGCGGTGGTGGGCAGCCCGATCAGCGCCGCCAGCGGATCCAGCGCGCGCTCGATGGCGCCGAACAGGCCCGCGTGCGGCACGAACGCGAGCTGTCCGCCCTGCAGCGTGAGCGAGCCGAGCCAGAGCAAGACGCTGGCGAGGATGAAGAGCGGCAGCACCTCGATGAAGTACCATTCCAGCCGCGTGTAGGTCTTCACCAGCACGTTGCTGATGCGGGGCAGGCGCAGCGGGGGCAGCTCGATATAGAAGTGCGGCCGCTGCCCGGGCAGCACCTTCGCCGCCAGCAGCCCCACGGTGAGGAAGATGAGCACGATCACGGCGACGTAGATGCCCAGCGCCGCCGGCCCCACCTGGCTGAGCATGCCCAGAAACACGCCGCTCTGCGCCGAGCAGGGGATGGCCAGCGCCAGCAGCAGCGTGACGATGATGCGCTCGCGCCGCGTCTCCAGCACGCGGGTGGTCATCGTCGCCATGGTGTCGCAGCCGAAACCGAGCACCAGCGGGATCACCGCGCGGCCGTTGAGGCCGATCTGCTTGAAGATGCGGTCAATCAGCATCGCCAGCCGCGGCAGGTAGCCGCTGTCTTCCATGAGGGAGAAGACCAGGAAAAATAACCCGACGATGGGCAGCACGATCGCCACCGCGTAGGTGATGCCCAGCGTGAAGATGCCATACTCACCGACGAAGAGGTTCGACCAGAGCGGCGGCAGCCATCCCTCGATGACGCTGGTCAGCCAGGGATTGATGATGCCGCCGAAGAGATTTTCCTCCAGCAGCCCCACCAGCGTGCCCGCGCCGAACATGCCGACGAACTGGTAGATGCCGAAGTAGAGCACCAGCGCCACCACCGGCAGCCCGGCCAGCGGGTGCATGAGCAGTTGCGACAGCCACTCCAGCTTCGGCCGTTGCTGCTCGGCGGGCGCCTGCACCGTGCGCGCGATGATGTCATTCGCGACCGCCTGCCGCCGCAGCGCGATGACGATGCGCAATGGCTGGGCGAATTGCGCCGCCGTTTCCGCCACGATGGCGCGCACCTGCGCCAGCGCCGCCGGCGAGGCCCGCGCGGCCACCAGCGCCTCGATCTCCGCGTCCCCCTGCAGCAGCAGCAGCGCCAGCGCCCGCTCGGCCAGCGCCGCCGGCCGCCCGATGAGCGCGATAATCGCCCCGACCGCCCGCTCGATCCGCGCGTCATACGTGATGCACACCCCGCCCACCGGAGTCGCGGAGTCGCCCTCCGCGCACACCGGGGCCGCGGAGTTGTACTCCGCACACTCCGCACGTGCGGTCATCGCCGCGCCCAGCGCCGCCCGCAGCTCTGCGATCCCGCGCCCGCTGGCGCCGGCGGTGCCCAGCACGGGGATGCCCAGGGCGCGGCCGAGCTCCGCCGCGTCGAAGCGGAAGCCCAGCTCCTCCGCTTCGTCCAGCATGTTCAGCGCCAGCGTCACCGGGAGATCCGCTTCCAGCAGTTGCAGCGTCATCGGCAGCATGCGCTGCAGATTTTTCGCGTCCACCACGTGCAGCACCTGGCGGGGGTGCTCCTCCAGCAGCAGGCGGCGGGCGACGGCTTCTTCCTCGGTGATGGGCAGCAGGGCATACATCCCCGGCGTATCCACCACCTCCACCGCGCAGCCGCCGACGGTTGTGTGCCCGCGCGAGACTTCCACCGTCGTGCCGGGGTAGTTGGACACGGTCACGTAGGCGCCGGTGAGGCGGTTGAAGATGACGCTCTTGCCCACGTTCGGGCAGCCGATGATGGCGAGCAGCGGGTGCCCGCTGGCGCGCGCGGGTTCGGCGCACGGGCAGGGATCTTTCGCTGTGGGCGCTGTGGGCGCTGTGGGCCGCGGCAGCCGGGGCAGCGTAGTCATGCGCGCGCCCCCGGCTCCACCAGCAGGTGCGCGGCGATCTCCCGCGACAGCGCAAAACGTTCCGCGCCGGTGTCCACCGTGAGCGGGCCGTCAAAGGGCGCGGCCGCGTGCACCGTCACCACCGCGCCCGGCCGCAGCCCGCTGGCGTGCAGGTATTCCAGCAACGCCGCGCTCTCGTTGAGGATGCGGCGCAGCGTGGCCGGCTCCCCGAGCGGCGCCGCCGTCAGCGGCGTCAGCGCCGGCGACTCCCCCCCCAGGGGATTGCCATGCGGACAGGTGGCGGGGTGGTGCAGCGCGTCCAGCAGGTACGCCTCCACCTCGTCGTCAATCACGTGCTCGAAGCGGCAGGCGATTTCGTGCGCCCGCGCCCACGGCATCCCCAGCAGGTCGGTGAGCAGGCACTCCGCCAGCCGGTGCCGGCGGCGCAACGTGGCCGCGCAGGCCTGCCCGCGCGCGGTGAGCACCGCACCCGTGCGCCGGTCATACGTCACCAGCCCCTGCTCGCTCATGCGGCGCAGCATCCCCAGCGCCGAGGGCGGCGCCACCGCCAACTCCCGCGCCAGCTCGGTCAGCGTCGCCGCCTCCCCGCGCTCCTGAATCCGGCAAATCGCCTCCAGATATTCCTCCACCTGCGCGCTCACGTCCGCCGCTCCGACCGTCACCGCATCCCCTCCCCTCACCGTTAGGATGGTGAAAGCATGTCGTTAGCCCGAACTAAATCATAGCGCCGCCGCCCGGGCGTGTCAACCCCGCCCGGCGAGGACATCGGCGCTGCGGGCCCGCCCACAACTCCCCCGCCCCGCTGCCACGCCTCGCGGGAAAAAGGTGCCTCCCCCGCTCACGGCGAATCTCCCCTCCGGTTCCCCGCGGTTGTGTGGCGTCTCCGCCGCCGGGGTATACCGATAATCGGCATGCCAACCCGTGAACTGCCCGACCACGAGACGGATTTCCTGACCCATTTCGCGGAGCTGCGCGCGCGCCTGTGGTGGTGCGTGGCGGCGGTGGCCGCCATGATGGGGGTCGGCTGGTTCCTCTTCGAGCCGGCGTACGCCCTCCTCTGCGGGCCGGTGGTGGCGGCGGTGCGCGCGCAGGGGGGGACGGTGATGACCATGGGCCTGACGGAGGCCTTCTTCACGCGCGTCAAACTGGCGGGCGCGTTGGGACTCATCCTCGCCTCGCCGGTCATCCTCTGGCAGGTGTGGGCGTTCATCCGGCCGGGGCTCACCCCCCATGAGCGGCGCGTCGCCGCTCCGATCGCCCCCGCCATCTGTCTGCTCTTCCTCCTCGGCGCCGGGCTGGCCTACCTCCTGCTGCCGAAGATCATCGCCTTCTTCCTGTCGTATGTGGGTGATCTGCGGGGCGTCACCCCCAATCTCATGCTGCAGGACTCCATCAACTTCCCGCTGAAGGTGCTCGTCGCCTTCGGCCTCGGCTTTCAACTGCCGGTGGCGCTGGTGGCGCTGGTGGCGCTGCGCCTGCTCACGCCGCGCACGCTGCTGCGGCAGTGGCGCATCGCCCTGTTCGTGATGACCGTGCTCGCCGCCGTCATCACCCCCACCGCCGACCCCGTCAACTGGGCGCTGCTGATGATCCCCCTCTGCGTGCTCTACTTCGGCACCGTGCTCATCGCCTACCGGCTGGTGAACCCCGCCGCGGGGGAGGGCGCATGAGGCACGGCACCGTCATCCTGCTCCTGCTCTCGCTGGCGGCGGCTTTCGCCTTCACCCCGGCGCGGCGCGGCAACGAGCTGCTCATTGACGGCCAGCCCACCGCGCTCACCTTCGCCCGCGGCTGCGACGCCGTCGCCGACGTGCCCGCCTACCGCGCCGTCGGCTTCAACACCCTGCTCGTGCGCGTGGATTCCCCGGCCCCCGCCAAGCTGGATTACGCGCGCGCCCTCATGGATGCCGCGCGGGACGCGGGGCTCTACGTGCTGCTGGAGCTGGTGCCCGGCAACTGGACCATGGAGCGCCGCGCCGCCCTGAACGACGAAGAGTACGCCGACCACGTCGCCTACTTCCTCGATACCGTCATCCCGGAGCTGAAAGACCACCCGCGGGTCATCGGCTGGCTCGTCAGCACGGTGCGGGAAGGGCAGCTCGTCTCCGACGTCGGCACCTTCAACGCCTTCCTGCGCGACAAGTACGGCACGGTGAAAAACCTCTGTGACGCCTGGTCCACAGCGAAGACGCTCTCCGATCAGGACACGCGCGTCTATCGCGCCCGGGTGCCGTCCTTCGAGGTGCTCACCGAGCGCAACGCGGTCGCGTTCGACGGCGGGCAGGCGGGCATTCGCCAACATATCGTCGCCGATGTGCAGGCGTATCAACAGAGCGTGCACGCGCGCGATGCCGACTTCCAGCGCTATCTGCGCGCGCGCTATCCCTCGATCGAGCGCCTCAACGCCGAGTGGAATTTCCAGTTCGAGGCCTGGGACAGCGTGCGCGTGGCCACGCTGCTCAAGCGGCAGGAGCAGCGCGGCGATCCCTCACCGCTCTCCATGCTGGAATACGCGCGCTACCAGGCGACGCTGCCCCGCGAGCTGCTCGCCTGGTGGGCGGAGCAGGTGCGCGCGCGCGACCCCCGCGGCCTGCTTTTTGCCGGCGGGCAGTACCGCTACCGCACCCTCGCCACCGTGCCGCCCGCCTATCACGGCATTTATGCGGAGTGTTATCCGGGCACCGTGGAGCCGGACCTGGAGCACCACGCGCCGCACGCGATCGATCTCGCCCGCCGCGGCAACCGCTTCATCGTCCTCGCCGGCATCCTCGCCGAACGCTCGGCCCCGCCGCGCTGCGTGAATTACCTCTACGAAGCGGCGCTGCATGGCGCGGCCGGGGTGGGGGTGTATCACTGGCAGACGCTGGCGCAATCGCCCGGCCACGCGGCGGCGGTGGCGGGCGCGTTGGCCGACCTCGCCGCGCGCCGCCTGCTCGGCCGCGTGCCGCGCCCCACCGCCGCCTTCGTCTACAGCCCCTATCCGCTGGGGCCGGCCACGCTGGAGCGCCCGCTGTATGGGTACCTGCAGGGCTACGTGCATTTCGGGCCCGGCCTGCTGTTCTTCACCTTCCGCAACGGCACCTGCTACGGGCAGTTCGACTACCTCGCGCCGGAAGACCTGCCGCTGGTGCCGCTGGCGCGCTACCAGGCCCTCCTCCTGCCCGCGGTCCTCGACTTCCCGGACGCCGCGCAGGACGCCCTCATCGCCTACGTGAGACACGGCGGCACCGCGGTGGCTGACCTCTCCCTCGGCATGCTGCAGATGAAGGGGAACAACCACTACTTGCCGGCGAAGATGCAAGAGCTTTTCGGCGTCATCAACACCCCCGGCCTGCGCCCCGTGCGGCTGAATCTGGAGGTGTATCGCGAGCACCCGCGCTTCCCGCTGCTGCTGCAGGGGCTGCGCTCCACCGGCGTGAGCAACGGCCTCGCCATCGGCCAGGCGGCGAGGGCGATCCCCCTCGCGGGCACCGATCTCCTCTGCACCACCACCCCGTCGCGCACCATTCAGCGGCCCACGCCGCGTCTGCATCGCCCGCTGGAAGCCAAGCCGATCACCGGCATCTTCATCCGCCGCCATGAACACGGCGTGGCGCTCTACGCGCCCTTCCCGCTCTACCAGTACTGGGCATCGGGCTCCATGCTCTTCGATGAGTTCCATCGCAACCTCTTCGGCGCCGGCGTGGCGCTGGAGATGGAACGGCCCATGGACTTTTTGCCGTCCATGGCCAGCGCGGCGGCCTTTGCCGACGGCATCGCCCTCTGGACACGCGATCGCACCCTGCCGCGGCTGCGCATCACCAACCCCGCCCGCCGGCTTTTTGCTACCCAGGCCGGCAGCTGCGTGCTGGAGCCGAACCGCACCATTGTCACCGGCGACACCGCCGGATATCATATCATCGAGGCGCTGCCCGTCACCGTGGATCCCGCCCCGTTCGCCGTGCGCGTGGCGGATTGCCAGCAGAGCAAGCAGGCCTTCACTCTGGACCTCGGCGCCGCCGACGAAGATGCCGGCAAATCCCTCATCCTCCGCGTGTCCGGCGGGGCGTACGCCATCGCCCCCGGCTCCCGCCATCGCGTCACCCTCGTCACCGAGCAGGCCGTGAAAGACTTCACCATCACCGCCGACGCCCGCGGCGTCCTCGTCCTCTCTCTCCCCGCCGCCCGCTGCCGCGTCCTCCTCGGCGGCGCCGACACCATCGTCGAACCCCAGCCCACCCCCGCCACCGACGGCGAACTCGTCATTGACGCGGACCCGCTGTAAGCGCACGCCTCCGCGAGTACGCGCGACGGTTTCCGGGCCAACACCCGCCTGAACAGCGAATATCGGTGTGCGCTACCGCCGCCCGCACCATGATCCCAGCAGACCGCCCGCCCCCAGCGCTGGCGCGCAAAAAAAGGAAGGCGGCCGGTCGCGGCCGCCTTCCGGGCCACCATCACGGTGCGCTGAGAAACTGTTTCGACAGTATTCGCCGCCGCCTCGCGGGTCTCGCGCGCGCCTGACCGCGGCGGCTGGCCTGGCTTGTACTCCCCAGTACACTCTCGGCCCTCCGCCGCGGCCAGCCACGCGCGAGCCTCCGCGATCCGACGACGCCGACTGCCGAAACCCTTTCTTACAGCAGCGTGCACCGCGCGTTCGGATTGGTCGCGGCGAAGAAGCCGCTCGGGTTCGGTTCGAAGACCCACACCATCAACTGCTGATCGCCCGGGCTGATGCTGCTCACCGTCGTCGGCTGCCCGTAGAGCATCACCGGCGTGGGAGAGCGGACGATGTAGATCGCCGACAGCACGCGGCCGTCCGGGCCGAAGGTGAAGGCTTCGGGCCGCAGCGGGTCCACCGTGGCGTCAATGAGCGCGGGGTTCACGTAGATCTGCCCCATGCCGACCGCGCAGGCGCCCATCGGCGTGTACCCGAGCGCCTGCGCCTGGCTCGGCGTCATCGCGCGATAGCGCTCCGACAGCGTCACCAGCGTGCCGCGGTCGGCCTCGGACAGCGTCGCCGGCAGCGTCACCGTGCGCACCGCCAGCGCCTCCGGACGCAGCCTGGCGGTCACCTGGTGATAGGGGAAGAAGGGGTTGCCATGCCGCGTCACCACCGGGTTCGGCCTATGATGCGTCGCCGGGTTGCCCTGGTCGAAGTAGCTGTGATACAGGAACGAGTAGTCGCGCCAGCCCACGCCGCTCGCGGGCAGATACGACAGCGCGTAGCGCTCCTGGCGCCCGAGCACCAGGATCGCCGAGTCGCGCTCCAGCGGCGTGGACACCAGCACCGGGCAGGGCTGGGGCGTCGCCATCGTCGTCGCCGGGCAAATCACCGGCCCCGTCATTTCAACCGAACCGGCCACCGTGGGACCGCTCGCGGGGGCAATCCCCACCATCTGGGCTGACGCCGCCCCCAGCACCAGCGCCACGGCCGCCAGCATCAACAGGTATCGCATACCGGGATCCTCCTTTCACACGCATGCCGCCCGGCCTGTGTGGCGCGTGGCGGGCTTCCATTGAGAATTATCCGTTCGCCGCTCGTGCCTCAAGCCGTGAAACCGCGACAATTCCCCCCGATTCACCGGAAAGACGGGGGGGTTTGTTTCCAACGCGCACAGGAGGGGCCGGAGAGGAGGCGACGCCTCTCGCGCGGCAGGCGCCCCTTTCGACGCCGGCGCGTCGCCCGTGTATAATGGGCGCGTGAACACCTGGGATGTGATCGTGGTGGGCGGTGGACACGCGGGGTGCGAGGCGGCGTCCGCCGCGGCGCGCCGCGGCGCGCGCACGCTGCTGGTGGCCCTCCGCCGCGACCGCGTGGCGCACCTGCCCTGCAACTGCAGCATCGGCGGCCCGGCGAAAGCCCACCTGGTGCGCGAAATCGCCGCGTTGGGCGGCCTCATGCCGCGTATCGCCGACGCCGCCATGACCCACGCGCGCCTGCTGAATACCAGCAAAGGCCCCGCCGTGCGCGCCATCCGCGCGCAGGTGGACAAGGCGCTGTACCCCGCGCTGATGCGGGCGCGCCTCGCCGATGAGCCGAACCTGGCGATGCTGGAGGGCGAGGCGGCGGCGGTGCTGGTGGAAGACGGCGCGGCGGCCGGCATCGCGATGGCCGATGGCCGGCGTTTTCCCGCCCGCGCGGTGATCCTCGCCACCGGCACCTTTCTCAACGCGCGCACCTTCGTGGGCGACGTGACGGAGGATGCGGGCCGCCACGGGGAGCCGCCGGCGCGCCGGCTCTCCGCGTCCCTCGCCGCCCTCGGCCTGCGGCTGGGGCGGCTGAAAACCGGCACCACTCCGCGCCTCGACGCCGCGACCATTGATTACGCGCGCTGCGAGCGGCAGGAGCCGTCGCCCACGCCCCTCGCCTTCCAGTTCGCCTGGCAGCGGCCCGCGCTCCCCGATCGCCCGCTGCTGCCGTGCCACCTCACCTATACCACCGCGGAGACGCACGCCATCATCCGCGCGAATCTCTCCCGTTCGGCGCTCTACGGCGGGCTCATCAGCGGGCGCGGCCCGCGCTACTGCCCGTCCATCGAGGATAAAATCGTCCGTTTCGCCGACCGGGAGCGCCACCAGGTCTTCCTCGAGCGCGAGGGGTGGGACTCCGACCTCATCTATCCGTTGGGCATCTCCACCAGCCTGCCCGCCGACGCGCAGGACGCCTTCGTGCGCAGCATCCCCGGCCTGGAGCGCGCCGTCATTCTCCGCCCCGGCTACGCGGTGGAATACGACTACCTCCCTCCCGACCAGCTGACGGCCGGCCTGGAGACGAAAGCCGTGCGCGGCCTCTTCTGCGCCGGACAGCTCAACGGCACCTCCGGCTACGAGGAAGCCGCCGGGCAGGGCCTGCTCGCCGGCATCAACGCCGTGCAGTACCTGCACGGGGACGCGCCCGTGGTCCTCGGTCGCGACCAGGCCTACCTGGGCGTGCTGGTGGATGATTTGGTGACGCGCGGCCTCACCGAGCCCTACCGCATGCTCACCTCGCGCGCCGAGCATCGCCTGCTGCTGCGCCAGGACAACGCCGACCTGCGGCTGGCCGACCTGGGCGCGGCGCTCGGCCTGCTGCCGGCGGGCGATTACGCGCGTTTCCGCGCCAAGCGGGCCGCCATTGACGCGGAGCTGGACCGCCTCGCCTCCACCCCGCCCGGCGAGAGCGGGGTGGACGGCGCCGGTCTCGCCTCCGCCGCCGACTGGCTGCGCCGGCCGGCATCCACGTATGCGCGGCTCCGCGAAACCGATCCCGTCGCCGCCACGGTCCCCGAGGAGGTGGCGGAACAGGTGGAAACCGCGGTAAAATACGCGGGCTACATCTGCCGCCAGCAGCGGCAGGTGGCGCAGCAGCGTCGGCTGGAGGCGCACCCGCTGCCCGACGATTTCCCCTACCAACAGGTACGGGGGCTGTCCCGCGAGGCCATTGACCACCTCACGCAGGTGCGCCCGCGCACCGTCGGGCAGGCGGCGCGCATCCCCGGCGTCACCCCGGCGGACATCTCGCTGCTGCTCGTGTGGCTCTCCGCGAAGAAACGGGCCGCTGTTTCACGTGAAACACGATGACACCTGACATGACCGCGCTCCACGCGGGCGCCGCGCAACTGGGATTGACGATCACGCCGGAGCAGGAGGCGCGCTTCGCGCGGCTCCTCGCGCTGCTGCTGGCGCGCAACCGGCAGGTGAACCTCACCGCTATCACCGACCCCGGCGAGGTGCTGGTCAAACACGTGCTCGACTCCCTCACCGTCGAGCAGGTGTGGACGCCCACCCTCGGCGAGCGCGCGATGGATATCGGCGCCGGCGCGGGATTCCCGGGGCTGCCGCTGGCCATCCGCCACCCGGACGCGCACATCACCCTCAACGACAGCGTGCGCAAGAAGGTGGCGTTCATCGAAGAAGCCATCGCCGCGCTCGGGCTCGACAATGCGGACGCCGTCTGGGCGCGCGCGGAAGAACTCGGGCAGCGCCCGGCGTATCGCGGCCGGTTCGACGTCGCCCTCGCCCGCGCGGTGGCGCACCTCGGCGCGCTGGCGGAATACGCCCTGCCGCTCTTGCGCGACGGCGGCCGGCTCATCGCCATGAAAGGCCCGAACAGCCTCCCGGAGATCGCGGACAGCGCCCGTGCGCTGGAGGCGATCGGCGGCGTGGTGGCGGAGACGCGCCGGCTGGCGCTGCCGAACGGCGACGCGCGCGTGCTCATCGTCGTGCGCAAGGTCCGCCCCACCCCTGCGCGCTTCCCTCGCGACCCCGGCGCGGCGAAAAAGCACCCGCTCTTCCTTGACACGACCCGGGCGGCGCGTTTAGAATGATTTTCGCGTTGAGAGAGGGAAACGGATTTTCCGGAATCGTTGTCACGTCATCCCCGGGCAGGCGCGCGTCCCCGCGGGATGAGCCGCCACCGTGACAGCGCATCGTCACCCTGCACTGCCATGACAAAAACCCTGGCCATCGTCAATCAAAAGGGCGGCGTGGGCAAAACCACCACCGCCGTCAACCTCGCCACCGGGCTGGCGCGCGCGGGCCATCGCACGCTGCTGGTGGACCTCGACCCGCAAGGGAACGCCACCACCGGCGCGGGCGTGGAGAAGTCGCGCCTGGAGGCCACCGTCTACGATCTGCTCCTCGGCGACCGCGCCTGGTCCGCGGTGACGGTGGCCAGCGCGGTGGAGGGGCTGGACGTCATCCCCGCCACCCTGGAGCTGGCGGGCGCCGTGGTGGAGCTGGCGACCCTGCCGGAGCGTGAGGTGCGCCTGCGCCACGGGCTGCGGGGCGCCGACGCGCGATACCGCTTCATCATCATTGATACCCCGCCGTCGCTGGGGCTGCTGCCGGTGAACACGCTGGCCGCCGCCGACGCCGTGCTGGTGCCGATGCAGTGCGAGTTCTACGCGCTGGAAGGGCTGGCGCAGTTGGAATACACCCTGCGGCTGGTGAAGCGCGGCCTGAACCCCGCGCTGGAGATCCTTGGCATCCTCCTCACCATGGTGGATACGCGCATGAAGCTCTGCCGCGACGTGAGCGCCGCCGTGCGCCGGCAGTACGGCGCCCGCGTCTTCAAAACGGCCATTCCGCGCACCATCCGCCTGTCGGAAGCGCCCAGCTATGGGGAGACGATCTTCACCTACGACCCGCGCGGCAAGGGCGCCCGCGCCTATCTCACCCTCACCCAGGAGGTGATGGACCGATGTTGAAACGCCGCAGCGGCCTGGGCGCGCTCATCCCCGGCGCGGAGCTGCCTACCGGCAGCGGGCCGGAGTTCGTCCCCATCAGCGCGATTGCCGTCAATCCCTATCAGCCGCGGCGCAGCTTCGCCCCCGAGGCGTTGGAGGAGCTGGCCGCATCCATCCGCCAGCACGGCATCCTGCAGCCGCTCACCGTGCGCGTGCGCGAGGGCGGCTACGAGCTCATCGCCGGCGAGCGCCGCCTGCAGGCCGCGCGCCGCGCCGGGCTGGCCGACGTGCCGGTGATGGTGCGCGACTGCGACGACCGCGAGATGCTGGAGCTGGCGCTGGTGGAGAATCTGCAGCGGGAAGACCTGAATCCGCTGGAGGCCGCCCGCTCCTATCAACAGCTCCTCGACGATTTCGGCCTGACGCAGGCGGACGTGGCCGCGCGGGTGGGCAAGAGCCGCCCGGCGGTGGCGAACACCCTGCGCCTGCTGGCGCTGCCGGCGCCCATCCAGGGCGCGCTGGAAGCGGGGACGATCAGCGAGGGCCACGCCCGCGCGCTGCTCGCCGCCCCCACGCCGGAGCGGCAGCTCGCCCTCTTCCAGGAGACGGTGGCGCGCGGCCTCTCGGTGCGCGCGGTGGAGGCGCTCGCCGCCGCGGCCCCGCCGGCGCAGTCGGCCCCGCGCAAAAAACCCCCTTCCGCCGGCCTGGACGCCAACCTGCTGGCGGCGCAGGAGGCGCTGCAGCGCGCGCTGGGGGTGAAAGTGCGCTTCCGCCCCGGCGCCACCGGGGAGAAGGGGGTCATCGAGATCGACTACTACACCGCCGACGACCTGGAGCGCATCTACGAGACCGTCACCCGCGCGTAGGGTTTCACGTGAAACACCCCGCGCCGCGCCGCCGGACGGCGCGTTGTCGTCCTACCGGCTCACGTTTGACGCGCTAACCGCCCACGCGCCGCCCGTCGCCGCCCCTACAATGGGCGAGGGAGCGGGTATGGCGAATGTGCGGTTGGGGATTCTCGGCGTCGGCGGTTTTGGACGGTTCTGCCTGGAGCAGTACCGGCGCATGCTCGGCGTGCGGGTGACGGCCATCGCCGGCACCCGCCCGGAGAAATATGCCGCCCTCGCGCGCCAGTACGACATCCCCTACGCCTTCACCGATTGGCGCACGCTGGTGACGCATCCGGAGGTGGATATCGTCCACCTCGCCACCCCGCCCGACCTGCGCGCCGCCCCCGCGCTGGCCGCCATCGCCGCGGGCAAGCACGTCTGGTGCGAGAAGCCGCTGGCCCTCACGCTGGCCGATGCCGACGCCATGCTGGCGGCCGCCGACCAGCGTGGCGTGCGGGTGGGCATCAACTTCGTCATGCGCTACAGCCAGCATTATGATTTGCTGCGCACGCTGGTGCGCGAGGCGCTGTTCGGCGCGCCGCAGCGGCTGCTCTTTGAAAATCACGCCGCCGACCTCCCCCCCGACCACTGGTTCTGGGATCCCGCGCGCAGCGGCGCGATCCCCGTCGAGCACGGCGTGCATTTCTTCGATATCTTCGCCTCCATCCTCGGCGCGGGGCGGCTGCGCTGGGCGGACCGCACCTGCCGCCCCAACGGCGTGGAGGACAAGTGGCAGATCGTGCTGCAGTACGGCGCGCAGGTGCTGGGATCGTTTTATCATGCCTTCGACCTGCCAGCGCCGCTGGAATCCACCCGCGCGACGCTGCACTGCACGCGGGGCGTCATCTGCCTTGACGGATGGATTCCCGAACGGCTGGAGTTGAACGGGCTGGTGAACACGGAGGCGCTCGCGCGCCTCGCCGCGCTGCTGCCGGATGCCGGCATCACCACGCAGGCGCTGGGCGGCGGCCCCTGGCGGGCGAACGGCGAGCCGGTGGCGGCCACCACGCTGGCGCGCGCGCAGCTCTTCACCGCGGAAAAAACCCTCGCGTATGGCCAGGCGGTGCGCGCCGCGCTGGCTGATTTCATCGCCTGGACGGAGCATCCCACCCACCATCCCCGCGTCACCGGCGCGGACGGCCGCGCGGCGCTGGCGATGGCGGTGCAGGCGCGCGCGCTGGCGCGCGCGAACGCTGCCGCGCCCTGACGCATAAACCCGCGGCGTTGCACTCCGTCCACACGGGGGCCGCGGCGTTGTACTCCGCAGCGACCGGACCTCCCCGGCAGGCGGCGCCGGTCAGCGCAGCGGAGATTACGCGAGGAGCCATTCCAGCAGCGCCACCGTGCCCATGCCCAGCAGCAGCCAGCCGATGTGCCGCCATGCCTGATGCGGCGCCGGATGCCGGGGCAGCCGGGGGAGGAGCTGGGCGAGGGCGATGTAGAGGAAACCGCCGGCGGCGACCGCCAGCACGTAGGGCAGCAGCGGGGCCAGGGCGCGCAAGGCGCCGTAGGCGAGGAGCGCCCCGGCAAAGGTGGGCAGCCCGGAGAGGAGATTGAAGAGCACCGCCCGCCGCGGTGAATAACCGGACGCCAGCAGCACCCCCAGATCCCCCGCTTCATGAAAGATCTCATGCAGGATGATCGCCAGCGCCGTGGTGACGCCCGCCGGAATGGCGACGAGGAAGGCGGCGGCGATCACCACCCCATCCACGAAATTATGCAGGGCATCGCCGATGAGGATGAGCGGACCGGCCGCCCGTGCCTCCCCACACCCGCCCCGGTGGCAGCGATGCCAGACCACCGCCTCCTCCAGCACGAAAAAGGCCACCACCCCGCCCAGCGTGGCGGCGAAGACGCCATCGGCCGGCGCCGCGGTCAGCGCGGCGGGCAGCACATCGAGAAACGTCGCCCCGAGCAGCGCGCCAATGGCGTAGCGCACCAACACGCCCGTCACCGCCTCCCGTGCCCGCGGCGGCAGCAGCAGGAAGCTGGCGATGAGCAGTATGGCCCCCGCGCTCGCCAGCAGGCAGAAGAGCAGAATGTAGATGAGAATCGGCATTGGTCTCCAGTGCCGGCCACACTACGGGGCCTCCCGTCCATTCCCGGCTCCCGGCCAAGATGGCGGCCAGGGGAGGGGGGGCCGCGAGAGCGAGGAGGGGGGAGACGCCGGCAGCGGAACCAACCCCGCGCCCTCCCCCGCGGGAAGTCACGTGCGCTTCACTACGTCTTGTGGGCAGCGCCGAGTGGATTTGCAAACTTTTGTATGCGTTATCATCCTCCCCGTCCCCTTGACAGGCCGGGATAGCCTTTATATACTCGCGGCGGCGCGCCCGCGGTGTCGCGAGCCGCGACAGGCCCCGCGCCGCGTCCGGCGGCCGCATCAAGCGCGCGCGTCACAGGAGTGTTGTCATGGCCCGCATCATCCCGCTGCTGCTCGTCCTCTTCGCTGCGCTCGGCGCGCGCGCCCTCCCCACGCTCACCGGCCCCACCGGCCTAGTCGTGCTGCCCGACGCGCTGGCGGCTGACGCCGGCCTCCGCCTCGCCGGCGACGTGGCGGAGACCCCCGGCGACCGCGGCATCCTGCTGCGCGGCGTCGTCGGGTTGTCCGCCGGCGAAGTGGGCCTGCTCTATGCGAGCGATGACGAAGCGCTGCTGGGCGCCAACGGGAAGCTCGTCTTCCCGGTCGCGTTCCTGGATGCCGAGGGCGCGGTGGGCGCCATCTACCTCGACGCCGAGCTCGTCACCCAGCGCTGCCTGTATCTGGCGGTCACCCGCCGCGGGCCGCTCAGCCTCACCGGCGGCCTCACCTGGACGGAGGTGCGCACCGTCGCCGGGTCGGCGGACGCCGTGCGGCCCTACGCCGGCGCCGTCCTCACGCTGCCCGGCGGCCTGCGGGTGATGGGCGAGGTGCAGGCGAAATGCGCCCGGCTGGAGCCGAAGGCCATCACCTCGCTGCGCATCGCGCGTGCGGAGGGATTGCTCACCACCGTGGTGGGCGTCACCAACGCCGTGGCGTTGCTCGGCACGACGGAGCACTATCTCTTCGCGGGCATGAGCCTCGCGTTCAGCGCGTGAAAGTTTTTCCGCCGCCAAGAAGGCGTCCGCGCGCGCGGCGCGAATACAAGGGGATAGGCGCGCGCCGCGCTGGCGCGGTCCCTATCGAGAAGGAGCCACTGATGATGAACCGTATGCGGCTGCTCATCCTGCTGGCCGTGCTGACGGCCACGCTGCCCGTGCTGGCGTATCCGACGATGCTCGGCGACACCGGCCTCGTGCAAATCCCCACCGCCAACGTGCAGCGCGAAGCGACCTTCGCGCTGGGTGCCGACTACCTCCCGGCGAAAACGCCGGCGGGCAATACCCTCTCCCTCCCCATCCGCCTCTGCTACGGGCTGTCGGAAGGGTCGGAATTCAGCGTCCTCATCAGTAACGTGGGGGACAACACCGTGGGGGTGAACGTGGAAGGCGCGGGCGCGAAGATCGTGCTCATTGACGAAGAGCTCTACGGCAAGCTGCCCGGCGTCGCCGCCGGCATCCGCGCGTTCCGCCAGAAAACCGCCCCCCGGCTGAACGCGGTGGAGGGCTACCTGGTGGCCTCCAAGGTGCTGCTGGCGCGCGGCGACAACATCGAGGAGGGCTTCACCGTGCGCATCCACGGCGGCCTCACCTACACCTCCTATTCGGGGGCGGTGGACGCGGACTTCACCAAGCCGTTCATCGGCCTCAGCTATCTGCACGTGAACAGTAACGCGCTGGTGCTGGATTACCTGCCGGAGCAGCAGGTCGGCGGCGTCACACTGCGCCAGGCCACCGTCTCCGCCGCGCTGCGCCGCCGCCTCTCCGATCACTTCTGGATGCAGGTAGGCACCACGCGCGCCTTCGGGGGGAACACCGCGGACACCCCCTTCGCCGGCATCATTTATCGCTACGCGGAGACGAATACCCGCGCAGACCGACGTCCCATCGAGTATTGATCGCCGCCTGCCGGGCGCCGGCGCGGTGCATCCGCCGGCGCCCGCCCGTCTCACCCCCCGCCCTTGTCCCGGCGCGGCCAGCCGGGTACAATAGCCCGGGCGCGCCGGCGCCCTCGGGGAGATGATGACGACCAACACCACCCATGACTGCCCCCGCCAGGTGACGGAACGCTGGGAGGCGCGCGCGCTCGCCCCCGGCGCGGCGCACAGCGCCCGCTCGCGCGGGCGCGCCCATCCGGATGAGCCCTGTCCTTTCCGCACCGAGTTCCAGCGCGACCGCGACCGCATCCTCCACTGCAAGGCCTTCCGCCGGCTGGCCGGCAAAACTCAGGTCTTCGTGCCCCCGCGCGGCGACCATGAACGCACCCGCCTCACGCACTCGCTGGAGGTCAGCCAGGTGGCGCGCACCATTGCCCGCGCGCTGCGGCTGAACGAAGACCTGACGGAAGCCATCGCCCTCGGCCACGATCTCGGCCACAGCCCCTTCGGCCATGCCGGCGAGGCGGCGCTGGATGCCGTCTACCGGGAGTACGACCCCGGCGCCGGCTTTCGCCACCACGAACAGAGCCTGCGCGTGGTGGAGTGCCTGGAGCGCGACGGCCGCGGGCTAAACCTCACCTGGGAGGTGCGCGACGGCATCCTGCGCCACAGCAAGGGCGCCGCCGACCTGCCGCAGACGATGGCGCCGGTGGCCGCCACCCTGGAGGGCCAGCTCGTGGCGCTCTGCGACCGCATCGCCTACAGCAGCCACGACATTGACGACGCGCTGCGCACCGGCCGGCTGCGGGCGGACGACCTCCCCGCCCCGGTGCGCGAGCGGTTGGGCGCCACGCACTCGGCGCGGCTCACCGCCATGGTCAGCGATGTCATCACCGCCAGCGCCGCGCTCGACGCCATCCGCATGTCACCGGCGATGACGGAGCTGACGAATGCGCTGAAGGACTTCATGTACGAGCATCTCTATCTGACGCGCGCGATGCCGGCGCAGCTCCGCGCGCGGATTCACGCGATCATCACCACCCTCTTCCACGCCTACATGGCGGATCCCGCGCGGGCCCCCGGCCTCGCGCCGACGCTGCCGGCGCCGGCGCGCGCCCGCGCCGTGTGCGATCACATCGCCGGCATGACCGACGCCTTCGCCGAGCAGGACTATCAGCGCCTGTGCGCCGCGCCGTGAAAGGACCGCCCGTGACTGCCGCTCCCGCCGCGCTTGCCGCGTTGCTGCCGACGCCCGGCGCCGTCATCCTCACCGGCGCCTACGGCAGCGGCAAAACCGAATGTGCGATGGCGCTGGCCCTCGCGCTCGCCGCCGCCGGGCCGGTCACGCTGGTGGACCTGGACGTGGTCACCCCCTACTTCCGCGCGCTCGACCACCGGGCGGCGCTGGCGGCGCGTGGCGTGCGCGTGGTGGCGCCGGACGGCCGGCTGGCGCACAACGACGCCCCCGCGCTGCCCCCCGCGGCCGCCGCCGCGCTCATCCACCCCCGCGGGCGCACCATCGCGGACCTGGGCGGCGATCCCGCCGGCGCCGTCGTGCTCGCGCAGTTCGCCTCCCGCCTGTCCGCCTGCGCGCGCTGGGCGGTGGTCAACTTCGCCCGCCCCACCACCGCGACCCTCGACGCGGCCGCCGCGCTGCTGGCGCAGGTGGCCGCCGCGACGCGCCTGCCCCTCACCGGTCTGGTGAGCAATACCCACCTGGGCGCGGAGACCACCCCCGCCGACCTCGCCGATGGTCTGGCCCGCTGTCGGGCGCTGGGCGACAGCCTCGGCGTGCCCGTGGTGCTCCAGTGCGCCCCCGCCGGCTGCGCGGCGCCCGCCGGGCCGCCGCTCCTCGCCATCACCCCCCGCCTCCGCCGCCCCTGGGAGTGATCGCCCGCCGGGCAGGCGCATGTCGGCTGGACAGACCACCGCTATGCACGCATGCAAATGAGCTCTTGACTCCGCATTGACGAATCCCTTGCCGCATGCTACAGTTATCCATAACTGGGTGCGGAAGGGCCGCGCGCCGTTTCCGCCTGCCCGCCTCGTGCCGGCGCTTGGCGACCGGAGCGGGTCAGCTCGCGAGGAGAATTTGTTATGCGCATGCGCACCATCATCGGTTTGAGCCTGGGGTTCGTGCTCACTCTCGTCCTCGTCGGCGTCTTGCCGCTGCGCGCGCAGGATGGGCCCAGCTTCATCATCGTGCAGCCGCAGGCCGCGCAGAAAATCACCGGCACGGCGCTGCCCATCGTCATCGAGTTCTCCTGCGAGGAAGATGCCCCGGTGGTGCGCTTCGAGTCCTATCTGGACAGCGCCTCCCTCCGCTGGGGCCGCATTCGCCAGCCCATCGCCCGCGGCCATTTCCGCGTCGAGGCCGACCTGAATGAGATCAGCGTCAAGCCGGGGCCGCATACCTTATACGTCAAGCTCTATGACAGCAAGGGGCGCGTCACCCAGCGCGAGCAGCGCATCATCCTCGAAGCCCCGAACACCGTCCGCGCCGACTCCACGCCCCCGCGCGTGCGCATCGTCTCTCCCCGCGACGGCCAGGTCATTTCCGGCAAAACGGATATCAAAGTGGACGCGGTGGACGATGAATCCGGCGTGAAGTGGGTGATGGTCTTCATTAACAATAAAATGCGCGCCTATATGAACGAGGCGCCCTACGTCCTGCCGTGGAATCCGCTGGACGACAAGGAGCTGCTGAGCGCCTACGTCATCCGCGCCCGCGCCATGGATTTTTTCGATAACGAAGGCGCCAGCCTGCCGGTGACGGTGAAACTGGTGCAGGAGCGCACGCTCATTGATGACGGCGCCGCGCTGCAGCACCCGCCCGCGGACCCCGTGGACGCGGTGATCTTTCCGGTAACGAAGCTGCCGACGCCGTCGCTCGGTCCGGGCGCGGAGAAATGGACGTCCAATCTGCTTCGCCCCGCGGCGGCGCTGCCCGGCCTCTCCGGCGAGCTGCCGCTGGCGCAAGGCTTCGACCGCGGCGGGCTGCCTGCGGAGACCGGCGCCCTCGCGGTGGCCGTGCTGCCGGTGAAGACGCTGCCCGGCCTGGCGATGACCGATGCGCTGGCGCACGCCGACGCCCGCGGCGTCACCGTGCCCGCCGCGCTGGCGGCGCGGCCCGGCCTGGCCCGCCCGCCCGTCGGCGCCGCGCGCCCGGCGGCGCCGAGCGAGTTGCCGCTCCCGGCCGCGCGGCCCGCGGCGACGCGAACGCTCCCCGACGGCGCCGCGCTGGTGGCGATGCTGCCCGGCGCCGCGAAACAGGTGCCCGGCGCGCCTGAACGCGCGCGGGCGGCGACGCTGACCGCCGACACCACGCGGGCGGTGGCGCTCGTCAATCCCGGCGCGTCGGCCCGCCCCGGCGTGCACACGCCCTCCGCCGGCGCGCCGGCGAGCGGCCATCTCGCCGTGCCCGCCACCCCGGCGGCGCGTGCCCAGGGCCGCCTGCCGGCGGTGACGCTGGTGGCGCTGGCCCCGGCGGCGCCGGCGAAACGGCATCCCGGCGCCGGCGCGGATGCCGGCGACCTCCACCTGCGAGCGGTCGCGATGACGACCCCCGCGCGGCTCCGGGAGGCGGACGACGGCGCGCGTCCCGCGATGGGCGTGGCGGCCGCGCCCGGCGTGCGCACGCTCCCGGACGCGCGCGCGCTGGAGACCGTCGGCGCGCGCGGCACGTTGACCGATCTGCCCGTGGTGGTGGCGCTGCTGCCCGCCGGCGGCAAGCCGACGCCGGCCCTGACCACCCTGACCGCTATCGCGACCGCGCCGGGCGTGTACGCCCGGGGACCGAACCCGCGAGACACCATGCCGGCCGCCCGCGGCGGCGACCCCGCCCGCCCGGCGCTGGCGCTCGCCGCCGATGTCGCCAATCCTGCCGCGCTGCACGACGCCCACCCCCGCGACCGCCGCGTGACGCCGGAACCCGCGCCGGTGACACTGGCCGCTCAGCCCGGCAAGCTCGCGCCCGCCGCGCAGGCGAAACCCGCCGCCGGCATGCAGCTCACGCCGGCCTATCCCGTCGCCCCCGTCGCCCCCACCTCCGGCGGGACGGCGCCCGTGCCGGCGCCCCCCGGCGCGCCGCGCGCGGAGCAGCCCACGGCTGACGTGGTGATGGATCTCGAGCAGCATCACACCGTGAAGGGCGGGCAGACGCTGGTGGAAATCGCCCGCGTCTACGCCACCACGCCGGAAGAGTTGTTGAAGCGCAATCCGGGCATCAGCCCGGAGCGCCCGCTGCCGGAAGGCGTCGCGCTGGTCGTGCCGGGCGCGACCGCGCGCATTTACGTGGACGACACGCCGCTCACCGACGTGCCGAATCCGTTCATCGCCCAGGGGCACACCATGGTGCCTATCCGCCACATCGTCGAGGCGAAGGGCGGCGTGGTGGTGTGGCTGCCCGCCACCCGTGAGGTGAACGCGTGGGCGGATAACACCTTCATGGGCCTGAAAGTCGGTGACACCAGCGCCCGCATCAACGGCGACAGCTACACCCTGCCCGTCGCGCCCGCCATTCGCCAGGCGCGCACCATGGTGCCGCTGCGCTACCTGATGACCGCGCTGCGCCTGCAGGTGACCTACAACCCGCAGACGGGCACCTACCTACTGGTGAGTCAGCAGGAGAAATAACGGTCCGCGCACAGGAATCATCGAAAAAGATGGGAAGATCGGTGCCGCCTGAGGAACATATCAGCAGTCTGCGGAAGATCTCGGCCGTGACGCGGCCGCCACGGTGCTGAGCGCTGAGAAATTGTCCGAGCAGTCTCGGTGTGGGGCTGCTGAGGGGATGCCGGCTTGGATCCAGGCGGACGTCCGAGGCGCTATCGGGAGAGATAGGGTGAGGACGGCCAACGCCGAGCCAGGCCGGGAGCCACCAGCAGGCACGCGCCGAGACTGTTCGGACAGTTTCGGCATCCCTGGCGTGGCGTCCTCCCTCCGACCCGGCATGGCCGCCCGCCTGCCCGGTTGAGTTGCCGACAGCGCGGCCGCCGCGGCGGCCGCGCGAGGAATCGTAGCACAAGGGCTCCGGCCCGGTCCGCGCCGGATGGGGCGCGTCATCGCAGTCAAGGCACGAGAAGAGGAGTTGCCGAGAATGGCCATGTTGGGCAAGTTCGCTGCCGGAGGCGGTACCATCGGTATTGACATCGGCAGTCACTCAATCAAGGTGGTACAGCTTAGCCCGTCGCGCACCGGCTTCGCCCTCACGCGGGCGGGCAGCACCCCCACGCCGCCGAACGCCATCAAACAGGGCGTCATCACCGACCGCCCGGCCGTCGCGGACGCGGTCCACCTGCTCATGCGCGACCTCGGCATCGGCGCCGGCGCCGCCATCGCCGCCGTCGCCGGCCCCACCGTGGTGGTGCGCCAGGTACAGCTCCCCGCCATGCCGGAAGCCCACCTGCGCAAATCCATCTACTGGGAAGCGCGCAACTACATCTCCTTCCCGGTGGAAAACAGCTTGCTCGAGTTCCAGATTCTCGACACCCACGCCGACGACAGCACGCCGAAGATGGACGTGATGTTGGTGGCCGCCCCGCGCGAGCTGGTGGACAGCCGCGTGGAAACCCTGGAGCAGGCGGGCATTGAACTGCTGGCGGTGGAGGTGGAGCCGTTCTCGCTCATGCGCGCGGTCATCGAGCTGCCGCGCGGCGGGATGGCGGCGGCGAACGACACCATCGCCCTGGTGGATATCGGCGCCACGTATACGAGCATCTCCATCGTCTCCAACGGCGCCTTCGTCCTCTCGCGCACCATCACCATCGCCGGCTTTAACTTCACCGAGGCGATCATGAACGTGCTCGGCGTGGATGGGCTGCAAGCGGAGGAGATCAAGGAGAACGAGCTGCAGGTGGTCACCGACGAGGTGAGCCGCGCCGAGCTCTCCCCCATCGGCCAGGAAGCCAGCCGCGCGTTGGAGCCGGTGCTGGAGGAGCTCGTGCGCGAAATCCGCCGCTCCTTCGCCTTCTACGATTACCAGCAGGGGCCGGGGGGCACGCCGCGCGCCGCCGGCGCCGTCGGCGTCAGCCGCGTCATCCTCACCGGCGGCAGCGCGAAGATGACCGGGCTGGCCCCCTTCCTGCAGGACCAGCTCAGTCTCCCCGTCGGCCTCACCGACCTCTTCAGCACGGGGATGGTGCAGGTGCCGGAAGACGCCGATGAACTCTACGCCCAGGAGCCGATGCTGGCGACCGCCGCCGGCCTCGCGCTCCGGGAGCCGATGCTCGTCCGGGAGAAGGGAGGCTATCGGTGATCAATATTAACCTCATCGCCGAACGGCGCGCCCGCAGACAGCGCGAGGTGACGATCCTGCGCATGAGCACGCTGGGGGTGGTGCTGATCGTCTTCATCATGGTGGTGCTGAATCTCGCCTGGTGGAAACTGACCGTGGATACCGCGCACACGCTCACCATGACCGAGCAGACGCTGACGGAGCGCCGGGTAGAGCGCGACGCGTTCCGCGCGCTCAAAGCCGACGTGGAAGAGAAGCGCGAAATCGTCACGCTGCTGGGGCAGGTGCGGGTGAGCGAGAGCGCCTGGATGATCATCCTCGCCGACATCAGCCGGGTGATCTCGCCTGACGTCGTGCTCGCCAGCTTCACCACCGAGACGAAAAACGATGCCATCTGGCTGCGCTTGACCGGGCGCGCCCGCGACTTTAAAACCGCCGGCAGCTTCATGGAAAGCCTGCGCGTGGGCACGCGTTGGGCGAAGACGCCCACCCTCGGCGGCCTCACGTCGGGCGAAAACCGCGATACGGGCGTCACCCAGGCGACCTTCGAAATCCGGGTGCCGGTCGAGGGCCTGTACGGAGGGGAATTCTAATGGGCATCCCGCAATCCGCCTTCACCCTCAAGCTCCTGGTCGTGCTCGGCATCGGCATCCTCGTGCTGGCCGTCGGCCTCTTCGGCTGGCACCGCCAGAACGTGGTTTATGCCGGCATGGACCGCACGGTCAAAGACATGGAGCAGGAAATCCGCGACATCCACGCGGAGGTCGCCACCCGCGACGCGCTGGCACGGGAGCAGCAGACGCTGATCGCCAGCCTGCAGACCATTGACGGCAGCCTCATTGACTACGAGTATATGCCGTCCTACCTGGAGCAGCTGCAGCACGCCGCCGCGCGCACCGGCAACGCCATCGTCCGCCTCCAGCCCGACGATCTGCGCCCGCTGGACCTGCAGAGCAGCCCGCTGGCGACGGCCGCGAAGCCGGCGGCGGACACGGAAACGGTGAGCCGGCAACGCCCGACGAAAGCGCCCGGCAAGCGCGTGAAAACGCTCGACCTGGAGACGGCGAAATACCGCGTGCAGCAGATCACCCTGGAGGTGGAGGGCAGCTACCTCAGCCTGCTGCGCCTGCTCGACACGCTGGGCACCTTCCCGAAGCTGGTCTACGTGCGCACGCTGGATATCACGCCGCGCCGCGGCCGCGATCTCGCCCCCGGCGCCATCTCCGCCCGGCTGGATACCTACGCCATCATCACCCCGGAACAGTATCAACTCGCCGATGCCCCGGTGACCGAGGGAGGTGCCCGGTGAAGAAACAGCACGTCGAAATCCTCGCGCTCGTCGTCCTGCTCCTGGTGCTCGTGGTGGCAGTGGTGATGACCCTGAACCCCGCGCCGAAGCGGGCGGCGGCGAAGACGCCGAACCCCGAAGACCCGCGGACGACGAACATGCAGGCGGCGACGGCGACCGTCGAGGTCGCCTGGGCGGATCCCGAGCGGGTGCGGCAGGCCATCCCCACCGTCAGCGGCGGGCGCGATCCCTTCATGGATCTGCTGCCGCCGCCGAAAGGCCCCGGGCCCACGCCGGTCACGACGAACGAGACGCCCCCCCCGATTCCCGTGAAGATTGATACGCGGTTCCTCTCCAGCGCCACGCTGCCCGACGTCGGCGAGGTGGCGCCCCTCGCGGTGGACCCTCCGAAGATTTTGGTCCACGGCATTATCTTCGGCAGCACCCGCGACACCACCTACGTGGCGCTCTCTGCCGATGGCAAGCCGTATACGTTACTCACAGGGGAGAAACTCCCCGATGCGCAGGGCAACCTGTGGACCGTCACGGCCATCACCCCAACATCGGTCACGTTGTCCAAAGGTACTCAATCTGCGCGCTTCCGTTTGTCAGGAGGTAGTTGACATGGTTGCACTGATACGGGCACTGGCGGCGCGCCAGTGCCGGGGGCTGTGGCTCATCGGGCTCCTCGCGCTCGCCATCGCCGCGGCCGCCGGTCCGGGGTATCGCATTACTTCCCTGGATTTCGTCGGCTCGCCGATTCCGGTGGTGCTGAAGGCGCTGGCCGACGTGAGCGGCACGAACATCGCCGTCGCGCCGGACGTGAAAGGGGACATCACGCTCAAACTGCGCAATGTCACCCTGGAAGAGGCGCTGACGATCATCGCCAACATGGCGAATCTCAGCTACCGGCTCACCGGCAACACCTACCTGGTGACGCCGCGCGTCGCGGAGTCGGCCACCCGCCCGACGGAGGTGGGCGCGGAGCCACCCGCCACCGCGGTGGTGCCGCTGACTGCCATCTCCGCCGCCGATGCCATCGGCGCGCTGAACATCGCCTTCAAGGACGTGGCGGTGAAGGAGATCCCCGGCCGGCTGGTGCTCTCCGGCCCGGCCAAGCGCCTGCTCGCCGCCAAAGCGCTGCTCGCGGAGATTGATCTGCCGGGCAAGCCGGCGGACGATGTCGCGCCCGCGGCGGAGCCGGACATGGCGGAGACGAGCTACCACGTGAAAGCGGTGGTGGCCTGGCAGGCGAAGCAGTATCTCGAAGAGCTGTATAAAGGCGACGGCCTCACCATCCGCTACGCGCCCCAGCGCCTGTGGGTGGAGAGCGCCGCCGACGCCCCCGCCGATGCCGCCGCCTGGAAGAGCAACGAACTCATCCTGCGCGGCCCGAAGCCGGTGGTGGCGCGCGCGCTGGCCAGCGTCGCCCGCATTGACGTGGAGATGCCGCAGGTGGAACACCGCTGCAACGTGAAGCGCATTTACGCCACCCAGGCCATCAGCTACCTGCTGGAGCGCTTCCAGGCGCGCGGCCTCACCATCCTCACCGCCCCGATGACCTTCTCGGAAGTCGCCAGCATGGCGGAAGGCGAGAAGGCGGCGGCGACGGTGAAGAATAACCCGGTGGGCGCCATGGTGCGCCGCGACAAGGACGGCACCCTGAACATCACCGAGCCCATCGGCGACTTCATCCTGCGCGGCCCGGAAGACGTGGTGCAGCAGGCGATGGCCGCGCTGACCGCCGTGGATATCGGCCCCGCGCGCGTGGAGAAGATCTACACGCTGCGCTTCCTCAAGGGCGATGATGCGAAGAAGAAGCTGGATGAAATCTACAGCCAGGAAGGGCTGCAGGTGACGCTGGCGCCGGCGAAGCGCGGCACCGCGGGCAAAGCGGCCGGCGAAGGCGGCGGCCCGCCCACCGCCGGCAGGGGCACGGGCGCCGAGGTCTTTGATCTCGTGCTCCGCGGCCCGGACCCGGTGGTCACCCGCGCGCAGTCGCTGCTGCTCACCCTGGATACCGCGCCCGCGCAGGTCTCCATCAACACGGAGATCGTCAGCCTCAATTCCGGCGAGGTGAAAAACCTGGGCGTGAACTGGAGCGGCATCATCGGCACCACGACGGTGGCGGGGCAGGCGAGCGTGGACTTCACCGAAGCGCAGCCGTCCGACCCGCTGGATCTCGGCCGCATCGTGCGCGCGCCGCTCAATATCAACGCCACCATCAACGCCCTGCAGACGGCGAACAAGGCGAAGATCATCAACCGCCCGTCCACCGTGGTGCAGAACGGCGAGCAGGCCACCATCCACGTCGGCGGGCAGTTCTTTTACGAGACGGTGAGCGCCATCGCCAACACCGGTCCCGTCTTCTCGCTGAACTCCGTCAACACCGGCGTCACCCTGCAGGTGCGCCCGCTGGTGTCATCGGACGGCCTCATCACGCTGGAGATCACCTCCAGCGTCACCGAGACGCCCACCTTCCGCAAGGGCGTCTCCGGGGCGGACCTGCCCACCATTCAGGAGAATTCCAGCACGACGGTGGTGCAAGTGCGCTCCGGCGAAACGCTGGTCATCGGCGGGCTGATGCAGAGCCGCGAGGAAGAGCAGCGCCAGTCGGTGCCCGGCCTCGGGAAGCTCCCGCTCATCGGCTCACTGTTCCGCAGCAAACGTGTCGCTCCCTCGCAGACGGAGCTCGTCATCCTCGTGACGCCATCGCTCGTGGGTACGGGCGCGCCGGCGCCCGCGCCGACGCCGTCGGCGGGTCAATAGAATAGAATTGGAGGCAAGGCAGATGATGCGCATTGTATTGGGACTCACCGTCGTCGCGGCCGGCATGCTGCTGCTGGCCGGATGTCATGGGGACGGCGGCGCGCTGCGCCCGGCCGTCAACTTCAAATTCGCCGAGGGCACCACCCTGCCGAGCATGCCGGATAATCTGCCGCTCGTCATCAGCGGCGATACCGAGGTGGACCTGCCGGACGCGGAGGACAACATCGCCAGCGTCACGTGGACGCAGTCGCCGGCCAATGCCGGCACCTTCGCCTCCACGCACACCATCGGCACCGCCTGGCTATCGGCCGATCTGCCCGCCGGCACCCGCAATCAAGCGGTGACGCTCATCCTCACCATCACCACCGCCAAGGGCGGCAAGATCGTCGCGCCCATCAATCTGCTGGTGTCGGACGCCGCGAGCCTCAACCCGGTGGTCGCCTTCCCGGCCGGCCTCGACGGCTCGACGGTGAATGAGCAGGCCGGGGTGCTTCTCGCGCCGACGATCACCTACGTGCCGGGCGATCGCCCGCTCAGCATCACCTGGACCCAGGCGCCGGCCAATATGGGCACCTTCACCGCGCCCAACGATCAGAATACCGGCTGGGCCTCGGGGGACATCGCCGTGGATACCGACGTGATCCTCACCGTGAAAGTGACCACCGCGTTGGGCGGGGTCGCCACCCAGTCCGTCACTCTGCACATTGACGCGCAGTGACGATGGGCGCGGCGGGCTTTTACCGGCCCGCCGCGCCGGGTATACTCATGCCGTCTCGGTTGCCCCGGCAGCATCCGTCGCTGGTCGGGGCAACCGCTTCAACCGCCAATGGCCATCATCGGACATCGCCTGTTTGGGGAAATCATCCGCGAGTTGACCGGGCTCAACGAGCAGGATCTGGAGCGCGCGCTGCAGATCCAGCGCAATACGCACGAGCCGCTCGGTCAGCTCCTCGTGCGCATGGGCCTCATCACCGAGCGCGACCGCGCGCGCGCCCTCGGCCGCCAGTGGGGCGTCCCCTTCGTGGACCTGCAGCCCGATCATCTCACCCCCGCCATCACCGGCCTGGTGCCCAAGCATATCATGCAGCGCTTCCGCTGCCTGCCCATCTCCCGGCGCGGCAACCGCCTCATGGTGGCGATGCTCAATCCGCTCGACATCTTCGCCATTGACCAACTGCGCCTCGCCACCGGCCTCGAAGTTGACCCGGTCATCACCATCGAGGAGGACCTGAACAACGCCATCACCGGCCTCCTCACCTCCGGCTCCCATATCGAGGAGACGCTGAAAAAGGTCGTCGGCGAGGTGGGCGACGGCGAAATCACCTTCAAAGAGACGCGCGGCGACGAGGATCTCTCCGTGGATCAACTGCGCGAGCTCCTCGACGACGCCCCCATCGTCCAGCTCGCGAATATGATCATCCAGCAGGCGCTCACCGATAAGGCCAGCGACATCCACATCCAGCCGGAAGCGGACAAGCTGCGGGTGCGCTACCGCTTGGACGGCATCCTCACCGACGGCGCCGTCGTGCCGAAAGCCGCGCAGGCCGCGCTCATCTCCCGCATCAAGGTCATGGCCGAGCTGGATATCTCGGAGAAACGCGTGCCGCAGGACGGCCGGATCTCGCTGGCCCTCCATGGCCGCGAGTATGACCTGCGCGTCTCCACGCTGCCCGGCGTGCATGGCGAAAAGGTCGTGCTGCGCGTGCTCGACAAAAGCGGCGTCAATATCCCGTTGAGCAAGCTCGGCTTCCCCTCCGCGATGCTGGAAACCTACGACCGCCTCATCCACCGCAGCTTCGGCATTATCCTCGTCACCGGCCCCACCGGCTCGGGCAAATCCACCACCCTCTACGCCACGCTCAACCAGCTCAACAGCGGCGACGTGAATATCCTCACCGTCGAGGACCCGGTGGAATACCAGTTGGCCGGGCTCACGCAGGTGCAGGTGAACTATCGCGCCGGCCTCACCTTCCCCATCGCCCTGCGCACCTTCCTGCGCCAGGACCCGGACATCATCCTGGTGGGCGAAACGCGCGACGCGGAAACCGCGCTCATCTCCATCGAGTCGGCGCTCACCGGCCACCGCGTCTTTTCCACGCTGCACACCAACGACGCCCCCACCGCCGCCACCCGCCTCGTCGAAATGGGCATCGAGCCGTTCCTCATCGCCTCCTCCGTCATCGGCGTGCTCGCCCAGCGGCTGGTGCGCGTGCTCTGCCCGCGCTGCAAGGAAGCCTATACTCCGTCGCCGGAAGCCATCCACCGCATGCATCTGCCGCTCGAGGTGGACCAGGTCACCTTTTACCGGGGCGTCGGCTGCGCGCACTGCCGGGGCGTCGGCTACAAGGGACGTATGGGCGTCTTCGAGCTGATGGCGGTGGATCACGACGTGCGCACGCTCATCCTCAACCGCGAGCCGGCCCACGTCATCCGCGAGGCGGCACTCAGCAACGGCATGATCGCCCTGCAGCAGGACGCCATGCAGAAGATCGTGCAGGGGATCACCTCCGTCGAAGAGGCGCTGCGCGTCGTCTACACCGAGTAGCGCGCCGGAGGAGCCGTGGCGATTCTCGTCATCACCATCATCAGCCTGCCGCTGCTCGCCGCCGCCGTGCTGGCGCTCTACGCGCTGGCCCTCATCCCGCTGCGCGCCCTGCCCGCGGGGGAATATGCCCAGGCGGTGCGCGCCCCCCTCTGGCTGGCGGTGCTGGTCAGCGGCGGCATGGCGGGGCTCGCCCTCGTCGCCCTCCTCCGCGCGGCCCCCGTCGCCGAGCCCGCCTTCGTCGGCTGGGCGCGCACCGGGCCGGTGCTCCTCATGGACGCCTACACGCTGTGGGCCGGCGCGCTGCTCGGCGCGGTGCTCGCCGCCGCCGCCTGGGTGCCCGCCGCCCGCCGCAGCCTGGGCGCGCGCGCCGGCGGACCGGCCATCGTGCTGCTCCTCGCCCTCTGGTGCGCGCTGCTGCTCCTCGCCGGCCTGCGACTGCCGCTGCTGATGCTCGCGTGGCTGGCGCTGCTCGTCGGCGTCGGGCTGCTCTGGCTCCGGCTGGGCAGGCCGCTGCGCGGCTGGGCGGATTGGGGGCCGCTGGCGGCGCTGGGGCTGGCCGCCCTGCTGGCGCTGGGCGGCCTGGGCTGGCTGCACGGGCAGCTCGGTCCCATGCTGATCACCGAGGCGTGGAGCAGCATCCTCACCGCCGCCCCGCGCGCCGCCAGCGGCGCCATGCTCCTCGTCATGCTCGGGTGGCTCGGCCCCGCCGTCTATCTCCCCTGGTGGCTCTGGCGCCGCCGCGACGAGCCCGCGCAGGCCTGGCTGCCCGCCGCGCTGCTCGTCACCGTCGTCGGCCCGCTGGCGCTGGCGCGCCTCGCCTGCTTCCTCTTCCCCCGGCTCGATGTCGCCGCGTTGGCCGCGCCGGGCATCGGCGATCTCTTCCTCGTCCGGCAGTTGCTGATCTGGCTGCAGGCGTGGGGGTGGCTCGCGCTGCTGCTGGGGGGCGGGTGGCTCGTCGCGGCCGCCTGGCGGCGGCGGCGCATCCTCGACGCCATGCAGCCGCTCCCGCTGGCGGCGTCGGGACTGCTCCTCCTCGGCCTGGCGATGGGGCTGCGCGCGCAGTCGCCCGCCGGGGTGGCGAGCATGCTCTGGCTCATCCTCGCCTGGGCCGGCACGCTCACCATCGCCCTCACCGCCGGCAGCCTGCTCGATGCCCTCACCCCCGGCGAGCGCACCGAGCGCTGGGTGCTCGCCGCCAGCATCTGGGTGGGGGTGGCCATGCTCGTCGGCCTGCCGCCGGGACCGGTCTACCGGGCGGTAGCCGCCGGCTGGGAGAGTTTCGCCGCCGTCGGCGCGCCGCGCCCGCTGCTATTGCTGGCGCTGGCGGTCATCGCGCTCTGCGCCGGCTGGCTGCTGCCGCGCTGGCTGCGCGCCCGCTACGCCACCGCCCCGCGACCCGGCGCCGGCTGGGGCATCCTCGCCCCCGTCGCCCTCGCCCTCCTCCTCCTCGCCGCCGGCTGCCTCGCCGCCCACCTGCAGCCCATCCACGAGCTCATCCGGCGCAGCCTGCTGCAGGCGTACTGACCGCACACCCGCGAGCTCTACACCTTCAACCGGGGTGGAAATGCGGACGCCACTCCACGCGTGACCAGGTGATCCACCCGCAAGTATTCGTGCCTGTTACCATTTTTCCGCTACCAGCGCCCGCCCCCACTCACCGAGCATCCCGCGTCACACCACCGTCGCGCTCCACGGCAGCGCCGCCCCCGTCAGCGGCCAGCAGGCCGTGCGGCCTTCGCGATCCTCCGCTTCCACGTAGAACTCCAGGGTGCCCGCGCGCTCGGCGGGCAGCGCCGCCTGGTAGGAACAGCGGAAGCGGTGCGTCATCGGCAGCGCGACCCACGGCGTCTCCCCCGCGTAGCGGCGATACAGCGTCACCCGGACGATGCCGCGGTCGGCATGCGCCGTCACGCGCAGCGGCGGCGCCTCGCCCATCTCCAGCCGGCTGAACGGCTTGCAGGCGACCAGCCGCGGCGCGGGGGCATCCGGGCCGCAGACGGCGTGCGCGACGTGCGAGCGCGGGCTCTCCCAGCCGTCGGCGGCCAGCCCCGTCACCGCATACTCGTACGCGCCGGGGTCGGGCGTATCCAGGAACATGCGGCAGCCCGGCCGCAGCGGCGCGCCGTTCACGCGCGCCCACGCGCCGCCGGCGCGCCGCCGGTACAGGTGCTGGCCATCGCAGCGGCCCGGCTCCCAGGAGAGCCACACCTCCGTCGCCAGCCCGCGCGCCCGCACCTCGCGCGGGGGCACGGCGGGCAGGAACGCCTCCAGCCAGTCCAGCGTCTCCCAGTAGCGCGGCAGCGGCTTCACGTTCAGCGTCGCCAGCGTGCCGTAGTCGCTGCGCGTGGTCAGCTTGCGCGTCATGGCGGCCAGCGCGCGGTCCATGCCGGCGGCGAGCAGGCGGGTATACGCCTCCGCGGCAATGGCGGCGGCCTTCCCCTCCTCATGCGCCTCGCGCGCGGCGCTGGCGCTGCCGATCGCCAGGTCTATCGCTTCGCCGTCCGCCAGCAGCATGGCCACGCTGTCAACATGCAGCGCGTAGTCCATCGTCGCCAACAGATACTCCGTCCGCTCCAGCCGCGCGAGGCGCCCCCCGGCGGCGTAGCGGTCGCGCAGCGCCCCGATATCCGCGCGCAGATCGCGCAGCACCGCCATGTGCGCGGACGCCCCCGCGTTGCGCCAGAGGTGATGGATGGCGATGAGGAAGCCGTCCATCGCCTGGTACGATTTCCCCGTCATACCGAAGGCCACCAGCCGCGGCCGCAGCGCGTAGACCTCCTCCTCGATGGCGCGCAGCGCCCGCCGCAGGAAGAGGGTGTCCGTCTCGCCGCGCAGCGCTTCCAGCCGCGTCAACGCCGCGCGCAGCTCCGCCACGCCAGGCCGCGTTTCGTCCGTCTCTCCCGCCTGTCCGCGCTGCTCCTGAATCAGGTGGAACGCCGCCTCGGTCTCGGCGGTTTTCGGCACGTCCGCCAGCGCGGCGATGGCCTTCTCCACCTTCGGGATGAGGTACGCGGCGGTCTCCGGGCCGAGCTCGAAGGGGAAATGCGGCGCCCAGCCCGTCCAGCGCATGGCGCTGCACTCGCCGGTGCCGCGCACGCCCGTCCAGCGGTCGCCCAAGCCCTGCAGCGCCAGCAGGCGGTCGCTCATCGCCTCCTCCTGCCGCGCGCCGAAGGCGTTGCGCGCCATCTCGCGGTAAAACGCCTCCGGGGTCAGCGCGGTGTCCCAGGCGAAGCGCGCGATGTACCCCGTCTCCTCCTCCACGTCGCGGGTGCGCCACTGTAGCGTCAGCAGCCCTTGGCAGCCTTTCTTCAGCGCGTCCGGCGCCAGCGCGCCCAGGGTGAGTACGTGCGGCTGGCGGCTGTCGCAGGCCGAGATGTCGCCCTCCACCCAGGGCATCGCCCAGCGCTCGCGCGATGGCGACAGCTCCCCCCACGGCGTGCTCACGTTCGGCCCCATGGAGGCGTCAATATTGTCGTGACAGGTGAAGATGACGTGGTCCGGCATGGTGCGGTCGTACGCCAGGGACAGGTCGGCGAACCGCATCCAGCGGTCGCCGCCCCAGCCCACCATCACCAGCGGCAGCGCGCTCCGCTCCCGCGCCAACTCTTCCAGCGCCAGCTCCGCGAAACGCCCGTAACGGATCGCCTCCCACACCCGCTGCGGATTCCCCAGGTACGCGAACTGTTCCCGCCGCGCCTCCAGCAGCGCCATGCCGGGATCGCCGGGCGCCGGCGGCGCGCTGCCCACGCAGGCGCCGCTCTCGTGCTGCCACAGCGCGAAGTGGGTGATCTCCGGGTTGCGTGCCAGGAACTGCCGCACGCGCGCCTGAAAATGCGCCGCCTCGCGCGGGTCGGCGGGGTCGGTGCGCGGCGCCTCGAAGCCGGCCGCCACCTTCACCGCGCAGCCGCGCGCATAGCGCGTCGCCTGGCGGAACATCGCCTCCGAGCGCTTGATCTCCGTCAGCAGGTCGGGCATATCCTCGCCGCACGGGCTGGAGAAGATCTCTTCGTCGAAGAACTCGCCGGTGCCGAAGGAGAACTGCGCGGTGCGCAGCGCCGCCACCGCCCCCCACGGCTTCGTCAGCGAATTCGGCGTCACGCCGCCGGTCAGGTACTCGCCGTCCACGTGGTACGCCGCCCCCGGCTCGCCGTCGTACCAGTGCATCAGCAGCGTGTTGGCGCGCATCCGCGCGAGCTGATCGAAGTAGAATTTGTAATCGTGCAGCCCCCAGGTGGTGGGGCCGCAGAGGAAATTGTAGTGCAGCATGTTGCCACGGGCGGCGAAGGCCGGGCGCGCCGTCACGTCCAGGTCGGCGGGGATCATCGCCCGCGCCGGCCGCCGGGGAAAAGTGTCGCCTCCGGCGTAAAAGCCCATCCCCAGCCGCTCCAGCAGGCCGTAGACGCCGTAGAGCACGCCGGCGGACGCGCGCGCGCCCACGCAGAGTATCTGCAAGTGCGCCCGCGACAGCGCCGTCAGCCGATAGCCCTCGGTCCCGAGATCGCCGGGCGCCGTGGTATTGGGATCCAACACCACCACCCGGCCGCTGGCCGGCATCGCATCTACCACCGGCGACGGCCGCCCGGTGAGCAGGTAGAGATACCGCGCCAGCTCCCCCGCCGCCAACCGCGCCACCACGTCCGCCGTTTTCGGCAGGACAATCGCCGCCCCCGCCAGTGACCACGCCTGTTTCGCCATACGATAGCTTCCCCCGTTGCCGTGCTCTCCGCTGTTACGCTGTCATCCCGGCGAACTTATTACGCTATCATCCCGGCGAACTCCTTCCCCTTCGGGCCGGGTTCGGGGAACTTTCCCCCGCCGGCCGCGGTCATAAGATCCAGCGACACCGCTATCCGAATCGGGAGATTACCGATATGCGACACCGTGCACTCGTCCCCTGGCTCATGCTGCTGGCGCTGGCCGTCATCGGCGCCGCGCGCGTGAGCGCCGCGCCGCCGACCACCACCCTCAACCCGCCGCCGGCCGCCATCCTCGCGCAGTGCACGGCGGACCTGGAGCGGCGGCTGAACGTATCAGCGAAGGATATTGGCCTGGAGAGCGCCACGCCGGTGGTCTGGCCGGACGCCGCGCTGGGCCTGCCCCAGGTGGGCACCCTGTCCGCGCAGGTGCGCACCCCCGGCTGGCAGATCATCCTGAACGCGCGCAACACCCGCTACTTGTATACGGCCAGCGCCACCCACATCAAATACGGCGGTCCCGTCATCCTGTGGGGCGGCTCGCTGCTCTATCTCGTGCCCATCCCCAATGAGCCGAACCTGAATGGCGATCTCTACCGCTGCTCGCTGCTCGGCACCAACGGCGCCCGCGTCGCCGCCGGGGTGAGCGACTATTCCCCGCAGGCGAACGGCGCCGTCATCGTCACCCGGCGCATCGGGCGCTCCGCGCATGACCTGCGGCTGGTGAAGGCGGATGGGACCATCATCCCGCTGCACGGCGCCTTGGCCTTCGGCGCCGCCGCGCTCAACGCTGCCGGCACGGCATGGGCGGCCTTCGTCTGCCCGCGGGTGGGCGACGCCTGGACGGTGGTGATCGGCACGCCGGGCGAGGCGAAGACGCAAACCCTCGACCTGCCTGATGACCAGAGCCCCGACCGGATCGCCTGGGCGGGCGAACGGCTGCTGCTCCTCGGAAAGAAGGGCGGCTGCTACGTGGCCATCCCCGGCGCCGAGCACCCGACGTGGAAGGCCGCCCCCGTCCACGTCTTCCCGGAGCCGCGCTCCTACCTGCTGAATAAGAGCGAAACGCTGGAAATCCGCCAGGTCACCGTGGCGGGCACGCCGGCGGTGGAGGTCTCCCGCCTCTGGTTCACCGGCGACCGCAAACGCATCGCCACGCTTCCCGGCTTCACCCTGCGCGGCCATGATTTCCTCGGCAACCGCTTCGCCGTCGTCTGGGGCGAGCTGGACGGCGCCGCCGCGGTGAACACGGTGGATATCGCCACCGGCGAAATCATCCCCGGCCCCCGCGGCCTCGCCACCGTCACCCCTGCCGAATTCCCTCCCGCCAACACGCCGCTCACGCGATAAAAGGGCATCCGGCAACGAACCTGGCAGCAAGTTTGGAAGCCGACGCGGGTCGCGTAAGTACCTCCGAATATAGCACCCGGCTGTTGGTAGTGCGCCTCGCAGCGAAGCGGAGTGGCGCCGCCCCGGCTGTAGTCATCGCGCCTGCTGGATATAAGGGTGACATCATCCCATGCCCCCTGCCATCCTGGCGGAGACACCATCGCGCAGCGCCACTCCGCTTCGCTGCGAGGCGCACTACCAACAGCCGGGTGCTCCGCTGACCATCCCGGTACGGGGGACCGTTGCCCCCAAAACTCCTCTGCGCGCTCCGCGGCCTCCGCGGTGAACAACACCGGCGCAGCGCCGCTTTCCCTATCTGTACGGTATAATGAAGAGGAGAAGCCCGCACGGTCCTGTCCAGACCAATAGCGCGAACCACAAGCGATACTGGAGGGAGCAATCATGTCTACGAAAGGGGTCACCCTCACCGAAGCCCTGCTCATCGTCGCCATCCTGGCGATGCTCGTCGTCGTCTTTTATCCCGTCTTCGCGCCCCGGCGTGGGCATGGCTCTCGCCAGGTTACCTGCATGAACAACCAGCGCCAGCTCAGCCTCGCCGTCATGGTGTATGCCCAGGATAACGACGAGACGTTCTTTCCTGATCCGGGATCAACTGCCTGGACGCGATCTCTCAGTGTGGACGACAAAAGCTGTGACTGCCCAACGCTCGCCGGCAAAGGCCGGGCGGCGCACCCCGAATATGGCTTCAACGCCAACCTGTTCGGCAAGAGGATCAGGGATATCCCCCAGCCGGCAGCCACGCTGCTGACCGCCGATCTGCGGCCGAGCGGCATGTTCACCAGCTACCCCCTCACCTCGGCAACCCCGGCGGATGCCCACGACTTTGACGACGACATTGATCCCCGACATCGCGGCGGCTTTGTCTATACCTGTGTAGACGGACACGTCGCGTATGCGCCGGTCACCCACGGCGAAACGGTGCGCCAGGTATTGCACCATCAGGGGGTCTGCCTCCATCCCGCCGGCGCCCCGCAACCGCCGGCGCGGACCCCGACGGATACGCCGGCGACTCGGTAGCGCCCCTCCCCACGCGGGGGAAGGGCTGGGGGAGAGGTGCGCCCCGCCAGCCCACCCTCTCCCACCTCCACCTCACACATCCGGCGGGTGATACCCGCCCTTCCCCCGCGCCCCGCAAAGGGGTATAATACGCGCAGGTACATGGCCATCTTCCACCCGGACCCAGCTTCGCCCGCGACGTCCCGACGCAGCCTCACCGGCGCGCGGTGGGTTGTGACGCCTCCCGCCGACTCGCTCCCCCCCGACGTCCACCCCGCCATCGGGCAGGTGCTGGCTTCCCGCGGCATCGTCACCCCCGTGCAGCGCGCGGCCTTCCTCTCCGCCGACTTGTCCACGCTGCACGATCCGCTGCTGCTGCCGGACATGGCGGAGGCGGTGGAAGCGGTGCAGCAGGCGCTGGCGGAGGGCGGGCGCATCCGCGTCTTCGGCGATTATGACGCCGACGGCATTACCGCGGCGGCGCTGCTGGTACGCGCCCTGGGCGCGCTGGGCGGCACGGTAGACTGGTATCTGCCCCACCGCGTGGACGACGGCTACGGCCTGAACGCCGCCGCGCTGGACGAGGCGAAGCGCGACGGCGTGGCGCTGGCCATCACCGTGGATAACGGCATCAGCGCCCACGCACAGCTCGCCCACGCGCGCGAGATCGGCCTGCCGGTCATCGTCACCGATCATCACGAGCCGTCCGCCACGCTGCCCCCGGCGCGGGCGGTGGTGAACCCGAAACGCGCCGACAGCTGCTACCCCGACCGCGACCTGGCGGGCGTGGGCGTGGCCTACACGCTGCTGCGCGCGCTCTGCCACCTGCGCAACCTGCCGGAGTCGGTGCCCGCGCGCTTCCTCGACCTCGTCGCCATCGGCACCGTGGCGGACGTGGCGCCGCTCACCGGCGAAAACCGCATCCTGGTGCGCCACGGCCTGCCGCTGCTCACGCCGGCGAGCAAAAAGCTGGGACTGGGCGCGCTGCTGCGCGCGGTGCGCATCGAAGGCTGCGCCAGCAGCGGCGACATCGCCTTCCTGCTGGGGCCGCGGCTGAACGCCGCCGGGCGCGTGGCGCATGCCGCCGCCGCGCTGGAGCTGCTGCTGACGAGCGACCCCACCGCGGCGGAGACGCTGGCCGCCCACCTGTGCGCGCGGAACACCGAACGCCAGGAAGAGGAAGCGCACACGCTGGAGGCGGCGCTGGCGCAGCTCGCGGAGCACGAGCTGGAGCGCGAAAAGGTCATCGTGCTCGCCGCGCCGGACTGGCACCCCGGCGTCATCGGCATTGTCGCCTCGCGGCTGCTGGAACGCCTACATCGCCCGGTGGCGCTCATCGCTGTGCAGGATGGCGTGGGGAGAGGCTCGGCCCGCGCCCGCGCGCCCTTCCACCTGTGGGAGGCGCTGGCGCGCTGTGAAGCGCTGCTGACTCGCTTCGGCGGCCACCGCGTGGCGGCGGGCTTTGAAGTGGCGGAAGCGCAGATCCCCGCGCTGCGCGCGGCGCTGCTGGCCATCGGCGATGAACTCCTGACCGACGACGACCTCCGCCCGACGGTACCGCTCGACGGCCTGCTGGAGCTGGATGACATCACCGTGCTCTTCGCCCGCGAGGTGGAGCGGCTGGCGCCCTTCGGCATCGGCAATCCCACCCCGGTCTTCGCCGCCTCCGACGTGCGCGTGGTGCAATGCGCCGGTCGCGGGCAGGACCAGGCGCACCTGAGCCTGGCGCTGCGCGCCGGAAACGGCCGCGCGGTGAACGCCATGTGGTTCCGCCAGGGCGCGCACGCCGCCGCGCTGCCCCCCGGCGCGGTGGTGGATATCGCCTTCACCGTCGAGCTGCGCACGTGGCAGGGCATGCCCACCCCGCGGCTGGTCATCAAGGATATCATGGTATGAGCCAGCCAGGCGCTGGGCGTGCTTCGCGTGTGACTGCGGCAGGAGCCGGGACGTACGCCGCCGCGCAGGCACGACCGGTATGCGCATCGGGGACGGGACGCGCCTCAGCGATCAGAGAAAACAGTTTCTTACGAGGATGTGACATAAGGAGCGACCGTGAAACACCTGACAACGTGCATGACGCTTGCCGTCATCGCGGCGCTGCTCGGCCTGGCCGGGCCGGCAGCCGCGCAGACCATCACCTTCAAATTCAACCCGCCCAACGGCACCACGGTGGTACAGACGGACGCCATCTCCATCGTGAAACAGACCGGCACCAGCAAATCCACCGACGCGCGCGAGTCCAAAATGCGCATCGTCTTCAAAAAATTCGGTAATACCTTTCAAGTGACGCGCACGAAGCTGGGGCCGGCCGGGCAGGTGCCGCCCAACGCCGAGTCGCTCACCGTGAAGCTGGACAGCAACGGCAAATGCCTGGAGGTGGTCGGCATCAAAGAAAAGCGCGCAGCACTGCTGAGCAAAATCACCCCGGAATCGCGGAAAAAAGGATTGGACGAGAAATACGTCGACCAGGTCATTGACGCGCAAATCGCCCTGCAGAAGAAGAGTTGGGCGGAATACGCCGGCAAATTCGTCGGCAAGACGGCGAAAATCGGGGAGACGTGGAAAGAATCCGCCTCCCTGGACCTCATGCCCGGCGTCGCCGTCACCATCCGGCGCACCATCACCTTCGCCGGCATGGTGCAGAAGGGCGGCAAGACCTGCGTGCGCATCCGCTACAGCACGGTCGCCGACCCCGCGTCGCTGAAAACGGCCATCGCGAAGATCATGGCTGAACGCGACAAAATCGCCAAGGCCCAGGGCAACACCGCCAACCTGCCGCGCGTGGTGGGCATGACCATCAAAGAGGAGCGTGAGCGCGTGGTGGATCCCGCCACCATGCTGGAATACGCCGACACCGTCACCAGCACCCGCTCCGAGCAGGTCTCGGTGCCCGGCCAGGGCACCATCACCACCTCCACCGTGCAAAAAACGGTGACGACGTATAAATATGAGTGAAAGGACGAGGGGGGATTGACAATTGACCATTGAAAATTGTCAATGATACTGCTCTGTTACCCGTAGCCCGGCCTGCCAGCTCGGTGATGCACTCAATGACATCGGAGAGGCCGTCACCGATATACTTGAGCAGAGCTCGAACGAAAGAGCAAATTGATAATTAACAATTGTCAATTGTCAATTCCCTCACACACAACGCCCATGTTCATCCCCATCCCCGCCATTGACCTCCAGGGCGGCCGCTGCGTGCGGCTGGCACAGGGGGAATTCGACCGCGAGACCGTTTACGGCGACGATCCGGTGGCGATGGCGCTGCGCTGGCAGGCCGCCGGCGCGGCCCGGCTGCATGTCGTGGATCTGGACGGCGCCCGCGACGGCTCGCCGCGCAACCATGATGTCATCGCCGCCATCGCCGCCACGCTGCGCATCCCCGTGCAGGTGGGCGGCGGCATTCGCGACGCGGAGACGGTGGAGAAGCTGCTCTTCCTCGGGGTGGATCGCTGCATCCTCGGCACTCGCGCCGCGCAGGACCGCGCCTGGGCGGAGGAGGTGTTCCGCGCCTTCGGCGAGCGCCTCATCCTGGGCCTTGACGCGAAAGATGGCCGGGTGGCGATTAAGGGCTGGGTGGAAACCACGGAGCTGACGGCAGTAGCGCTGGCGCTGGCGTTGAAAGCGGCCGGCGCGCGCCGGGTGATCTACACCGACATCAGCCGCGACGGCATGCTCACCGGCCCCAACGTGGAGGCGACCGCCCGCCTCGCCGCCGACACCGGGTTGGCCATCATTGCCTCCGGCGGGATGTCGGCGATGGATGATCTGCGCCGGCTGGCGCGCTCTCCCGGCATCGAAGGCGCCATCATCGGCCGCGCGCTCTACACCGGCGCCATTGATCTCGCGGACGCCGTGCGGGAATTCGCGGGGTAGCGCAGCGGCGTTACGGCTTGGCCAGCACCACCGTCACCTGACTGCCATAGGGGAGTTGGCTGCCGGCCGGGGGATTGGTGCGCACCACGTAGCCGGCCGGTTGAATTTTCGTCAGCTCATAGCGCCATGCCGCCGACAGCCCCGCGCGGCGCAGGTCCATCACCGCGTCGGTGCCCGGCGTGCCGGCATAGTCTTTCACGGTGACGAGCGTGCTCGCCGGCGCCACGGCGGGAGTCGGCGCGGTGCTCACCGTCAGCACCACCACGGCGCCGTGCTCCACCAAACTCTCCGCCTTCGGCTTCGTCGCCTGCACCATACCGGCCTGCGCGGCGGGGTCGCCCGGCCGCACTTCCACCTCCAGCCCCAGCGCGGTCAGTTTCTGGCGGGCTTTCGCCTCGGACATCTCGACCACGTCCGGCACCGGCACGGTGCGCGCGGCCGGGGGCGCGATCACCCTGGGCCCGGAGCGCGGGTCCTTCGGCGGGGCCGGCAGCGGCGCGGGAATAGGACGGCCGGCCACGACCAGCATCACATCGCCATTGACGCGCACCTTCGCGCCTTCCGGCGGCTTCACCTTCACCACCAGCCCGGATTGGCCGGCGCGGGCGGCGTCGTAGACCACCACCGGGCGCAGCCGGGCCTGATTGACGCGCGCGCGCGCGGCATCCACCGGCTGGCCGACCAATGTGGCCGGCACCGTGCGCGTCGTCAGCCCGGCGTGGAGGAACTGGAAGCCGAAGTACCCGCCGACCGCCAGCGCCAGCGCGATGCCGAGGCCGAGGAGCACGGCGTTGCCGGCGGCAACCGTCAGCACCGGTTTTCGCGGCGCGCGCGCCACCGGTGTCGAGGTCCCGCCTTCCTTCTCGATGCGCTCCATGCTGCGCGCAATCGCGGAAAGATCAGTCGCGTCGTCTAACTCGTAACGTGCCATAACCTGTCTGCATCGGCGCCCGCGCCGGCGGCCCGGCGCGGGGTCGTGGGGAACATCCCCGTTATTCGCGCCCCGGCGCGGTATTCCTTGTGGATTTGCAAAAATCATACCCGGCTTTTCTCGCCCTGACACCTGGCGGCCGCGCACCGTACACGCAAACGCTGCCGTTGTCGAAGAAGACGACAGCGGCGGTGTTTACCCGCCGGCCATGTTGTCGCCCTCCGACAGGCCCGTCCCCTCCCGCGGGAAGAGCTGCGGGGCGGCATCATACAGGCGAAGCTGGGCCATCAGGTAGCACAGCGTGGATTCCGCCCCCTGGTTGCCGTTGGCGCCGCTGGCATGCAGCCCGTCATGGCACCCGCCGCTGAGCGGATTATACATCGGCACGCCCAGGATATTCATGCCGTAGAACCAGTTCATCGCGCGAATGGCCGCGACCAGATACTCCGCCTCGCCGGTGAGGCGATGCGCGAGCAGGTTCACCTCGACCATCGCGCCCGCGTCAATCGGCTGCTGATCAAAAAGCGCCCGCTCCTCGCCGTAGGTATACCAGCCGTGGCAGCCGACGAGCGACAGGCAGCCCTCGGTGAAGAGCTCATGGTTGAGAAAGGCCAGACTCTCGAACCCGACCTCCAGGCACGCCTGATCGTCCATCAGGCTGCCGGCGCGCAGCAGCGCCTCCGGCAGCCGGGCATTGGCGTAGGTCAACGCCGGCAAAAACCACGGCCAGTCCGGCAGCCGCTCCGCCGCGTACCGCGCGCGCAGCCTGTCCGCCAGCGGCCGCGCCAGCCGCGCGGCCTCCTCGCGCAGCGCCGCCCGTTCGCTGTACGCGCTCAGTCCCAGCAGCGCGTACGCCTGACCGTGCGGCGCGTCCGTCGCCAGTAGGTGCGGGTATAACCGGTGGAACATCTCGCGCGCGGGCACCGCCAGGTATTCCTCATCCAGCGTCGCCACGTGCCCCAGCGCCCACAGCGTGCGGCCGTGGCAATCCGGCGATCCTTCCTCATCCAGGTACGTGCGCGAGTAATCAATGAAGTTGCGCACGGTGCCGTTGGGCCGCTGCATGTAGAAGAGAAAGGCGAGATACCGCACCATCAGCTCATGGGCCTGCGCGTCGCCGAACAGGCGAAAATACTGGTGCGCCACGATCAGCGCGCGGCTGTTGTCATCCACGCAATAGCCCGTGGAGTAATCCGGAAACCAGAATTTGGCGTGCTGAATCACCCCGCAGTCATCGGTCAGCCGATACAGGTGCTGCAACGTCGGCCGCGGCCAGGACTTCGTGTGCATCATGGTCACGCTCCCGCCGATCCGGGCCTCCCCCACCGCGCCCGGCCGGATTCCGGCCAGGATATCTTCCCCGCTGGGCGTCGTTGTCATGCTCCGCATGTGCGCCATTCCCCGTTATCGCCGTGCCGACACCGGCGCCGGCACGGCGGCCGGCGCACGCAGCTCCGCCAGGCTGTGGAACAGCTGCTGGTACCGCGCGCCCACCTGCGACCAGACCATCGCGCGGCCGTAGCTCCAGTTCGCCTGCTCCATGCGCGCCTTCAGGCGCGGGTTATCCAGAATGCGCAGGCAGGCCTCCGCCATGCCGCGCGGGTCGCGCGGCGGCACCAAGATGCCGCGTTCATCACTTAACAGGAAGCGGGCGTAGAGATACGGCGTGGAGACCAGCGGCCGTCCGCAGGCCATCGCATACGCCAGCGTGCCGCTGGTCACCTGTTCCAGGTTCAAGTACGGCGTCAGGTAGATGTCCGTCGCCAGCAGGTAGGCCAGCAGCTCCGCTTTGGTGAAATATTTGTCCACGAAGCGCACGTGCGCCTCCACGCCCAACGCCCGCGCCCGCGCCTGCAGCGATTCCCGGTAGCGCTCGCCCTCCTCCTGCTTCACGACCGGATGGGTCTGCCCGAGAATGTAGTAGAGCACGTCCGGATGTCGCGCCACGATATACGGCATCGCCTCGATGGCGTGTTCCAGTCCCTTGCCGGCGCTCAACAGGCCGAAGGTGGAGATCAGTTGGCGACCGTGAACGCCGAGATCCTGCTTGATGGTGTATTTCCGCGCCTTGGACACCGCCGGCGCGCCGTGATGGATCACGTGGATCTTGCCCGGATCCACGTCATACACCCGGGCGAGGATGTCAGTCGCGAGCGCGTTCATCACCACCAGCGCGTCCGAGCGGGCGGCCACCCGGCGCAGGTTGCGGCGCATCGCCGCCGAGGGCTGGCTCAGCACCGTGTGCAGCGTGGTGACCACCGGCGCCTCCACCGCGTCCAGCAGGTCCAGCAGGTGCTCGCACCCCTCCCCGCCGTAAATGCCGAACTCGTGCTGCACCGAGAGCACGTCAAATTCCCGGCGGTTGATCGCCGCCGCCGCCGCCAGGTAGTCGCCGCGCGTGTCTTCGCGCACCGTGGCGAACACGCGGTGATCGTACTGCAGCCCGCGGCCAGGGCGCTCCATCGCCGCCACCTGGCACCGCACGCCGTGCCCATCCACCGCGCGCATGACGTCTTCGGTAAACGTCGCCAGCCCGCATTCGCGCGGGACAAAGGTACTGAGAAACGCCACCTGCAGTGGCCACGGGGATGGCATCCGCGATGAATACGCCACCGATGCTTCCATACAGCTCCTCTCTCTCCGTGGTGTGGAGGTCGGGCGCGGACGGGGATGTCGCGCGTGCATGATGGAAAGAGTATAGCACCGGCGCGGCGGGGCGCCACCGCGCGAATGGACCGGGGATCGTGCAACGATGTGGCGGATTTACGACAATCCAGCGCTTTCCCGCCGGGCAGGGAAGCGCTGGATCCGCGCGAAAGGCGCGGGCGCGCCCGTCCGGGTGCGCCCGCGCCGGCAGGGGAGGGGGGCGGATTTACACCGCCACCACCTGAGTGACTTCCGGCACGCGCTCTTTCACCACGCGCTCCACGCCGGCCTGCAGCGTCATCTGCGCCATCGGGCAGCCGCCGCAAGCGCCGACCAGCTTCACGCGCACGGTGCCGTCCTCATCCAGGCCCACCAATTCCACGTCGCCCCCGTCCGCCTGCAAAAAGGGGCGAATCTCGTCAAGTGCCGCACGAACTTTCTCTTCCATCTCACTCTCCTTCCGGACGAACTCTGGTAATGCTACCAAATCTATCGCATTATGTCTACCCACGTGATGCGTGCTGTACGCATTATACCGAAAGGACGGGGAGCGGTGGAAGGGCGAACCGACACGCTTACGCCTTCAATGGCCCCAGCCCGCAGCGCGCGCGCAGCGCCAGCGCCGCCGTCCACAGCTTCGGGTCGCGATGCAGCAGGTTGATGAAGTTCGTGGTGGTGATGCCCAGCGCGGCGGCGGCGGGCGCCACGTGCCCCCCGGCCGCCTCCAGCAGATCGAGCAGCGTGGCGAGCACGTCCAGGTAGCGCGGGTTCTCCGGCGACACCTTCAGCTTGCCGTCGCGGTTGATCTGCGCCGCCACCGCCGCCGGCGGGGTGAAGTGCGCCAAGTCCACCGGCCGGCGCAGGTGCAGCGCCAGTGCGTAGCGCAGCCGCTTCAATGCCAGCGCCCGGTTCTCCCCCTGCAGCCGCGACTCCCGCGCGAACGCGCCGATGCCCGTCGGCCGGTGCACGATATCAATGGCGCTGTGCGTCTTATTCCGCGCCTGCCCGCCCGGCCCGCCCGTCCGGCCCGCTTTCCAATCGCACTGCTTCAGGAGCTCGTCATCGGAGAGTTGCCAGTATTCCATACGAACCTGCCCCGGCGCATTTGGCCGTGCCCCGCCCCGCTACCGTTCACCTACGCCCGCGCCGTGTGGGGGAGCCGTCTCGCCCTGCCGCTCTCGTTCCTCACCACCCTCCGGAGCGCGGACATCCTGTCCGCCCGTCCCCTCCCTACCGAGGGGAGGGGGGCCGACACCAGCGCCGATATGAACGCGGTACCCGGCCAGTCCACGCCGGTGGACTTCGTGGCTCCAGCCCCGGATTGAAATCCGGGGTAAACTGGGGCCGCGGAGTTGTACTCCGCACGAGTTTGTACGCTCTTTGTTCAACGACGGGGTGAGGGCACGCGTGCGGAGTACAACTCCGCGGCCCCAGTTTACCCCCCGATCATCGCCCGCGCTTTCCCAAGCGCCTCCGGAATCTTCCCCGCGTCTTTGCCGCCCGCCTGGGCGAAGTCGGGGCGGCCGCCGCCGCCGCCGCCGGCGAGCTTCGCCATCTCGCGCACGAGCGCGCCGGCGTTGACGCGGCCGGTATGGTCGCGCTTCACCTTCACCGCAAACAGCGCCTTGCCATCGGTGGCGGAGGCGAGGACGATCACGTCGGCGACATCCTGCCCCAGGTATTCGTCCGCCAGGCTGCCCAGCGTGGCGGCGTCGAGGCCGTCGAGGGCGGAGATGAGCACGCGCAGGCCGGCGATCTCTTCCGCCTTCGGCCCCGCCGCCCCGCCGCCCGCCGCGGCCTTCACCTTCAGCTCGTTGATGCGCGCTTCCTGTTCGCGAATCGTCTTCTGCAGGCCCTCCACGCGGGCCAGGACTTCGTCACCCGGCGCCTTCAGCGCCAGCGCCAGCTCGCGCACGATGCCCGCCTGCTCGCGCGCCCAGGCGGCGGCTTTGCGCCCGGTCACCGCCTCGATGCGGCGGATGCCCGCGGCGACGGAGGACTCGGCGATGATCGCGAAGAAGCCCGCCTGCCCGGTGCGGTCGAGGTGCGTGCCGCCGCAGAGCTCGCGGCTGAAGGTGACGTCGCGGTCGCCGCCGATATTCACCGTACGCACCCACGCGCCGTACTTCTCGCCGAAGAGCGCGGTGTAGCCCGCTTTGCGCGCTTCCTCCAGCGTCATGTCGCGGATGACCACCGGCTCGTCGTCGAGGATCTTGCCGTAGACCAGCTCTTCCACCTGGCGGATCTCCTCGACGGTGAGCGCCCGCGGGTGGCTGAAGTCGAAGCGGAGATAATCCTCCTCCACTAGCGACCCCGCCTGCGTGGCGTGTTCGCCCAGCACCCGGTGCAGCGCCCAGTGCAGCAGGTGGGTGCTGGAGTGCGCGCGGCGGATGGCCTGCCGGCGGGCGCTGTCCACCGCCGCCGTCACGGTGTGGCGCGGGCCGGGCTCGAACTCCTCGTGCCCCTCCAGCGCGACCGTATGCAGCACGTGGCCGAATTTGTCCTTTTGCGCGTCCACCACCGGCAGCGCCACGCCGTCGAAGCGCAGGGTGCCGGTGTCGGTGCACTGCCCGCCGGAAGTAGCGTAGAACGGCGTCGTGTCCAGCACCACGGTGGCGTAGGTGCGGTCGGCGTTCGCCGCAAAGTGCAGCAGCGTCGCCTCCGTCTCCGTCGTCACGTAGCCGGTGAAGGCGGTGGCCGGCACCTCGGCGCCGAGCATAGCAGCCGCTTCATACCCGAATTTCCCGCCGGCGCGGGCGCGGGCGCGGGCGGCGTCCATGGCAGCGGTGAAGCCGGCCTCGTCAATGGCCAGTCCCGCCTCCAGCGCCGTCTCCGCCGTCAGCTCCCGCGGGAAGCCGTAGGTGTCATACAGGGTGAAGACGTCGGCGCCGTTCAGCGCCGTCGCGCCGGCGGCCTTCGCCTGGCCGATGAGCGCGGCCAGCAGCTCTTCGCCGCGCTCCAGCGTGTCGGCGAAGCGCTCCTCCTCCGCGCGCAGCGTGTCGGCGATGAAGCGCGCGTTGTCGCGCAGCTCGTGATAATGCCCGCCCATCACGCCATCCAGCGTGGGCACCAGTTGCCAGAGGAAGGGCGCATGGAGGCCCAGCGCGCGGCCGAAGCGGAAGGCGCGGCGGATGATGCGGCGCGCCACGTAGCCGCGCTTACTGTTGGAGGGCAGCACGCCGTCGGCGATCATGAACGCCGCGCAGCGCAGGTGGTCGGCGATCACGCGCAGCGCCACCGTGCCGGCGGCGTCAGTCTTCTCCAGCTTCGCGAGGGTCATCGTCTCGATGATGAGCGGGCTGAGCAGGTCGGTGGCGAAATTCGTCGGCACGTCCTGCACCAGGCTGGCGATGCGCTCGAGGCCGGCGCCGGTGTCAATGCCCGGCGCGGGCAGCGGCCGGTATGCGCCGCCCTGATAATTGAACTGCTGGAAGACGTGGTTCCAGAATTCGACCCAGCGGTCGCAGCCGCAGGCGGGCGAGGTGCAGTCCGGCCCGCAGGCGAGGTGTTCGCCGCGATCGTAATGCATCTCCGAGCACGGCCCGCACGGCCCGCTGTCGCCCACCGGCCCCCACCAGTTCTCTTTCTTGCTCAGCGGGATGATCCGCGCGTCCGGCACGCCGATCTCCAGCCAGAGCTGCTTGGCCTCCAGGTCTTCCCGGTACGGCTCGCCCGGCTTCGGCTTGTAGTAGGTCACCCACACGCGCTCGGGGTCGAGCCCCAGCCCGCCCTCGCTCTGCGGCAGCGTGGAGAACTCCCACCCCCAGCGCAGCGTCTCCCGCTTAAAATAGTCGCCGAAGCTGAAGTTGCCCAGCATCTCGAAGAAGGTGTGATGGCGCGCGGTATGGCCGACGTTGTCCAGATCGTCGGTGCGGGCGCATTTCTGCACGGTGGCCACGCTGCCGTACGGCGGCTCCACCTCGCGGCGGAACCAGGGGACGAACTGCTGCATCCCCGCCGTGGTGAACAGCGTGGTCGGATCCTCGGGCACCAGCGAGCTGCTCGGCAGCACCGTATGCCCCCGCTCCGCGAAGAAGCGCAAAAACGCCGCGCGAATCTCATTTCCGGTCATTTTCAGTTACCATCCACGTCGAGAATCAACGCGACAGTATAGCAGAAAGCGCGGAAATGGGGGAGGGCGGCACCCTATCCCCAGCCCCTTCCCCCCGAGGGGGAAGGGGGTCAGGGCGTGGCGAATATCTCCAGCTCGCGCAGGCCGTACATGTGCTGGGTGCTGTTGTGGGCGCCGCTGGAGATGACCTGATAGAAGATGGCGACATCGCGGTAGGGGGTGGCGTCGGAGACCGGCGTCTCGAAGAACTTCAGGTGGCCGTCACTGGCGGCGGGCGGGTCTTTGGGCACGTTGCCGGGGGCGATGGTGCGCCAGGCTTGCTGGCCGGGGTAGATGCGCCCGCGCAGCTCGACGCGGCAGTTGCCGTAGTGCTTCACGCCACCCTCGTTGGGGAAGACCTTGAAGGATTTGACCACCATGGGCTGGTTTAGCTGCTCGTAGCCGATATAGATCTGCCCGAGCGCGTTGGGGTTGCCGCCCGGCACCTCCATGCGCATCACCGCGCTGCTGCTGGTGACGATGCCGTCATACATCAGCGCCAGGCCACCGGTGCCCCACCAGACATTGATGTTGTCCCAGTAGCGGAAGGCGTTGGCGTCGGCGGGGGTGAGGCGGAAGGGGGTGCCGGCGCCGGTGGCGGGCTTCATGTAGATGCCCTCGCGCCCGAGGACCTCGATCGGCTGCCCCTTGATGACGAGCGCGCGCGAGGAGCCGTCCATCATGCCCAGCGTCACCGTCTCCTGGTGGCGGGCGGCGATGCTCTCGTTCAGGGTGTTCTCGCGGATGGTGTAGTCACCGTCCATTTTCGTCTTGGTCAGGTCGGCCACGGCCAGGCAGTTCACCGGGCTGCTGATATAGGCCATCGGCTTCCCCAGCACCTCGCCGTTGAAGCCGTATTCGGGCTTGCCGTTGTCACCCTTGCCCGTCAGCGAGGGGCAATCGTAGATGGAGCCGCCGTTATACTCGGCCAGCGCGTGCGCCCACGGCTTGCCGGTGTCCTGGGGAAATTGCTCCTGATTATCCTGCACGAACATCTGCATGGCCACCACTATCTGCCGCACGTTGCTGAGGCAGGCTGTGGCGCGCGCCTTTTCGCGGGCGCGGGCGAAGACGGGGAAAAGGATCGCCGCCAGGATCGCGATAATAGCGATGACGACGAGCAACTCGATGAGGGTGAAGCCCCTCGGTGCGTTATTTCCGCGCATAGCATGCTCCTTTTGCTGGCGAAGGTACATCATGGCTAGTTCACCCCATACTTGCGGGCCAGGTAGCCCATCACCCCCAGCATCTCGCCGCTGGAAAGGCAACGGTCCTTGTAGACGATGATCTCGGCCACATCGAAAGCGGTCGAACGCGCGTGTTGGTTGGCGTCGCGGGTGGAGCCGATTACCCCGAAGCGGAAGTTGTTCGGGTTGGGATTCATCGCGACTTCCACCGCGCTGTTCATGCGCGCGAAGGCGGGCAGATTGGCCTCGCGATGGGTGGAGGAAAAGCCGACGATCTGCCATTTGTCGCGCAGCGCGGCGTAGGCGCCGTAGGTAGTGATGACGTTCTGGTCGGTATTGGTGCCGTCGCGGGTGATGCGCACCTGCAGCCCGTCGGAGGTGCCCCAGAAGAGGCCGTTGCGATACGCGTGGTTCAGTACACCCAGCATGCAGCCGCTGCCGATGCTGGTGGTGACGGGCCGCACCGCCATCGCCACGCTCTGCACCACCTCATCCGCGCCGTAGGCGGTGCCGCCCGCGTTCGGGAACATCAGCGCCCCACCGTTGTTGCCGCTGGCGGTGAAGCGCAGCGCGGGCTTGCCGTTGCTGGAGTCGGCCAGGTAAGTGGGGGGCGTGCGATAGCGCGTGGTGCCGTCATCCGAGTTGCCTAGTTGGGCGAAATGGCGCACGGTGCGCGTCGTCATCGGCGTCGGGCTGACGTAGCGCGCCTCGGTGAGGAACGCGGCCGGCGGCGGGCTGACCCATTGATCGATCTGATCGCCGTTCGCCTTGGCCGGCGTGCCGTCGCTTTTCAGCAACGCGCCCGGCGCGTCGGCGGCAAACCAGAAGGTGATGTCCTCGGGGATGCGCAGGCTGGAGCCGGCGGTTTTGCGCAGCTCGGCATGACCGTCAACGAAGGCGACGGCGAAGCTGCCGTTATGGCGAAAGGCATAGTCGCTCGGCATCGCCTTGCCGGTGGGGCCGCGCCAGGGCATCAGGCGCGAAATAAGGTTGGGCCGCCAGCCGGCGGGGCGGTCGGCGTCGGCGACCAATCCCCACCCCTGCGCGTTCCAGTCCGCCACCAGCGCCTCCTCGGTGGGGGCGAAGACATCGCCCAGCGCGGTGGGCGGGTTGCCCAGCGGGTCGGAATACCCGTAGGTGTTGGTGACGCCCTGGGTGACGTCGCTCGGGCATTTCATCACGCCGGCGGGCAGCCCCAGCCCCTCCCACACCGTCTTGGAGGCGGGAAAAGTTTCCCCGTTGTCCTGCACGTTCATCAGGATGGCGGTGGAAATCTGCCGCACGTTGTTCAGGCAGGAGGTGGCGCGGGCCTTCTCGCGAGCTTTGTTAAAGACCGGAAACAGAATGGCGGCGAGAATGGCGATGATCGCGATCACCACCAGCAGTTCGATGAGGGTGAAGCCCGCGCAGCGGGTCCCCCTGCTCCGCAGATGAGACATACCTCTACACTCCTTTCACAAACAAACGTATCATTGCCAAGGTGAGAGCTTTCCGGGAATCACATGTTTTCGGAAGTCAGCGGGCGAAAATGCTGCTGCCCGGCGCTCCTCAGGGAGTGAAAGGGGGAATCTGGGGGAGGAAAATGCTCACTATGCTTGACAAAATCAGGCCTATGCTGCGTATACTTATTTCCGAAAACATGTGATTTCCGGAACCGGCGGCAGGGAATTTTTCGCCAGGCACAGCGGAACAATGCCGCGGTGGCGGGACCCACAGCCCATTGTGACAACATCGTCTGGCGGAAAATATGCCACAAGATGAGCGTTGAACGGTAGGGTGAACACGCCCTAAAGCGCATTTTCCTTGAAATAGTAGCGTGTGGACGCGACAAAGGGCCGAAACCGGCGGCGGGAGGGGGAGACGCGTCACCGCCTGCCGGCCCCCTCATCCGGTTCAGCGCACACACCGCGAGGATATGATACGGTATGCCGGAATCGCGGGAGTCCGCGTCGGAGAGTAGATATTATCACCTTCCTTAATATTTTTCTTGAAATAACGATAAGGATAAAGGGGTGTGGATATGTGGAGACAGGCAACGGCCCCCGTTCGACGCCCGTGTGGATAAGCCCCCGGAAAAGCGCGGCGGTCGCGGGCCGTTCTCCCCGGAGCGCGCGGCCCCGCGCCGTGTACCCGGCGTTTTCGCAGGTTGTTATCCACGCGTGTGGAAAAATCCGCAGCCCCGTCAATCCACCAGCGACGCGAAGAAATCCGCGTTGCGCGTCACCGACCGCCGCCATTCCCCGGGCACGCGGGCCAGGTGATAGATGGCGTCCACCGGGCAGACGCTCGCACAGGCAGCGCAGTCAATGCATTCCATCGGGTCAATGACGTATTGATCGCGAGCGTCGTAAATGCAGTTCGTCGGGCACACCAGCGTGCACTCGCCGCACTTCTCGTCGCCGCAGGGTTCACAGATGACGTAGGCCATAATCGGCACCTCCTCGCGGGCTCTTCCCGTATGGTAGCAAGCGTTTCCCGGCGCGCGATGTCCAACTCTCGCGCCAATGCGAGAGGAAAGCGGCGGCGCGTGGCGTAAACAGGGAGAGCAGAGCACCCCGATGCCGGAAGGATCACGCATGTACGACCGCCGCGAAAACGAGCACCAGGAACTCTTTCACCTGCGTATTGACCCCGCGCGGCCCGTGCCCATCCACATCCCCAGCCCGCTGGGACGCCTGGGCTATTTCTTCTTCGCGCGCGTGCCGGCCGACGCGGCCGACCGGCTGGCGGGCGTCGGCCTGCGGCTGGACATCGGCGGCCTGCGCGAGGACCACCTGACCGTCGCGCCGGGCGCAGGCGTGGAAGGCGCCGCGGTGCTGCCGGGCGCGGATGGCCGGGCCTGGCGCTGCCTGGGCAAGGGCCTGGTGAGCCGCGGCGACGGCACGGTGATCCTGACGGATTGGCCGGCGGACGTCACCAGCGCCGACCTGCTCATCACCACCTGGCCGCGTTTCGTGGAGAGCGGCATGGCCGACGCCTGGATCGCCGCGCAGGCGGACCCCCGCTGGGCGCCCTCCGGCGTGCCGCTCGGCGGCATCGGCGGCGGGCGCGTGGACCTCTGCCGCGACGGCCGCTTCCGCAACTTCAGCATGAATAATAACCAGGATGCCCCGGTGGAAGACCCCGACGGCCTGCCGGGCGCCTACCTGGCGGTCACCTGCGATGGCATCACCCGCGACCTCGCCACCCGGCCCATTGTGCCCGGCCACCAGGCGTGCGAACTCCTGGACTTCACCCCGCGCTTCCCGCAGGCCGTCCTCGCCGCCGAGCCGTTCCCCGGCATCGCCGTGCGCGTCCTCGCCAGCGGGCCGATCTGCCCGCATGACGTGCGCCGGTCAAGCATCCCCGGTTTTCTGGTACGCTGGGAGGTGACGAATACCGGCGCCGACGCGCAAACGGTGACGGTGCGCATGGGCTGGCCGAATCTCATCGGCGTAGGCGGCGGCGTGGCGGAAGCGGAGAGCGGCATCGGCTACGGCGACGGGTTTTATCACCACTGGGATGACCCGACGGGCCACGCGGAGACGGTCGAGGGCAGCACGATGATCTTCACCGGCTCCCCGCGATATCCGGCCTCCGCCGGCGAGCACATGCTGGCGGTGCGGATCGGCGCCGCGACGGCGGGCGACGGGCACGGCGAAGTCCATCGTGAACTGCGGCTGGAACCCGGCGAGACCGGCATAGCTACGATGTCACTGGTCGCCGCCATGCCACACTGGATGGACTCGCTCAAGGTAGATCGCGGCCACGCCTGGCAGGACCATTTCAAGAGCGCGCGCGGCATGACGGCAGAACTGATTCTCGAAGCGGAGGTGATTCTCGCGGAGGCCGGCGCGCTCTCCGCGCTGCTCGCGGAGAGCACGCTCCCTGAGTGGCTGCAACGCCGGCTGTGCAACTGCGCCTACCCGCTGGTGACCAACAGCGTCTACTACCGTGACGGCCGCTTCAGCGTGAACGAAGGGCCCACAGAGATGGCGGGCTGCTACGGCACCATTGATCAGCGGCTGGCCGCGCACCCGGCGACGCAGCTCCTCTTCCCGCACTTGAACGGCACCGAGCTGACGCTCTTCGCCGAGAATCAGGCGGCCGACGGCGGCATCAATCACGATCTGGGCGGCGGGCACCTGGAGCGCGGCGTGCACCCGCAGGACTGGCCGGACCTGACCTGCTCTTTCATCATCCAGACCGCGCGCCATGCCTGGACCACCGGCGACGCCGCCTTCGACGACGCCATGTGGCCGCGCGCGCGCCAAGCGCTGCTGAAACATGCCGCCTGGGCGGAAGCGGGCGCGGGCGTGGCGCAGGTGGGCGACGGCCTGGGCACCAGCTACGACGGGTATCACTACGAGGGCACCACCGGCTACCTGGCCACCCTGTGGCTGGCGGCGCTGGCGGTGATGGAGCGCTGGGCCGGCCTGCGCGGGGATGCCGAGCTGCTGGCGCGCATCCCCGGCTGGCGTGACGCCGCCATCGCCCGCCTTGACGCCGACCTGTGGAACGGCGAGTACTACATCGCCTACGGCCGGCACGGCGGCGCGCGGCGGGAGAGCTGCCACGCCGGACAAGTGGCCGGCGAGGTGTTCGCGCGGCTGCTCGCCGGCGTGGATGTGCTGCCCGAAGCGCGACTGCGCGCCTGCCTCGACGCCCTCTTCCGGCTGAACGGCAGCGCGGCCTTCGCCGTGCCGCCGGACGAGGTGTGGCCGGACGGCACGGCCGCCGCCGCCTTCGGCTGGCTGCCGTATCTCGAGGGGTTCATGCTGGCCGCCGCCGCCGCCCTGGACGATCCCCGCCTGCTCGCCCGGTGGGAGCGCCTGCTGGCGGTGGTGGACGCCGACGGCGCGCGCCCCTGCGACACCCGGCTGATGTACCGGCCGGACGGCCAGCCGAGCTGGGGGGCCTACTACATGACCGCGCCCGCCAGTTGGCTCGTGTACGACGCCCTGCTCGATTTCAGCTACACCCCCGGCGATGGCGTGCTGCGCCTGCGCGCCGGGCACCCGGGCCGCTGGCCGCTGATCCATCCGCTGTTTTGGGGCCTGGCGAACGTGGGGGAAGACGGGACGGTGACGCTGACGGTGCGGCGCGTCTTTCGGCCCGGCCCGGCGGTGACCGCGCTCGCCGCGCCCGCCGGCGCGGCCGTCTGGTATCGCGGAGCCCGGCTCTCGGTCACGATGGATCACGGACGGTACGCGGTCCATGATCTGCCCGACACGGTCAACTTGGTTGCCGGGATGGCGCTGACGTGGAAAATTGACCAGTAAAGCGATAAAGTTACCCGCTGAAATGGGCGGGGTCGGCCGGGTTCTCAACACCTGTGGAAAAAAATTGTTGATAACTTCTTTCCCCTTCATACGGGGTGTGGATAAGACAGGCATTCTTCATCATGAATGGGCGAGAAGGGGGATTTCCCGTTCAAAATGCGGAAAAAATGCCGGCAGGCAAGCGGATGTGCCTATTGCCCTTGCCCGGCAACCAAGCTATAATACCGGCGGACGGGACGGGAATTTCCACAGGCTCTTCCACACTTGTGGATAACCGCTCGGACTACGAAAACTGCCAACAACCATCCTGGTTCTGCCGCGCTCAACCATTATGCGCCCCACCGTGGGGAACCGGTATTGCTGATTTGGTGAGCTGGGATGGCGGTTTTGCCCTATTAGTAGCACGGCCCGCTCACGGGCTATTCACCGTCGCATTCGTGGCACTCGGCGTTCCTTCGGTCCGCGCCGGGCGGCTTGCCGTCCCTGTCGCCGCCAATTTTTGATGTGTTGCACTTCTCGGGAGGAACAGCATGCCGTCAATGCTCACCTTGCAGGAGGTTTGGCCTCGCGCGCTGGAGGTGCTCACGGAATCGCTCAAGCGCCGGTCGCTGGCCAAATGGATTCCGGAGCTCCAGCCGGTGAGTTATGACGGCGCCACGCTGGTGGTGAGCGTGCCGACCCCCTTCGTCAAGGATTGGATGGAAGGGAAAGCCGCTCCATTGCTCTCCCGCAAGCTCTCCGATGCCTTCGACGCGCCCATCGCCGTGCAGTTCACCGTGGCCCAGCTCGCGCTGTCCCTCGACGCGCCCGCGCCGTCCGCGCCGCCGGCGAAACGCGCCCGCGGCAAGGCCGCTGACGACGGCTTCTTCAGCTCGCTGCCGCTCAACCCGCGCTACACCTTCGCGCAGTTCGTGGTGGGCAAGCACAGCCAGATCGCTCACGCCGCCGCGCTGGCGGTCAGCCGCCAGCCCGGGCACTCCTATAATCCGCTCTTCATCTACGGCGGCGTCGGGCTCGGGAAAACCCACCTCATGCAGGCCATCGGCCACGCCGCGCTGCGCGAAAATCCCGGGCTGAAGGTCACCTACGTCTCCGGCGATACCTTCACCTATCACGTGGTCACCTCCATTCGCGAAGATCGTTTCGGCGCCTTCCGCGACGCCTACCGCGACGTGGATATCTGGCTGGTGGACGACATTCAGTTCATCGCCTCGCGCGAGCGCACCGAGACGGAGTTTTTCCAGGTCTTCAACACTCTGGTGGAAACCGGGCGGCAAATCGTCATCACCTCCGACCGCGCGCCGAAAGACCTGCAGATTCTCGACCCGCGCCTCAGCTCCCGCTTCGAATGGGGGCTGATGACCGACATCAAGGCGCCCGACCTGGAAACGCGCATCGCCATCCTGCAGAAGAAAGCCGCGCTGGAAGGCATCCCCGTGCCCGACGAGGTGATTCGCTACATCGCCACCACCATCTCCGGCAATATCCGCTCGCTGGAAGGCGCGCTCATCAAGGTACTCGCCGCGCACTCCCTCTCCCAGCAGGAGCTCACCGTCTCCCTCGCCATGGAGCAGCTGCGCGATCACAGCCACGGCCCCACCTCCCGCCTCCTCACCATCGCCGACGTGCAGCAGATGGTGCTGCGCCACTACGGCATCTCGCTGGAAGACCTCACCGGCGCCCGCCGTACCCAGCATCTCGTCCTGCCCCGCCAGGTCGCCATGTACCTGTGCCGCCAGCTCCTCAACGCCTCCTTCCCGGAGATCGCCCGCCACTTCGGCGGCCGCGATCACAGCACCGTCATCTACGCCTGCACGAAGATGGAAGAGACCATGAAGATGGACCAGCAGGTGCGCATCGTGGTGGACGAGCTCGCCTCGCGCCTCCAGGAAGCGATGAGCGGCCGCGGGTGAGCCCGCCCAGGATGCGGGGACGCTCGCCCGCGCCTGCGCGCCGCATGATGCCAACACGCCCATTTTCTGGTATAGTGTGGACGGACGGGACGCTGCCCGCGCTGGGAGAGCATGGCCGACATCATTCTTGACATCTTTACGCCGGAAGATCGCGCGCTCATCGCTGACCTCGACCTGGAGCGGATGCCGCGGCACGTCGCCATCATCATGGATGGCAACGGACGCTGGGCCACCGCGCAGGGCTTGCCGCGCGTCATCGGCCACCGCGCGGGGGTGGAAAGCATCCGCCGCGTCATGAAAGCCTGCCGCGCGCTGGGCATTGCCTGCCTCACCGTCTACTCCTTCTCCACCGAGAACTGGGGCCGGCCGGATGACGAAGTGCAGGCGTTGCTGGCGCTGCACGAGCAGTCGCTGCTGGCGGAGCTGGACGAGATGCAGCGCGAAGGCGTGCGCGTGCGCCACCTGGGGCGCTTTGCCCTGCTCCCCGCGTCGCTGCGGCGCGCGCTGGGCGACGCCATCGCGCGCACCCGCGATAATACCACCCTCACCTTCACCCTGGCGTTGAACTACAGCGGCCGCGCCGAGCTGACCGATGCCGCGCGCCGGCTGGCCGCCGCCGCCGCCGCCGGCGAGGTGGACCCAGCCGCCATCACCGAGGAGACCGTCGCCGGCGCGCTCTACGCGCCCGACCTGCCCGATCCCGATCTCTGCATCCGCACCGCCGACGAGCTGCGCATCAGCAATTTTCTCCTCTGGCAACTCGCGTACGCCGAATTCTGGACCACGCCCGTGCTCTGGCCGGATTTTCAGCCCCGGCATCTGCTGCAGGCCGTGCGTGAGTACCAGCGCCGCACGCGCAAATTCGGGAAGGTGGTGCCGTGATGCTGCGCGACCGCCTGCTGGCCGCCGTGTTTGGCCTGCCGATGCTCCTCGTGCTCCTCTGGCTCAACTACGTGCTGCGCGGCCACAATAGTCCGGATGACCTGCCGCTACTCTGCGTGGTGCTGCTCATCGCCGGTGGGGGCGGCTGGGAAGTCAGCCGGGTGACGCGCCAGCGTTTCCCGGACACCTCCCGCTGGAACGGCGTCTACGCCGCGCTCATCCTCCCGTTTTTGGTGCACGCCATCCGGCTGGCGATCAATCCCAACGGCGCCGGCATGGTGCCGGCCAGCAGCCTGGGCCTGTTAGTAGACTCGCTGGGCGCCACCGCCGCCGTGATGTTCCTCTTCCTCGCCGTCTGGAGCGACGCGGAACACCGCGGGTGGACGGGCATCAAAGAAAACCTCATCGTCATCGCCGGCGGCCTCTACCTGGGCGGCACGCTCTCCGCCGTGCTCCTCCTCGGCGAGACGCATTTTCGCGAAATGGCGGTGCTGTTCGTCTTCTTCGGCGTCTTCGCTCTCGACACCGCGGCGTATTTCGGCGGCCGCACCTTCAACGGCCCCAAACTCGCGCCGCGCGTCAGCCCCGGCAAAACCTGGGCCGGCGCGGTCTGCGGACTGCTGGCCGCCGTGGCCATCGCCCTCCTCTTCAAGCTGCTCCCGCCGCTGTTTGGCGCCGGCGATGCGTGGTGGAATCTCGGCGCCCGCTTGAGCTGGCTGCACATGCTGCTGCTGGGCGCGGCGGTGGGCGTCTTCGGCCAGATCGGTGATCTGGTGGAGTCCGCCTTCAAACGCTGGGGCCATGTCAAGGATTCCGGCTCGTTCCTCCCCGGCCACGGCGGCTTTCTCGATCGCTTTGACAGCCTGTTGCTCGCCGCCCCCGTCGTCTACCTGCTGCTGGCCTGGTTCGTCGGCTTCCCGCGCTGAGTCGGCGCGCAAAGCGAATGGCCGCTCCGCTGTCCGGCATCGCACGTCCGGGTTGATTTTTCGGCAATCCCGTGATATAGTACCGTCTGGCACTGCGCGCGGCCCTCGGCTGATGGTGCCGGCGCGAACAATAGCACAGGTGCGGATGCCCCCGAAATCCAGTCTCCAGGAGGATGCGAAACTCGTGCACCCATCCCACAAGACTGTCGCCCGATATCGCAGTACCATCATCGTTCTGGTGCTCGTGGGTGTGTTGTGGCCATCCCTGGTGATGGCCGCGCCCCCCGCCGCGCAGAAAACGCAATTGCAGCGGAAGCGCGCGAGCATCCAGACGCAAATCTCATCGGTCCGGCAGAAACTCCACGCCACGCTGGCCCGGGAACGCAACACCCGCGCCAAGCTCAAAACGGATGAAAAAAACCTGCGCGTCGCCCGCGGCAACCTGCAGGTGACCACCCTGCTGCTCGAACGCAAGAAGATCGAGGTGCAGCGCGCGACGCTGGCCCTCGTGTCCGCGAAGCAGCAGTTCTCCCTGGCGCAGGATGAAGTGAGCGGCCGGCTTGTTGCGCTGTATGAGCGCGGTGAGCAGGGCTACCTCGATCTCCTCCTCTCCGCCGACGATTTTGGCGATATGCTCGAACGCATGGAATTTGCCGAGCTGCTGATGGACCAGGACCGCGCCGCCCTCGTCACCCTCAAGGAACGCCGCGACAAAGTCGCGAGCTACCAGCAGATGCTGGCGGAAAAGGCGCGGGAAGTCGCGCGCCTGCGGCAGCGCGCCGCGGTCCAGCACAATCTGCTGGATATCAAGCGCCGCCAGACCCAGGGCACCCTCTCCGACGTGCGCGGCGAACGCCAGCGCATCGAAGCCGAGCTGCGCGCGCTGGAGCGCGAATCGAATGCCATCGCCGCCATGCTGCGCTCCATGCAGTCGAGCTCGGCCGGCAAAGCGCGCTATAATCGCCAGTATAGCGGCGGCTTCGGCGGCCTGCCCGTCAACGGGCGCGTCGGCTCGGGCTTCGGCATGCGGTATCACCCGATCCTCAAGCGCAATCGCATGCACACCGGCGTGGATATCGGCGCGCCTTCCGGCACACCGATCGCCGCGGCGGGCGCGGGCGAGGTCATCTACGCCGGCTGGCGCGGCGGCTACGGCAATACCGTGATGATTGACCACGGGCGCGGCCGGGTGACGCTCTACGCGCACATGTCCGCCATCGGCGTGCGCGCCGGCCAGATCGTCTCCCGTGGGCAAACGATCGGCCGCGTCGGCTCCACCGGCCTCTCCACCGGGCCGCACCTCCACTACGAGCTGCGCATCAACGGCACGCCGGTGAATCCGCTGTAGCCGTTCACGGGAAGCGCCACGTGTCCCAGGCCCCCGGCCGTAGAGCCAGGGGGCCTGTTTTCGTCCGCTCATCCGATTGCGCTTTCCCGCGAAATGGCCGATAATGCATCCGGCGCGTCAGCCTCGGCTTGCCCAACGCTGTCTGCTGGAGACGAACATGACATCCCGCCTGCCCTTCCTGCTGCTATGCGGCCTGCTTGGCCTGTCGGCGCTGCCCGTCACCGCGGCTTCGCTGGTGAAAACCGTCACCATCACCGATTACCTCGGCGTCGCGTGGACCGATGAGCTGGTGCATGAGACGCTCACCTTCGCGCCCGGCGCGCTGAAGGGTGTGCCGCGGGCGCGCGTGACAGTCGGCAAGACGCCGATACTCAGCCAGCTCAGCGACGTGACGCGCCATGCTGACGGCTCCGTTGCCGCCATGAACGTCTGGTTCATGGCGACGGTGCCGGCGCATGGGTCGGTCACGTATACCATCACGCCCGGAGCGGCCGGCCCGGCGCCCGCGGGCGCCGGGGTGACGGTGACGGCGGAGACGATGGAGCTGACCTCGGGCGGCGCCGCGCCCGTTGGCATTCGCCTGCTCAACGGCGCGAAATCTTTCGACTGGCCCGTCCCCGCGACGACAGTGCCGGGCCCTCTCCAGGGCTTGCTGCTGCCGTCGGGGCGCGTCACCGGGGGCGGCAGCTTCGCGGTGCCGTTCAACGTGCGGTCGTATCACGCGGCAGTCACCGCCGCCGGCCCGCTCTTCGCGGAGGCGACGGTGCGCTACCAGTTCGACACCGGCTACTGGACCTTCACCGCGCGCGTGGTGGCGGGCTCCCCGCTGGTGCAGATCACCGAGGAGTTGGACACCGGTTGGAACGCGCAGCAGACCGCGCAGGTGGACCGCTTCTATACCGTCACGCTAAACGGCGAGCACTTCAACCCCACCCAGGCGTATTACCTGGGCCGGCCGCGGCAGGGGTATACCGACCTGCTGGAGGGGGTGGCGCAGCCGGAAGTGCTGGCGACGATGCACCAGCCGTCCGTCTCCGGGTGCAATGCCAGCGGCTATATGCTGAAGTCTGACGAGAACCGCACCGAGTACTACCTGATCGGCTGGCCGTGCTGGTCTGCCGGCGTTGGGGTGGGTATCCGCTACGTGGAGCCGGGCAAGGACGCGGTGGGCTTCATCGCCGCGAACACCCCGTACTGGCGCAACCAGATGGCGCTGCGTTTCCGCGCCACGAAGGACGGCGCCGTGCAGGCCTGCCTGCCGCTGCAGGTCTACCATCAGGAATGGGAGACGGACGGTTACGGTCGCACCAGTCCGAATGCCACCGGCACAACCACCGACGTGCCCGACACCACCGCCCGCCGCTGCTATGGCATCATGCTCACCGCGGCGGAGGATGAGCGGCAGGCGGTGCTCGGCTCACTGCTGCGCGCGTCCGCGAAAGTCGGCGCCTGGCCGCTGGATGCGGTGCGCCGCTGGACGCTGGACTGGCCCGACCCCATGGCGGGCGCCGGCTGGGCGGCGGAGTCCTCGGAGGCCGCGCAAGCGTTGATGGCCCAGGTGCGCAACTGGATCGCCAACAAGCGTGCCACCGGCAATTTCGGCACCTTTAGCATGCATGACTACTTCCTTGTCGCGCAGTGGGGCGTCGGCAGTAAAGGCATCAAGGAGCTGGGCGCCGTGCTGAATGACGTCACCCAGCTCAGCGCCGCCGACCGCCGCACGCTGCGCCGCCAGGCCGCTTACGTGGCCTACGTGATGCATTCGCCCCATGTCTTCCCCTGGGGCAGCGGCGCGCATCTCGGCAACCCGAATATGTCCATCATGGCGATGAATACCCGCGTCTTCGCCGGCCAAACGATCGAGGATCACCCCATGTTCACGCAATGGGGCGCGTGGACCACCGCCTTCATGCGCGCGTATATCGCCCGCTTCACCCGCGAATCCGGCGCCGCCTACGAATGTCCCTCCTACACACTGGGCGTCACCTGGAAGCAGATCGCGGAGGCCAACACCATCCTCATGCAGGCCGGCGTCGGCGACGCCTTCGCGGGATCGCGCATGCCCACCAGCCTGCGCTTCAGCATGAACTGCTGGCTGCTGCCCCCCGACCTGCGCTTCAACGGCCGGCGCACCATCATGCCGGTGGGCAACACCTCGTATCAATCCGTCACGCCGGACATGGCGAAGCTGATGGTGGAGTATTACCGGGACCGTGATCCACGCCTCGCCGGAGAATTCCAATGGTTCGCCAACCAGACGCTGCCGACGGACAAGCAGCTGGCGCTCGTGGACGATATCGTGCCGGAACTCGGCAGCGCGTGGTACACGGACTATGGCGTGGTCATGCGCCACGGCTTCGGCACGCCGCATGAAACCTACTTCCACATGATGGCCGGCAACTGCCTGGGGCACTACGAGACCACGGATCACATGTCCTATACGCTCTACGCGAAAGGCCACCCGATCAATCTGCACTTCGGCAACGGCTACTTCCCGATGTATGGCCGCCCCTGGCTGCGCAACAGCATCTCGGTGGACCATCGCGTGCACTGGGCCTACGAGCGCCTCTATGCCCAGGTGCAGGCCGCCGCCTTCATGCCCGCCACCGAATACGCGCACGGCGCGCTGGATATGGACGAGCTGCTGCCCCGCTGCGGCGAGTATCCGCCGGACTACGGCAAGCCGGACCCCGACCCGCTGAAATTTGCGCCGCGCGAAGCGATGCCGACGATGACCTGGCACCGGCAAATTCTCTTCGTGAAAGACCAGGACCCGAAGGGGCCGAACTACTTCGTGGTGCGCGATGCTTTCGGCGGCAAGCCCGCGAAACCGACGGATGACACCTTCTGGTTCCTCGCCAACGACATGACGCGCGACGGGGATGTCTTCCACTTCGACGGCCAGCTCCCGGTGGATATGGATGTCTTCGTGAATAGCCCCGCCGGCGCGCGACCGGAGACGGGCAAATTCGGCCACGTGCAGCAGCCCTACGCACGCATGACCGGCGACGACCTGCGGTATTACCCGAACAAGGTGCGCCGCGAGGATCAGCTCTTCCTGCGCCTGCAGCAGCCTGCCGGCGGCGGCTATTGCGTGGTGCTCTACCCCCGCCTGAAAGGAATTGATCCCCCGGCAACCTATACCAGCCTGGGCGAGCACGCGGTGAAGGTGGTCACCCCGCTCTCCACCGACTACCTCCTCCTCAACGCCTTCCCGGCGTCCGCGAAAGCCGATGACGTGGACATCACCGGCACCGCCGTCGCCGTCCGCAAGTATGCCGACGGCAAGATCGTCGTCACCAACAGCGAAGGCGCCGCCGCCGTCACCATCGCCGGCACCACCATCACCGGCGCCGGCCCCTTCAGCGTCACCCTCGCCGGCGGCAAGGTGGAGACGAAGACGTATAGTGCGGACGCGACAGTCGAGGTGCGATAACCCGCCCGGCGCGCGGTTTTTCAACCCGCCCAGACTGGGGCCGCGGAGTTGTACTCCGCACGAGTTTGCACACGCTCTGTTATACCGGACCAGACACTCGTGCGGAGTACAACTCCGCGGCACCAGTCTCCTCACGGCACGAAACTGAACCAGGTGCCATCGGCTTCGGGATATTCCCGCAGCACCGCCGGCTTCGCCCACCCGGAGCCGATCAGCGCCACCTGCGTCTGCTCTACCCAGGGCGGACGCGCCGTCTTCGAGCGGATACGGCGCAGATTCGGTGCCGCGCAGATACCAATGGCCGTATAGCAGCACGCCGATGAGCAGGCCCGGTGGGATGAGCTGCGGAAAACCCAATGGGATAGCCCCCGGTGGAGGTGTGGGTGAATGCGAGACATCCTGCCATCCCTTTCCTGATCTTCCGGAGAATTCCGTTCCCAAGAGGTTCTGGGCTGACGTTGCGGAAGTACGTACCAATGTCCATAGAGATCTGTTCATGCCCACGGGGGGCGCCGGCGCCATCATGTTCATCGCCCTGTAACAGCCCGCTCATCATCGTGTCACACCCCCGAGGTATCATGGCATCAGGAGGCGTATTACCATGTCGGCACTGCTTTCTCGCGTGCATAGCTGGGTGGCGGAGGCGCCGTGGCTGGCGCTGGTGATGCTGGTGGGGGTGGCGGCCATCTTCTGGTGGGTGCTGCGCAGCCAGGGCGTGCCGGAATGGTCGGCGCGGAAGGCGCCGTGGCTGCGGGTGGTAGCGCTGGCGCTGGCGCTGCCCGCGCTGTTTTTCATCCTCCTCTGGGGGATGCGGGTGACGCTGGCGCGCACGGAATACGATTTCCGCCGCCAGCACGGCCGGGTGAGCGAGGCGAATCTGGCCAGCGTGGAGAGCATCTGGGGCCGCCCGCACGTGCAGCGGGACCTGACGGTGTATCACACGTATGAGGTGCCGGTCACCGAGGAGGTGCGCGATCAGTTCGGGCGCATCGTCACCCGCACGCGCATGGAGACGCGCGAGGCGCCGCAAAACAGCATCACCCGCACCCGCGGCGACGTGACGCTGACGCGCAGCGAGCGGCAGAAAGGCACCGCGCGGTACCCGGGTTTCACCCTCGATGCCGCCTTCGACTACACCGTGAGGAATTTTGCCGATCGCCGCACGGACGCGCACTTCACCTTCCCGCTCTCCCCCGGGCAGACGATGTTCGACGGCTTCACCGTGCGCGTGAACGGGGAGGACATGAGCAGCCGGCTGCTCTTCGATCCGTATGCCGTCACCTGGACGCTGCCGATGAATCCGGGGCAGGTGGATGAGGTCGCGGTGGCCTATCACTCGCGCGGGCTGCAGCGCTTTTACTACCAGGTATCCGACGTGCGCGAGCTGCGCGATTTCCTGCTGGTGCTGCGCCTGCCCGACATTCCGCCGCGCGACGTGAATTACCCCGAGGGCTGCATCACCCCGACCACGCGCCGGGCGGAAGGGAATGGCTCGCTGCTGGAATGGCGGCTGGATCGCGCGCTCACCACCCGCGGCATGGGCATCGCGCTGCCGCAGCCCGCGCAGCCGGGGGCACAGGTGGCGCGGGTGCTGGGCACCGCCTGGCGCGGCGGCATGCTGTTGCTCGTCACCGTCGTCCTCACCGCCATCGCGCTGGGCGCGGGCTTCCACCCGCTGCGCCTCCTCCTCCTCGGCGCCGTCTTCGTGGGGGAATTCATGCTCATGGCCGCCATCAGCGATTACGTGCCCTCCTACTGGCTGGCGTGGGCGCTGGCCGCCCTTCCCGCCATCGGCGCGGCGTATCTCATCCTTGGCGGCCGCCGGGCGCCGTTCCCGCTCTACTGGCTGCCGGTCGTCTTCATGGGCCTCTATCCGCTGCTGGCGCTGCCGCGCGAGGTCGCGCCCTCGCTGCTGCTCGGCATGGACGTGCTCACCGTGCTCTATCTGGCCGTGCTGGGCATCCTCGCGCTGCGCCGAACGCCGGAAGCGCCTCCCCTCCCGCCGGTCGGGGCGGAGGAGAACCCGTAAATGCCGGGCGCATGGTACAATAGCGGAGGAGGTGGCCCCCATGCGTGCTTGGCTCTGGCTGGTTTGCGTCCTGCTGCTTGCCGTCGGGGCGTCGGCGGCGTCCATTGCGGCGTTGTCCCGGCAATTACGGCATCCTGACGCCTCGGTGCGGAAAAAAGCCCTGCTGGAGTTGAAGGCGAAGGCCGACCCGCAGATCATCGGGCCGGTCAGCCAGGTGCTGGGCGACGCCGATCCCGGCCTGCGCCGCGAAGCCGTGCAGATCCTCGCCGCCTATCCGGACGCGGCGGCGGCCCGCGCGCTGGAGACGGCGCTGCGCGACGCGGATATCAGCATCCGCCGGGATGCCTTGCTCGTCCTGAAAGCCCGCGCCGACCTCACGACGGTGGACGCGGTCGCCGGTCTGCTGGCCGATGCGGACGGCACCCTGCGCCTGGAGGCGCTGCGCCTGCTGGCCGCCTTCGGCACGCCGAAAGCCGGCGCGGCCATCACCCCGGCGCTGGCCGATACCGACGGCGCCATCCGCCGCGAGGCGCTGCTCGTGGTGAAACCCCTCCGCGACCCGCGCTTCATCCCCCCCGTCGCCGCCATGCTGCGCGACCGCGATCCCGGCTTGCGCCGGGAGGCGCTGGGGGCGCTGGCGCTGTATGACGGCCCGGCGGCGGTCACCGCGGCGGCGGCGGCGCTGCGCGACGCGGACGGCACCATTCGCATCATGGCGGTGCGCGTATTGCAGGCGATGCGCGATCCGGCGGCCATCACCCCCCTGATGCCCGTGGAGGCGGACGGTGATGCGGGTATTGCCGCCGAAGCTGTCCGGGCCGTGAAAACCCTGCAAAACCCGCCCGCCTTGACGGCGCAGGTGCTTGGCCCGTATCCCGTGGCGCGCGCGCAGGCGCTGCTGGCCATGCGCCGCGCGCCCGACGCGCGGTATCTGCAACCCGCGCTGGCCGCGCTGCGCGATGACGACCTCTGGGTGCGCGTCGCCGCGGCGGAGGCGCTGGGGGCGCTGGGCGACGCCGACGCCGTGCGGCCGCTGCTCGGCCTGCTGCGCGACGGGGAATGGCCCGCGCGCGCGGCGGCGGCGCGCGCGCTGGGGCTGATGAAGGCTCCCGCCGCCGTGGAGCCGCTGGCGGTCGCCATGGAGACGGACGCGTCAGCCGCCGTACAGGCGGAGGCCGCGCGCGCGTTGGGCGCCCTCGCCGACCCGCGCGCCATCCCCGCGCTGGCGGCTGCGCTGCGCGGTCGGCAGCCGGCGGCGCGCATGGCAGCAGCCCGCGCATTGGAGGCGGCCCATCATCCACTCGCTGACGCGGAGCTGCGCAAGGCGCTGCCGGCGACAGACCCCGCGGTGGCGGCCGGGGCTTACGTGTTTTATATCCGCCAGGGCGTGCCCGGCACCGAACCGCTGCTCATTGACGCCCTGCGCGTCAACGATGACCCGCTCATGCCGCGCATCTACGCCGGCTGCGGGCACGCACCCCTGCGGGCGGCCGCGCTGCCGCTCCTCGGCGCTGCCCCGGCCCTCCCCGACCCCTGCCCACGCTGGGGCGAGGCGAGATCAGCCGCTCCGCCGGCGGGGAAATGATGCCCGCCGCGGCTGCCCCTCGGCGCTGCCTCCTTCGAAAATCGCATCCGCGTGTTGGTAGTGCGCCACGCAGCAGAGCGGCTTGTCCCCCATAGCTTTAGCGAAGGGGGGAGTGGCGCTGTGCCGCGCCGCTCACCATGTTCATTCCTCTCGGATGAAGCGAGAGTCAGGCATGAACGCGCGCCCATGTGCTCGTCGTACGGTGAACCGGCCCTCTTGCCCCATTTCTCGCACACTATCCCCCCGCCGTGCGCGGTATCGTGAGGGGAAGCTGTCGGAAGGAGGGCGGGCGCATGGGGCGGTGGCTGGGGGTGGTGCTGGCGGCGGTGCTGCTGGGCGGGCCGGCGGGGCCGGCATGGGCGCAGGCGGAAAAGCCGGCGGAGAAGACGCCCACCGCCGAGGAATACCTGGCGGAGAGCAACGCGCTGATGGCGAAGAAGGACTTTGCCAAAGCGCTCTCCAAACTCCTCATGGCCTGGCTGCAGGCGCCGGACAACACCCAGGTCATCTGCCGCGTGGGGGACCTGTTCATGGCGACGAATAAGCCCGCCGACGCCACCCGCTTCTATGCCGTCGCCATCCGGCTGGACCCGCGACAGGAGGCGCCGGTGATCGGGCTGGCGGAGGCGTATTTCGCCGTGAATCGCGCCGATCAGGCGCTCATCCTGCTCGACGAGCCGGCGCGCAAAGCGGCCTTCGGCAAGTCGGCGCGCTTTCAGCAACTGCTGGGCCGCGCCTACACGTTCACCGGCAAGGCGGACAAAGCCATCCCCCTGCTGCGGGCGGCGCTGGCCCAGGCGCCGCAGTTGCACGCGCTGTACGGCGAGTTGGGCAACGCCTGCTACCTGGCGAAGAAATACGCCGACGCCGCCGATGCCTACGGCAAGGCGCTGGAAAAGGATCCGAAGGACGCGAACGCCGCGCTGTATCGCTCGATGGCCTTCGAAAAGCTGGGCAAATGGCCGGATGCCGTTGCCGCGCTGCACACCTACCTGGCGCTGATCAACCCGCCGGTGGACGACGCCCAGCGCAAGCGGCTGGCGGAGCTGCAGGCGAAGGGGAAGGGCACCTGAGCGCCGCCCCGGCGGATGCGCGCCGCCCCCTGGACGGCGGTGTGCCGCGATCCGCGCGGGAGCCTGTCAGCCGTCCGCCAGCGCCCGCGCCACGCGGTCCACGTCGCCGGCGCCGAGGGTGAGGATGACGTCGCCGGGGGCCAGCGGCGGATCGAGGGCGGCGATGCGCGCGACGGCGGCGTCGAGGAAGGGCAGCGCCTCCGCGGGGCCGGGGATGCGCGCGGCCAGCGCCGCGTGGGTGACGCCGGGGATGGGCGCTTCCCGCGCGGGATAGATGGGGGCGATGAGCGCGAGATCGGCGGCGCCCAGCGCGTCGGCGAAATCGTCCAGCAGGTCGCGGGTGCGGCTGAAGAGGTGCGGCTGGAAGATGGCGATCACCCGGCCGGAAAAACGCCCGCGCGCGGCGGCCAGGGTGGCGCGGATTTCGGTGGGATGGTGGGCGTAGTCGTCCACCACCGTCGCCGGCCCGCGCGCGCCGACCACCTCGAAGCGCCGGCCCATGCCGGGGAACGCCGCCAGCCCGCGCGCCACGGCGTCAACGGGCACGCCCCACTCCAGCGCCAGCGCCGCCGCGCCGGCCGCGTTGCTCACGTTGTGCAGGCCCGGCACGCGCAGGGCGATCTCGCCGATGCGCGCCGCGCCGCGCCACAGCGTGAAGGCCGTCTCCGCGCCCTCGCGCACGTCGCCGTAGCGATAGGCGTTGTCCGCGCCCGCGCCGTACGTCACCGCGCGCGGGGGGATGGCGGTCATCGCACGCAGGCGGGCATCGTCGCCGTGCAGCACGGCGTAGCCGCGCACCTGGCGCAGGAATTGGCGAAAACTGTCGAAGAGGTGCTCCGGCGTGCCGTGGAAATCGAGGTGATCCACCTCCAGGTTCATCACGATGGCGGCCTCCGGGCGCAGGTCAAGGAAGGAGTTATACGCCTCGCAGGCTTCCACCAGCGTGAGGGGGCCGCCGGCGCGGGCGTTGCCGCCCAGCGGCGCCAGCACGCCGCCCAGCACGCAGGTGGGGTCGAGCTCCGCCGCCAGGAAGATGCAGGCGAGCATGCCGCTGGTGGTGGTTTTGCCGTGGGTGCCCGCCACCGCCACCCCGCGGCCGCGGTTCGTCAGCTCGCCCAGCAGGTCGGCACGGCGGATGATGGGCAGCCCCCGCGCCCGCGCCCGCCGCCACTCCGGGTTGTCCGGCCTGATGGCGTCAGAGAGCACCACCAGGTCGCCCGCGCGCACGTGCGCGGCCGCATGGCCCACGTGCACCTCGGCGCCGAGGGCGCGCAGCGTCGCCAGCATCGGCGAGTCGCTGCGGTCCGAGCCGCTCACCCGCACGCCGCGCGCCAGCAGAATGCGCGCCAGCGCGCTCATGCCGATGCCGCCGATGGCCACGAAATGATAGCGGCGCTCCGGCTGCCAGAAGATGTCGGTTGTCGCGGTGGGAAGCTGCATTGGCATGATTGTACCCGTTCACCTGTCATCTGCATTCGTCTTTACTGGGTGCGCCGCCCGCCACGCCTGGCGTCTCGCCGGTCACATCATCGCCGGCTCCGCAATCTCCGGGCGGCGGCGCTCGCGGGCGGGGCGCTGCCGGGAGACGTTCAGCAGCAGGCCGGCCATCATCATGCTGGCGATGAGCGAGCTGCCGCCGTAGCTGATGAAGGGCAGGTTGAGGCCGATGCTCGGCAGCAAATTGGTGGCCACCGCGAGGTTCACCAGTGCGGTGGTGGCGAGCATCACCGTGCAGCCCACCGCCACCAGCGCGGCGTATTCGTCCGGCGCGCCGTGGGCGACGGTGAAGCCGCGAAAGACGAGCAGCGTGTACAGGCCGAGCACGAGGATGGCGCCGAGGAAGCCCAGCTCCTCGCCGATGACGGCGACGATGTAGTCGTTGTGCGGCGCGGGCAGATAGAACCACTTCTGCCGGCTCTCGGTGATGCCGCGCCCCAGCAGGCCGCCGGAGCCGATGGCGATGAGCGAGTTGCGCGGGTGGAAGCTGGCGGCCAGCGAGGTGTCGAAGGGGTCGAGCCAGGCGAGGACGCGCTCAAAACGCTGCCCGCCCACCTCTTTGATCTGCTCCATCAACGCGCCGTGGGTGGCGCGGTTGCCGGCGGCGATGCCGCCCCACACCGCCACGCCCAGCACGCCGAGGATGAGCAGCGGCACGCCGACGAAGCGAAACTTCATGCCGGCGATGAGCAGGATGAGGGTGGCGGACAGGGTGACGGCGAACGTCATCCCCATATCCTTCTCGAAGATGATGAGCAGGAACGGCACGACGACGAACCAGAGCGGCCCGCGCACCAGCCCCTGCCACGTCTTCACCATCCACGGCCGCCGCGCCAGATAGGCGGCCAGCGAGAGCACAATGGCGATCTTGGCAAATTCGGACCCCTGGAGCTGCACCGGACCAATGTCAATGGAGGCGCGGTTGCCGTGGCGCTCCGGCGCGAAGATGAGCACGATGATGAGCAGCGCAATGCCGCCGATCATGATCCAGAAGGAGGCGCGGCGGAAGATGTGCAGCGGGGTCAGCCAACAGATGCCCATGGCCACCGCGCCGCCGACGGTGAAGATGATCTGCCGGAAAGCGTAGTAAAAGCTGTTGAAGTCGGTATCGGAACTCACCATCGCGCGCGGATAGCTGGCGCTGTAGATGAAAATCCACCCCACCGCGATCAACAGCACGACGGTGACGAAGAGCGTAAAATCAAACGGCGACGATTGACGCATGGCGGCAACTCAACTGCGACGATGGATGTTCCACTATAACACCGGCATCCCGTCGCGTCAACGAAAAAGGGGGGGGTATTTGGGGCTGGTCATGGGGACATTCCTGGCACGTGACCGTCAATCTATTCCCGTTTCTCCGCGTGGTCGCGCGGCGGGTCGCAAAAGGTCAGCATCTGCATGTCACAGATCGCATTTATAAGCTTCCAGAACACGCAGGAATGATGAGACATCATGGGCTTTTCCCCGCAGCACGGCCTCATAAATCAGCATGGATGGCATCGAGAGCTCATTGGCCTCGCGCCGCCATTGCTTGATCTGCAGGATGGTCCTCCGTTGCTCCTCGGTAAGGTGCGCCAGGGCTTCATGGACGGCCAGGTCGCGCGTGGCATCGGTCAGGCACCAGAGGTCAACTTTCCAGAAGCGACCGCGAAACGACCGCTTGAGGCCGAGGTAGATCCCTGCCGGCAAGTCTTCGCGGGGGAACTGGAGGAAATCTTCATAGGCGACCCCACGCCAGAATCCCTGGTCAATGAGGGTACTTACGATTTCCCCGGCTTGCATCCGTCCGATCTGGGGGTGGACGATGCAAAGATCAATATCGGGCACCGCCATCAGCCGGTACTGGTAACTGCCGGTCGGCAGCACCTGCCCGTAGGGCGCCAGCAATTCGAGGAGCGCGGACTCGGCCAGTAGCGCGCTGGCGTCGCGGTGAAGCTCTTCAGATAAAAGCGTCAAATCACCCATCCATCACTCCTCTTCTTCTGATCGGTATAGGGTTATGCGATCTTTTTATCAAACCTTCCGATCACGAGCCAACGCGTTTACGTCTTGACATCTACGCGAGAACACGTGCGCGACAGCCAGGCCGACCGCGGCAGACGGTGGATTTTCCCACGCCGTTGGGGCCGTGGATGACGAGCAGCGTGTTCATACCTTCGATCCCTCGATTTCCGCCAGCCACCGCCGCGTCTCGCCCGGCGAGCGATGGATGAGGATGCGGCGGCCTTCCCGGTACTCCTCCAGCAGGCTCAGCAGCCGGGGGCGCGTGCGGCGGGGGAAATCCACGCAGATCCATTTGAGAAATGCCCCATCCATGCGTTCCGGACAGCCGGGCGTCAAATCCGGGCGCGTGCGCCCGTGGTAGATGACTCGTCGCTTCACCACACGCCCCAGGCACAGCCACCAGGGATAATCCAGCACGATGACCGTCTCCGCCGCCGCCAGGCGGATCGGCAGTGTGCCGCCGTAATTGCCGTCCATGACCCATCGGTCGCGCCGGGTCAGCTCCTCCACCTTCCGCCGCCACGCGTCCTTCGGCGTCTCTACCCATCCCGGCTGCCAATTCTCGGCATCCAGGTGAATGACCGGCAGGCCGGTGATCTCCCCCAGTCGGCGCGCCAAGGTGGACTTGCCCGCGCCGCCGGAGCCGATGATCATGATGCGGTGACCGAGGTGCATGGCAGCAATATCCTTCCCCGTTGCGGGGGCGTCACTATCGTATTCAACAGCGGTATCCGCGCTTGTCGGGCCTGTCCCGCCGCCTGCCCCGAGGCAATCGTGGATGGCATTCCCGAAGCGGTGCACGGTTGACTCCGCCACCAAGCCCCGCACTCCGATAAAGGCGGCCTTTTCGCTATTGGGCAGCGGATGTGATCACTTTGCTACTTCTGCAACGCTGAATAATGAGCCTCCTTTCCCTCGGCAAGTCCGCCCTACTGGGTGAGAGAGGGGCCGATGATGTTACCGGCGGATGATCTGGCCGGGGTGCCAGCAGCGCTGGCGGCGTTGCTGGAGCAGTTTGCGGGCTATCACCGCTTCATTCGTAGACCAGTGGATGAAACTGTCAAGGCGTATGCTCCTGTCGGCCATCGACTTGAGATGATAAGCGGCTGTCTATACAGGCTACCAGCAGGTCTATCTCCTCAGCCAGGGTCTTACCTGTTATATCGCAGACCACTTCATCCGCCGCGAGAGGAACCTGAAGATCCCGATTAATGCGCAGCGCCTCTTCCCAGTGGCGATACCCGTTGGAACGCGATGGGTCGAGAACACGACGCGTTAGTTCCGCATCATCGCGGATGATCAGTTTGATCGGTAACCGCTCTTCCGGTGTGGTGGAGGACAATAACCAGGGCAGCAGTCGCAACGTGAAATCGGAGAGGAGAACGATTCGGTGCCCATGCTTGAGATAGTTTCGTCCGACCAGCAGCAGCGTATCTGCGGCAATGCGCTCATCCTCTTCGTATGAGATCGCGTTGCCATTTTTCACCAGAAATTCTGGCATCCATGACATCTCGAATGCCGGACAGCCCATTCGCGCGCTCAGTGCCTGCAATAATGTCGTTTTGCCAATCCCTGGTGCGCCGACCAGCAAGACGATCATCGTATCATCCTCTGTTTATGCATACCTCAGCAATCCATGAAAATGCCGTGCCACCGTCTCCTCGACGGTTTCCTCGGAAGTATCAAGACACCACGCGGGGTGACTCCGCCGCATCGCCTGGAATTCATCATACCATTGATCGACGTATTCAGGGCCCGCCGTCCAACAGGGGCGCTGTTGATCGCGCTGCAGGCAGATATCACGGCTCGGTGTGAGGATGCGGTGCATCCCTCTTTGGCGACCAATCGCCATCTCACGACTCGGGGCATCGACGACCAGACCGCGCGCTTCCAGTACAGCGGGAAGATCACGACCGTAGAGCCGAATAGCCCGATGACGCACGGCAAAGCGCCAGAAGCTGTCCCCCTCCAGACGCGCCAGGGGATACGGGGTCAGGTGAAAGTCGACCACCGCCGGATAGCGGGTGGTGATGTCGCGGGCGAGTTCGCGACACCAAGCCGATTCCTCCTCAGTCGGCTCACCGGTGATGAACATGAACCAATCGACATCCGATACGCCGGGGAGGGCGTCTCCGGTCATGATGCTTCCGGTCAGGTAGATCGCCAGCAAGCGACCACCGAAATAGGCGATCAACGCTTCCCCCGCTTCAATGAGCGCGGCACGGTATTCGGCTTGGATGTGTTCGGTGTTAATGAACGGCATTTGTATGCCCTTTCATGCATCCGACGGTCCCGCCGCCCATCCCGACTCCTGCGCCCAGGCATCGGCCTTTCGCATCATTTCCCAGATGAACGGGCCTTTCGCGTCGGTATAGCCCACCCGGTCGTCACCGTATTGTTCGGCAAGCCGGTACTTCAGCGCCGCATATCGGACGGCGTCCTCGGGGTGCGAACGCATATAGTCGCGGAAGAGCAGAGCAAATTGCTCAGGCCAACTGCCGGCCCGCCGGACGTGAATATGAGTCTGACGCTCCCCCGGCACCTCGCGGAAATAGCGTTTCATCAGATCATCGTTGCCGGCTCGATAGCTGAAGCCAAGGCTTTCGATGGGCAGACGATAGGCTTCCAACGGCTCGAAGCTTGCCACGGAAATTTGCACATCGAGAATCGGCTTGGCATCCAGGCCGGGGATCGCCGTGGAGCCAATGTGGTCAATGCGCAGCGCCACTGGTTTAAGAGCAGCACGCAATGCCGTACCGAGTTCCGCGAATATCTGCGGCCAGGATGCGTCGTATGGGGCAATGATGATACGCTCACTCATCTCTCCTGCCTTTCTGCGGGAGAGAGCATATCACCACTCGCCGCATATGCTGCCGCAGAAAGACTCACCGATCCCAGAAAGTACAGCTTTTGTGGATCAAGGTTCTCCGGGGTATCATCCGGGAGATGCGGGCATTGCTTGCACGGAGCCTCTACAAGAAACACCGGAATACCGCCTGCGATAAACGATCTGGCATCGGTTCCACCGCCTTCGGTAATGAAGTGCTCCAGGCCATCGAGCGAAAGGCGTTGGCACGCCCAGAAGTAGGTATCTTCGTCAGATGTATATACCTCAAATGTGCCGCTTTGTCGTTCGAGACTGGAATCCACGTTCACCAGCAGCTTGATGGCGCTTGGTTCCTCTACACAATCGCGGAGATAGGCCCGGCTGCCGCGGGCATCGACTTCCTCACCGGTGAACCAGAGCAATCGGACCGTGCGTGCTGGCGGATGATTGGCAAACCACTTCGCCGCTTCCAGCAGCACCGCACACCCTGCGGCATCATCCGAGGCGCCGACCGTACCAGGGAAAGAATCCAAATGGGCGCTCATCACCACGATCTCATCCGGCTTTGCAGTGCCGGGTATTTCGGCGACCAGATTGTGAAATTCACCTTCAACGTTTCGTTCTGTCCACCGCAAGGCCGCCGGCTCACCGAGCGCACTTATCACGAATGGAATGTCTTCCGGTGCGATCACGGCAACGGGAATGCGCTGCCTCATTTCCTCCTGTTGCGCCCACAGATACGGCTCCATCTCGGGCTCGAACGGGAATACGATCAACTGCGCCAGCGCATCAGGCACTATCGGCTGCTCCTGATGATACTCCGTGACGACTGCGATCGTCCCCGGACCATCGTCCGCACGGCCTAACTCCGCCTGCACGTCAACCTGCCGTGCTTCATCGCTGTGGAAATCGATGCCATAGCGGAACGACGGCTCCATTGCAGGTTGCACAGCGATCTTCCTTCCGCGCACGAGCAGATGCGGGTCATCGGTCGTAACCCACTGATCGCGAAAGGTGTGCAGACGCCAACCAACCCCCAACGCGTCTAATCGCCGTACGAGAATATCCAGGCCACGTCGCTCTCCATCCGAACCGCACACACGGATGAAATCAAGGTCACAGATCGTCTGCAGCGCGGATTGGGTATCGAAATCCGCAATAGTGCCTTTCGTCATAAGATCCTCGTGCATGCTATCGCTACCTCAAGCTTGTGCCCAGCCACAGCTTCAGAATACCCTCCGCACGGCAGAGGCGCAGCATCTCCTCCATCAGCGCCGTGCCGATGCCCCGGCGTCGATAGGCTGGCAATACGTCGATCTCATGCAGATACACCGCCTGGTCCCGGTCGATCCGTGCCAACCGATACGCCAGCACAAAGTCGACCACGCCGCCGTCCGCCGTGGCCACGATCAGGTAGTGGCTGTTATCCACGAGAAAGCGCGCCAGGTATGCTTCGGTCACCGGTGGGGAGGCCGTGCCATCCTTCACGCGGGTCACGGCTTCCACAGTCAGGTGGCCATCGTCAGGCTGGAGAGGCTGTACGCTGAACATACCCAACTCCTCTACGGCATCTCGGGTGAGTTGTCGATGCAGGTAATAGCGTCGCCTAACCGCCAGTACGTATGGAATTCGGGATGCACACAGTGCGTGCGGTGCGCCCATGAGCCGGGCACTGGAGGCTCATCGTCATAGGTCCACTCGGTAAGTCGCAGGAAGTGAAAGCCGGCATCAACCATAGTATTCATCATAGTAGACAAGTTATGGCGGAACACGTGCGGGAAGGGGACGGCAGTCATGCGGCCATCCGGCTGTTCGACATCCCAGGTGGGATGGAAGTAGTGGGTCACCTCCTCACCGTCAATGCATAGGCCGCGCAGGGGATAGCCCTCACCATTCCAATCACCGAGGGCCGCGAAGTCGGGATTCGCGAAGGTGAGGTAGTAGAGCCCACCTGGGCGCAGCACGCGCGCCGCCTCGCGGATGACCGGCTCGGCCTCTGGACAATAATTGATGGAATACTCCTGCCAGACGATATCGAACGAGGCATTCGTGAACATGGAGAGATCGCGCATGTCACCCTGCACGGTCGTCACTTGGTAACCATGATGCGCCGCAGCTTCGCGATCACGTGCCAGTTGCGTGTCAGAGAGATCTAATACGGTGACGACCGCCCCCAGCAGTCCGAATGCCGCCGAATCCTGGCCTCCGCCGCTGGCCAGGCAGAGCACATGTCGGCCCGATACGTCAGGAATGAAGGGAAAACGGTAGATGTGTCGTGCGGCATCCTCGCGCGTGAAATCGAGGAACGGCACGGTATGGTGTACCCGCGCCTCGGCGAGCGCATTCCAACGGTCGCGATTGTCGGTGAGAATGGGGTCCATTTCACCTCCTCTGTCACTGAAGATACCGGCCATGCGTATATCCCGCAGGCGCACCAGTTCGTGCGGCGTTTGCTTATGCCTGGGCCGCGAACTCGTCGTACGTCAGGCCGTAGAGGATCTCATCCCAGTAGCGGCCGTCCGTGTAGACGGTTTGGCGGCGGCGACCTTCCTCACGGCAGCCCACTTTCTTCAACATGGTGGCAGAGGGGATGTTCCCCTCCAGCACGCTGCCGTTGTATTTATGCAGCCGGCGCTCGAAGAAGGCATAGCGCAGCACCAGGCGCATGGCCGCAGTGCCGTAGCCCTTGCCGCGGTGGTCGCGGTCGATCTGCATGCCGATGCTGAAGGTGCCGTTTCGTTCATCAACGCTGTTCAGGTTTACCACGCCGACATTCTCACCCTGCAGGTTCTCGATGATGAAGAAGATGATGTGCCCAGCGCCCTCGGTAAATTCTTTGTACCGCTCAGTGAACGCGCGTGCCTCCACCTCGGTGGGCGGTAGCTCGACCAGGTAATTTTCCAGCCGGTATGCCGGGGTGTCGAAGCGGTTGTCGTAGTATGATTCCCAATCGTCTGCTGTAACGGCCCGCAGGCGCACCAGCGTGTTTTGCCAGAAATAGGTGTCATCGTTGATGGGCTTCATCGGTTCGACCTCCTATACTGTATCGGTTGTTGGTCGCGTGGTGCTCAATTTGACCTTTCTTACGCAGCAGACACCCCTGTGGAATGAACCTGGCGAAATGTGCGTCAGCAGAGAGCAATGATGTCAGGCTATCAGCGGCAGGATATTCTCCTCGATAGCGCAAATCTGCAATAACACCTCACCATACGGCCGTAACAGATCTTTGTCGCTGAACATCTCCTTTGCGGAGAAATCCTGTGGGATCAGCTGCCCCAGTGTTACAGACAATGCGGCGATTTGCGCATAACACTCGGCCAGATCATCCCGTCCGTGATCGCGGAAGAACGCCACCGCATACTGCCGGTCAAGGTATTGCTTATAGTTACACATGACATTGAGATACGGCTCAACATTGTCCTCCCAAGTATAGTGCAACAACGCATGGGCGAAAGCCTTGTGGGCGGCAAGCCCGTTATATTGACCCGGGACCAGATTCTCTTCCCGGATGAGGCGGGCGATCAGCGTGCGTGTTTCCGCAAAGAGAGTTGCTTTGTCGGGCTTCGCACACTGCCCTTCAATAATGAGGATGCGTCCCTGGTTGTTGGCGAAGAAGCCGTTGTGCCAGTCGGACTTCCTGAAATACCCCGTGTCATCCGGCACTTCCTGGTGGTCGTCTTCCACATACATGAACGGATTGTAACCAAGCAATACACGCCCGTCGTGGTCATACCCGGAGATCACACATGCGTCGGCGCAGTTCATCACCCCTTCAAGCGTAATGACGGGGAACCCTCGGTCGATGCTGTCCATAATCAGCCGGCTATCGGCTTCATACTCACCCCGCAGGTGCTGCGATACCCGGTACCCCAGCATGGTGAAGGTATGCTCAATAATCGGCGGTGTATTGATCACATGGTAGTTGCCATGATGCCATTGGGTGACCGACGGCATGGAGAAAGAGGTACGGAAGGCGCTGCCCGACACCGCGCAGACATAATCGTAGTCCACAGTCTCGCCCAGGGCAGTGAGTGCTGAGACGACGCTGTTGACGAACTCGTTTTGCCGCTGTGTATCCGACCAATCCACCTTCAACAAGCCGGGTATCAGGTTGCGCCTCATGGTAAATCCTCCCGAAATTCGCACAGCGATCTTCATGGGAGCAAATCGTTGAAGACCTGATATTGACACAGCAACCTTTGAGGGGGCACATCCGAACAGGCGCTTGAATGCTTTCGAGAAGGCTTCCACCGTTTCGTAGCCACATTCAAACGCCATGTCTGTCACCGAGCAGTCGCCATGCTCAAGTTTCTCCGCCGCCCACGACAACCGCCGAAAGCGAATGTATTCACCGACGGAGTATCCGGTCATCGCGCTGAAGAGACTGGAAAACGAAGATGGCGCGTAGTGAATCGCCTCCCCCACAGACTCAGCGGAGATGTTCTCGAACAGATTCTCCTCGATATACCCAATCGCTTCCTGTACTTTGTCAACCCAGGTCAAAATCATCGCCTCCCATGCGTGCCAGCTTAGCAGATACGGGAAAGAAATACCTGTCAGAACCAATGAATTTTTGTCCACGTAGCCTCATGGCGTATGTGCATTTTGAAGAGTTGCCAATCGCGCAGATGCTCCTGCACAACGGGCTGGTCCTTCAGTAGGTATCATCCACCGTGGGATGCTTCAACACCTTCTCCATGACGCACACCGTAAACGGCAGACACGGAAATCGCTTGGTGCCGGTAATGACGAACCCTTGCCGCGCATACCACTGCTTCAACACCGTATTCTCGTCAACAATGCCGATGCACGCCTTCTCCCCACCTAGCCGGAGAATTTCCTCGCAGGCAAAAGTCATCAGTTTCGCACCGAATCGCCGGTGGCGATATGCCGGCAACACGGCCAGCTTCTCAATCGAAAAGGCGCCGGGAGATTCCCGCTTGATGCCGACGACACCCCCCAGCACATCGCCGGCGAAATACCCGGATAGCTGCAGACCGGCGTCAACCTGTGCCTGCAGATGCGCCTCGCTGAGGAAGGCCGGGTGGGAAGGGCAGTTCTCCGGCGTCAGGCCAAACTCGTCCGCGACGGTGCGGAAAGATTGGCGGATGACGTCCGCGGCAGCAGAGAGTGTATCGTGAGCTAATGGATGAATCATCTGCACTCCTTGTATGCAGTCACTCCCAGTGCTCATACGGCACCGGCTCCCCCACGACCCCGCTGAAATACTCCAACGCCGCTACACAAAACGATTTCGGTGTCCAGGCGGTAACTTCCCCCTCGGGATCCAGGTCCGCCGGTGTCACGGCGGCGACCAAGTAGGGATCGAGCGGTAGGTGGTCGTGCATCTTCGCGCCATGTAGGCCGTCGCGGACGATCACGCCGTCGCGGATCAGCCGGTGCCCGTCGAAGAAGAGGCGCGCACCCGGCGTGTAGGGGGTGTCCGGTTCGGTGTGCAGTCGGTTGGCATTTCTGGATGCCACTACAAACTCGGGGGCCATGGCGCCGGCGTTCGCCAGGATGATATAGTCCGCATAATCTGCCGGCTCACCGAGCCAGTCGCCGCCCAGGTTGGGCATAGCCACGCCTTCCCGGCGCAAGCGGGCCTGTGCGCGGAGTTCGCCGCAGGCCTGGATGGCTGCCCATCCCTGTGCGGTCGTGGAGTGCACCAGCCATTTCGGATCATCAAGGCGCACGGTTGGCCAATCAGGCGTTTCCGTCAGCGCCTGCTCGACAAACGCTCGGCCCATGTCCGCCGGCACGCTAATGATGCACTGCCGCCCATGCAGGGATTCATACTGGATAAAGTCGGCCAGGTCCGCCGCCAGATTCCGCGGCCCTCCACGCCCCACCACGTATGCAAAGAGCCCATTCGGCCATTTCCCATTCACCCCGCGGGCATCCGCCTCCTCGCGGATGCGAAAACAACTCCATTGCGGGCCGTAGCCGCCGTCGGCGGTGAAAGGGTTCGGATCTTCATGCGTCCAGCCGGGTGGAGCAAGTAGGTAATTGAATGCATCCATATCGTGATCCTGTGTAGGCGGTACTATATAAATTGAGAAGGGGGTGTGAACCGTTGACAACGTCTGTCCTGGTGATTATACTCCACGGAGGTGCGTAATGGGCACCTCCAGTCTGCGGAAAGGGCCAAGCCCGCCATGCGCGTTTCCTGAATGAAGACACCTTCTTTCAGCCTGAGATTGCAGACGCCAGGCATGTGTGAAAGGAGGTCGTATGACCAGCTTACCTGCACGGCCGAGCTTGGAGAACCTCAAAAAGCAGGCCAAGTCGCTCCTCCGCGCTCACCAGGGGGGCGATCCAACCGTCTGTCGTGTGCTGCGGCATCTCCATCGTTTCGCGGCGGCATCACCTGACGAAATCCTCTCAGCCGAGCTGTCCCTCACGGAAGTACAATTCGCCCTGGCCCAGGAGTATGGGTTCACCAGTTGGCGCGCGCTGAAACAGTCTGTCGAGCAGGCAGACCCCCGGCGATATTTGCACGTCTTTTGCCTGGAAATCCCCGCCCTGGCATTACGTGAAAGTGGCGTGCCCGGCACGGTGATCACCTGGTTGGACCCGCTGATCGAAGGGCCAACGCCCGCCGGCGTCACGGAGCAGCAGTGGCTGGAATTGCGCGCACAGCACCTCACCGAGATCTTCCCTGTACCCGCGCAGGCGATGCAGGCGTTGCAGAACATGGACCGGCGATTGGCCGAGTTCCCCGCGTATCAGGAAGTGGTGCTCTGGTTCGATGCCTGCCTGTACGATCAGATCACGCTCTGCCGCCAATTGGATTGGTTTGCGCACCAGACACGTGGCGCGACCTCGCTCAGCCTCATCTGCATCGGGGCTTATCCCGGTATGCCCGTCTTCCACGGCCTTGGCGAACTCTCCAACGCACAGTTAGCCGGATTGCTGCCGCAACGACAGGCGGTGACTCCCGCCCAAACGGCGCTGGGCGTTGCGGCGTGGCAGGCGTATCGCTCGGCAGACCCGACCGCGATTGAACGGCTGCTCGCTCAGGATACCTCCGCGCTCCCCTATCTGGCTCCGGCGCTCGTGAAGCACCTGGAACGATTTCCCTCGGTGCGGAACGGGGTGAACCGCATGGAGCAGGAGATCCTCGAGCTGGTCGCCAATGGGTATCATCGGTATGAGCAGATATTTCATCGGCTCTCTGACCTCGAACAACCAGCGTACTTTGGGCTGGAATACCTTTTCCACCAGCTTGAAACCCTCACCGCAGGTCCGTATCCACTACTGACCATGCATGGACTTGAACCGTGCGAGACTCGGCCGCGCCACGCATGGCCAATTGATCAATCAACATATCTGCTCACCTCGACCGGCGAGGCGGTGATGCACGGCCAAGCCGATTGGATCACCCTCAATGGCCTCGACCGCTGGCTCGGTGGCGTCCACCTGCACGGCGCCCAGAGCGAGTGGCGCTGGGATGGGCAGCAGCAGCTGGTACGAATGATCTAACGATCTCATCGGGTGATTGGGTCATGTTCTCACCGTTGCCAGCTGCGCGGCCTGCGGATGCGCCGGGCCGCCGCACGGGCGTGCAGACGCACGGTGCCGTTCGGGTCATGCTGGGCCAGGGTATCCAGCAGCTGCAGCAGGTCCCCGTCGGCGATGTTCCGCACCACCTGCGAGCCTTCGCCATTGAAAAGAAAGAAGCTGGCGGCGTTCCGCACCGCTACCTGCGGGCTTTGCAGCGCCTCTTTGAAGACGGGCAAGCTGGCGGCGCCCAGCTTCGCGAGCACCATGGCGGCATTGGCATGCCCGGCCAGCAGGTGCCGCCGCATCGGCTCCAGCAGCGCGGGATCGGCGAACCGCACCAGCGCTTTCGTCAGCGCGTAGGAATGCGGGTCGCGGTCGAACGCCGCCAGCAGCGCCGGCACATCCCCGGCCCCCGCCACGCGGGCCAGGGCGTTGCCGGATATGTGCAGCAGTGCGGCGCGCATGGCGGCCCATTGGGCCTCGGGTTCTCCGCCGACATCGCCGCGGGATGCCGCTTCCATCCGGGTGATGGTCTCCTGAAGAAGCGGCAGGTTCTCCCGCGTCACCAGGCACTCAATCACCCGATCTCGATGGAGGATGCCCGGCAGGAATTGGGGCCCCTGCTCCATAGCCTGCAGCACCGCCGGCAGCGCCCGCGGGTCGCCGATGTCACGCAGCGCGAAGAGCGCCGGCAGGTCGTGGCGGATATCCGGCGATGCAGCGATGAACTCCAGCAATGCGGGTACCGCCCGGCGGCTCTTCAGCGCGCCTAACGCCACAATGGCGGATTGCCGTACCCCGGCCACCGGGTCGTGCAGCAGGCGGATCAGCGCGGGCACCGCACGCTTATCCCCCAATTCCCCCAGCGCCTTCGCGGCACGACTGCGCACCTTCGCTGATGGGTCTGGCAAGGCGGCCACCAGACGCTGCCGCAACTCCACCCGCGCGCGTGCATCGCTCGCAGCCCGCGATAATTCCTCACGGAACCGGCGCGGCTCGATATCGGATTGCGGCGGGTACGGAAACCGTTCCAGTTGCCTGATCGCCGACTTCGCCGCCGCCGCCACTTCCCCGGAGCGCGCCGGATCAGTGACCACCTGCTGCAGCGCCGGGAGGGCCGCCGGGTCCTGCTGCGAGACCAGCCCACCGACCGCCGCGATTTGCACGGCGACATCACGGTGCTGCAGCAAGGCAATCAATGCGTCGCGCATCTCCGGCGTATGCCAGCGCTTGGAAGCCCGGATGGCGCCGCGCAGGTTGGCGACGATCTCCCAATCCGTCAGCGCCACTTGCTCCGCGGGCGTGCCTGGCGGCATCCACTTCACAGGAAACGGCTCCCCGCGCAGATAGCCCAGCACGGTGGTGTACCGATCCGCGGCCAAACCCTGATGCAGCTCCCGCACCGCCCGTTCCCGCTCCTGCGGCTCCCCGCCGCCCAATTGCTCCAGCTTGTCCAGCACCCGGCGGGTGAAGGGGCTGCGCTCCTGTCCGTCCATCATGCCCATCTCCTTTCGGAGGATGGCCTTGGCGCGACCGAGGCGGGCTTTCACCGCCGACACGGTGCTGCCCAGCGCCGCCGCGATCTCGGCGTAGCTGCATCCCGCTTCATAGAAAAGCAGCACGCAGCGCCGCGTCTCTTCCGGCAGTCCGGCCAGCGGCAGGTCGTCGAGGTCGAGGACAGCACCGTGGGTGTCGAGCTGGTCGTCGGCGATCTCGCACCGCGCCGGGCTACGCAGGAAGTCGCGGCACAGATTCGCCGCGATCGTGCGCAGCCACGGCACAAAGCGCGCCGGGTCGTCGAGCTGGTCGAGCTTCAGATAGGCGCGCACGAACGCTTCCTGCGCCAGGTCCTCCGCATCGTGCCAGTTGCCCACCCGCTGATGGCACTGGCGCTGAATCGTCTCGCGGAGCCGCTCAACCAACTCCCCGAATGCGTCCAGATTATGCCGTGCCCGCTGCACCAGCGCGGTCTCGCTAAGGTCATCCGTGTTCATATCCGTAATAGAGACGGGTGCAGATGGCGAAAAAGACCGCGGTGGCAAAAAAAGTCTCACGCTTTCCTCGGCGTTCGCCGGTACAGCTGCACATACCAGCTCTCAAACCCGCAGCTTTCGTAAAAACGCATGATGCGGCGGAGGTCTTTCGTGGCAGAGTAGACGAGCTGATATTGCAGACCCTGCGCTTCTGCGCGCGCCAACACGGCATCAAGGAGCCGACGGCCGATGCCCTGCGCACGCCATGCGGAGCAGACGTAGAGATCATTGATTGCGAGATAGCGCTCGCCGGCGGGAATCACCGCCATCCCCTCGCTGACATGCACGGACGCGGCCACCATGCCGACAAGCTGCCCCTCAAGCTCCGCGACCAGGAAGTATTCATTGAGTTGGTCACGCAAGCCTGCCATGTCAGTGGCCGTTTGGCCATGCGTGATCTGCTCCTGCTCCCAGGTCTGCTGCATCAACGAGATACCGGGGAAATCATCGGGGGTTGCCTGACGGATCGTCGGCCTGTCAGCAGTCTCCACCCTGGTCATGGTGTGTCCCTTTCAACGTGCGTTGAATAAACTCGTGCTTGCCCGCCGTATACGATTTGCGGTCATCAGGAAATTGCCGGACCAGGTCACGTTTGAGCGCGGCATATCGCTCGCGGAGGACGGCATCACCGCGAAGCGCGTCACGGAAGGCTAGGTCATCGCGCCATTGCTTATCCGTGCTCTCCATCAGGTGCAGATGGATTGCGCGCACGTCGGGCTGAATATCTCGCACCAGCAGATAGCCCCCGTTGGTGCCACCATCACCGCGGTCAATATAGTCATGGTGGGTGAGAGCTGTGATAATGGCAGGGAGATCGTCGCGCGAGTGCAGTGCTACGTCGATATCGAGGATCGGCTTGGCGGGGAGACCGGGCACTGACGTGCTCCCGATGTGCTGTATGTCCACCACGAGATCGCCGACGAGCCGCTGCAATTCCGCCGACGCGGCCAGGAACAGGGCCGCCCACCGCGGGTGGTGCTCGACCAGGCGCACGGTGTGACGTTGCAGACCGATGATCAGCTCACCCATGATTGCCCCCACTATCGTGCCGCGCAAGAAAATCACGCAAATGCGGGTGATGCTCCAGCATCAGGTAATTCTGCGGCGCCGTGAAGCCGAATTCTTCCACCAAGACCTCCAGCGGAATTGGCGCGATGTCATGGCAGGCAAGAATAGGGATGGCATACCCCTGTACCTTTCCTTGCAGATAGTCCAACATCCCTGGCCGCGATCCGGCGCATTGCCGCTCGGCAAGCTCGGCAATCTGCGCCGGGGTGCCGATAATCGGTGTGCCGAAATCTACGAACCCGCAGATCGCTTTCCGTGGCGTGCTGAGATAAATATACGCCCGCACAGCATCTGGCCGAAACACGCGACGGTATTCATAACGTTTGCTGCCGTCCAATATCATCGGCCAGTATCGTGGCTGCAAACTGAGGATCAGCAAGGGTTTTCGGGTGTCGCCATCCCAATCTACACCCGGTAATTCTATGGTCATGGCGCCACCTCACCGCACGAAATATCGCCCTGTTGATCCTTGCTCCGCGACACAATCTCTGTCGAATACGTGATGGATAATCCTACCGGATCGCCACAAATACCAGTCCCTCGTCCCCGCTCTCCGGTTCGAGGGTATCCCGACGCTGTTGTACTGAGATCTCGCGATACCCCGTTGCCTGTAAGTAGGCGATCACTTCACCCGCCGTCATCACACGCAGCACTTCCTCATGCGAAAAGGTCGAAACTTGCCCCTTCTCGGTGACTTGCAGAGCGAGTTGGGCGTAATAGATGGAGCGAAACGCATCATACCGACTTGTCGTCCGGTTGATGATGTGCAGACCGTCACCATGCACCTCGTCAGTACTGGTCGTACCGAAGGAGGCCGCGTTAGCCAGGATGTTCCAGATTTCCAAGACCAACACACCACCCGGTCGCAACGCTCTTCGCAGTGCCGTTAACACGCTAAGCATGGCTTCCGTTTCCAGAAAGTAGCAGAGGACGGAATTCATGCACAGTATCACATCATACCGCTCAATCTCGTCCAGCGCCAGCAAGTCACCTTCGATCAGGTTTGCGGTTAATCCTCGTTGCCGCAAACGGTCGGCGCAGTGGGCCAGCATGTCGGGACTGATATCTACGCCGGTCATCCGGTAGCCTGCACCTGCCAGCATAACGAGATACCGCCCGGCGCCGCAACCGGCATCGAGCACGTCCTGGATACCTTTGCCGGCAAACACCGCCTGAAGAAAAGTCAGATCTTCCTCGGTGGCGAAGGCTTCCCGGCAGCCGTGCACCAGGTAATCGTAGTATTTGGCAAAGAGGGGATGATAACGTGACACCGTATACCTCATTCCGATTCATCTTCATCACACGCGCACCGCAAAGACGCGGCAGAAGCTTCGATAACCGACGGATCGCGCCGTGTTGATCGATGCCGTATTCACCTCATCGGTGCCGTAGACTGCCGTGCGCCCCCGGGCAATCAGCGCATGCGTCGTGGCGGCGACGACGGCTCTGCCGTATCCCCGTCTGCGAAAGGCTTCCAGCGTACCGACCATCACGTTGCCGATGTTAGCGGCCATGTCGCCAACAGGGTGCGTGCCGGCAAAGGCCACCGGCTGTTCATCGAGGAAATACGCAAAGGCCGTGCCATCCGCCAGCAGGTATGCCGCGTCAGACGGGATATCAACGCCTTGCAGCGCCTCGATCACCTGACTGGCATTTTCCCGCGTAATTCGGCAGACATGGCTGTCAGCTATCGGGTGAAAGCCGGCGGCATCGCAATACAACTTCACTCCGGCATAGCAGGAAAGCGGCAAACGGTCACCGTAAGTCTGCCGGAGAATCTCCTGCAGCATCTCCCGCACGTCACCGTCAAGCAAGCAGGAGGATGACGCGAGCGGTTGGCACATCTTCTCTAGGCATCCGACAAGCTGTGGGGGCACCGTGAGCAGCGCCCGATCATGGAAGACATGGGCCGAGAGCACGCTTCGACGCGGTGCAGGCTCACGCGCGGCCAATCCGGCAACCGTGATCCTGCCGGCCGGCAGCGTGCCAAGAGGATAACCCGCGCTACGGGAATAAAACAGCAACACCGATTCCGGCACAGCGCCTTCGAGTCGCATCATCAATCATTCCCCCCTATCGTTCCGAAGGGCGAGCCAATGATATCCACCGTCCAACGCCTCCTTTTCCTGCAGCGCTAGGTAACGATGTGTAATCCCCTTCGTTGTCTCCACTCATTGATCGCCGAATACTTCTGTCGAAATGGCTTTATATCGCACACTGTATCCCTGGGTATGCAGTACATCACTGTCTCGTTCCGGCAACCTGGCATCCGCCGGGCGTAGCGCGGCATACGGTGGCGCATCGACGGCGTGCAGACGGGCGATTGCCGCACTAGGTGTCGCGGGCAGTATCCCTAGCGGCATCCATGCGCCGCACATCGGCTCAAGGAACAGTTGGCGCTCCGGCATGAGGTAGCATACCAGGTGCTCCGGGCACGCTGCCGGAGGCCAGGCAGGCGGTTCGAAGGGATGCCGGAAGGCAGCCATATCGGAGCATCGCTGCCATGCCTGCAGCCAAGCGCCTTCCGTATATGCATCCAGTGGTCGATTTTTCAGCGGACCCTCCCATACTGCGGCATCCAGTTGTGAGAGCAGGCGCTGTACCCCCTGCAGGTCTGGTCGGAGTGACTCGTATCGCCAGAGCCGGGCACTCACGCGATGGGCGGGGATATCCAACCAGGCGGTGATGCCGAACTCTTCCCTTCCGCGCGCCAGCAGCTCCGGAATCTCCGGGAGATTGCGCCGATCCAGAAACACATTCCAATGCACGCCCAGGCCTGCTGCCACCGCGTGCCGGTTTGCCGTCATGAGCGCCTGAAAGGCTCCCTTTCGCCCGACAAACCAGTCGTGATGCGCTTCGAGGCCATGCAGCGTGAAAGACAGCGTGGCGTAGCCGAAGGCACGCAGGCGCCGCAGCGCCACCACCGCATCGTCACGCCCCGCGAGACCGGCCCCGGTCGTGGCCAGCACGCCGCCAGCGTCCCCGGCGATCTCCGGTGCCAGAATGTCAGGAAACTCGGGATGCGCCGTTGCCTCAAAATAGGGATAGACGGTGCCCCACGCCCGCACGATCTCCCGCAACTCTTGCAGCGCGTAGAGGCTGCCATGCGGCGGTTGACCATCCGCGCTACAGTGGCGGCAGGCATTCACGCAACCGGCAGCATTGACAAAGAGATGCATCAGGCCTTCTCCGCATCAACAAACCGGTACGACGCAAATTCACACACCCGCCGATAGCCGATCTTCTGATAGATACGATTCGACGTCGGATTATCGAGGTCGGTGAAGAGGTAGCAGAAGCGGCGACCGCTGTCCAACAGATGCTGACTGAGGGCGGCGACGTTTGCGGAGGCATATCCCCTGCCGCGATACTCGGTCGGGGTGTAGACGTTGTTGATGCGCATCCCGTGCGGCGTCGGGCCGCAAAAGGCCGCCAGCGAGACCGGAGCCGGGTCTTTCCAGAGCCAGAACAGCCGCTTCTCCAACCCGCGCTGGACGATCTCCTCTGCCGCGCGGATATCCGCGTGTGTCAACGTGTTGAACTCGCGCATCCAGGTCACCAGCAAGGCTTCATCGGCCGGGGTGGCTTCCGCGGTATGCCCGCCCGGATGCGCCGGCGACGCCACGCGGTCCAACTGGTAGACGCCCATGCTCTTCTCCATCTGTGCCCGTATCGCACGGTCATCGGTCCAGCACGTCGCGAATGCCTCCACCGTTTCGATCGGCCCCAGCACGCCGGGCAGCGCATGGCCGCCAGCCTGCAGCGCTTCAACGAGGCCGGCCATAGCGTCCGCCTCCATGCGCGTGAGTTGCAGATGATACGGCGGCGTCTGCAACGCGGCGGCCACCACCTGCCCGGCGTGCTCGATGGCATATAACACGGGCGGGTCATCGCCCCACTTGCCAGTGCCATCCGCCAGGCGCAGGGCGACGCTGATCATCAGGTTATTTTCGGCTTCGTGCTGAAGAAGGAAGGGGAGCGCCTTGTCACAAAAGATGCGAGCATCCGTATATCGCACTAACTCCATTCCAGACTCCTTTTCAGGACATTGAGGCAGCATGCAAATATGCCATCAATCGCCATTGATGGCGCCACATGAATAACAGACAGATCATGTTCGAAGCATTCTTTGCGTATCCGACCGTTATGCCCTTGGCTTCGCGCCACGAAATGGCGGATCATCGCTTCTTCGTCCGACGCCCCACGGTAGAAGTTGACCGCAGTACGCACGCGAGCTTCAAACACCTCGTCATCAGCGACCAGCCAGAGGGAGGCGACATGCGGCAATGCCAACTGCGCCACCCGTGACGGGTACAGTGCCCAGCCTTCGAGCACCACCGGATCGCCCCAGGCGGCATGGGCGGTGATGACCTGGGCGATGGCCGGCCAGAGGGCGGCGTGGCGGCGTTCGGCATCGGCGATGAGAGCGTCAACGGAGCGCGTGACGTAATACTCCCGGTAATCGCCCCCGGCCATCTCATGCAGCGCCGGGTGGCTCTGCGCCGTCGTCACCGCACCGATGGCCTGCCCGAGGTCATCGGTCGAGAGGCAACCGTACTCCAACCGCGCCGCCAGTTTGCGCGCGAGCGTGGACTTGCCGATCATCGGCGCACCGCCGATGAGGATGACTTTGGGATGGAGTGATGATGTCATCTGCTTTCACCCGAGTTCTTTCACCAGTTCCCAGGCCCCGCTCTCCCAGAGTTCCGTATAGCGCTTCCTGATGACAAAGCCCTGCGATTGGTAGAAGCGCACCGTGGCCGCATAGGCGGGATTCACCTCCGGCGGCACCGTCATGACAACAACGCGATCAAAGCCCAGCGCGCGCACCGTGGCGCACAGATGCTGCACGAGGCGTGATCCACACCCCTGGCCCTGATACTCGGGATGGGTGCCCATCAGCGTGACGTGGATGGCGCCGTCCAAGCAGGTGAACATGAGCATCGCGACCATGCGGCCATCCACGCGCACGCACAGGGCATCCTGGAAGCGCAGGTCACGCGCCGTATCGTCCGGCACATTCGCGGTGAACCACCGCCCGGTCAGTGCGCGGACAATGGCCAGGATTTCTTCGGTGACCCCTGCCGGGGGACGATGATAATGCGCAATGCAGTGTTCAGCCATGCTGCCCCACAATCTCCCGCTCATACAACTGCGTCATTCCGCCGAGGCAGTGCGCGACTACGCCGCATGGCGCAAAACCTTCCCGTTCGTAATAGCCACAGATTCCCGGATTGCCGGCGGCGGTATTCAGGCGCAGGTAGCGCCGTCCCCGTGCAGCGACCTGCTTCTCGACCCACGCCAGAAGTGCCTTGCCGACCCCCATGCCGCCGATTTTCCGCGACACCGCAAAGCCGTGCAGATATCCTGCCTGCCCATCGAGGCCCGCATCACCCCACAGGGTCGTCTCCTGCCAGCGGATGGTGAAGGTGGCGACGGGCACAGCATCCTTGAAGACCAGATACACCTCATCCGTTGTAAATCGTGCGGCGACAAAGGCCCGCCCCTCCGCGGTGAACATCCGCCGCCACTGCCGAATGCCGCGCGTCTGCAACCAGTCCGAGGCTTCCTGCATCAGCGCCATGATGCGGTCGAGTTCCTCGCTGCCGACCAGAACGATGTCCAGCAAGCCGGCAGGGGTCTGGATTTGATCCTGAACAGCGTTCTGCAGCGATTCCATCATCGCTCCTTCACCATAGCCCCTGGCAGCACAATCGTGCCGTCACTAATTTTCTGCAACGTCTCCACATAAAACGCATGCTCGCGCTGCAGCACACGTTCGGCAAGGGTGTCAACGGTATCTCCCTCGCACACCGGCACTTCGCATTGGGCGATGATTGGTCCGGTGTCATAGTCCGCGGTGACGAGGTGGATGGTCACGCCAGTGGTGCGTTCTCCGGCGGCCAGCACGGCCTCATGCACACGGCGGCCATACATCTCTTGCCCGCCATATTTCGGCAATAGCGCCGGGTGGATGTTCAGGATACGCCCGGCGAAATGCCGCAGCGTCTTCGGCCCAAGTTTCTTCATGTGTCCGGCGAGGACGACGATTTCGACGTCATGCGTCACTAATGCCTGTAAAATCGCCTCATCCAACGCTTCCGGCTCTGGATGCGTCTTTCCGCTCAAATGGTAGGCGGGAATATCTTCGCTGCGTGCTCGCGACAGTGCAAGAGAGCCGCCGTTGTTGCTGATTACCACGGATGGGATGGCATGGAGCTCCCCTGATTTCGTCGCAGCGATAATCGCCTGCAGGTTGCTGCCGCCATGCGAGGCGATGATGCCTAAACGGAATGATGCCACAGTAGATCCCTTTCTATGCTCTTCGTAGTAGAGGCTGGCTAATCTAGCACAGTCGGGCTCGCCGGAATAACCCCTGCATTAATCTCTCGCACAATACGCCCAATACCTGGGGGACTAAACGCATCATCGGATTCCAATATGTCATCAGCACTCCACCAGCGATACTCTTTTAACGTCTCAATTTCATTTGGGGTCAGATTATCAAGAGATACCGCGAAATCAGTCACTCGAACGAGAAAAAGTCTTTCATAGCTAATAAATGGCGCGTCACCATCGATTAGCACTTCCCTAGTCCATAGCCATGGTCCTACATCATCTAGTTTAAGCCCGGCCTCTTCAGACAGCTCTCGCTTCAACGCATCCTCGTAGTTCTCACCGTCTCCCAATCCTCCACCCGGAGTTACCCAAAACACCTTCTCACAACCAGCAAATCGGAACGTAAATTTGTATAACAGTACAAGGCCATCACGATTAATAATTACTGCCCTTGCAGAATGTCTCATCTTCATGCATCATCCTTTTTCACGAATAAAAAGAATTGCCGACATTGGCCCGCCATTATGGAATGCCAGAATGATCTGCATCTCTTCCGCCGTACACCCAAGCAACACCTTCGCTTCCATATCGCGCTTGAGCAGGTCAACGGTAAACACCACGCCGGTCACGCTGCGTTCAGGCAGGCTCCCCACCCAGCAGTCAATCTCATGCCGTCACTGGAGCTGGTATCCTGCAGGTAGCCGTAATCCAACGGATAGATCATGGCAGGAAAGCGCGGGTGCGCGGCGCCTTTCGGACGGGCGATGATGACTTCACTACTTGCCATCAATTTATCCAACGATTGCCAATATGCCGGTGAAGTCATCATCGTATCCTCTCCTCTCTCATCGCAGGCGAATGCGGTGTGACCGCTCAGAGTTCCATTTCTCGTGTCACATCTACACAACCGACCCCACCGCGTAACCGTTCCCCAGTGTTGGGATCTTTCATCGCCATGAGATGCAACATAAAACTGTCTTTGCCATACCGCTCGGTGACTGTGCTGCGGATAAATGTATCACTGGCCGCGAGAAATTCCACTTTGCCGCAGATCAAACGGCACCGGCTATTGGGGTGTAATTCCTTCTCCCACTCGTACCGGCATTCCAGTTTCAGAAAGCTCTCTTGAATTCGCGGTACATCAATGGTCCGTGCTACCTCAGGAGTGAACCCGGAGCTGATGATTTCGTCGGTATCATCGTTATTGGCAGTGATCGAATGCTTGCATTGGTCAACATAATCTGCCGAGAGAAAGTTGATACAGAATTCCCCCGTACGCATGATATTCCGATAGGTATGCGTATGCGTCATCACCTCGGACATGACGACGTAATAGTGTTCTCCCTCGCCCGAGAAACAGGACCACCCCTGCAGGCACGCATTGGGCAGGCCATTCTCCTTGCGCGTGGTGACCATAAATATGACATGGGGAATGGCTGTGACAGAGGCCATCCAGGAAAAAAGGCTGAATTGCCCGGGCCAATCCTCGGAAAAATGGGCAGGCTTGCTATTGCTATGTTCGAAGCTCAAGGTAACCCTCCTTATCAAAGCTGAGCGTCCATTCCGCAAACGCCGCATCCGTCGTATATTGGTGCGCCATCCCCCCGCGTGCCCGAAAGGCGTCCAGACATTTTGGCATGTCATCAATGAGCAGGCTGTCCTCGAAGGTACAGTCATCCAACTGTCCAAAGGCAATCTCGCACAGCGCGTTTTTATCCTCCGTGCCGTAGTCCGCCGAGTTCACCACCACGTCGAAGACCCGGTCAAAGCCGTGTGCGGGGACGACGACGCGGGTGAAGACGTCCATGTTGACCGTCACCAGTGCGGTATGCCGTCCCTGCGTTCGCTGCGCCTGCGCGAAGCGCCAGACCGCCGGGTTTAACTGCAGGTTAGCGCACCCTGCATCCAATGCGGAGAGAATACGCTCCGGCATCAATCCAGTCAATCCGGAGAGATAAGCGACGATATCGGTTGACGAGAGCCTACCGCAGCACCAGGGACTCGCCCAACGCGTCTTATGCTCCCCGGTAAAGATCGCCGCTGTCACCACTGTGCAAAACTCCGCGCCCAACGGCCAGAAGTACGGTGTGGGGCTGAGCGTGCCGGCGAAGTCGAAGATGATGCAGCGTAACGGATTCATCGCAATGCTTTCCGCATCAAGGCAAACTCGTCATGGTACACCAGTGAGATCAACGTATATCCGCTGTTCCGCCAGAACGATACCGGTCCGGAAGGGTTATCGGCGCTATTCATCCGGGCAATCGTCTCAACAGCGGTGAACCCGTCGTTGCTGGCTTGCTCTTCAACCCTTGCGCGCAATCGTTGACCGAGACCCTGTCCCTGCATGGAAGAAGCAATATGTAAGCAGGCGATCAGCAGGGAGTCCGGCGAAACCTCTCCACACTGATACTCGCGGAGCATCGGAAAGAAGGGCGAGGCGGCAAAATGGCAGAACCCCACCGGTGTTTCGTTGACATAGGCCACAAATCCCCAGGCAGTGACTCCACCGCGCTTACGTATCCATTTCTGCTTCAGCGATGTTGCTCGCTCGATGTCAGGACGCGTTTTAAATATTCGCGGGTGCTCCCAGTACAGGCAGGCTTGGCACATGCTGGGGAGCCGCGATGCAGCGGTATACGGTTCAATGCGATATGCCATCGAGTGGTGTCTCCTTTTCAGCGCTGGCGAATGTCGAAGATGATGGCGCGGATCGCCCGATCGGTCTGCCTCATGCCCCCTCCAGGTCAATCCAGTATCGCGCGTGCGGCGGCCCCGTCTCGGGATGCGTGCCGTCGGTATCCCGCACGCCGCCGTTTTTCACAATCACGCGCGCGGAGGCGTGGTTGTCCAGATTGCAGGTGAGCAGCACGCGGCGCAATCCCAGCGCGCGCGCTTTCTGCAGCGCCAGCCCCAGCATGCGGGTGGCCACCCCGCGCCCCCGCGCCGATGGACGCACCGCATACCCGATATGCCCGCCGTAATGCTCGAGATTCGGGGTGAGGCGGTGGCGCAGCTTGAGCACACCGACCACCTGCCCGCCGCACACCGCCCAGTAGACATGCTGCGGCACGGCCCAAGTCCGGCAACCCTTCGCCCCTTGACTCGCGGTGTAACTGCGCCACGAACCCGGCAAAATCATCGCCGGGCAGGCGGTAAAACGTCTCTGGTTCACTGCGCTCGATGAACTCGGCGAGATAGGCGTGATATTCTTGTTCGAGAACGGTGGTCGGACCCACCAGTTGCAGCGCGTTTTCGGTATCCATGTATGTCATATCCTCTCTGGCTTTGTCAGCATGAGCAAACTCGCCCCATACGCCACAAACCCCACGCTCCGCGCCGTGGCGATGGAGGCGCTGTTGTCAATATCACAGGTGTAGCGCACCTCGCCCCCCGTGCGCGTACAATGCGCCACCAGCGCGGTGACGGCCGTCCGGGCATAACCGCGTCGGCGATACGGCTCCGCGGTACAGACGGCGATATCGGCCACCCGATCCGGCATCGTGGCCGTGCGATGGGCATACGCGATGGCGACCACCATTTCATCGGCCATCACGCCATAGGCCACGCCTTCTTCGATGCATTGCGGCGGCCACCAGAGCCCCTCGGCGTGCGGCAGCGTCACCTCGGTAAGCCGCCGGCAATCGCCGGCGGCAGCCCGCCGCAGCAAGTCGGCGTTGCCGGCAAAACAACGATCGGCGAACACCCCATGCGTTCCCGGCAATCCCGCCTCACGCAGTACGCGGTCAATCACCCGTCGCAGCGCCGCTGCCAGGGCAGGATCATACACCAGGCATGGGTCCGTGATGCCGGTCACCAGCGCCGCCACCTCCCGCCCGGCCCCCGGCGGCACGCTCACCACCGACCGCCCATCCGCCAGCCACACCCACCACAGTGCGCGGACATACGAAAAATGTTCCTCCGCAACCAGGCGCAGCGGCGTCTCCACCACCGCCGTCTGTCCCGGTGGAATTGCCGAGAAGTCGCAATCAAAGCGAAGGGAGAGCTGCCGGTCGCTGAGCGGGAATGGGGTATTAGCGCCGTTCATCATCCATGATCTCCCGCAGCATCGCGTGCCCGGTTTGCAGCATCTGTGCATCGCCGAGCGCTGTACCGTATTGAAGAGTGCATAACCCGACATGCACCTTGAATACACGATATTGTTCTGGGTTTTCGAGCGCGATATTTCTCCCATATCCGCTACAAAAGGCCTCTTCCACGCCGGGCGTTTGCCGAAAATGCTTCGACCAGAGTGAGAAGAACGGGTCAATACGCAGGCTCCACTGCATGCACTCGAAATCGATGACGCCGGTGAACTGCCCAGCCTCGTCTACCAACCAGTTTATCGGCTGATAGTCGCGGTGGATGGGTATCGGGCATTCACCGGCATAGACATCCAGGCGGTCGAGCATCCAGTGGGCTAACGCGCGCTCTCGCTCGTCGAGGTCGCTGCTTGGTTGTAACAGCTTCCCGCACCAGAAATCGAATTCCGCCTTCATAAAGGCAACCGGATCATCCCAGGACTTGCCATACGGCTGGCCGTCCGCTCGGGGGACGCCAAACCAGGAGCCAACCGTAGAATCGTGCATCCGTCGCGCGAGCTCCCCTGCCTCCCGATACACCGCCAGCACCTGCGCCAACGGCAACTCTCTATCGCGTAGCGGTTGACCCTCCAGCGCGGTGATGAGAACCCCCTGATACCCTTCGCCCTCGATAACCGCGACAAGCTCCGGGACAGACGGGCGAATCGCGTTCACCCAGTTGTGGTACGCATACACTTCCGGATGCCATTTGCGCAGCTCCGCGTGCAGCTTCAGGAAATAATCCCCCGACGCGGCACGAAGCTTCCATACACCACTGCGCACGGAGCCTTCACGATAGCTCATGAGTATCTCAAAGCTGCCGATACTGTGCCGGATTCTCTCTTGTAGCTCTGGTACAATAACCCTGTATGATGGCTGTATCCTGTGCGTATTAGTCATCGCTCTCCCCCAAGCTCATACCGAAAACTCACCCCATGCTGCACCATGCCACAGCGCAGGTAAAATTCATGCGCCGCCGTGCGCGTGGCATTGGAAGTCAGCGACAGCTTGTAGCAGCCCGCGGCCTGCGCCAGTTCGCGGGCGTGTTCGAGCATTGCCCTCCCGATCCCCTGTCTGCGTAAGGCATCGTCAACGACGATGTTCTCCAGGATCGCCGCCGGACGCCCGTTGCGCGTCATGTTCGGCAGCAGGTAGAGGACGAAAGTGCCGACCACCGCGCCGTTCCGTTCCGCCACGAACATCCGGCACCCCTTGGGCATATACCGGATTCACCATTCCATTCCGCTCCTGCCGTCAAACTCACAATGCAAGCCGGTCCTTTATCGCGCGATCAGCATCGGCTGAAAAAAACGCTCACGGTCGACGATCACTTCCTGGAATCCCGCTTGTATGAACAGCCGCTCCAATGCCTCGACGGTGACACAATAATAGCGCCCGCCGTGGATGACACGCGTGGTCGCTTCCGGCTGGCCGGTATCATGCACGATATAAGTCGTGAAGTCGTAATAATCGCCATCGAATTGCCAGAGGTCGAAGAGCACGTCGCGCCCCTCTGGGGTCGCGTGTACCTGGCGCGGGAACATGCGCTGGCCGCTGCGCTCCATGGCCGCATAGTCACGCACCGAGATGATGCAGGCGCCGCCGGGAGCGATACAGCGACGAAATTGTTGAAAAGCCAGGAGAATATCCGCTTCGTTCAGTAGGTGTGGCACGGCATTGCCGAAGGCCAGCACGATATCGAATTGGCGCTGGAAGATCGTCCACACCTGCCGCATATCAGCAAGGTGAAACGAAATTGCCAGGTTGCGCCGCTGGGTTTCTTCCTCGGCCTGCGCCAACTCGGCTGACGAAATATCGGAGGCTGTCACTTGATAACCCAATTCGGCCAACCCGATGCTTTGCATGCCAGTTCCACAGGCGGCATCCAGCACCGTGCAGGCCGATGCGCCGACATGCTCGCGAATCACGGTATCCAGCAGCGTCGCGTGTCGCCGCAGACTGGTCTGCCAATCCTGAAGAATCAGGTGATAGTATGGCGCCAGGTCGTCGTAATAATGGGTGATGGTGTCATTGTCACTTATATCCTGTCGCATGATTTTGCCTCCCATTCCTCCCGCAGTAACCCAAAGTCATGCATATCGACGAACTCTCCCCCGATTTTGTTCGCTTGCCGCTTTGTGCCTTCATAAATAAAGCCCAGGCGTTCGGCCAACGCCCGGCTGCGGGTGTTGCGCACGTCGCAGCGGATCCCAAGCCGATTCAGGCCGACGGTAGTGAACAAATACGTCAGCATCGCCCGTCCAGCATGCGTCATCAGCCCCTTTCCCGCAAACTCCTTTGCCAGCCAGTAGCCGATTTCCACCGTCTGGCTGTGCGTATTGATGCCGCCGGCGGCAATGATGCCGACCAGGCGACCCCGGCAGGCAATTGCCCAGTGGTGCCCGGTGCCCTCGGCCAGTTCGCGCAGTGTGTGGCGCACGAAGGCTTGTATGTCCTCGACACCCCGCGTATGCTCGGTGAAGGTCATCCAGCGAAGGTGCTCGCGGTTCTGTTCGACTAGTGCGAAGATCTCTTCGGCGTAATGTGGCAGCAACAGGCGCAACTCGGCATCCTCGGTCAGCGGATATGCGAAGGCGATCTCCCCACGCGGCTCCCACTCCTGCGCCAGCAGGGCGTAGGTTTCCAGGTCATGATACCGCTCGTTGAGGCGATACGCTTCACGCTGTGTGCCTTCATGGTGGAAGCCCAGGCGCTCCGCCACCCGCCGGCTGCGTGTGTTCTCTGTCACCGCGTAGATTTCCACCCGGTGCGCCTGCAAGGTGGTGAAAGCATGCGAGATGATCGCCCGGCAGGCTTGCGTCACCAGCCCTTTCCCCTGAAATTCCTCACCGAGCCAGTAAAACAGCGATGCAGTGTGGTCGCGCCGATGCACCGCATTCAATCCCGCCACACCGGTCAGCACTCCGCCATGCCAGATGCCGGCGAGAAAATTGCCATGCTCGGCGGTCTCGAGCAGGTACCGCTGCAGGAACTGCCGCCGATCCTCCACCCCCTGGCACGCCGGCACCCAGGTGAGCCACTGGCTGAAATACTCACGATTCTGGTCCACCAATGCGAAGAGTTCTCCGGCATACCGGGGCTCCAGCAGGCGCAGCTCCGTCTCTCTATCCAAGCGGTGTGCGAAACGCATGGTTATCGTTCCCTTCCCACCACGCTCATCCGCCGGCAGCGCCGGGTGTAGAACCCGCCGTCGCGGTCGCCATAGATCGCTTTCACCTTCAGGCCGGCGTCCGCGAAGAGCCGCCGGAACTGCGCCAGGGTGTAGAGGCGCATGGAGGATGCGAAGCCCGGCTGGCCGGCATCGCTGGTCCACTCGGTGATAATGCGCTGGGTGGCAGTATCCCAGCGCGTGCGGCTGACCCATTCGCCGACCTGATTCGTCGCGATGAAGTGCCGCAGAATATACTCCCGGTTCGGCTGCTCGATGAGCAGGCGTCCGCCCGGTGCCAGCGCCGCCGCCATCCGGTGCAGCACATCGGCGTTCTCCTCATCGCTGAAGTAGCCGAAACTGCCGCCCCAGTTGTAGATCGCCTCGAACGCCGCAACGTCGTCCAGCGCGCGCATGTCCAGCACGCGGAATGTGCCGTCCACTCCCTCGCTGGCAAAGCGCCGTCCCGCCCGCGCGATGAAGTTCGGGTTGCGATCAATGCCGGTCACCCGGCAGCCCGCCTCCGCCAGGTGCACCGCCACCCGCCCGGCGCCGCAGGGGATATCGAGCACGCGCATGCCCGGCTGCAGCGCCAGCGCCTGTCGGATGAAGCGCGCCTCATCCTCTCCGGTCGCATCGGACTGGAGCCAGTGGCTTTCACTATACAGGTCAATCCATTCCGTCATCATCGTCTCCTTGTTGCGTGATGAATTCCTGCATCGGTCCCTGCCACCGCGCGTTCACCTGCCTGGTCGTCTCGGTGTATTGGCCGCCGGTATACGCCGCGATCACCGTCCGCCAGAAGGCCTGTGCGGGCAGGTTGCATGCTTCCTGCGCCACCTGCCACCGTCCCGGAAACCTGGCGAAGATGCGGTGGGCGGCGTCACGCCCGATCCCCTGGCGGCGGTACTTCCGCAGGATGAAGAACTCGGCCATCTCGTAGACGGCCTCATCGGTCTGCCGCACCAGCGCAAAGCCGGCAAGGTGCCCAGCGACGCGAATGAACAATGGATGCCGTCTCTCCTCTGTCCAGTAGTGATCGAGATACCGGTAGCCGAACAAGCCGTGTTCGTCAACGTTAGCCTCGTTATATTCGCTGTAGTCGTGCTGGCACAGTTCCATCAAGTTGCGCAGCACGGCCTTCTGCGCATAGGGGATTGGCGCTAGGTCAATCATCGCTTGGCCTCCAGAGTTGAAACCGTCCGCACTCCGCATCAAACGTGCGTGCCTTCGCCACGGCTTCCATCAACGGCATCTTCATCCAGAACCCATAGAAGAGATGGATGGCGAAAAGCAGCGCTGAGGCGCCTTCCACCTCACCAACGGGCGCAATGTAGGCCCGGCACTCTCCGGCCAGGAAATTCGCGGCAATAGCTTCGCTCCCCGTGCCGCACCCCAGGTTGAGAACGAGGCGGTTGGGCAGGGTGATTGCGGTCTGCGCCAGCGGGATGCCCGGCTCACCCGGCACCAGCATCGCCCCCTCACCATCGCCGTGGCACGACAAAATCACATACGGGAACGTCACGATGTTCCCCCGCAATATCTCCAATACTTCCTGGCGCGAACCCACCCATTGCACTTCGACACGATAGTTGAAACGCTCTAGCACGCTTCGTAAGGCCATCGCTTCCAACGCATCGGCGATGGCAATGAGAGAGATGGCTTCTTTACGCACGTGCGGCACTTCCCAAGGAATATCCATTGTCTTCCTTTGCGCCTGAAACGCCCGTCCATTTTGTTCCCACCACTGTTTCACGATTTCCCGCACGGTTTTCTCCTCCGTATCTTGTTCCGCCAAGTCACGCTGACAAAGAGGAAGCGTCTATCGCCTGTTGCAGCCGCACTGCAAATTCACCACTCACCACGTGCCTTACGCATCCCTTGGCCCATCCCGGCCATTGCGGCAATTGCGCCGCCACGTGCAGGGAGTAGAGCAGCGAAAGCGGCGCATCCAATACCGCGACACGCTCGTCTACCGGGCCATACGTCTCGCTGAATGCGGCGCGCGCACGTTCACCGAGCGATCCGAGCACATTGCGGAGATCGCAGTAGGCGGGCCCGATGCCCAGCAAGTGATAGTCAAAGACAAGGGCGCGCAGCGGCTCCCCGCGCGAGAGCGCCAGGTTCGTCCAATGAAAATCGTTGTAGTTCAGCGTTTCTGGATACGCACGGAACGCTTGTACCAACCGATCGAGATGTTCTGCGGCAGACCGCCAGACCGGAAGATGCGATAAGCCCAACCGCTCACCGGTGTCCATCACGGATTCGGGCGTGAGGGAAGCGACCTCGCGCGTGAGAAACGCCGGGATCCCTGCTCGCACAATCCGTTCCCCGGCGGTATGCAGCGCGGTATACCAGGCGGCCACCGCAATGCCGGTCTTCTCACGTTCGATATCCTCCGCCGTTGCCAATCGCCATGCTGTGCTTGCGGCCAGGTCTGCCATCAGCAAGGCCCGTTCCGACATCCCATACACCGGGAGCGTCGGCACGCCATACCGCTGAAGCAGGCGAGAGGCAGCGAGTTCGCGAGCAGTGGTGTCGTTGAACAACTTCAACACCGATGACGATCCGACATGAGTGATGCGGTACAGCGCATGTTGGTCTTTCTTCACGATCAATGCGACAGCTGTCACATCGGTTGAGATCATCCCCAGCTCAGTAAGGGCGGCAATGACCGTAGGTGTATCATACGTGCTTTCCATTGTCACACTCCTCTGCCGAATGTATAACATCCGCCACTGCCATCATCGCCTCCGCAATACCACCATATTATCGTTGGAGAGCCTCCGCAACGGCTCCGGGCTCTCCCGCTCGAAGTATCCCACCAAGTCAAATGCCCCTGCCAATTCGACCAGGCTGATGAATTCCTGCGGAAAGAAGAAGGGCACGACGCACACTTCTGACAGCCGCACCGACTGCCCATGGTCATCCACCGCAAACTCCAGCGTGTGCCGGGCGGTTTGCGCCAGCGGATCGAGCACGTCCAGTTGATAATGGGTGGTGACGGTAATGCCGTCCCGCGTCATCACCCAATCCTGCCGGTTCCCCACGACGGCGCTCACCCAATCCATCAGCAGGTTCTCGATGAGATACAGCCCGCCGGGGCGCAGCGCCCGGGCCACGCACGCCAGGTGGTCGAGCATCCCCTGGCGGCTCCCGACGTAGGGGATGGTGCCCAGCAGGATATAGCAGACGTCAACCGGCGCGGGCAGGGCGAAATCCCGCATGTCGGCGCAGATCGTCTCCACCCGCACCTGCTCCTCCGCCGCCCGCGCGTGCAGATAGGCGAGCATCGGCGGGCTGGCGTCCAGCCCGACCCCCAGATATCCCCGGCGGGCGAACTCGCGCAACTGCGGCGACGGCCCACAGCAGACATCCAGCACGCGCCGCACCGGGATGGCGCTGTACGCCCGGATGTAGGCCTCCAGCAGGGCGATCTGCCGCGGAATATTGACGAAGCCCATGGCAATCTCGTAATACGCGGCATGCTGGTAGACTTCAGATGGTGTCATGCGCTGCCTCCCTGTGCCGGCCGCGCCTTCCGGCACCAGTAGCGCGCCAGCATGCCGTCAGGATACTCCGCCCGCTCGATGACGAAGCCCGCGCGGGTGAGCACGCCTTCCATGATCCAGTCACAGGTACTGAACTCTTCGCGGAAGGCCGTCGCCACCTCCTGGCCGAACTCCTCGCCGGCGTTCCGGGCGAACCGGGCCACTGTCTCCGCCATGAAGCGCGCGTAGTCGGGCGGCGGGAAGCTGTAGACGGTATCCATCAGGTAGCACAGGCCATCGTCCCGCAGCATCCCGGCGAGGCGCCGCAGGCCGACGAGTTTCCAGAAATCCGGCAGATGATGGAGTGCCGCCATGCTCACCAGCACATCGGCGGGCGGACCATCATGCGTATACGTCAGGAAACCGCCCTGGCGGAATGTCGCCCCGGTCACCCCGGCCGCGTCCGCTTTCCGCCGCGCGACGGCCAGCATCGCCGGCGAGACATCCACGCCATAGGCGATCACCCCACGCCGGGCAGCCTGAATCGCCAGGTTGCCAGAACCACAGCCGACGTCGAGCAAGCTGTGCCCCGCGCGCACGCCCAGGGCATCCAGCAACCGGTCGGCCTCCGCCGCCAGGTCACCGCGGAAGCGTTGGTGCCGTGCGTCATACTCCTCGGCGACCTGCGGATCAGCGTAATCAACGCCGACGTGACGGCATTCATCATACTGCCAGGCTGGTATGCGATTCATCCTGCTGCCTCCAGAAAAAACACCACCCCCTCCCGGCATCCGGGAAGGGGTGGATTGAAAAGCGCGGCGGGCCCGGATGCGACGGTTATGTCTCCCAGGTACCAATGACGATATGGGTATTGGACCGCTGACAGGTATACATGATGATACACTGACAATACGCGGTTTCGCGGGCCTTGTCAACCGCGCGGGGGGTCACTCCGCCGCCGGCATCCGCGAGTTTTGTCGGGCGACGGTGAGGGAGACGCGGCGGTAGAGGAGGGGGCCGATGCCGCGCAGGCGGCGGATGAGGACGGTGCTGGCGATCAGCGCGGCGGCGGTCCAGCCGAGCATGCCGCCGGCGGCGCTCCAGAGCTGCGCGCCGTCCATCGCCGCCGAGAGCGCTTCCACGTCGAGGAGGAGCAGCGGGCAGGTGCTGTAGAGGAACGACGAGCTGGCGAACCAGAACTGCGGCGAAAAAAGCGCCAGCAGCACGATGGCCACCGGCAGGCCGACGCAGGCCAGCAGCATGAAGCCGTAGGCCCAGACGATGGCGACGACGGTGCGCGCGAAGAGACAGGAGGCGAGGAAGCCCAGCGCGGCATACAGCAGCCCGGTGGCGAGGATGACCGCGTAGCCGGCCAGCACCTCTGTCGGCGAGACATCGCCATACTGAAAGACCACGGCGACGATGGGCAGGCCGGCGAGGACCATCACCAGCATCTGCCCGATGGCGCCGAAAAATTTGCCGAAGACGAACGCGAAGGTGCTGAGCGGGGTGAGGAAGAGATGTTCCAGCGTTTTCGCCTCGCGCTCGCCGCTCACCGCGCCGGCCGCCAGTCCCGGGCTGATGAGCAGCACCCCCGCCATCTGCCCGATGAAGAAGATGTTCCACAGCGCGCGGCCGAAGTCCGGCCATTCCCGTGGGTCATCGCCCACGCCGCGCAGCGCCGCCGCCCCCAGCATCAGCGCCACCAGCACCAGGCCATAGGCGAACAGCACCAGGTAGCCGCGGCCCCCGCGCAACCGGCGGCGCAGCTCTTCCCAGAATACCGGACCATATACGGGCAAATACCAGGCCATCCCGCCCTCCTCTGGCGATGGGGGTAGGAAAAGACTTCGCCGGCGCGGGGAGAGATTCCTGCGGGGATCGTCATGGCGCGATGACTTCAAGAGTCGGGAAATATGTCGTGTACCGTGATGCATCACGGGTAAGCAAGGATAATCCTGTTGTGGCCGCATGTGCGCCGATAAAAAAATCCGGCAGTGTTGAGAGTCGAGTGCCGCCGAGTTGCCTGTAGCGTACAAAGGCTTTTCCGGCGAGGAATGCAGCGTCTAAAGACAACGGTAAACGGATAAACTCCGAAGCCGGCACGGCGTGTTCTACGTCCTCGATTGCGGTGAAGCTGATCGAGACTTCAGCATAGATGAGGGGATTGATATACAATGGACCATCATTGGCACACTGCGCCAGCATGCGGGATGACCACGCTCCCCACACAGGGTCATCAGTGATGATATCGAGGAGGATGTTGCTGTCCACCAATGTGCCGCTCACGCTTCACCGCGTGTTAACGCCAAAATCTCATCAGTCGTCATCCGAACGGTTGCCTTTCCGCACATGCGCTCAACAATGCGTCTGCCGCGCAGATTCGCGCGCCGCAGCGGCACGATTTTCACCGCATTTCCATCAAGAACAAACTCGACTTCACTGCCTGGCTGAATATCGAGTTGCTCGCGGATCTCCATCGGAATGGTTACCTGGCCTTTTGTCGTAACCTTCATATCGCCTCCCATTCTCAGAAACTGTCTTGAACGTGCTCGTCACCCTCTCGCGGGTCTGGCTCGCGCCTGGCGTCGTGGGATGTCCTGGCATCCCGATGCTATCGGGACTCGCGGGAATCCGCCTCGCCAGCCACGACCCATCCTCAGCGATCTGGCGCCGATCACGTTCAAGACAGTTTCTTACCAGTAAGAATATTACCACGCTTCAACTCTGTCAATCCCATCGCTCCGATTGCCGCACACACCGGGTGCACGCAAAAACTGTGAGGCAGCACTGCTGCTTCCCGCTGCGGCGCTCCCCTCTCCCCCCGGCCCCGTCCCCTGAGCGGGGAGGGGGTCGGGGGGCATATGCGCCATCATAGCGTCAGCGCTCTTCTCGTGCTCCTGCTCATACTCGTAACTCGAAAACATCAGTGGCGATGTGTGTTGACGATGACGTTCGCCGAGTACGAGCACGAATACGAGCACGAGCGCGAGGAAAGCGTCAGGTATATCGTGACGCGTATGGGGCCGGGGGGAGAGGGGAGCGCCGGTCGAAAGGAAGCGCACAAGCTGTGCGGGCACCCCCACACCCCCTCTCAAGCAGGAATCCTCCCGCGCAACCCGAATTAACGCGGTGTGATGTCAACCGTGCTGCTCTCCGGCTATTACGGCTATAACAACCTCGGCGACGAGGCGGTGCTCGGGGGGCTGCTCGCCGGGCTGCGCGCGGCGGCGCCGGCGGTGCGGCCGGTGGTGCTGTCGGGCGACGTGGCGGCCACCGAGCGGCTGCACGCGGTGGACGCCATCCCGCGCATGGGGCTGGGGGCGGTGCGGGCGGCGCTGCGCGAGGCGGACCTCTTCGTCAGCGGCGGCGGCAGTCTGCTGCAGGATGTCACCAGCCTGCGCTCGCCGTTGTATTATCTGGGGCTGCTCTGGCTGGCGCAGCGCGCCGGGGTGCCGACGATGGCGCTGGCGCAGGGCATGGGGCCGCTGCGCCACCCGCTCAACCGCCTGCTGGCGCGGCGCATCCTCAACCGCGCGCGCGCCATCACCGTGCGCGACGACGCGTCCGCGGCTTTTCTGGCGGGGCTGGGCGTGGACCGACCGCCCATCGAGGTGACCGCCGACCCGAGTTTTCTGCTGGAGCCGGACGAGTCCGACCGCCTGGCGCGGTGGTGGGAGAGCCGCCTCCCGGCGGGACGGCCGGTGATCGGGGTGGCGCTGCGGCACTGGGACGCGGCGAATCCCGTCGCGCGCTTCCACGCCATCTCCGACGCGCTGGCGGCGCTGGCGGCGGCGACGGGCGCGCTGCTCCTCTTCATCCCCATGCAGTGCAACGCGGATATGCGGGTAGCGCTGGAAATCTCCGCCTGGACGCCCGCGGAAAACGTGGTGTGCGATCTGGAGCTGACCCCGCGCGAGATGCTGGCGCTCGTGGCCCGCTGCGCGATGATCGTCGCCATGCGCCTGCACAGCCTCATCTTCGCCGCCCAGCAGGGGATACCCGCCTTCGGCCTCGCCTATGACCCCAAGGTGCGCGATTTCGCCCTCGCCGCCGGCCTGCCCGCCCCCGCCCGCTGGGAAGAGCTGGAAGCCGCCGCGCTGACCGCCGCCCTTCAACAGGCCTGGGACGGGCGCGACGCGCGGCGCGCCGCCCTCGTCGCCGGCGCCGCCGCCCTGCGCGCGAAAGCCCAGCGCAATATTACCCGGGTGCTGGACGTGCTGGGCGAGCGGATTGGCGATTGAGCCGCCCGCCTACTGCCACTGTACCCCATCAATCAGCACGCTCTGGTGACCGGTGAGCTTGATGACCAGCGTTGACATCGCCTTCAGGTCCTTCATGCCGTCGAGCGGGATCGTATACTGCGTCCAGGTGGCGGGGAAGATGCCGTCTTCCGGCACCAGGGTGATGGGAGGGTACTTCCAGTAGTCGCGGTCCGCCGAGAGAAACGCGGTCACGGCGCCCGGGCGGCCATCGCCCTTCAGGTAGAGGGTGAGTGTTTTCGGCGCCGTCCAAAAGAGCGGCTCGATATTCATCAGGTGAACGGTGCCGTCGGCAAACGCGGTGATCTGCGCCGCGGCGTTGCCGGTGGCGCCCCCGGCGACAAATCGCGCGTTGCCGACCGGGATATACAGATCGTCGTTGTCCTCGAAATCCAGCAGCATCTTGGGATAGACGGCAGTGGGGCGCGTGATGCCAAACGCCGCCGGTTCGAGATACATCGGGGTATTGGCGACCACCCCCGCGTCCGCCGTCTCGATTTGCGCCAGGATATACAGGGGGACGTCGGCAGCGTACATCGGGATGGAGAAGGCATACCGGCCCGGCCCGACCTTCCTGGCGGCGCGGCGATGCCAGACGCGCCCGGCCCAGTTGCCCGGTGTGCCATAGCTGTAAATCACGTCGGCGTATTGCGGCTGACCGGGGTAGTCGGTGGTGAAGGTATAGATCAGCTCGCCGTTGACGGCGGTCACGGTTCCATCGGTGACCTTCGCCAGCGGCTTCCCGCCAAACACCCACATCCCCTGCCACAACCAGATATGGCGGAACTCATTGCGGCCGGTCTCCAGGTGGCCGCGGTTGGGCGACACCGCCAGCCGCTTCGGGCACCGCAGGTTCGCGTACAGCTCCATGAGCGCGTCGAACATGGAAAAGTAGTCACCCAGCGCCGAGCAGATGAACATCGGCGATGAGCCGTATTGGGCGTAGGCGGCCGGCCCATACATCTCATACTGCTTGCGCGTCAGGTAACCCGGCGTACCGCCGGACAGGCCATCAGGATTGGTATAGTAGCCGGCGCTGTGATAGGTGATGTAGCAGGCCGGCCGGTTCTCGATGGCGTGCAGCAGGTTGACCGCATACCCGGCGGTGGAGAAGCCGGACATCGTGATCTTGGACATGTCGGCTTCCGGGCGTGTTTCCAGATAATCTAAGGCGCGCGTCAGCGCCACCACGTAGTGATAGAACCAGCTCTGTTCCGGGTCATCGGTGAAAAACTGGTTGAAGGGCGGCCCGCCGACCGTCATCTTCTTCTGGGGATCCATGTTGCCGCACGGCGGGCAGACCGAAACGCCGACGAAGGTATTCTTCGCTTCCGCGATGGGCGTTGACGTGCCGACGTTGAGGGCGCCGATCGCCACCGGGCGCTTCCGCAAGCCCTTCTTATAGGTCATGACCATGTAGACGCGCACGCCGGGACGGCCGGTGTAGGTGATCTCTTCGATCACCACCCCGTCCTCTTCGCGCTTGCTGATGACCTCGGCATCGAGTGGCACGTCGTGGATGGCCTTCAGATCGAAGATGCCGATCTTGCCATTCACCGGCTGCAGCGGCGGCGGACCCGCATAGCTGGCCGCCGGGGCCGCGTTCGCGCCCAGCGCGACGCCGAAGAACAGACACAACGACAGGATGAGCGGCGTAGCAATCATCGCCCGGAATCGGTTTGGCATGCGCGCCTCCGCGGATTAAACAGCATGGGGGTGCTGTGGCGAAAGTATAGCATACCGGAAGGATTATTGGTACACTGGAAGGCGGGGCGCCGGTGAACGCCGGCATGATGGGCGGGCGCCGCGCGCGCGTGACCCTGGTGAGGTGCGGAGTATGCGGAGATGTCTGTAACCGAGGTGACCTACGATCTCATCGTTGCCGGCGGCGGCATGGCCGGCATCGGGGCGGCGCTGGCCGCCGCGCGCCGCGGGGCGACGACGTTGCTGATCGAGCGGCTGTCCCAGCTCGGTGGGCTGGCGACCGCCGGCGCGGTGGGCAATTTCAGCTACACCGGCGAGCCGGTCGGCCTGGGCCGCGTCTTCGAGGACGTCTGGGCGGGCTTGGCGGAGATGGAGGCCATCGGCGAGGAGTATGGCTGGAGAGTGGGCGACAACCCCACCTACGGCTGGGTGAATACCCAGTTCGACCACCAGGTGCTGCCGCTGGTGCTGCAGGAGCTGCTGGCGCGCGATGGCGTGACGGTGCTTTTTGCTACCGACGTGATCGGCGCGGAGATGGATGGCCGCGCGCTGACCGGCGTGCGCATCCAGAATCGCTCGTTCGCGCAGCGCGCCCGCGGGCGCCGATTCGTGGACGCCACCGGCGACGGCATCCTCGCCTGGCACGCCGGCGCCGAACTGCTGCCGGTGGAGGACGCCGGGCATCCCGACCCCATCCAGCCCAGCCTGATGGTGATGCTGCGCCGGGTGGAGGGCGCGCGCCCGCAGGCGGTGCCGCGCCGCTACTACCGCGACGCCGAGCCGCGCTACTCCATCTGGACGGAGCCGCGCGGGCGGGTGGCGCTGAAAATCTGGCTGCGCGAAGAGCCGGTGCATACCACCACCGGCGAGGCGTTCAGCGACGCGGAGGCGCTCTTCCGCGCGCGCATCCCGGAGGTGGTGCGGCACTTCCAGGAGCACCATGACCCCCATTACGAGTTCGATTTCGCCGCCCCGATGCTCGGCCTGCGCGAGAGCCGGCGCGCCCGCGGCGAGGCGGTGCTCACCGCGGCGGATATCCGCGCCGGCCGTCACTTCCCCGACAGCGTGGCGCACGGCGTCTTTTCCATAGATACCCATCGCCTGCACGAGGTGGTGCCGCCCTACCAGATACCCTACGGCGCGCTGCTCGCCCGCGGGGTGGAGAACCTGCTCGTCGCCGGGCGCGGCTTCTCCGCCGACCGGCTGGCGCTGGCCTCCGCCCGCGTCATCCCCACCGGCTGCCTGATGGGCCAGGCGGCGGGCATCGCCGCCGCGCTGTCCACGCGTGACGGCGTGGCCCTGCGCGCCGTGGACCCGGCGGCGATCCGCGCGGCACTCCTCGCCGATGCCCTCCACGCCGACGCGCTGCGCGCGCGATTGCTGCCCTGAAGGCCGCGCCACCCCCCGCCCCGGCCCGCCCTTGCCCCTTCCTCCGCATTTCTGCTACGCTATCCCCATCATGCCACCCACCGCGGTCCCCAGTGACGGCACGCGTTTTCGCATCGGCGGGGCGACGCCATGATGCTCGACATCCTCCAGCAGGTCATCCTGCCCATCTTCCTGCTCATCGGCCTCGGCGCGCTGATCGAGCGGATCTTCGCGCTCGACCAGCCCACGCTCTCCAAGCTGAACTTTTACGTCTTCGTGCCGGCGTTGAGCTTCGTCATCCTCCTCAATGCCGAGCTCTCCGCGGCGCAGATGGGCACGGTGGGCCTCTTCAGCCTGGCGCACGCGCTGGCGCTGTTCGCGGTCGCCGGCGGGGTGGGACTGCTGCCCGCGCTGCGCGCGCAGCGGACGCCGGTGGCGCTGGGCGCCATGCTCTATAACATCGGCAATTACGGCATCCCCCTCACCGCTCTCGCCTTCGGGCGCGAGCAGGTGGGCATCGTGGCCATCGTCATCGTGGCGCAGAATCTCCTCACCTTCACGCTGGGCATCTGGCTGATGGAGCGCCGGGTGCGCGGCACGGCGAAGGGCGCGCTGCTCGGGATGGTGAAACTGCCCGTGCTCTATGCCGTGGCGCTGGCGCTGCTGCTGCGCGCGCTGTCCGTCGCGCCGCCGGCGCCGTTGCGCGTGCCGCTGGACTACCTCGCCGACGGCCTCATCCCCCTCGCGCTGCTCACGCTGGGCGCGCAGCTCGCGCGGGCGAAACCCGGCACGGACTCCGCGGCGCTGGTCGCCATCACCGGCCTGCGCCTGCTCATCTCCCCGCTGCTGGCCTTCCTGCTCGTCGGCCTGTTCGATATCACCGGCATCACCGCCAGGGTGCTCATTGTCGCCGCCGGCTTCCCCGTCGCCGTCAACCTCACCATCCTCGCCGCCGAGTATCGCCGGGACGAAGCCCTCGCCGCCCGGGCCATCTTCCTCACCACCCTGCTCAGCGCCGCCACCGTCGCCGTGCTCATCCTGTTGGTGCGCTAGCAGTCCCGTGGCGCATTCTGCGCGAAAACTGCCCGCCTCCCCGCTCTCCCCTCGCCCCTCCACACACGTAGGGGGAGGGGGGCTGGGGGAGCCTGCCCCGATTCATGCTCTTTGACCAATTGTTTCCGCTTTGGTGGGCTGTACATTGGTAGGATTCCGTCCCCCGGATTGAAATCCGGGGCTGGAGCCACGAAGTCCACCTCCGTGGACTGGCCGGATCTAGCCGACCAACCGGAGATCGAGCAACGTGGGAGTCATTTGGCAAAGAGCATCAATCGGGGAGGTCGCGCGTGGCGGGCGAAAGTCCTTTTTTGAACGGCAGTGCCTCCCCGCTCTCCCCTCCACTTTTCTCCAGCTGCGCATGAGGACCGCTTGCGCATTTTTCGCGGGCGTGGTACATTGTTATACAGATATATAACAGCAGTAGAGTGTCATGCGCTTTCAGGTAGATCCGACATCATCCATACCGCTGTACGCCCAGCTCGTGGAGCAGGTGAAGCATGCCATCGCCGCCGGCACGCTGGCGCCGGGGGATACGCTGCCCTCGCTGCGCGAGCTGGCGGTGCGGCTGCGCATCAGCCCGCTGACGGTGAAGAAGGCGTATGGGGAGCTGGAGGCGCTGGGCATCGTGGCCACCGAGCACGGGCGCGGCACCACGGTGCGCGCCGGATCGGACGCCTTCAGCGCGCGGTATCGCCGCGAGGCGCTGGCGCAGGCGGTGGACCGGCTGCTGGTGGAGGCGCATCACCTGGGGGCGACGACGGACGAGCTGATCGCCCTGCTGTATGAACGAAAAACCGTACTGGAAGAGGAGGCCGCGGACCATGTCTGAGCCCACGGATATCCGGGATGTCCCGCACACGGAGCCGGCCTACGCCATCGAAACGCGCGCGCTGACCCGCCGCTTCGGGAAGAAGACGGTGGTGGACCACCTGACCCTGCGGGTGCCACGGGGCAGCATCTTCGCCTTCCTCGGGCGCAACGGCGCGGGAAAGACCACCACGATCCGCCTGCTGCTCGATCTGCTGGACCGCACCAGCGGCGCGGCCTCGCTGCTGGGGCTGGACTGCGTGACGGGCGCGCGGGAAATTCGCCGCCGCACCGGCTACGTGGCGCAGGACGAGGGGCTGTACGACTGGATGACGGTGGAGCGCATGATCTGGTTCTGCCGCGGCTTCTACCCGACATGGGACGACGCGCTGGCCGCCGACCTGCGGCGCCAGCTCGACCTGCCGGGCAGTCAGCGCATCCGCGCCCTCAGCCGGGGCAAGCAGGCGCAGCTCGCGCTGCTGCTGGCGATGGCTTTCCACCCGGAGCTGCTCATCCTCGACGAGCCCACCGCCGGGCTGGACGTGGTGGTGCGGCGCGAATTCCTCGAGGGGGTCATCGAGCTGGCGCAGGAGGAGGGGCGCACCATCTTCTTCTCCTCGCACCTGGTGCACGAGGTGGAGCGCGTGGCCGATTGGGTGGGCATCATGGAGGAGGGTCGGCTGCTCTCTTGCGCCCCGCTGGAGGAGGTGAAGGCGGGCGTGCGGCGCATCGTCTGCACCTTCCCGGCGTCGCCCCCGCCGCCGGCGCTGCCCGGCCTGCTGCATACGGAGGTGGAGGGGAAAACGCTGCTCTGCACGGTGCGCGACTTCGGCGAGGCGACGCTGGCCGCCGCCCGCGCGCTCCATCCGGCGACCTTGGCGGTGGAAGACCTCTCGCTGGAGGATATCTTCGTCGCGCTGGTGGGGAAAGGAGCGGTGTAGCATGCTGCGCGCCCTCGGACGCCTGCTCTGGAAGGAGTGGTGGGTGGGGTGGCCGTTCGCGCTGCTCGGCGCCGCGCTGCCGCCGCTCACCGCCCTCCTCATCCGCCGGGAGGTGGAGCTACTCGAGATCCCGCCCGGCCATGTCACCCTGTTCATCATCATGCTCGGGCTGGTGGCGTGGGCCGCGCTGCAGGGTGCCGGCACCCGTGAGCGCCGCTCGTATGCCAGCGTCCATTTCCCCATCCACCCCGCCCGGCCCGCGCTGGTCACCTTCGGCATGCACCTGCTCTTCGCGCTGTGCATCGTCGGCGGCTACCTGCTGGCGCTCTATCTGCTGCAGGGACACGGCGTGCTGGGGGGTGATCTGGACATGCGCACGTTTCGTGGCGCGATACGCGCGCTGCTGTGGAACGATCTTGTCCGACACTTCCTCCTCACCACGCTCCTCGCCATCGGCTCGACGTATGTCCTCTGCTTCGTCGTCGGGCAGGCGCTTTCCGCGCCCGCGGGTATTGTGGCCGGGATATGCTGGGTGGTCTTCGGCGCCGGTGAGGCGCTGGGACCGCTGAGCTTCGGCTGGCTGCGGCACGGCTACGATGTGTATCTGAGCTCCGCGGTCCCCTTCCAGATCGCCATGACTGGTGCGGCGCTCCTCGCCTTCGGCCTGCTGCTCACCCGGCTGGCCTTTCCCACCCGCCGTCTGCTGGCGTGCCTGCTATTGGGGGCGGTCGCGGGAGGCTTTCCGGCGTATAACTGGTACGAAGACTCGCGCATCGCTGGACGGCGGGACGCGATGGATATCTTCACGGCGATGGAATCCACCGATGGCGCGGTGTGGCTAGAGAAGGCGCCGGGTGCGCATGAAACACCTGATCTGGTGGTGCTGCGCCTGACGGATTACCGGCGGGATACACAGACGATCCGCCCCTTCCCGCGGCCGCTGGCGCCGGCGGCGCTGCTCGATGCCGGCGTGGCCCTCCTCCTCGCGCAGCCGCGCGGGGCGGCGGCGGTGACGCTGCTGCGCTGGGACGCCGCCGCGGACACCGTTGAGGAAATCTGCGCCATCTCGGCGGCGAAGGGGCTGCTGGCGAGCCCGCGCGTGCGGTATTACGATCCGAGCATCAACCCGCTGATGCACGTCAGCCCGGACGGCGCGCACGCGCTGCTGCTGCTGCCCACCTGGGCGGGCGAGGGTGAGGACCTGTGGCATGTTGATCTCGCGGGGAAGCGCGCCAGACTGGTGCGGCCCGCGCAATGGGTCATCGCGGAAACGGTGAGTTGGACGGAAGATGCCGCCATCTTGTCTGATAACGGCGAGCCGCTGCGGGTGGATCTGCGCGCGGGGACGGTCGCGCCGCTGCCGGTGACCGGGAGGGAGCGGTGATGCAGTATTTACTCTGGAAGGAATGGCAGGAACGCCGGCTGTGGCTGCTGCTCTGGCTGCTGGCGATGGCCGGCACGGCGCTGGTGGGGAAGGGGCCGTCGCCGTTCGGCTTCGACGTGCCCGCCGGCTGGACGATGATTCCGGCGCTGTTCGCGCTGCTCAGCGGGCTGGCCGGCTATGGCAGCGAACTGGTCGGCGGGCGCGCCGCCTTCCTCTTCTCGCGCCCGGTGGGCTGGGGACGTGTATTGCTGGCGAAGGTGCTGCCGGGGGCCGCGACGGCGCTGCTCGGCGCGATCGTGGGCGCCGTCGCCTGCCGATTCACGCTGCCCGCGCACTATCTCCCCTTCGTCACGCCGCTCTCCCTCACCCTGGGCGCCCTCGGCATCGGGGTGGTGATGCTCACCGTCTACCTCATCGGCCTGGCCTGCTCCACCACCCTGCGCGGGCTGGCGGGGGCGGCGCTGGCGCTGCTGCTCTGGCTCGCGCTGATGATGGCCGGCGCCTTCTCGCTGGAATCCCAGTCCGATGTCAGCCCCGCCTGGTCATTCATCGGCAGCCTGGCGGGGCCGCCGCTGGCCGGGCTGGTGCTGGCGCGTTTTGGCCTCACCCTCGCCCCCGGCGTGCGCCTGGCGCGCTTCGTGCTGCTGCTGTTCGTGCCGCTCGCCCTCGGCGCGCTGCTTGACCTCACCCCGGCGAACACGCTGCTCAACCGTACCTGGCCCGATGTGCTGGTCAGCCCGTCCGGGCGGTATGCCATTGCCAGAGAGCAAACCAAAAACCGTGAACAGGCGTGGTGGGTGACGCTGGATGAGGGGGCGCGCCTGCCGCTGCCGGACGTCAGCGGCAACTTCCTCTGCTGGCTGCCGAATGACCGGTACGTGACGGCCTTCATGGATGACACACAGCAGTGGAGGATCTCCCTCTACTGGTACGAGGGTGGGCGCATCGTGAGGCGGGCAGTCGAGTCGCCCGTTGCGGCGCGTTACCCCGAACGGGATGATTTCCAGCCCTCCCCGGACGGCCGCCATCTCCTGTATGGCGCCGACACCGCCTTGCTCCTCCTCGACCTCACCACCGGCGCCACGCGCACCCTCGCCGGCCTGGATGCCGCCGCCCGTGAGCGATTCAGCCGTCACCGGTCCCCCTACGAACGTTTTTGGTGGCAGGACGCCGCGACGGTGGGCTATATTGACCCGGTGACGGAAAAGCGGGCGGTGGTGACGGTGCGGTAACCCCACCCTCATGCGGCCAACCGGTTTGGTTGCGTGTACGCTGCCGCTGGGCGACTACCCCCCGAAGCGGCCGGTGGGGGACGCGGCCCTCACCCCCCGGCCCCCTCTCCCAGCGGGAGAGGGGGGAGGCGTGTGGGGAGCGCGGCGGGGCGGGCGATGCAGATCAGGTGACCAATCCATCCCGTTCGTAGTGAGGCACGCAGCGGAGCGGAGTGCCGTCACACTGGGGACTGTCCCCCTGAACGCCGTGACCCGTTGACCCACAGGGGCTTCAGCGGGACTGTCCCCAGTGTGCGTGTCTGCAACCGTCAGCAACTCCGTACGCTCAAGCGATGGGGGATGTGACGGGGGACAAGCCGCTTCGCTGCGTGCCGGGGCATATGGGGACAGTCCCGCTGAGGCCCCTGTGGATCAACGGGTTACGGCGTTCAGGGGGACAGTCCCCATTTCACGACGAACGGGGTTTGGTGGGGCCGGGGTGTAAGGCGGGTTACACGGGGGCGCGGAAGGCATTCCATCGCGCTGCGGCGAATGAGGTGATGATGCTACCGTGGAGGGACGCGTATGACGCCTCGCGAGCGCGTGCTGGCGGCGCTGCGGCATGAGCAGCCGGACGTGACGCCGTATCAGATCAGCTTCACGCAGAAAGCCCGGGCGGCGATGGTCGCCTACACCGGCGATCCTGACTTTGATGCCGGCTGGGACAATGCCATCGCCTGGTACAGCGGCCTGGCCACGGCCGACGGCTGGCGCGAGGTGGCGCCGGCGGTCTGGGAGGATGCCTACGGGGTGCGCTGGGATCGCACCGTGGACCGGGACATCGGCGTGGTGTGCAACACGCGGGTGACGCCGGAGACGCTGGACGACTACCGCTTCCCCGAACTCCTCGACCCCGTCTACCTGGCGGACGCGCGGGCGGGGACGGACCGCTTCATCCTGGCGGACCTCGGCTTCAGCCTCTTCGAGCGCGCCTGGACGCTGGCCGGCATGGAGCACGTGTTGATGGCGATGGCCGCCGACCCCGGCTTCATCACCGCGCTGCTCGACCGCATCCTCGACTTCAACCTGCGGGTGATTGATCTCGCCTGCGCCCACGACATTGACGCCATGATGTTCGGCGATGACTGGGGGCAGCAGACTGGCCTCATCATGGGGCCGGCGCGGTGGCGCGCCTATCTCAAACCGCGCCTCGCGCGGATGTATGCCCGCGTGCACCACTACGGCAAATACGTCTTCATCCATAGCTGCGGCAAGGTAGACGCGGTGTTCCCCGACCTCATCGAGATCGGGCTCAACGCCTTTAACCCCTTCCAGCCGGAGGTGATGGACGTCGCCGCCGCCAAGCGCGCGTACGGGCGCGACCTCACCTTCTTCGGCGGCATCAGCACCCAGCACACCCTGCCCTTCGGCACCCCGGAAGCGACCCGCGCGGAAGTGCGCTCCCTGCTCGCGACGGTCGGCCGGGACGGCGGCTACATCGCCGCCCCCGCGCACAGCATCCCCGGCGATGCGAGGCCGGAGAACGTGCTGGCGATGATGGACGTGCTGCGGCACCAGTAGCGGCCCCGCCCCATGACGCTCCGTGCCGGGGGCACGCGGACCAAACCTCTCGCGGCAGGGCCGCGCGTCCGCCGCGGTCAGAGCATCTGCATCGGCATGACGACGTACAGGTAGTCGGGTTCGCCGTCGCCGCGCAGCAGGCCGGGACTGAGCGGGCCGCCGAGGTTGAGCTCGATGGCCTCGGTGTCGAGGACGGCGAGCACGTCCTGCAGGTAGGCGGCGTTGAACGCGATCTCCACCGGATCGCCCTCCAGCGCGATGGGGATTTCCTCGTGCGCGTCGCCCACTTCGCCGGAGCGCGCTTCCAGGGTGAGGGTGGTCTCCGCCGAGTGGAAGACGATCTTATTGGACTCGGCGCGGGCGACGACCGCGGCGCGGCGCACGGCCTCGTACAGCTCCTGGCGATTCGCCTTCAGGCGCTTCTGCAGGTCCTGCGGGATGACGCGGTCGTAGGCGGGGAAGGTGCCCTCGATGAGGCGGGAGACGAGCTGCACGCGGCCCAGCACGAAGAGGATCTGGTTGTCGCCGATGTAGAGGGAGACGGGGTCTTCGCTGGAGCCGAGCAGGCGCAGCACTTCCTGCAGCGCGCGGGCGGGGATGATGGCGGCGACGTCTTTGGTGAACTGGCCGCCCACCGGCACGCGCTTCACCGCCAGCCGATGGGTGTCGGTGGCGGCCATGGTGACTAGTTGCCCGTCCCAGGCGAGCAGACAGCCGGTGAGGATGAGGCGGCTCTCGTCGGTGCTCGCGGCAAACTGCGTCTTGCGGATGAGGTCGCGCAGCACCGGGCCGGGCAGGGAGATGACGGCGTCCTGCGGCACGGAGGGCAGCACCGGGAATTCCTCGGCGGGCAGGCCGTGGATGGTGTATTGCGACGTGCCGGCCTTCAGCGTCAGCAGGTTGCGCTCGTTCGATTCGAGTTCCAGCTCGGCGTCGGGCAGGTTCGCTACCACGTCCTGCAGGATGCGCTCGGGCACGGTGATGGCGCCCGCCTCGTCCAGCTCGCCCACGGGCAGCGTGCAGGTCATCCCGATCTCCAGGTCGGTGGTCACCAGCTTGAGCTGGTCGCCGCGCGCTTCCAGGTAGACGTGGCTGAGGATGGGCAGCGTGCTGCGCGTGGCAATGGCGCGGGAGACGCTTTGCAGCGCTTCGTGGAACAGGCGTTTCGAGCAGGTGAATTTCACGGCGGTTCTCCTGAATCATCCATCGGTACGCCGTTAGACAACGGCTTGCTTTATTGGTGAACACTTTTCTTCGCCATCTAGCGGCGAATCCCTTTTTTTTCGCAAGATCTAGTGTCACGGGGGCACGGTCGGGATTTACTGCGCCTGCGTGCGGATGCTGGCCTGCGCGAGGCGGCGGATCATCTGGCGCATTTCGGTGGCGTTGCCGGCGTAGGCGACGGCGTTCTGCTCGGTGATCAGGCCATCGCGGTAGTGGTTCAGCAGCGACATGTTCATGGACTGCATGCCGTAGTAGGCGCCCTCGTTGATGGCCTGCGGGATGGAGCCGGGGCGGCCTTCCTCGATGAATTTGGCGATGGTGGGGGTGTTCATCATCACTTCCAGGGCGCAGACGCGGCGCTTGCCGTCAAGGGTGGGGATCAGTTTCTGCGAGATGACGCCGCGCAGGGTGGTGGAGAGGCGCATGCAGATCTGCTCTTTTTCATGCGGGGGGAACATGTTGAGGATGCGTTCCACCGTTTCCGCGGCGCTGTTAGTGTGCAGGGTGGAGAAGACCAGGTGGCCGGTTTCGGCGGCGGTCATGCCGACGGCCATCGTCTCCACGTCGCGCATCTCCCCGACGAGGATGACGTCCGGCGCCTGGCGGAGCACGGCGCGCAGGGCGTCATGGAAGTTGCCGGTATCTACCCCCACCTCGCGCTGGCTGACGATGGAGAGCTTGTCGCGGTGGGAGAACTCGATAGGGTCCTCGATGGTGACGATGTTGCAGCGGCGGTTGGAGTTGATGAGGTCAATGATCGCCGCCAGCGTGGTGGTTTTCCCGGAGCCGGTCGGCCCGGTGACGATGATCATCCCCTGTTTCGGGGTGGCGAACTGCGACAGCACCTGGGGCAGCCCGAGCTCTTCCAGCGTGGGCATTTCCAGCGGGATGAGGCGCATGACGCAGCCGAGGGCGCCGCGCTGCTTGTAGATGTTCACGCGGAAGCGGATGACGTCGGGGATTTCCAGCGCGGTGTCGCATTCGGGGCGGTGTTTGAATTTCTCGCGCTGCTCCTCGCTCATCACGCCGTAGAGGAAAATTTCTTCCATCTGCTTGGCGGTCAACGGTTCGATGTCGAGCTGGACGATTTTGCCGGCGATGCGCAGCGAGGGCGGGGCGCCGGCTTTCCAGAAGATGTCGGAGGCGCGCTCTTCCACCGCCTGCACGCAGATGGTGTCAAAAAACGAGCGCGGGTTGGTCGCCAGCAGGTCCTGCAGCTCCGCTTCCGACAGCTTGGGCGCGATGACCTCCTTGATGTCCGCAAAGAGCTCGCTTAGGCCCTGATCCGCATCCGTCATGATGTCCCCCCGTTGAGAGTCGCGTTATTCGAGCCCGGCGGCGGCTTTCCAGCGCGCCAGCAGCCGGGCGACAACCAGCCCGGCGCCCGCGCCGATGAGGCCGGCCAGCAGGATCCACCCTCCTATTCGCCACAGACGGGCGCGTCCCTCTTGCGGCGAATAGCGCGGAATGGACACCGGGCCGGGCGCCGGGGTGTCCATGGTGACGTGGATGCCGTAAAAGGCCATCGCGATCGGCGCGTTGGGCGGCGTCGTCTCCGGCGGGTCCACCGTCACGCGCACGCCGTGGTCCGCGTAGTGCTGCACGCCGCGATAGGTGAACGGGCCCTGGATGATGTAGAGGAGCTGCAGCTCGGACACGTGCGGGGCGAGGGTCTCGACGAAGGGGGCGATGGGCAGCGTGCCGTCGCCGCGCGGCACCACCGGCATGGTGAACGCCAGCCCGATGCCGCTGTCCTCCACGAAGCGCGGATCGCCGGCGGCGTAGGTCATCCCTTCCGGCGAGCTCTTCAGCTTCACCCCCAGCGCCAGCGCGATCTCCAGCAGCCTGTTCCGGTCGGTGTTGTTGACGATGCGGATGGAGACGGTGTCGCGGCCGGCGCGGGCGCTGACGTCGGCGTTCACCGCCACGTAGGCCTTGCCGCGCGCCGGCGGCGGCTCGGCCGATGCCGGCGACGCGCCCGCCAGCGCAAGGAGCACGGCGAGCAACGGCAGCCAGCGAATGACGAGGCGGCGCACGATTTTCACGCGTCGGAATATACCCATCTTGGCGCTCACGCAACCACGGGCCTCGTTCGCGTTGCCCGCGTCGGGCTGGCATGAAAAAACCGCCCGGCCAACTGGGCGCGAGCGGTGGTAGATTCGGGTGGTGGAGCCAGACGGACTCGAACCGACGACCCCTTGCATGCCATGCAAGTGCTCTCCCAACTGAGCTATGGCCCCACGCGAACAGGAGCATTGTACGCCATGCGCGCGAGATTGTCAAGGCAGGGTGCCGCGTCATCGCGGTGTCCGCTCGTCGGAGCGGCACGGCTGTCCTGCCGCCGCGGACGGTTCCAACAATTACGTATTTTCGGAAATTACTATACGGCTATGGGCCTTTTTTGTCAAGCATTTTGAGCATTTCCCCGCCAAAACACCCCTGGCATCGCCACCGGACAGCAGCCCTCGGGGGCAAAATGCCCCCCATGCAGGCGTCAGAGAGCGCCAGATGACACATTTTCACCTGCTGGCTTCCGAAAATACGTAATTTCCGGAAATGTGTAAATTCCCGAAAACGTGGCATCAGCCATGCATGATGTTGGAAAGGAGCGCAACGGTATGTTTCACACGCCAAGCGAGGGAACCCGACGCGCGGGCTTCACCCTCATCGAACTGCTGGTCGTCATCGCCATTATCGCGATTCTCGCCGCCATCCTCTTTCCCGTCTTCGCCAAAGCGCGGGAAAAGGCGCGGCAGAACTCCTGCCTGAACAACCAGCGGCAAATTGCCCTCGCCATCCAGATGTACGTGCAGGATCACGACGAGACCTACCTGGACCCGGACGATACCGTCGCCTGGTCCAGCCTGCTGGCGGCCTACAACGAGCCGACCATCTACGACTGCCCCACGAAGACCGGCAAAGGGAAAAACACCGCGCCGGAATACGGCATGAACGCCTACTTTTTCGGCACGGCGGCGGGCGACAACACCCGGCCGTCCGACACCATCATGCTGGCGGACCTGGTGCTGGACCTCACAAACGCCAACTACTCCATCAGCGATCCCGACGTGCAGATTGATCTGCGGCACAGTACGGGGACGGTGCTGGCGTTTGCGGATGGCCACGTGCAGGCGGTGCCGATTCCCCAGGGCAAGATGATGTGGGATGTGATCCTGGCGAACAACTGGCTGTTCATCCCCGATGGCAGTCCGGTGCCCTTCAAGCTGACGGGCAACGGGTATGGCGTGGTGTGCAGCATTCCGGAACGCGGCACGGCCGGCTACGTCGTCTTCCGCAACGCCCGCCCCGAGCAGCAACCGTCCTGGGTGACGGGTTGGGACCTCACCGACCCGGCGAAGCTGGGCTATCCCCCCGGACAGTCGAACTATACCACGACGAATTACGACACGGCGTGGAAATACTTCGACGGCGCCAACTACGCGTCGCTCACCTGCGCCGCCGGCACCTATCGCGGCGCGCTGATGTCCGCCTGCAGTCCGCGCAAGCTCGGCACCACCGCGGCCAGCGCGCTGACGCTGACGGTCACCGTGGACCCGGCGGAAACCAAGCCGCATACGCTGACCTACTGGACGCTATGCTACGACCCGTGGAGCAGCACGGGCGGCGACCAGTATATCAAGGTGAGCAGCGCGGCGGATGCGAACCTGGCCACGCCGGACATCCTGCTGCCCCGTGACTACACGCACTGCCAGGATAACGCCACGCGCAAATCCGGCATGTACGTCACCATCGGCTTCACCGGCTCCATCCAGATCAAGCTCTGGCGCGGGGCGGGGGGCGCGGGATGCGACCACGCCGGGGCGTTCCTCTTCGATTGATACCCGTGGCGCGGCATCACGCCCGGCCGTCCGCCCCGCTGCCAACGCGGGCGGCGCGCCGCCCGCGCGACCGCCCCGGGGGCGAGCACGGGTCTGTATCCATACTGCTCTCGCATGGCCGCGACGGGCCCCGGCGGGGCCGGGGCCCGGGCCGTGCCGCTACAGCTTTTCCTCCAGCGATTGCTCCTCGTAGTCCAGCGAGATGGCTTTATCGCGCCGGTCATCGAGTTTGAGCAGGATCACCACGCGGTCGGCGCCTTCCTGGAAGGGCACCTCTTCCATCGCCTTCACCGCCTGCAGGATGGTATCGAGGTCGCCCTCCACGTTGGTGCCGGTGGAGGTGACGTCATACGTCAGGTCGAACCGCTCCAGCACTTTCACGCTGTCGGCCAGCATCCGGCTGATGCTGGGGGAGTTCGTGCCGACGGGAATCAACGCAATATCCGCCACAACCGCCATGAGAATCCCTCCTTTACGCGATGGGTCGCTCCCGTATTGTACCGGCGCGGCGGGGGCGGCTGCGCGCGAAGAGCGGACACGCGTGGCGTCAGTACCGTTCCCAGTGCAGCACGTCGCGCAGGGGGCGCTTGTCCGGGGCGGGCGTCTCGGCGGCGTAGCCGACGGCGACGTGGGAGACGACGCGATACCCCTCCGGGGCGCCGAGGAGGGCGCGAACCTCGTCGGCGTAGGGCTTCTTGTCGCCGGCCACCCAGCAGGTGCCCAGCCCCAGCGCGGCGGCGGCCACCAGCAGGTTCTGCGTGGCGGCGGCGCCGTCTTCCAGGTAGTATGGCGTGTCGCGGCAGAGCACCACGATCACCGCGGCGGCCTGGGTGAAGAACTTACCGTATTCGCAGATCGCCGCCAGCGTCGCGCGCGTGGCGGCGTCCGTCACCACCACGAACTCCCACGGCTGCTCGTTGCACGCGGTGGCCGCCAGCCGGGCGCAGTCCACCAGCCTCTCCAGGTCCTCGCGCGCTACCGCGCGATCTTGATAGCGGCGAATGCTCCGCCGGGTGCGAAGAGCGGTCAAGGCATCCACAGAGGTACTCCTTCACAGGGTGATGACTTGTTATACCACGGGGGGCGGGCGGTGGCAATGCCGCGCGGCAGCCGGCTGTGTGCCCATGCCCTCATCTCCGCCCCCCTCTCCTTGCTTTTCCGCCTGTTGTCGCGTATATTAAAGCGGTTTAAATGCAACGCTTGCGCGCGTGCCGTGTCAAACCAGGCAAGCGAACCTCCAAGGAGCCTTCCATGCGCGTGCTTTTCGTAGTGGCGGTGGTCTGGGCCGCGGCGGCAGCCGTGGCCCAGCAGACGGCGGTGCTGACCTTCGATCAGCCGGGGACGGCGGGCATCTGCGGGTATCGGCAGATGTGGGATACGCCGGTGGTGACGGCGGAGGACGGCGTCACCGAGATGCCGGAGGGCGGCTTTGCGGACCGCCGCCTCATCGCGCCGTGGGCGCCGGCGAAGCGGAAGAATGGCGAGCTGCCGGGCGGGCTGGTGATGGACGCCATCCACCGCAGCCTGCTGGTGCGCTTCCCCGGCGCGGCGGAGGGCATCGCCGCGCAACTGCAAAAGGGCTACGTCATCGGGAAAGCCGAATTGGTGCTGCCCTTCCTGGACAACGAGCTGGTGCCGGAGGGGGTGACGGCGATGGGCGGGCGCCCGCCGGCGGACGGCGGCTACCTGTACCGCACGAACTGGGGCGTGCTGGAGCAGTACAAAGCGGAAGACCCCACCTGGCACGCGGTGGCCTGGGCGCTGCGCAAGCCCTGGATGGCCGATCCCGAGCTCGGCCCCACCTACAACGCCTACCTCAACGGCGCCGGCTACTGGGCGAAATTCGGCGCGCAGGACGAGGCGCAGGACCGTTTTCCCGCGCGGCTGGGCCCGGTGGAAGTGTCCGGGCGCGCGCCGGAAGGGCGCATGGACATCACCGCCACCCTCACCGATCCCGCCTACGGGGCGACGCCCGCCGCGCGCCTGCGCCGGCTGGCGGACTGCGGCTTCCTGCTGAAAAAGCTGGAAACCTACGATTACCGCTACTACACCGGCGCCTACGAGTGGGCTACCGGCACCGGCGGCCACGGCCTGCGCATCAAAACGCCGAAACTGGTGGTGACCTTCGCCCGCTCCGCCCGCGCCCCGCGGCCCGGCGCACTGCCGCCGGCGGCCGACGTGGCGCGGCTGGCGGACGAACTGCGGCAGGCCGGCGCCGGCGGCGCGCCCACGGCGGTGATGCCGACGACGGAAGAAATCCTCGCCATCGCCGAGCGGCACAAGTTCAGCAAGCCGGCGTGGATGCCCGAGTGGCAGTGGCGGCGCGTGCAGGAGCTGAAAGGCTTCACCGACCAGGACAAGGGCGACGTGCCGTTCTGGTACGCCTACGTGCCGGGCTACGCCCGCCGGCTGGGCCACGCGCCGGAGCAGGTCTACCCCATCTGGCTGGATTACATCCTCAGCAAGCCCTATCGCGGCTGGGATGGCTTCTCCGCCGCCAGCGATACCCTCTTTTGGAACCTGTACCGGGACGCCATGCCCGCGCCGGTGCGCGATCATCTGCAGAATAACTGGAAAGCGTGGTCGCTGGACGATCAAAAGACCGAGGAGCTGGACCACCCGCAGGCGATGCAACTCTGGTACGGGAATCAGAACAAATATTACCGGGAGACCGGCGACTGGCGCGGCAACACCAGCTTCTACCGCGACGGCTATTGCTACGTCATCTCCACCATGAACTTCAATCACACCGCGGCGCTGGGCGCGCTGCTCGGCGGCGACATCGCCGGCTCCGCGCGCATGATGGCCGACGGCCGCCACGGGCTGGAATATTTCCCGCTGCGCCTGTGGACCTGGTACGACGGCACCGCGCAGGAGGCCATTGACCACTACTACTACGCCATCACCTTGAGCGACCAGAAAATGTTCGCCGACTTCGGCCCCACGCATTTCGACCGGCTGATGGGCCAGAGCTGCCTGGCGAAATCCATGGACGAGCTGATCTCCGCCTATCACCCCGGCCTGCGCCACTTCATCAGCACGTCGGGACGCACGTCGGTGCCGAAATACCTGCTGGCGGCGCAGGACGGGCTGCAATATATCGTGCACACCATGAGCAAGAGCGGCGCGCTGCACGACGTGGACAACCCGGCGCCGCCCTTCAAAACGTCGGTGATTGACGGGCATTTTAGCCCGCGCGAGGCGGCGCTGCAGAGCACCACCGGCCCCTGGGGCCCGGAGTGGATGGCGAACATGGTGGACGACAAGCCGCTGCCGTTCGAGATGACCACCTCCTTCAAGCAGTGGGGCACGCACCTGCTGCATCCGCTGTGGCGGCGCACCTACCTGGGGGTGAATTACGGGCTGGCCAGCGGCGATATCCCCGGCGGCATCGTGCAGGTGATGGCCCAGTGGCGGCGCGCGGCGAAGCAGGTGGACAACATCCAGGAGCTCGGCACCATGACCGTGCGCTGCGGCATCAACGACACCCCGATGGTGAACGCCGCCGCCGGCTGGATGGAGCCGCAGGGGCAGCAGGCGGTGCTGCAGCACAAAAACAAGCTCATCACCCTCACCAGCCCCTATAAGATGAGCGGGCGCGACGGGGTGAAGAGCCTGCAGACCACCGCCGCCTTCTACAACTTCCAGCAGCCCGCGCCGGCGTGGGAGATCTACCTTGACGGCGTGCGGGTGGAGACGCTGCCCGCGACCTGCCGGCAGGGCCAGCGCATCACCATCAAGGACGGCCTCACCTACATCGGCGTCATCCCGCTGCCGGCGACGAATCTGGGGCGGACGGAGGAGGTGGTGCTGCGCGCCGGCGCGCCGCAGACGTACGATAACGTGACCACCGCCCCGGCGCTGCAGATTGATGCCTACACCCTGAAACGGGAGGCGGCGCTGGCGACGGACGCCGACTGGACGCCCATTGACCGCGCCTACGGCGGCTTCGTCATCGAATATGGCGACGACGCCGAGTACGCGGACTTCGCCGCCTTCCAGCGGCACATCGGCGACGCGACGCTGACCGTGCGCTGGGAGGAGGCCGCGGCGACGGCGCACGTGACCTACGCGAGCGGCGCCGACACGATGGAGATGGGGGTGAAGACGGAGTACCGCGGCGGCGACCACCCGTCAACCGAATGCTTCGCCTATCGCCGGGTGAACGGCGCGTGGCCGTATCTGGCGCCGGGGATGGACCGCGACAGCACCTTCACGCAGATGGGCGCCACCGGGCGGCTGGAGAAGGGTGGCGCGGTGCTCACCTGCGAGCCGGGCGTCACCGGCTACCTGCAGGCCGAGCCGGCCAGCGGCACCTACGCCGGCTTCAATCCGCTGCCCGACCCGACGCTGTGGTCGCTCAGCGTCCCCGGCGGGGTGACGGTGAAGGCGGACGGCCGCGTGAGCCTGCTGCGCTGCGCCGTGCAGCCCGCGGCGAACAGGCTGCTGGTGGATTACGGCGTGAAGGACGGGCAGCAGACCCCGGATATGGCCACCGCGCTGCTCGTCTTCGGGCTGAAGGCCGCGCCCGCGGTGGAAGTGAACGGCAAGGCGGTCGCCGGCCCACTCGCGGCCGTCACCGCCGACGGGCACACCGCCTATGTCGTCCCGCTGCTCGGCGCCGTGCCGGCGGGCGTGGAGGCCCGCTACGCGCGCGCCCAGCAGCTTTTCGCGCTCCTGGGCAACCGCGAGGAGAAGCCGGTCTTCGTGCAGGACTGGTACATCGCCGGCCCCTTCTACAATGATTTCCTGGGCAAAGGCTACAAGAAAAACGTCTACGAGCCGGAGCGGGCGCCGGGGACGGTGGACTTGAATGCCACCTACACCGGCGTGAACGACGAAGGCACAGAGGCGCCGGTGCGCTGGACGCGCCTGCCCGCGGCCGGGCCGCTGGGCAGCGGCCCGGTGAACCTGCTCGACGCGATGAAGCCCAACAAGGGCGTCTGCGCCTTCCTGTATACGAAGATCACCAGCGACCGCGACCGTCAGGTCACCCTTTACACCGGCAGCGACGAATATATGACGGTGTGGCTGAACGGCGAGAAGGTGCTCGCCAACCCCTACTACCGCGCGGCGCTGAAGGACCAGGACAAGGCGGTCATCACCCTGAAGACGGGAGAGAACACCGTGCTGGTGAAGCTCGCCCACGGCTGGGAGGGCTGGAACTACTTCTTCCGCCTGGGCGACGAATTCGGCTTCCCGGTGACGGAGGGGATCAGCTACGGGTTCGGGGGGTGAGGCGCGTATCCCGGCGGGCGAGACGCGCGTCGCGCGTCGGCCCCCCCTCCCCCCTGGAGGGCGAGACTCCGTCGAGCCGCGCGCGTAGGGGCCGGTGGTATATACTCCCATACCTTTGACCGGGTGCCACGGGCATCAGTCTATGCATCACCGATCCCTGCCCCTACGCGCAACCCCTCCCCCAACGGGGGAGGGGTTGCGTCTCACTACAGCGGCGCGCCGCGCATCTCCCACGGCCAGCAGGCGCCGAGCAGCTCGCGCAATTCGCCGGCATCGTCGCGGCGGGCCAGCAGGCTTTCCGCGGTGCGCAGGTACCACTCCATGGCGTCCACCCGCGCCCGGTCCTCGAATTTGCGATAGAAATTGGCGGCGGAGCCGGCGTAGAAGACCATTTTCAGGATGGCGGCGGCGTCCAGCGCTTCCGGGGTGACGGTCAGCAGCGGCGGTCCTTCGCCGGGGAGCTGGTCGTGATAGAGAGCGCGCAGGCCCTCCACGTCGGCCTCGGACAGATCCGCTTCCGGCGAGTAGAGCAGCGCGGCGAGGTCGAAGGCCGCCGGGCCGAGGGTCGCCTGCTCGAAATCCACCGCGGTGACGCGGCCGTCGCCCAGCTGGATATTGCCGGGGGTGCATTCGAAGTGGATGAAGGTTTTCGGCGCCTCCAGCACGGCGCCCACCACCGGTCGCAGCGCCAGCTCCAGCCGCCCGAGCTGCGCCGGCGTGAGCTGCGCGTGCCGCAGCGCCAGGATGCGGTTGAGGGCGATGGTGATGGCGTTGAGGAAGTAATCCGGGGTGAGCACTTCCTTCACGATCTTGCGCACCTCGCGCTCCAGCCGCGGCAGCACGGGCAGCACGTGCGTGTAGAGGGTGGTGAGCATCTGCACGCCGCCGCGGACCAGCGCCAGCCGTCCCGCGCGGTCGCCGGCGGGCAGCGCCGCCAGCAGGCCGGCCAGGTCCTGCGCGCCCAGGTCTTCCAGGAAGAGCACCGCCTGATGGGAGCCGAGATAGCCGCCCAGCGGGCGGGGCACCGGCGCCCCCGCTTCGTGGAGGATCTGCAGCACGCCGCGCTCGCGCCGGTAGCAGGCGGAGAAGAACGTCACCTGCTGCTCTTCGTAGCACTTCGCGATCAGCCGTTCGGGCAGCGGCGCGTGCGGCGCGATCTGGATGCGGTACAGGGTGTTGCGCGACGGTTTCGTCAACCGGGTGAACTCCACCACCACTAGCGGCCCCTGCGCCTCCATCGCCAGGCTGAGCTCGGCCGGCGTCAGGCGCAGCAGCTCGGCCAGCTCCAGCGTGGGCGTGCGCGCCGGCTGCTTGCCCGGCTCCGCCAGCGTCTGCACCCAGCGCAGCGCCTCCAGCAATTCGTCGCGGCGCACGGCGAGGATGGTGTCCATGCGGCGATACAGGTCCGGGCCGGCGGCGGCGTCCAGCTCGCCCAGCCGCTCCGCCTTGAAGCGCTCGTAATCGAGCAGCTCGCGCAGTTGCTGGGTGTATTGCATCGCCGTGTCCAGCTCGCGCAGCAGCCGCTCTACCTCGTCGCGCGCGGGCGCGCGCCCCTCGCGCACCGCCTGCTCCAGCTCGCCCACGTGCCCCATCACGTGGTGGTACAGCTTGCCGGCCATGTTGCCGATCTGCACCTTCGCGTGCTGGATCTCCACCGGCAGGCCCGGATTGCGCGCCAGCCGTCCGGCGGGCAGCTGCTCCAGCAGCTTGATCGCCTTCAGGTACTCGTTGCCCTTCAGGTACATCTCGCCGAGCTGCACGGCCAGGCTCTCGCGATTGAGCAGGTTGCGCTGCGGCACGCGCTCCCATTCCTCCACCGCGCCGTCATAGCGCCGGTTCGCGTAATAGATCTTCCCCAGGGTCACGTGCGCCTCGATTTCGGAGAGGCTGCGCCAGAGGACCCCCTCGGCGGCGTTGGCGTTCACCATCGTCTCGGTGATGTCGGTGTAATACTCGACGGCGTAGCGCGGGCAGCCGAAAATCGTCACCGGCAGCCCTTTGTAGAGCGTCAGCACGCGCTCGGAGGCGCCGTCCACCGCCTCCAGGCCGAGGAAGTAGTTCGCCTGCACCGCTTTCTGTACCGCCGCCATCAGCAAAAAGACGGCCTGCAGCACCAATCCGAGCACCCAGAACCAGCCGGCGGGGGTGGCGCCGTAGGCGGCGGGGAAGGCGAGGATGCCCAGCGCGGCGATGAGGACGCCGGTGAAGCCGTACAGGCCGAGAATCTGCCACGGCCCCCAGTTCAGCGCCTGGAAATGGTGGTGCAGCGGCGTCACCAGGAAGGGACGAAACTCCTCGGTGGTCTGGTGGCGCAGCAGGCGGATGGGCCCGCGGAAGATGCGCAGCACCGACATCTGAATCATCACCGAGAGCGTGGTGATGATGAAGAGCGCGCCGAAGAGGAGCAGCAGCCACTCGGTGGCGGAGAGCAGCGCCAGCGCCCCCAGCGCCGCCCCCATGCCCAGCGCGCCGGTGTCGCCCATGATGATCTTCGCCGAGGGCAGGTTGAAGAGCAGAAAACCGAGGACGGCGGCGATGGCGAGCAGCGGCAGCAGCGCGGGGGTGGTCTCGTGGCGCAGCAGCGCGGCCAGCACCAGGTAGCCGGCGAAGGACACGAGCAGGCTGGAGCCGGCCAGCCCGTCCAGCCCGTCAATGAGATTGGCCGCGTTGGACGCCCCCACCAGCACGAGAATCCCAAAAAGCCAGAAGAAGGCGTAGAACGGCACCCAGCCGACGAAGGGCAGGAAGACGGCGGTGGCGTGCTGGCCCGGCACCTCGCGCAGGTGGATGATGAGCGCGGTGAAGATGATGGCGGCGACGAGCTGCGGCAGCAGTTTCGCCCGCTCGCTCAATCCCCGCGCGGCGGTGATTTTGCGCCAGTCGTCAATGAAGCCGATGGCGGCGAACACCAGGCCGCACGCCAGCCAGACCCAGGGGAGCGGCGGCGCGGCGGAGGTCTCCGCCCCGGCGCGGGGCGCGAGGGCGGCGGCGCACGCCACCCCGGCCAGCAGCGCGCCGAAGATGGCCACCCCGCCGCCGAGGGGTTTCTTGCGGCGCGGGTAGTGGCGATACACCTGCTCTTTGCCTTCCTTGCGCTCCTGCGAGCCGAATCGCGGACGGCTCTCCCGCCCTGGACGGGCCAGATACAGGATGAAACGCGTGCCGAGCACACTGGCGAGCAGCGTGACCACGGCCAGCAGCAGATAACGGACGGTCTCCGACATCACGCTTATGATACCGCGCGGATGCGGGAGCGTCCAGCGCGCCTACCTGTGGCGGGTCGTCACGCTGTACCGTGCCTCGTCCATCGTCGGGAACGCCGTCCCTGGCGTTCCGGGTCGCTGGTGACCGCGGGCGGCTCGACAAAATGAACACCGGAACGCCACGGAGGGCGTTCCCTACGCTGGACGCGGCACGGTACAGCGTGACGACCCGCTACAGTTAGGGATTAGGGGGTCGTTACGTTGTCGCTTGTTCTTCGCATCCGTTTACGCGTCTTGTCGGGAATGTCCCGCCGAGGCATTCCCCTGCGTGACGCCGAGGCAGATGTGATCGGCGTGTAGAGTTTGGTAGCGGATACAACCGCGCACCGTTTCGGGAATGCCACAGCGGGACATTCCCGACAAGCGCCGGTAGCGATGGTGCAGGCACGGTCTAGCGTGACGACCCGCTACAATTAGGGGTTGGGGCGCGCACGACGGTTTGCCTGGCAAGCTACGGCGCGACAACCGGCTATCCCCAACCCCTCACCCCTAATCCCGACGCTGGACGCGGCACGGTCTAGCGTGACGACCCGCTACACCTACCGGCGCATGCGCTGCACCTCGCCGATGGCGAGCACGGTGACGACCCAGGCGGCGAGGAGCTGCAGGCAGACGGTGAGGGGGGCAAAAAGCGCGGCGAGCAGCTCGGTTTGCGCCCTCGTCAGGCCGGCGATGGGGAAGTCCCCGAGATTGTTCTCGAACAGCACGGCCAGCGCGACGATGGGATTGCCGAGGAGCAGCAGCTCCAGGTCAAACAGCATCGCGGCGCCGGGCAGGTAGAGGAGCAGGCACACCGCGACGGCGCTGACGCCCCACAGCGCCAGGTTCACCAGCCGGGGCATGCGGTGGCGCAGCACGAGGGTGAGCAGCACGGAGATGACGGTGGCGGGCGCCGCCGCCAGCGTGAGCAGCGTGCCGACGGTGAGGAGCAGCTGCAGGATGATTTCGCCGTCGGCGGAATGAAAGCCCTCCATCAGCCTGGCGCCCACCGGCAGCAGGCCCAGCCAGGCCAGGCAGCCGGCATAGGCGAGCACCACGGCGGTGGTGGTTTTGGCGAAGCGCGCGGAGCAGTAGATGCCGATGGCGCCGAACATCGCCACCGCGGCGACGATGACGGCCAGCGACCAGCAGAACTGCGCCGGGTCCACCCCGCCGAGGAAAAAGGAGATGGCGCCCACCGGCAAGCCGCAGAGCAGGATGATGACCACGAAGCTCAGCGAGGAGAGCATCTTGCCCAGCACCAGGTTGGCGCTGGTGAGGCGGGTGAGGAGCAGCAATTCCAGCGTCTGCTGCTCGCGCTCGATGGAGATGGCGCCGGCGGTGAGCGCGGGGGCGATGAGCGCGCAGAGGATGCCCTCCACGATCATCAGCCCGACGAACAGCCCGTGGCCCAGCTCCGCCATGTGCATGCCGACGTCGGTGACATCGCCATAGCTGACGTCCCCCCACCCCGACACGAGGATGAGCAGGCCGATAGCGATGGTCAGCCCGGTGACGATGAAGAGCAGGATGGGCGCGCGGATGCCGCGCATGCGCGAGCGCATCTCCTTCATGAGCACCGGCAGCGAGATGGCGCGCTCCAGGCGCGCGAGCAGCGGCGATGCGGCAGTGGCCATCGGGTCCTCCGTGAGCATCCGCCGTGGTTTCACGGCAGCGTCAGTCCGTCCAGCGGCCGCGGTTTGCGGCAGACGATGGAAACGTGCCCCGTCCCGGCGGGATTGCCGAAGGTGTAGGTGGTATCCACCTTCTCGCCGGCGGCGTCGGTGTAGCAATACAGCGCGAAGGCTTTGCCCTTGCCGGGGCTGATGGTCAGGTCGGCCGTGGCGAGCACCAGCCCCGCCTCCGGGGGCGCCGCGCCGCCGGCGGCGGAGACGGCGGCGGTGATCGCGGCGCCGCCGTCATTCACCAGCAGCACCGCGCCGCCTTCCTCCACCGCGCCGTCCGCGCCGGCGGCGTCATCGGCGGCGCGGTAGGTGATCGTCTCGCGCAGCGCGCCGAAGGAAAACAGGGTGCCCTCGTCGCCGCTGCCCCAGATCACCGGCGAGGACGCCGCCGGGAACTGCTGCACGTGGCCGTCCACGAAGCTGGCGACGTAGCCCTTCGCGTGGCGCGCCATGTCCACGTCGCCGGCGTCTTCCAGCAGGCCGGTGGTGGCGTCGGCGGTCACCACCACCTTCTGCGGCTCCTTCACGTCGCCCATCGCCACCCCGTAGAGGTAGAAGTTCATCGCCACTTCAGGGTCGTCGGGGGTGCCGCCGCGGTTGGTGCTGGGGCAGTTGAAGAGTTTCCCATCGGCGTGGTTGGCGATGTCCGCGCGCCAGACCTTCGGGTCGGGCTCGCCCATCACCCCGGGGAAATATTCCTTGTTGTCCTGAATGAGCATCTGGAAAGCCATGGCGAGCTGCCGCTGATTGCTCATGCAGGTGGTCTGCCAGGCTTTTTCGCGGACGCGGGCGAAGACGGGGAAGAGCAGGGCGGCCAGGATGAGGATGATGGCGATGACCACCAACAGCTCAATCAGGGTGAAGGCGCGAACGCGGCCCATCGCCGGCTCCTTTCACGGGTACAGGGTACGTGCAGCATACCAATTGCAGCATGCCCTGACAAGAGGACGCGCAAACGAGGGCCGCGTCATGGGTGGGGCGGGGCGTGCCAGCCGGCGCGCGCCCCGGATGGGGGGAGCGGAAAGGCCGCGCGGGGAGCCGGGGGCGGGCTCCCCGCGCGGTCAAGGGGAGGACGCGGGTCAGTCGAAGAGCACGCCGGCGAGGCCGTTCCAGGCGGTGGCGGTGGGCACCGACTGCCGGATGGTGATGACCTCGCCGATGGCGTTCGCCTGGAAGGTCAGGCGCGTCCACGGGACCTGCCCATCGGTCGGATACGCGGCCGTGGAGGCCTTGAGCGTCATGGCGTTGTCGAACACCTCGTATTTGAAGGACTGCGGCGTGACGGTTGCGGTGGTGCCCCCGATCAGCGTGATGGTATGCACCGCGGTATCCTTCATCGTCAACAGGACTTCGAACCCCTGGGTGTTCTGCGTCGGCTTCATGTAGTAGCGCGAGCAGTTGCCAGTGGGATACTTCACCCCATTGCCCCGGTAGGGAGAGACTTTCACGCTGTCATTATAGGACACCCAGAAAAATTTTCCGGTCTGGCCGTAGTCCGTGTCATGGTAGTACGGGCCGCCGGAGGCATTATACGCGGTGATGCGGAAGGTGGCGTAGGTGGGCGCACTGGTGATCATCGAGCCGGGGTCGGAGGCCTTCAGGATATGCCAGTACCCCTCTTTGCCGTACAGGGAGAGGTCCAGCGCATAATACGTGTTGGCGCCCTCGAGATAGCTAATGCCGGCATCGTTGCCGTCAAAGCAGGTGGCCGGCTGCGCCACCCACCAGGGGGGCACGTTCTGGCCCACGACGACCCATCCCTTCTTCCCCGCCAGCGCGAAGGTGTCGCTGCCGGGCACCGCCGCGTATTCCACGTGGCCGTCGAGGAAGCTGAAGACGCTGCCGCCGTTGTGCCGGGCGTCCACGTCCAGCCCCGGCGATTGCAGCAGGCGCAGGTAGGCGCCCGGATTGTCCACCTTCGGGTTGACGACGCGGTCGGCGAGGATCAGCGTCAGGTCCGGCTTCGGCAGGTCGCCCAGCGCCATGCCGCACAGCGACTGGTTGAAGGCATATTCCGGATTGGTGTTCGTGCCGGTGCCCACGCCGGTGGGACAGTCGTAGATCGTCGGCTCATTATAGTCCTTCAGCAGCGACGACCAGGCGGTGGTGCCGGTATCCGGGGGCAGCAACTCGTCGTTGTCCTGGATATACATGCTCAAGGCGATGGCGATCTGCCGCTGATTGTTGATACAGGAGTTGGTGCGCGCTTTTTCGCGCGCCTTGGCAAACACGGGGAAGAGGATGGCCGCCAGGATCGCAATGATGGCGATCACGACCAAAAGCTCGATGAGGGTGAACCCTCGCGGATATCGCAGGGTACGCATGATGTCTTACCTCCGCTATGTACAGATGCACGCAGGGCACGGTGCCCGCGCACGAGGGGCTTATTGCGCGACGCCGCCCCAGATTTCCACTTCGGTGATGGTGGCGATGCAGGCGTCCGCCCCGTCGTCCGTCGTGTGGCCCATGCGCACGGCGATGTCGGCAAAGGCGCCGGAGAGCGGAATCTCCACGTCATACCAGGCGAAATTGTCCTGGTTGGCCGAGACCGTCGGCGTGAAGCTGGCGAGGACGATCCACGGGTTGCCCGCGACGAACGCCGTGCCGCCGCCGCTCACCACGCGGCCGATCACCTCGACGGGCTGCACGGTATTCCAGCGACCGACCCAATTGCTGTTGCCCATCTGGAAGCGCATCTTCGTCGGGATGAAGGCCGGCGTCAGCCCCGCCCACCCGGACACCATCTGCGGGGTGTTGATCGCCGCGGTGCCGGCGGCATTGGGGATGGTGCCCGCGTTGGAGATATCCGGGTGGCGGCCGGAGCACGAGGGATTGGCGGTGGACGGCCACGGGGTGACCTGGCCGTCCAGCAGCGCCCCGCGCAATGGCGTCACGCCGCCGCTCATATACCACTGGTAGTTGTAAAATGTGCCGGCGGTGAGCCCCTGGCCGGCCTTGACCACCCACCAGGCGGAATTCGCGCCGCCGCTGGGGTCGGTGGCGTCAATTTTCCACTCCGCCTGGCCGACCAGCGCGACGGCGGTGATGCCGGCGGCGTACAACTGGGTGGAGAGGGTCTGCCCGGACTTGACGGTGATATTCTTCACCGAGCCGTCGGCGGTGGCGATCACCACGCTGTTATTATGGCGGGCGTCCAGCACGGTATTGAGGTAGTTGGCGGCGTTCGGGTTCACCCCGGTGAAGTCGCACTTGCCGGTGATGCCGGCTTTCTTCAGGTCGGCGAGGAGCAGCATGGTGGTGGGCGACTTGATGGTGCCTTCCGGCACGCCGTAGAGCAGGCTGTTCATGGCGTATTCCGGCGCATTATTCGTGCCGGTGCCGGTGAGCGTCGGACAGTCGTAGATGCCGGGGCCGTTGTAGGTGACCAGCTTCGACGCCCAGGCGTTGTTGCCCGGATCGAAGAACTTCTCCTGGTTGTCCTGGGTATACATCTGGATCGCCAGCGCGATCTGGCGCTGGTTGTTCAGGCAGGTGTTCTGCCGGGCCTTTTCGCGGGCGCGGGCGAACACGGGGAAGAGAATGGCGGCGAGGATCGCGATGATGGCGATCACCACCAGCAGTTCGATGAGGGTGAAGCCCGCGCGGCGGCGGGTCCCCCTGCTCCGCAGATGAGACATACGCGTACACTCCTTTCAAAAAAGCACGCAGCATGGCCAACGCCACAGGTTCCGAAAATCGCGCGTTTCCGGAAATTAGTCTACACGGCAGGGACCTTTTTTGTCAAGAATCGGGAGCCTTTGCCCCCCAATGCCCCCAGTAACGCCCCAGCACAGCAGCCCTCGGAGGCACAGGGTGCCCCATTCGAGCCCGGAGAAGCGCCCGGCGGCACGGTTGGTCGTCTGCTGACTTCAGAAAACGCGCGATTTTCGGAAGCCGCGGCGCGGGCGCAGACAGTCGCCATCTCCCCAAGGGCGAGCCCCTGGGCGGGCGAGCGTCCCCGCGAGCCGACTCCGGGGGGAAGTGATCGTCTGTCGTGTTCGATAGCAAGACTATCTCGTGAACACGACGGATAAGACTTCCCCCCGGAGTCGGCTCGCGGGGACGCTCGCCCGCCCATTTTGCGCTCGCGAGGACGCTCGCCTGCCGAGGAGAGGGCCGGGGAGGCATATGCGTCACGATAGGGTTCGCGTATCCTTACGTACTCATACTCGAACTCGGAATCAGCTACGTGCGGACAGGATGTCCGCGCTCCGATAGGCACGAGTACGAGCGCTGACGCGCTGATGACGCGTATGAGGATGAGGATGGGGACGACGTTTTCGCCGCCGCGCGTTCATGGTATACTGACACGGCGCCGGCACCCCCGCGATCTCGCCGGCGCGTTCGCCCGGTGCGAGCCGGCGGTCAACCTGGCCGCCGCGGGGGCCGCGGATGGCGTGCGCACGTCGCGCACGCGCGTTCCCCGCGGCCCCGTGGAACCCGATGGACGAGAGTTGTCGTAGACAATATTACCCGACACGGGGTGCGGCGGCCCTGCCGCCGGAGTGATCCGCTCGCGCCGGCCCACCCCATGACGGCGCCGCCCCGGCGGGCGGCGTGGAGGGAGGTGGGCTGTGCTCTTCCTGGCGCACATCCTCAACCGGCCGGTGCGCGACGCCGCCGGCGCCCGGCTGGGCTGGGTGGAGGACCTGGTCCTCACCGGCCTGGAGCTGTTTCCGCGCATCGAATACCTCGTGCTCGCGCGCCGCGGGCGCGGGGCCGTCTTCGTGCCCTGGGATGCCGTGGACGAGATCAACGGCGCGCTGCGCCTGGCGGCGGAGCGCGAGGCGCTCGCCACCGTGCCGGTGGACCCCGATGCCATCTTCCTCCGCCGCGACATCCTGGATAAGCAGGTGGTGGATATCAACGGCCGCCGGGTGGTGCGCGTGAACGACCTGCAGCTCGCCACCCTCAACAACGAGCTGCGGCTCATCGGCGCCGATATCGGCGTGGGCGGGCTGCTGCGCCGGTTGAACCTGGAAGGGCCGGTGCGCGGGGCGCTGCGCCGCCTGAACGGCCGCCTGCCGGAGCGCGTGATCCCCTGGAACTACGTGGAGGGGCTGGAAACGGAGTGGGCGTCCGTGCGGCTGAATGTCTCGCACCGCCGCCTGCACGAGCTGCCCCCCACGGACATCGCGGACATTCTCCAGCAGCTGCAACCCTTCGACCGCGAGGAGCTGGCGCGCGCCATTGACGACGAGACGCTGGCCGATACCCTGCCCTACCTGGAAGAGGCGATGCAGGCGGCGCTGCTGCGCGCGATGGGCGACGACCGCGCGTCCGATATCGTGGAGATGATGCCGCCGGACGACGCCGCCGACGCGCTGGGCGAGCTGACCGACGCGCAGGCGGAGCGCATCCTGCACCTGATGGAGCCGGCGGACGCCGAGGACGTGCGCGCGCTGCTGCGCTACGACGAGGATACCGCCGGCGGGTTGATGACCACCGAGTTCATCGCGCTGCCGGAGGCGATGACCGCCGCCGCGGCGATCGCCGCGCTGCGCCACCTCGCCCCCGAGGACGCGGAAACGATCTACTATATCTACGTCACCGACGCGGCGGGCCGCCTGCGCGGGGTGCTCTCGCTGCGCGACCTGCTCACCGCCGCCGAGGAGACGCCCGTGGGCGCCATCATGCGCGGCGAGGTGGTGAGCGCGCGGGTGGGGGACGACCAGGAGACGGTGGCGCATCTCTTCACCCGCTATCACCTGCTGGCGCTGCCGGTGGTGGATGACGAGGAGGTGCTGCGCGGCATCGTCACCGTGGACGATGCGCTGGACGTGCTGCACGAGGAAGCCGAGGAAGACCTCTCGCGGGCGGCGGGCGCGGTGGAGGAGAGCGCGGTGCTCGCCTCCCCGTGGGCGCTCTCGGCGCTGCGCCTGCCCTGGCTGCTGGGCACGGCGGCCGCCGGCCTGCTGGTGGCGCTGTACCTGCAGCTCTACCGGGAAGCGCCGGAGCGGCTCACCTCGCTGCTGGTGCTGCTGCCGCTGGTGCTGCTGCTCGGCGTGCAGCTCGGCGGCCAGGGCGCGGCGGTCACCCAGGTCGCGCTGGCCGAAGAGGCGACGGTGGGCGAGATCCTGCGCGGGCACCTGCGCCGCCTGTGGCCCGTGGGCCTCGGGCTCAGCGTGCTGGCGGCGCTGCTCGGCGCGGTCTACGCGTGGCTGGGCGCGCGGGCGCATCCGGGGCCGGTGGGCGCGGTCATCGCGCTGGCGCTGGTGCTGGAGATGCTGGTGGGCAGCCTGCTGCCGCTCCTCCTCCATCGCCTGCGCTGGGATCCCGTGCTCGTCAGCCGCCCCGCCCTCGCCGTGCTCGCGCTGCTGCTGGGGGTGCCGCTGCTGGCGTGGGCGCTGTGACGGCTCACTCCAGCAGGCCGTGGTCTTTCACGCTCGCCCGGTAGGCCCGCGCGATTTTACGGGCCAGCAGCGGGCCGGCGGTGTTCCAGCGGATGTTGAGACGCGGGATGAGGAAGGGATCGGTCTCGCTGACGAGGGCGCCCAGCCGGGTGGTGGTGGCATAGCGGTAGCCGGCCTCGGCGACGGCGTCGCGCACCCGCGCGTCCACCTCGCCGTAGGGGTAGGAAAAGCCGAGCACGGGCCCCCCCAGCAGGTCTTCCAGCAGGTGTTTTGACGAGCGCACCTCATCCACCAGCTTCTCGTCGGAGAGCGTGGTCAGCCGCGGGTGGGTCATGGTGTGCGAGCCGATCTCCACGCCGGCGGCGGCCGCCGCTTTCAGGTCGTCCAGCGTCATCATCGGCTCGGTGCGATCGCCCCGCGCTTCGTCCCAGGCGTTCGTCTTGCCGATCGCGCCCACCACCACGAAGATCGTCGCCGGCACGCGCAGCGCCTGCAGGATGGGGCAGGCGAAACGCCGCACGGAAGAGTAGCCGTCGTCGAAGGTGACGCAAAAGCGCCCGGCGGTGTGCTCGGTGGCGGCCATCTCCCGCGCCAGCGACACCGGCCGGTAGCCCTGTCCCAGCAGATCGCGCATCTGCCAGCGCAGCAGCGCCGGCAGCACGTACTGCCCCCGCACGGTGGAGCGCGCCAGCGGGCTCCCGATACGGTGGTAGAGCAAGACCAGCGATGGATGGGTGATGAGACTCATCGGCGTTCGTCACCGTGTACCGGGGAGGGCCGGCCCCGATGTCTTGTGCGGAGTGCAACGATGGCGCGCGGGGACGCTCGCCCGCCCGCTTTCGTGCAACGCCGCGGCCCCGGTTACCCTTTCATCTTCTGCTCGATCTTCGCCCAGGTGTCGCGCAGCGTCACCGTGCGGGTGAAGACCGGGCGGCCGGGGGCGGTGTCGGGGTCTACGCAGAAGTAGCCCAGGCGCTCGAACTGAAAACGCGCCCCGGCGGGGGCGTCGGCGATGCTCGGCTCCACGTAGCCGGTGAGCACCTCCAGCGAGTTCGGGTTCAGGTTGGCGGTGAAGTCCTGGCCGATGGGCACGTCGTCCGGGTTCGGCTTCAGGAAGAGGTGGTCGTACAGGCGCACCTCGGCGGGCACGGCGTGGGCGGCGGACACCCAGTGCAGGGTGGCCTTCACCTTACGGCCGTCGGGGGCGTCGCCGCCCCTCGTCGCCGGGTCGTAGGTGCAGCGCAGCTCGGCGATCTCGCCGCGCTCGTCCTTCACCACTTCCCGGCAGGTGATGAAGTAGGCGTAGCGCAGCCGCACCTCGCGGCCGGGGGCCAGCCGGTAGAATTTCGGCGGCGGGTCCTCGCGAAAATCGTCGCGCTCGATGTAGAGTTCGCGGCTGAAGGGCACCGGGCGCGCCCCGGCGGACGGATCCTCCGGGTTGTTCACCGCCGGCATCTCCTCCACCTGGCCCGCCGGGTAGTTGGTGATGACCACTTTGAGGGGGCGCACGACCGCCATCGCGCGCTGACTCGTCCTGTTCAGGTCGTCGCGCAGGCAGTCTTCCAGCACGGCGATGTCCACCACGCTGTCAATCTTCGTCACGCCGATCTTGGCGCAGAACTCGCGGATGGCCGACGGCGTGTAGCCGCGGCGGCGCATCCCCGCCAGCGTCGGCAGGCGCGGGTCGTCAAAACCCCGCACGTGGCCGCCCTTCACCAGCACCAGCAGACGGCGCTTGCTCATCACCGTGTAGGTGAGGTTGAGGCGCGCGAACTCGAGCTGCCGCGGGTGATAGATGCCCAGCGCGTCGAGGAACCAATCGTACAGCGGGCGGTGGATTTCGTACTCCAGCGAGCAGAGCGAGTGGGTGATGCCCTCGATGGAGTCCTCCAGCCCGTGCGCCCAGTCGTACATCGGGTAGATGCACCACGCGTCCCCCTGGCGGTGGTGCGCCTGGTGCAGGATGCGGTACATCACCGGGTCGCGCAGGTTCAGGTTGCCGGAGGCCATGTCAATCTTCGCCCGCAGCGTGCGGCTGCCGTCGGGGAATTCTCCCGCGCGCATCCGCGCGAAGAGATCGAGGTTCTCCGCCACTGTGCGGGTGCGATAGGGGCTGGGCGCCCCCGGCTCGGTGAGGGTGCCGCGCGTGCGCGCCACTTCTTCCGCCGAGAGGTCGCAGACGTAGGCCTTGCCCTTCGTGATCAGGTCCACCGCCCACTCGTACATCTGCGCAAAATAGTCGGAGGCGTAGAAGATGCGGTCTTCGAAATCGGCGCCCACCCAGCGCACGTCCGCGATGATGGCGTCCACGTACTCCTGCTCTTCCTTGGCCGGGTTGGTGTCATCGAAGCGCAGGTTGAATTTGCCGTTGAAGTCGCGCGCGATGCCGTAGTCAATCCACAGCGCCTTGGCGTGGCCGATATGCAGGTAGGCGTTCGGCTCGGGCGGGAAGCGCGTGTGCACGCGGTCAAAGCGCCCGCTGCGCAGGTCGTCCCGCACCGCCTCGCGGATGAAGTCGGCCCGGATCGCTTCACTCGGATTACTGCTCGGTGTCTCCATCGCTCACTCCGCCGGCACGGCTGCCCCGCGCTCGTGGGACGCCGGGTGCCCGGTCCCGTCATTGTGCCACACGGCGGGGTTGGGGTCAAGGAAAACGCGCCGCCAATACGGCGGTGATTATCGCGGGGCGGGACCGGTGGTCTGGCGCACCATCAGCGTGGTGGTGAAGCTGAAGGATTCAACGCCATCGTGTGCTTCCCCGGTGAGCGTGTCCATCAGCAGCGCGCCGGCGCGTTCGCCGATCGCGCGCAGCGGCAGGCGGATGCTGGTGAGACGGTTACGGCCCATGTCATCGGGGAAGGCGTGCGTGTCATCATGCCCGATCACGCTGATGCGCTCGGGGACCGCGATGCCGGCTCGCGCCAACTGGCGGCACAGGTGAATGGCGCAGGCGTCATTCCAGCCGAGGAAGGCCGTCACCTCGGGGTGGGCGTCAAGAAAGGCGGCCAGCGACGTCTCGCTGTCCTGTGACGGCAGGGTATACACCGGCTCCGGCGGGTCCATCACGGTGCCCGCGTCCATCCACGGGATATTGACGTAGAGCAGGCTGAGATGGAGCGCGGGGTCGAGGCCATGCCGCCGCAGCGCGGTCGCGACGCCATGCAGACGGGCTTCGGCCAGGCTGACGGCATGCATCGGCACCAGGTGCACCAGATGCCGATGTCCCAGTGCCAGCAGGTGCTCCGCCGCGTCCTCGGCGCCCGCGTCCTCGGTGGCCAGCACCGCGGGGATCATGTCATACGGGTAGAGCACGGAGACGATGGGACGCTGCGCGAAACCGGGTTCCTCGCGCAACTGGGTGATGATCGTCTGTCCCACGGTGCCGATTGTTTGGAAGAGGATCAGGCCGTCAATATCGCCGTGCTGCACCGTGGCGGGGAGGGTGAGGCGTAGCTGCTCTGGCGGTCGGCGATTCTCGACCGAAATGATGAGCAGGTTGAAGCCGGTGCCCCGCAGTGCGTCGCAAATGCCGATGAAGACCTCCAGGAAGTAGGCCGAGGAGGAGAAATCTTCCGGAATCGACAGGCCGACGACGCGGTTGAGCGCCGTGTGCCGGGACTTCATCAGCGCCAGCCGCCGCGCGGCGTGGTGGAGCTCCGGGCGGTAGCCCAGGATGTCCGCCGTGGCGCGCACGTGCGCGGCGGTGGCCGCCTGGATGCGCGGATCACCGTTCAGCACCATCGAGACGGTGGATTTGCTGAATCCACTGGCGCGCGCGATATCACGGATGGTGACCGGTTTCTTCATCGCTCGAATTCCCGGTAGACGTCGCCATGCGGGGCATGCCTTGATAGCGTATGGGATTATCCCCGGTCTGTCAATGTGAGCACTTCGCGGCAAGGCAAGTGGACCGGTCCACTTGCCGGGCGTATACAGCGTGTGTGATCGCCTCTTGAGTGTATTGACAGATCGCATTTTTCAGTATACCATAGAATTGGACCGGTTCAAAAGCCTCCGGTTACTTCTTGTCCTTAGGGAGTAGTACACCATGAAACGACAGGCCGGCTTTACCCTCATCGAGTTGCTGGTGGTCATCGCCATCATCGCGATCTTGGCCGCCATCCTCTTCCCCGTCTTCGCGAAAGCCCGTGAGAAAGCCCGTCAGACTACCTGCCTGAACAATCAGCGCCAGATCGCCATCGCGATCAGCATGTATGTGCAGGATCACGACGAAGCCTTCATGTCTTCCGATGCGACGGCCTGGTCTGCCAAGCTGGCCGCGTATAACGAAGCGAGCATCTACGACTGTCCGACGCTCACGGGTCGCGGCACGAATACCCAGCCGGAATATGCCTTCAACAGTCAGTTGCTCGGTTCGGCGCTCGGCGACGTCGAGAACCCCGCGGCGACGGTGATGACGTGCGATACGAAGCCGGCATCCAATTCGACCGCTCTGCTGACGACCACGGCCAGCATGGACACGCGCCACAACAACGGCGTCGTCGTGACGGCGGCGGATGGGCACGTGCAGTATGTCGGCGGCAGCCCCGCTCTCTGGAAGAATCTGCTGAGAGGCGGGCTCTCGCTCAACTTTGCCCCGTGGGGCGTGATGGTGCCGTTCGCGCAGAGCACGACCCGGAATGAGGACTTGACGATGCTGGCCTCGCAAGGCTACTGGGTGTGCAACGGGACCTGGAGCAATAACTACGTGCTCGTCAAGAAACCGTCCTGGATCAGCGATGCCTGGAAAGTCCGGACGGACTCCGATACATCGGACCCGCTGAATGCCTGTAATGCCGTGAAATTCTTCTCCGATGCCGCCTGCACCACGGGCGTCGCCACGAGTTATAACGGCACTGCCCTCTATCACTGGCGCTCGACGAATGCCTTCAACAATACCTACACGATCCCCGGGCTGACGGTCAAGCAAGCGCTCACGCCCGCCAGCAGCGCCCTGGTCGCGCGGATGCAGATCACGTTAACCGATACGAACGTGCACGGGGTGACGGTCGTCGTCAAGGGGAGTAACGAGAACGGCATCGTGTACACAGCCACGCTGGCCAACGATGCCACGAAAACCGTCAGCAGCAGCGGCGGGTGGCAGGAGAGTATTGACGGCGAAACGTATGGGTATTTCACGGTGCAGGCCAATGCGCCCGGCGATGTCGTGAATCTGACCGTCACCTTCCCCGCGGCGGGGACGGGCAAAGGAATTTCCGCCGTGCTCTTCGACTAGACGCATCCGCTTCACAGACCGCCGACCGGCAGCGCCAGCCCAGGGAGTCTCGCGCTGCCGGTGATGGTATCGGCGAGCAGCCGGCCGGCTGTCCGCAACGCCATCACTTTCCCGGTGTCAAACGCTGTAACGCGCTTTCGCGACCTGGAGTACCCTGATGATGCGAAACATTGTATCCCTCGTTCTGCTGCTGACCGCCCTCTGCGCTGTCGCCGAGCAGCTCATCTTCGACGCCCCGCAGACGGCGGGGATGAGCGGCTTCCGCGCCCACTGGGATCAGCCGATCCCGGTGGCGGAGGACGGCAAGCGCGTGGTGACGGATGCCGTGGTGAAGGACCGCGGGCAGACGGCGGTGTGGGACGGCGCCACCCCCGGCCCGCTGGCCTTCGACGCCGTGCACCGCAGCCTGCTGGTGCGCTTCCCCGGCGCGGCGGAGGCGATCGCCGCCGCGCTGGCGAAGGGGCAGGTGGTCGAGAAGGTCGAGCTGGTGCTGCCCTATCTCGACGAGGAAATCTGGGCGCAGGGACGCATTGATTACCCCAGCGCCGACGGCTACCGCTACCGCACGAACTGGGACTGCGACAAGCTCTATCGCGCCCAGCGCCCGAACTGGCACGCCGTCGCCCACGCGCTGCGCAAACCCTGGCAGGCGGATGCCCGGATCGGCCCCACCTATAACGCCGCCGTCAACGGCGCAATCTACTGGAAGCGTTTCGGCGCCACCGACACCGCCGAGGACCGCTTTCCCGCGCAGCTCGGCCCGGCGGAGGTATCCTCCTATCATCCCGACGGTCGTATGGACGTCACCGCCGTGCTGGCCGACGCCGCCTACGGCGCAACGCTGGCGGAGCGCCTGCGCGTGCTCGCGGACTGCGGGTTCGTCGTGAGCAAATGGGAAGTGTATGACGCCCGCTATTTCCAGGGGGCCTACGAGTGGGCGATCAGCACCGGCCCGCGCGCCATCCTCATCCGGCAGCCGCAGTTGGTGGTCACCCTGAAAGCCGGCAAGGCGGAGACGGTGGCGCTGCCCGCGGCGGCCGACGTGCCGGCGCTGGCGGCGCGGCACACGGACACGCCGCTGGGCGCGCCGACGGCCACCGTGCCCACCCCCGCCGAGGTGGCGGCGATGAACGCCCGCTTCCTGGCGAAGCCCGCCTGGATGCCCGATTGGCAGTACGCGCACGTGCGCCAGTTGATGAGCCTGGAGCACGGTGGCGCGGTGCTGCCCTTCTACTACCGCATCGTGCCGCAGCACGTCATCAACCGCGCCGTTCAGGAAGCGACGCAGGCGGCGTCCAAGGCGGCGGGCAAGCGGGTGGAGATCTCCGCTGACGAGAAGGATTACGCCGTCTACCTCGCCTGGCTCGACTGGGTGCATGGCCGGCCGCCGCGGTACTTCGAAGGACATCTCACCGCCGCCGACAACGCGACGCAGTGGTATAACTATCGCGACGCCATGCCCGGCCCGGTCAGAGATTCCATCATCCGCTGCTGGATGGCCTGGCTGATGCCCGACCGCGAGACGGCGATGACCGACAAGCAGCGCAAGGATTTCGGCGATACCACCGGCAAGCTCATCCACCCGATGGCCGACGACCCGCGCGTGGGCGTGGATGCCGCCGGCAAGCAGGCGGTATGGAACCAGGGCGACACCTACTACAAGCTGACCGGCGACTGGCGGGGCAACAAGAGCTACTATCGCTCCGGCTTCACCCGCATGATGAGCACCGCCAACTTCAACAGCAGCGCCGCCTCCGGCGCGCTGCTCAACGGGCAGATCATCGGCTCCGAGCGCGCGATGGCGGACGGACGCGCCGGCCTGATGAGGTTCCCCTTCTGGATGTGGACGCACAGCGCCGGCGTCGGCCAGGAATATATTGACCACTACTACTGGGCCATTGCCACGGCGGGCAATAAGCTCTTCGCGGATTATGCCGAGCGTCCGGAAGATCAGATGGCGGGCTGGAGCATCATCACGAAGACCGTCAATGATCTCGCCGGCGGCTACCACCCGAACCTGAAAAAACTCATCGGACCGGCCAGCCGCACCTGTTATCCGCATGTACTTGGCCGGCAGGATGGCCTCTATCATCTTCTGCACGTCCTCTCTCCGCGCGGCGCCCTCTGCGATGCCGACACCGGCGTGTTGCCGGGCATCACGCCGGAAAAGGATGAGCGCGGGCGCGTGCCCCGTCCGGTCAGCGCCTGGGGACATGACTACCCACCCGCGACAGTGGCGCTGCAAAGCCTTTCGGGTCCGTGGGCGGACCCGTGGTTCGCCGAACTGCTCGACGAGAAGCCGCTGCCCTGGTACGCGCTCGCCGAAAAGAAGGTGGTGGCCGCCGGCGATTGGGTGAGCACCTATTTCGGCGTCAATTACGGCTTGAGCAGCATCCGCTTGACGAACCAGCGCATCCACGTGCTCGCGCACTGGCGGCGCAAGGCGGAGCTGCCTTCCACCATGCGCGACATCGGCACCCTCGACATGCGCATCGGCATCAACCAGACGCAGATCGCCGAAGATGGCGCCGGCGTCATCAGCGAACAGGGGCGTTACCGCACCTATCAGCACCGCAACACGCTCATCATGCTGGCGCGACCGAACCCCGGCTTCATGAACGGGCAGAAGGAGATCAAGAGCGTGCAATGCACCGCCGCGCTCTTCAACTTCGAGCTGCCCGCGCCGACCTGGGAAGTTTTCGTGGATGGCGCGAAAGTCGAAGCGCTGCCCGCCGTCGCGAAGCATGGCCAGGTGATTACCGTGAAGGATGGCGTGAGCTACCTCGCCATTCGCCCATTGCCCACCGACGATCTCGGCCGCGATGTCGAAATCACCCTGGAGCCGGGCGTGCCGCAGGCATCGGCCTCGTATCGCGACACCGTGATCCACCCGGCCCTCCTCGTGAATGCGTATCTCTACCGGAAAGAGGCGGTCATCGGCGCCGACGCGCTGAAGCGGCTGGGGGGCGCCCGCACCGGCTTCATCGTCGAGATGGGCGACGTGAACGAATACGGCAGTTTTGAAAAATTCCAGGCGCACATCCGCGGCGCGCGACTGCGCGCCGGGCAGGATGGCGCGGTGACCTACCAAAACGGGGAAGACACCCTCGTCGCGACCTGGGACGCCTTCACGGTGAACGGCGTTGATCCCTACGCCTACGCCAAGGAGCAGAAGCTGTGGCAAGACACCTCGCTCTCCCAGATGGGGCAGGGTCGGCTGGAGAAAGGCGGCGCGGTGGTCGAGCGCGAGCCCTCGTGGGCCAATATGTTCCTGCAAACCTTCCCGAAGCAGAAGATCTACGTGGCGATGAACCTGCTGCCGAACTACCTCAAGTACGCCTTCCGCGAGCCGGGCGGGGTGACGATCGTCGCCGACGGCGCCTGCTCCATGGGCCGCTGGGCGGTGAAGGACTCCCGCGAGATTGACATCAAGTACCATCCGTTCGGCGGCGAATACCTGCCGAAAGCCGATGTCCCGGCGGCCTCGCTCCTCTTGATCTCCGGCGCGAAGGAAAAACCGCGGGTGACGCTGAACGGCAAAGACGTCACCGGCGCGCTCAAGGCGTGGCAACAGGACGGCGCGAGCGGCTGGCTGGTCTCCCTCACCGGGGCATTCCCGGCGGATGCGGAGATCGCCGCGCGGCTGGCGGCGGCGAAATAGGCGTCGTGTGCTCCGCCGCCGGGTGCACGCAAAAACTGTGAGACCGCACTGCTGCTTCCCCCTGCGGCGCTCACCGCTCCCCCCGGCCCCCTCCCCTGCGCGGGGAGGGGGCCGGGGCATATGCGCCATCATAGCGTCAGCGCTCTTCTCGTGCTCGTGCTCGTAACTCGAAAACATCGGTGGCGATGTGTGTTGACGATGACGTTCGTCGAGTACGAGTACGAGCACGAGGGAAGCGTCAGGTATATCGTGACGCGTATGGGGCCGGGGGGAGAGGGGAGCGCCGGTCGAAAGGAAGCGCACAAGCTGTGCGGGCACCCCCGCCGCCCTGACGAAAGGAGTTGGCCGCCGGAAGCGCGAATGTGTGTGCCAGTCACCCACGGGAGGTACTCCGTCATGCCGTTCCCCCGCGCACAGCTTCAACTCTGGGTCGCCGACCCGTTGGAGAAGATTTTTCGTACGTCCGCCCCGCCGGCGAAGCCGTCGAAGCACGTGCGTCTGGACGCCGCGCGGGGCGAGGTGGTGAGCGGCCAGCTCGTGCTGCGGACGGAGGGCGTCAACGCCGGGATTGACCGTGTGGAGATCGTCCCGCCGCGGAGTGAGGCGGGCGCGGCCATCCCCATCGAGCAGCGCTGGGTGGGCTATACCTACGTGCCGCAGCCGGCGTGGGGGGTGGACCCGGAGCGGCTGGAGGGCGAGGCGCCGGGGCTGTATCCCGACCCGCTGTATCCCGTCTACGAGACGCACACCCACCCGCACCACTACAACCCCGACCACAGCGCGGCGCTCTTCGACGGGCGGCCGCGGGCGCTGTGGCTCACCGCGCGCGTGCCGGGCGATGCCCCGCCGGGCGCGTACCGCGGCGCGGTGAAGATCACGCTGGCCTACTGGGGCGACGTGCTCACCGTGCCGGTGACGCTGACCGTGCACGCGGCGACGCTGCCGGCGGAGCCGACCTGCGGGGTGGAGAACTGGTTCGTGCTGGCGAGCGTGGCGCGGCAGCATGAGGTGGCGTGGTGGAGCGAGGCATTCTGGCGGTTGGTAGACGCCTACTTCCGCAACATGGCCGACCACCGGCAGACGCACATCGTGGTGCCGATGTACGAGCTGATTGAGTGGCGCGTGGATGCCGCGGGCGCGCTGGCGCTGGACTGGACGCGCTTTGACCGCTACGTGGAGGCGGCGCTGCGCGCGGGATTGCGACAGCTCTCCGGCAACCACCTGGCGACGTATACCTACGACAACAAGAGGTTCAAAGCGGGGGTGCACACCTTCCAGGTGGAGGGCGGGCGCGCCCGCTACCGCCTGTTCGAGGGGCGCACGCGGCGCGCGCGCGCGTGGCTGGCGTGGTTCCTGCCGCGGCTGCAGGCGCACCTGCGGGAGCAGGGCTGGCTGGACCGCTGGTGGCAGCACGTGCGCGACGAGCCGCTGGGGGTGGAGAAGGATTACGAGGCGATTCGCCGGGCGGTGAAGCGCTACGCCCCCGCCTTCCGCACCATTGACGCGCTGCACGGGCCCATCGTGCGGGCGTGCGACTGCTGGGTGCCGCAGTTGGACGCCTGGGGGCAGCACCTCGACTATTTTCGCGCGCGGCAGCAGGCGGGCGACCGGGTGTGGACCTACGTCTGCTGCGGCCCCACCGGGCGCTACGCGAATCGCTTCATTGACCAGCGGAGCATCCTCCCCCGGCTCCTCTTCTGGATCATGGCGCGCTACGGGGCTACCGGCTACCTGCACTGGGGGTACAACTGGGCGGACGGGCCGGTGCCGGAGATGGATACCACCGGCTTTCTGCCCGCGCAGGGGCCGGTGCAGTCCGGCGACGTCTGCGTGGTCTACCCCGGCCCGCACGGCCCCCACGACAGCATCCGCTGGGAGATGCAGCGCGAGGGCCTGCAGGACTACGAACTCCTGCGCCTGCTCGCCGCCGAAGACCCGAAAAAAGCGGAGACCATCGCCGCCCGCCTGGTGAAGGGCTTTGACGGGTATATTACGGATACGGCGGCCTTCCGCGCCGCGCGGCGGGCGCTGCTGCGGGCGGTGAGCCGGGCGCAAACGCGAGAAGCGGTAGAGGTGTGAGGATGGAACAGGAAGCAAGACAGGCGCTGGTGCCGCCGACGCCGCCGGCGGATGCGGCAGCGCTGAAACGAACGCGGCCGGCGGCCGTGACCGCCATCGCGGTGGTTCTCATCCTCTTCTCAGTGATAGAACTGGTACGATCGATGGGCCATCTTTCTCTGTTGGCATCAGGCGGTGTCTTCTATCAGCATGAGCCGTATCAACTGATCATGTCTTGGTTCACGCTGGTGACCCGACTGATTTTCGGGGTATTGGGCATCATCTTCAGTATTGCGCTGCTCGGCATGCGGCGGTGGGCGCGGAAGAGCGTCGTGGCGCTGCTATCAGCGCGGATCGGCCTTTTCGTCGTGAATTTCATCACCTCCGCCATCATCGCCCGCGTTCCCACCAGTCTGATGGTGCTGTTATGGTCAGTCTGGGTCTGGGTACTGCTCCACAGTCTCATGCTCGTCGTATTGCTCCTGCCAGGCATACGCCGGGCGCTCGATGAACGGTGAGAGCTCCCCTGCCCCCTGGGCTCGCATGATCGAGGTGTCACCGATGGATCAGAACACCGGACACGTTACCCCCGCGCCCATTGTGCCGCCGACGCCGCCGGCGGCGCGGGGGGAGGCGGGGCGGCCGCCGCAGCCGCCGGAGCTGCCCTTTGTGGCGGGGATGCTGGTGGTGATGGCGCTGTATTACCTCTTCGAGGCGGCCTGGTTCTGGCGGCTGCGGATTCTCGTCGGGCTGCGGCCCGCGCCGCTGTCGCCGCTGGTGCTCATCGCCTGGGGCAGCATCGTGCTGCGGCTGCTCTTCGTGCCGTGGTCGGTCTACGTGGTGGCGGGCATCCTGCGCGCGGCGCCGTGGGCGCGGCGGGCGCTGCTGGTCACACTGGTGAGCGCCGTCGGCGTCACCGTGGGCACCTATCTGCTGGCGGGCGCCGCCGGCGGGCTCACCGGCCCGGCGCTGGCCACGCTGGCGGAGATCGCCCGCACGTCCAGCGTCTTTTACCTCTTCATCACGCTGGTCCTCTTCCGCGACGAGGCGTCGCACTACCTGCGCTCGCGCGGGCGGCGGTAGCGGCGGCGCGGTCAGGCGTTGCGGTGGATGAGCAGCCGTTCGCGGGCGGCGGCGGCCACTTCGGCGGGCGACACCGTGCCCAGGCAGCGCTGTTCGGCGCAGTCGTCGCCGCGGCAGGGACGGCAGTGCGTGGGGTGGTAGAGGCTCTGGCCGCGCGGGTGCGGCAGCCGGCACTGCGCGGGGTCGGTCGGCCCGAAGATGCCGATGGCGGGCACGCCCAGCAGGTCGGCGAGATGGAGCACGCTGTCATCGGGCGCCACCACCAGCGAGGCGCGGGCGAGCACCGCGCCCAGCATCAGGCTGTCGTGGATGGGCACCGCTGATTCCGGCGCGCTCGGCCGGCCCAGCCCGCGCGCGTCCAGCACCAGCAGTGTGTCGGCCGTCTCCGCGGTCAGCAGCCGGATGAGCGCCGCCCACGCCGCCGCCGGCCACTCGCGCCCGGGCGCGGCCTGCCGGCTGAGCAGGATGAAGCCGTCGGTCGGCTCCACGCCCAACGACACCAGCGTCAGATCCATCAGCTCGCGGATATCGGTCGGCAGGTCCGGCGGCGCCGCGGAGACGCCCTCCGCCACCCCCAGCGCGTGCAGGAGGTGCGTCATGCGCCCGGGCGAGTCGCCCCCGCGCGCGTGGATGGGATCGCTGAGCACCAGTGAGCCGCGGCCGTCGGCGAAGCCCACCCGGTGCGGCGCCAGCGAGGCGGTGGTGATGGCGTAGTCCGTCAGCGTGTCGCCGTAGGTGATGCAGACATCCGCGCGCGGGCGCAGCAGGTCGCGCGCCCGCGCCCCCCACTCGCGCGCCGTCCGCGGCTTCTCCAGCACCGCCTGCCCCAGCTCCAGCGCCTGCAGCAGCCGGCGGTGGGCGGGCGCCGCCACCAGGGTGAGGTGCGCCAGCGGATACTGCGCGCGCAGCGCGGTGATGCCCGGCAGGGTGAACAGCAGCGCCCGCAGGTCGTCCGGCAGCACCAGCGTCACCTGGTGCGGCGCGCGGGTGAGCACGCCCATCGGCGCCGTGCGCCGGTAGTAGGTGGCGATGTGCGCGGTGCGGGTGGTGCGCTCCATCTGCGCCAGCACGGCGGCCTGGTCCTCGGCGGCGAAGCGCTCGCGATACTGCGGGTAGGCGAAGAGGCCGATGATTTCCGCCGCCAGGGCGCGCGCGGTGAGCGGGTCCAGCCGGCCGTGCTTGCCGCAGCAGGTGAACGCCGCCACCTGCGCGGTATCCGGCGTGTAGGTGCCGATCATCCCCGCCGCGCCCGCCGCCACCAGCGCCACCCCGGCGCCGATGGCCTCCATGGCAAAACGCCCGGAGCCCACCGTCACCGTGGCCAGCGAGAGGAGCTGGCGGAGATCCTCGCGGTAGCCGGGCAGCAGCACCGCGCGCCGCCCCAGCCGCTCATTCACCTCCAGCGCCGCGCCCTCCAGCTCCGGCAGCCGCAGGCCATCGCCCACGATCACCGCCTGCAGGTCGGGCAGGTGGTCGGCGATGTGCGGCATCGCCTCGATGAGCGCCAGCGCCACGTCCGCCTCGCTGCCGTGATAGCGGTCGGCCAACAGCACCACCGGCGCCTCGTCCTCCACCCCCAGCTCCGCCGCCAGGAAGCGGTTGCGCGGGATGGGCGCGCCGTCGTCCGGCGACAGCAGGTAGCCGGTGGTGATGACGGGGATGGCGGGCAGCCGGCGCGCCACCTGCTCGCGCAGGTAGTTGCACTGCACGAAGACCGCCGACGCGGTGCGGAAATTCGCCGGGATGATGCTGGGGAGATCGTCGTGCCCCAGCGTGGCCACCCCGCCCGCGCCGATGAGCATCGTCAACGGCAGCACGCTGTGCGCGATGTACGCGCCGAAGGCGTGGATGATGTGCGGGTCCAGGTCGTGGAGCGCCCGCGCCAGCCGGCGCTCCTCGCAGGGCCAGGGGAGATCGTCCGCCACCACCCGCGCCGCGCGCAACGGGTGGCGCCACGGCCCCGACGCGCCCACGGCGATCACTTCATCGCCGCGCGCCGCCAGCCCGAGCGCCAACTGCGCCGCCTCCGCCCGGAGGCCCAGCGCGTCACTGGTTGGAAAGCAGACCAGAATGCGCGATGCCATGCGTCACGAACCCAACGACCAGAATTGCTGACAGTATCTCTTCTCAATACGACGCCACGGTGCGCGTTCCTGCCGACGCCGCGCATTCTTTGGCGGAATTTTCGTCTGGCTGGACAGCGGGCGAGGCTTCGCATAAAATACCCCTGTAGCGGGGTGTGACGCTGTCTCGTGCTCTGCGCACCGACCGCTGGTCGGGGTGAGGGGTTGGGGATTAGGTGTAGTGGTCCTTCAGATTGTACTTTGACAAGCGAATAGAGTCCTGACTAGTCGGGCCATCGGCACTGGGCATGCCGTGGGTACTCACGCTGATAGACGGCCCAGGGGGTCTCCCCGCCCAAGCCCTGATGCGGGCGCTGGGTGTTGTAGGCCATCTCCCAGAGCCGGTACTGATAGCGCCGCTCCTCGGGATCGGTAAATCGCAGCACGTGAAAGCACTCGGCATTATCCGTGCGGTGACTGCGCTCCACGATGCCATTTTGCCAGGGGGAGCGGGGCGCACTGGTGCCGTGCTGCAAGCCCAGCCGGGCCAGCATCCGCTGAAAGGCGGTCTGCCGCTCAGGATGGGCGGTGTCGCGCATGGTGAACTCCGGCGCATTATCCGTCCACACCAGGGTAAACGGCGGGAGCCGATCACGCGCCCGCTCCAGGACACCGGCCACCGTCTCCGTGCGGTGGTCCGAATGAATCTCCGCATACTTTAGGCGCGTGCGCAGGTGAATGACGGCGATCTTGTACGCAAACCCCGTGCCGCCCTGGATCGCGGGCAACTGTTGGACATCCATCTGCACGCGGTGGCGCCCGACGGGAATCGGCCGGCGCCCCCGTTTGTGACGCGGGGGCGCGGAGGCCAGCCGTCCGGCCGTGTGCAGGATATGCCGCACGACCCGGCGGGTGAGCGTCGGATACACGGGCCGCAATTCCTGGGTCAGGCGACGGGTGCCCCAGCCCGGATACCGGCGCTGGAAATGCCACACCGCCGCCTTTAGGCCGGGGGGCGCTTGGTCCTCCGGTGATGCGGGGCCGTACTCCGATCCCGGGGATCCTCCCGATGGACCCAGCGGCGAACGGTCTTGGTGGCCACCCGATAGCGGGCAGCCAGTTCGGTAATGCTGGCGCCCTGTAGGAACTCTGCGCGCATCGCTTGGCGTTGCGCAATGGTTAATTTGGCATTGGCGTGATACTGCATGCCAGGGCTATACCCATATTCGTTTGTCAAAGTACAATCTGAAGGACCACTACAATTAGGGATTAGGGGGTCGTCACGTTGGCGTTTGCGTATCAGGGCAACCGTCTGTAGCGCGCGCCCCAATCCCTAATCCCTCATCCCTACGCCGGACGCGGCACGGTCTATCGTGACGACTCACGACATACCCCTGATGGAGGTGCGCCATGCGGGAGATCGGATCGCGCGTCGAGATGTTCGTGGACCACTGGCTCATCGAGCGGATGGCGGGCACGGCCCTGCGGCTGCACCCGCCGGTGAAGCGCGAGGTGGTCTTCACCGCTGATCAGCCGTGGGAGAACCACTGGACGGGGTATTACTCCGTGGTGCAGGACGGCGATATGATCCGCCTCTATTACCGCGGCGCCTCGGAAGCCGACGGCAACGGCTGGGAGCCCACCTGCTGCGCCGAGAGCGGCGACGGCATCACCTTCACCCGCCCGAAGCTGGGGCTGGTAGACTTCAATGGCAGCACCGCCAATAACATCATCTGGCGCGGGGTGATCTCGCATAACTTCGCCGCCTTCCGCGACGCCAACCCCGCCGCCGACCCGGCGGCGCGCTATAAGGCGCTGGGCGGGCTGGGGTTCGAGCACGCGGGGCTCTACGCGCTGGGGTCGGCGGACGGCCTCCACTGGTCGCTGCTCCAGGAGGCGCCGGTGATGACGGAGGGCGCCTTCGATTCGCAGAATATCGCCTTCTGGGATGCCCGCATCGGCGCGTACCGCTGCTACTCCCGCTACATCGTCCCCACCGAGGAGACGCCGTGGTTCCGCGCCATCCAGAGCTGCACCTCGGCGGATTTCCTCCACTGGACGCCCCCCGTGCCCAATGCCTACACTGTGCCGCCGGAGGAGTTTTACACCAACGCCACCGTGCCCTGCCCGGGCGCCGAGCACATCTACCTCTCCTTCCCCAAACGCTTCCTGCCGGGCCGGCACAAGGTGCTGGCGCACGACAGCCCCGGCGTCTCGGACGCCGTCTTCATGACTAGCCGCGACGGCGTGCACTGGGACCGCACCTTCCGCGAGGCGTGGGTGCGCCCGGGCCGCGACGAGCGCAACTGGACGCAGCGCAGCAACATGACCGCCTGGGGCATCGCCGAGACCGCGCCGGACGAGTTCTCCCTTTACATCAGCGAGCACTACTCGTGGCCGGATAACCGCCTGCGCCGGATGACGGTGCGCAGGCACGGCTTCGCCGCGGTGCACGGCGGCGTGCCGGGCGGCGAGATGGTCACGCGCGCCTTCACCTTCACCGGCGCGCGGCTGCACCTGAACTACGCCACCTCGGCGGCGGGCAGCCTGCGCTGTGAGCTGCAGCAGGCGGACGGCACGCCCATCCGCGGCTTCACGCTGGCCGACTTCCCCGCGCTGTATGGCGATGAAATTGACGCCGTGGCGGCCTGGGCCGGCGGCGACGACCTCTCCGCGCTGGCCGGCACCCCGGTGCGCCTGCGCGTGGCGCTGGAGGATGCGGATTTGTTCGCGATTCAGCTGCGGTGAGCGAGGAGAAGCGTATATGCACCGGGCAATGGGCATGCTGGTCTGTGGCATATTCCTGCTGGGTGGAGGGACGATGATGAGTAGCGCGGCAACCGACCCCGCGAGCGTCGCCTGGGTCTGCGAACGGCATCCCGACCGCGTGCGGCAGCTTTTTGCGAGCCTGGCGCTGGATCGTCCCGGATTCGCGGCCGTGAGCGCGGCGGCGGACCGGCGGGACTGGCCCGCCGCGTGCGAAGCGCTGCTGGCCTATTATCGCGACGGCGCGGCGGGCGCGTGGCTGCGCCGGCCGGCGCCGGGACAGGGCACGCGGCCGGTCGCCGAGAAGATGCTGCGGGATACCTTCACCTTCTACACCATCGAGGGCACCGTGCCGCGCGGCGAAGACGGCGGGCTGCAATGGGAGTGGAGGGGGCCGAATCACGACTTTGAGTGGGCGCTGGCGCTGAATCGCCACCAGTATGTCGCCAGCCTGGTCGCCGCCTACGGCGAGACCGGCAACGCGGCCTACGCGCGCTATGTGGACGCGGTCATCCGCGACTGGGTGACGGCGAATCCGTATCCCGACCGGAAGAACGTCGGCGCCGCCTGGCGCGGGCTGGAGGTGAGTTTCCGCCCGAAGGCCTGGGCCGCCGCCTTCTACGGGCTGATGGCGGTGGACGCCCTCACGCCGGCGACGCGCATCCTGCTGCTCTCCAGCCTGCCCGACCACGCGCGCTATCTGCGGAGTTACCACGCCGGCGGCAACTGGGCGACGATGGAGATGAGCGGCCTCGCGCTCATCGCCGCCGCCTGGCCGGAATTCTCCGCGGCGAACGCGTGGCTGGATTACGCGACCCGGACGCTGACGCGGGAAATCACCGCCCAGGTGTATCCGGACGGCGTGCAGAAGGAGCTGACCAGCCATTACCACTGGGTGGCGTTGACGAATTTTGAACAATTTGCCGGGACCCTGCGGCAGATCGAGGCGCCGCTGCCCGCCCGCTTCACCGATGGGCTGCGGGGGATGTGGCACTACCTGGCCTCCAGCATGGGGCCGGACGGCGCCAACCCGCTCAACAACGACTCCGACCGCACCGATTACCGCGCGCGGGTGGCGGCGGCGGCCGCGACCTATCAGCGTCCGGACTGGCTGTACATCGCCACCAACGGCGAGCGGGGCATCGCGCCCGCGCACCCCTCCGTCGTCTTCCCCTGGGCGGGGCAGGTGGTGATGCGCGGCGGGTGGGACGCGCGGGCGCAGTGGGCCTTCTTCGACATCGGCCCCTGGGGCATCGGGCATCAGCACAACGATAAGCTGCACCTCTCCCTCGCGGCGGGCGGGCGCGAGCTGCTGGTGGACGGCGGCCGCTACACCTACATTGGCGGCGACTGGCGCCACTACTTCGTGTCCTCCGCGGCGCACAACGTCATACTCGTAGACGGACAGGGTCAGCGGGCGGATGCGCGCGAAGCGGACGCCGCCGTCCCCGTGGAGTCGGTGGCCATCCACCCGGCATTCGACTACGCGCGCGGGACGTTCAGCGCGGGCTATGCCGATCTCGAAGGCGCCGCGGAGCATACGCGGGTCGTGATCTACCTGCGCGGGAAATACTGGGTCGTCATTGATCGCATCGAGACGGACCGCCCGCGCACCATCACGCCGCTGTGGCACTTCCACCCCGACTGCGCCGTGCGCACCGAGGGGTCATCGGTCCTCACCACCGACGCGGGTGCCGCCAACCTGCGCATCCAGCCGGTGGGATCGCTCACCTGGACCACCGCGCTGGTGCGCGGCCAGGAGACCCCGGCGATCCAGGGGTGGTACAGCCGGCAGTATAACGAGAAGGCGCCCGCGACCTGCGCCGCCTACACCGCCCACATCGCGGGCACGACGACGACCGCCTGGGTGCTGGCCCCCGGCGACGGCGCGGCGCCGGCGGTGACGGCGCGGTGGCTGCCGGCGCCGGAGGGCGCGGCGCGGCTGACGGTGGCGCTGCCGGGCGAGGCGCCGGTGGAAATCGCCGCGCGCCTGGCCGGCACGGGAGCCGTGCCGCTCACCGGTGGCCTGACGCTGGACGGGGCCTGCGCGATACTGCGGCCCGGGCAGCCGCCGCTGGTGGCGCACGGGCGCATCCTGGATGACAGCGGGCGCGTCAGGGCGGAAGGGGGAGCGGATGACTGACTGGCGCCGCATCGTGTTCGGCTGCCTGCTCGCCGGCGTGGCGGCCGTGAGCGCCTGGGCGCAAGCCCCGGCGGAGGAGGGCGTGACCATCCGTGCCGACCTGGCCTATAAAACCGGGCGCGGGCTCAGCGTCTACGAGCGCACGCGCTGCAAGCTGGACCTGTACCTGCCGACGGGGCAGACCGATTTCCCCACCATCGTCTGGTTTCACGGCGGCGCGCTGATGGGCGGGTCGAAGGCGGACGCGGTGACGGCCGCGGTGGCGACGGCCTTCGCGCGCCGGGGCGTAGCGGTGGCGGTGGCGAACTATCGGCTCTTCGACCGGGTGAAGTACCCCGCCTACGTGGACGACGCGGCGGCGGCGACGGCGTGGACGGTGCGGCATATCGCCGCGCACGGCGGCGCGCCGAAGAAGGTGTTCGTCTCCGGGCACTCCGCCGGGGCGTACCTGGCGGCGATGGTGGGCATGGACCCGCGCCGGCTGCGGGCGCACGGGCTGCACACCTCGGCGGTGGCCGGCGTCATCCCCATCAGCGGGCAGATGCTCACCCACTTCACCGTGCGCCGCGAGCGCGGCGTGCCCAATCCGGAGACGACGCCCACGCTGGACGAGGCCGGCCCCGCCTACCACGCCCGCAAGGACGCCCCGCCCATCCTCTGCCTCTGCGGCGGCGAGGACTGGCCCGCCCGCGCCGAGGAGAACCGCTACTTCATCGCCATCCTCAAAGCCAACGGCCACGCCGCCTGCGCCTACCAGGAGTTCCCCGGCCGCGACCACGGCACCATCCTCAGCCTCCTCGCCGCGCCCGACGATCCGGCAATGGCGGCGATTCTGGCGTTCATCGCGCAATACAGCCCGCCGCCCGCGGCCGTCACCCCCCCGCCGCGCGCGTAGCGCCGTGGGCGGGGGCATACGCCGGGCGATCACGCACTATCCCGTGTACAATCAGAGCGCGAGAGCGGAGATCGGCGGAACGATCAACGATGATCCAGCATGGCGCGCCGTGCTACGGCAAGATGCCCTGTCACGCTTCCCCATCGGCCTGTTCACCCTGGACGCGCGGGGGGCGGTGACGTACATGAACCCTGAAGGATACCGGCTGCTGGGACACCTCCCGGAGGCGCTGGTCGGCTGCCCATTGGCGGAGGTGCTCTTCGCCTCCGATCAGACGCGCTGGGAGGAGGCGCTGGCGCGCGCCGGCGCCCAGGAGGCCCCGGTATACGAGGCGTGCCGCCTGCGGGGCGGCGGGCCGGAGGAACGCTGGGTCCAATTCCGTGTACGCGCCATACGTGACGCCGGCCACCTGGTCGGCATGGCCGGCGCGTGCGCCGACGTCCCCACCGATGGCCTCGACCACTGCCAGCTCGTGCGGGATGAGCATCTGCGCATGCTGCTGGATCATTCCAGCGACATCATGTCCATTTTGGGGGCAGATGATCGGCCGTTGTACATCACGCCGCAGGCGTTGATGCGCATCACCGGATATACGGTCAAAGAGTATTGGCATCATCCGCTCACACATTACGTGCACCCGGACGACCTGCCGGAGGCGATGGCCCTCGCGGAAGCCTGGCGCGCGCATCCGCCGGCGGAGGGGGTGCTGGTGTGGCGCGTGCGCAGAAAGTCGGAGGAGTACGTCTAGATGGAAAGCCGCACGCGCCCGGTGCTCGACGCCCGCGGGCAGCTCCTCTATCTCGTCCAGATCGGGTGCGACATCACGGCGCAAAAAGCGCTGGAGCTCGCCTTGCGGGAACGCGCCGAGGAGCTGGCGCGCGCCAACGCCGAGCTCGCCCGCGGCGCGCCTGAAGGATGAGTTCCTCGCCGGCATGAGCCATGAGCTGCGCACGCCGTTGACCGCCATCCTCGGCTCGCGGAAGGGCTGCAGCTCGGCATCGGCGGCGGGGCGCTGACCGATGCGCAGCTCGAGATGATCGGCACGCTGGAGGAAAGCGGGCGGCACCTGCTGGCGCTCATCAATGACGTGCTGGACCTGTCGAAACTCCAGGCCGGACGGCTGGAGCTGGACCGCGAAGCGACGGACCTGCCGGCGTGCTGCGCGGCCGCCGTGCGCCTGGTCGGCGAGCTGGCGCGCGAGAAGCGCCAGCGCCTGCGCCTGGAGGTGGCGGAGGAGATCGCCTATGCCCGCGTTGACCCGCGCCGCGTGAAGCAGATGCTGGTGAACTTGCTGAGCAACGCCGTGAAATTCACCCCGCCGGAGGGGGAGATCACGCTGGCGGCGCGCGGGGACGCCGCCGCCGGCCTGCTGCACCTCACCGTGCGGGACACCGGCATCGGCATCGCGCCGGAGGACTAGGCGAAACTGTTCCACCCCTTCGTGCAACTGGATGCCCGCCTGGCGCGGACTTACTCGGGCACCGGCCTCGGCCTGTCGCTGGTGAAGCAACTGGCGGAATTGCACGGCGGCACGGTGGCGGTGGAGAGCGCGCCCGGACAGGGCAGCCGCTTCACCATCACCCTGCCCTGGGAGGCCTGCCCCGCCCCGGCGGACGAGCTGGACGCGCCGGCCCCCGACGCCCCGGCGCGTCGGGGGCCGGCGATGCCCCGCGGTGATCCTGATGGACGTGCAGATGCCCGGCCTGGACGGCCTGCAAGCCACGCAGCGCCTGCGCGCCCTGCCCGGCTTCGCCGCCCCCCCCCATCATCGCCATCACCGCGCTGGCCCTGCCCGGCGACCGCGACCGCTGCCTGGCCGCCGGCATGACCGACTACCTCAGCAAACCCCGCAGCCTGGAGCGCATCGCCCGGGCGATTGCGCGCGCGCGGGGGGTGGCGCAAGGGTCCTGACCGTCTCAGCCGCGCTGTCAGCAAGCAAGCAACGATGCGTGGCCTGTTGGGCCGGTGGCCAGGTGCAGGGTGCGCTACTGCAGAGGTGTCCATCATCCTGCGCGTGTGTCATCCTCCGGCACTGCTCCCGACAGGGAAGCCGACCAATCCGTCGCTCCCCTTCCCAGGTAGGGGAGGGGGTGGGGGAGAGGTGAGCCCTCCGTTCCATCGCCAGGTGGGGGGCGTCCTATGCTGGACAGCGCTGATGATACCGGCAAACATGCGGTGTTCTTCGCCGGACTACTAGGGCAAATCGGAAGAATGCTGTTCCGCATTGGAGCTGTTGGGCACGGTTTCCCTGGGAGCGCGGCCATTCGCCTGCGCGGACAGCACAGTGGAAGAGCATGTTCATGATTTGCACTAGTATTACTCCCGTATGGATTTGATGACATCCTCAGCTTTGCACTGTAGCAGGTCAGTTGAAACAGCCGGGCGGTATTTAGCGCCAGCCGCCCTGGTAGATGTAGTCAGACGCTGTGTTATTCGTCAGCCGGGTCTTCCCCGTGCCGTCGGCGTTCATCACGTAGATCTGATAGTTGCCGTCGCGGTCCGAGTGAAAGGCGATCTTGTTCAGCAGCACGCCGCCGCCGGGTAAGCCTTGGGCCGGGCGGGTCTCCACGTGGCCGTCCACGAAGGCCGCCACCGTCTTGCCCAGGTGGCGCTCATCAATATGCCGGGCGGAGCCCATCACGGTGGCGCCGGCTTTCGCGTCGGCCGTCATCGTTCAGGTCTCCGGGGCGGTCACCTCGCCCAGCGCCCGGCCGAACAGCCGGTGGGAGAAGGCGTATTCCGGAGAGGTGATCTTATAGACTACTTTCATCTAACGCCTCCCGCATTTCCCCTTAATCTATCAGATCGATGTCTGTAACCGTTGCTCACGTTCATGCCGCTCCAAGGCGAGATCAATGAGACGCTCCACCAGCTTGCCGTATGGCAGGCCGCTGGCTTCCCAAAGTTTTGGATACATGCTGATGCTGGTAAAGCCGGGGATGGTGTTGATTTCGTTGACTATCGCTTTACCGTTGGGGCGCAGGAAAAAGTCCACGCGCGCCATGCCTTCGCAGCAGAGCGTTTGGAACGTTTGTACGGCCAGTCGCCGGAGATGCTCTCCCGTGCCCTGCTCGATCTCCGCTGGAATCTTGAGTAACGCGCCATGTTCGTCCAGGTATTTGGCCTCGTAGCTGTAAAAGTCATGGGTCGGGATGATTTCACCCAGGCAGGATGCCGTTGGCTCGTCATTACCGAGAACAGCACACTCGATCTCCCGACCCTCGATGAATTCTTCGATGAGCACTTTTGTGTCGAACTTCAGGGCTTCCCGTAGCGCGGTTGCATAGTCCTCGGTGTTCGTTACCTTGCTTACACCGACTGAAGAACCAGCATTGGCGGGCTTGATGAAAAACGGCGAGCCGAGTCGCGTCACGACCTCATCATAGGTTAGCGTCACCGCGTGCCGCGCGTTCACTGCAAGGAAATTGGCCACGGGAATACCGGCGTCACGCAACAGCCGTTTCGCCACATCCTTATCCATGCCGACTGCCGAACCGAGCACCCCGGCACCGACAAAAGGCAGGTTTGCCAATTTCAACATCCCCTGCACTGTGCCATCCTCACCCAGTGGACCATGCAGCACCGGGAACACCACATCAATGGGCGTTGCGCGATGACTATCGGTCAAGACGGACAACCGCTGTTCACTACCGCCAGGTACGACGGCCACGGGATGTGCCGAAGGACAAAGGGCAATCTGCTCGGGGTCATCCGCATGCAGCAACGGCCGGGCGTTGTCGCATAATGCCCACCTCCCCTCCTTATCGATACCGATGAACACCATCTCAAATCGCTCGGGGTCCAGGGTGCGGATAATACTCTGCGCCGACAATAACGACACCGCATGCTCGGTCGATTTCCCGCCGAACACCACCCCAACACGAATCTTTCGTTCCATGGTTCTACTCCTGACTCAGATGACTGTGATGAGCATACTTTGCCTGAACTCTCTCATCTGCCTTCTCGGCAAAGCGCATGAGTGTCTACTCGATGGCCGGATAACAGCACTACCAGTAATTGTATATGGCTTCAGTGCTTTTTGTCACGGCGATACTGATAGCAGTACAGGGATACCCCTTCTGACCTCCGGATGATGTCCGCAGCCCCACCCACCAACCTCTGGATGGGGTGAGGGGTCGTCCGGAGGTTCCAGAGAATCAGAGGGAGAATTGGCCCATTTAGGGCTTTGTAGTGGGGCAAACGCTGTTTGGATCGTCCAGAGGTTTCGGTACCGAAAGGTGTTCACCCAGGCGGATTTGCGCGTAGAACGTGGCGTGTTGGTCCGAGGTCGCCCTGAGCCAACAAACCGCCGAGAGGCGGTTTGAGGCGAAGATATGGTGGAGGAAAAGTGCCTGAAATCGAAAATTCTCCGAGGAAACAGGGATGAATGCCTACCAGAAATTCTTCGAAACTGATTCTATCGTATCTTCTATCGTACCAAGGATTGGATGATTATCCCTGAAACGCACGGCACTATATTTCCTGGCATGCCGGGCAGCAATAGATGCTGCCGCCCATGAAGCTTGCCTTGCGGATGAGGCTCTCGCAGTCCGGGCAGGGTCGGTCCACCGTATATCTGCTCATCCTGGTCCGGTAACCTCCGGGATTGCCGAAGAGGTCGGCTTCCGTGTCGCGCCCGCCCTGGTCGGTCATGGCCGCGAGGGTCGATTTCACCGCGGTGAACAGCGCGTCACGTTCCGGTGGCGTCAGGGTGGCGAGTTTATGCTTGGGATGGATTTTCGCCGCGAGAAGGATGTCTTGCAGGACGCCATTCCCCAGGCCGGGGATGCGCTGTTCGGTGGCGAGGAAGGTTTTGGCACAGAGTTTGTGCGTTGCCGGATCATCGAGCAGGTCACGGAAATAACGCGCGTCAAACGCCTGCGACAACGGCGAGGGCTTAGTCTTCGCTGTCTGATAATACGGGTTGTCCAAGGCACCGGCAGGGAAACACCACAACCCGCCGTACATCTGCACCGAGCCGATCACCGCGTCACCACCGGCGAATTCGAGCAGCAGTTGATGCTTGTGGGACGTTGTTCGCCACTCCGATACAGACGCAGCCCCGCACCTTCGGCAATCAGCAGGGTGACATCGTCAACGACGATCTCGACAAACCCGCCCCATGCGCAGGACGCGCCAACGGTTTTTCCGCACAACCGCGCCGGATACTCCCGCGGATCGCCGAAATACCAGGCCCACTTCTGCGGGGATGTCGCCGCAGTGACGGCGGCAATCCGCTTGCCCTGCACGGCGGCATTCAACTGTACCGCGAGCGCTTGTGCTTCCGGGATCTCTATCATGGCGGGGATAGTCTCCTTCCTTTACGATCACGTAAGCGGCTGGTACATCATGCATCGAGTGGTAGGCAACCTTCATTTCTTCTCACCGTTAACAGTGGTCTCCGGCTCAACTGGAAATTGGACCACCTAGTAATGCATCGCGACACCGCCCGCATGAATGGTTTGCGCACCGTGTTATGTCGGGTGTCTCCCGAATCAGTCGTGTCGCCGTTTTGAGCACATCGTTTGCAGGCAAGATAATCCATTCACTACTGCCGACGCAGCTCTTTTTCGCGAATTGATCGAGAACGGGTGCGAATTGATCAAATCCTTCTGAGCATCCACCACTTTCGACCATCATAGGCTGGCCATCCTGTGCGTTTGCCCAACGCCGAAATGGTGTGCGGCCAGCGAGTTTCTCCGCCAAATGGAGTAACGTCATGCGCCGGTAGCTTACACCCGCTAAGAGAATTACCCCATTCATCTCTGAGAGTTTCTTAAGTGGAACGAATGCATCCACTGGCATTTGAGGCGCGATTAGGACTGCTGCAAGCGGGCCAACAGCACAAAAAGAGAGTAGGGGGTGGTTTCCTCGAAATCTAGAAGGCATGTTAACAATAGACTGTGGAATGGCACCCATATCTTTATCGATGACAGTACTTTCTGGCGTGTAAACTAGCGTACTCCTACTCTCAGACGTCCGATTATAGTCGTACCCATTTCGTTCAGGACGGAGGTGCTCTGGGGGCGGGATACGGAAATCATCGGCGAAGGTTGGTACCAATACTGTACATCTTTCGGCAAGAAATGCCTCGACAATAGTGGATGCTCCCTGGTCTACCCATCCGAATGAGCGCAGTGACGAGTGCAGACAAACCGGAAGACCGGAAAGCCCAAGGCTGCAGATCGAACTTCTAAGCTCTGCTTCAGTTAACATATGCTCTCCGTGCTGATGCTTCAAAGCGTTCGCCAACGCTTCAGCTTTGGGATGCTTCGTGTCAGCATCCATGCGATGAACCCCGGCGTCCCCATCTCTTTTAGTTTGCCGACACAGAAGCGCTGCATGTCTGCAGCAGTCCGAATCTCGGGAGAAGTAAAGGCGCCATCCTGGTAGCAGTAGCTGCAGTAGTCGGTATTTTGGGTGCCGTCCTCGTTGGTTCCACCGTTCTCTGGATCCTTCTTCATCGGCATCCCGCAACTCTGACAGAACTTGTTCACCTCGTTTCCTCCACATTGAGCTCGTTATTCTACGATAGCGACCATTTGCTCGGCAGGGGCCCACGATGGTATTGTCAACGACAGGGATCGTATTCCTCATTTCGGCAACGTCGCCTGCGGCTGACAATGAGAGCAAAGATGGGAACGATGTCTGCGCAATTGACACGTAAATGCTTCTCAGTGTTTTACAGCGCTTCCACCCCAGTATACCACTTTTCCGCTTTTTGAAAGATCGCTTCCGCATGGCGTTAACCTGGCTGGAGAATCTCGCAGAGCGGTAGAGCGAATCTGGCGATTTCGGGGGGAGGGGCGATGGCCGTAGTCTTAAGGTAAGGCCGTGCGATCTCTTTCGGAAAGCAGATTTGTGCTCACAGCGCATTTACGGGATAGGTACCCGATACTCCCAACCTTCTCGCCAGCCAAAGTCCGCGCGAATCAGCTCCTCCAACGGGATGCCGTTGCGCAGATGATCAAACGCCCACCGGGTTGCCACATGTCCGATCACCAGCACACGCGCGCCCTCCCAATAGGCGCAGAGATCAGGGAGCACACGTCCGACCCGCGTCACCGCTTGCCGCCAGCTCTCCCCATCGTGTGTGTGGAGGAGGCGGGCAATCACCGGCAGGATGTTCAGGGGTCCCTCCACCTTGGCAAAGCTCGCATCCGCCTGGCACCGCGCGGCGACTTCGCGCATGTTGGAGACATTGCTCATGGGCAGTGTGGCTATCGGCAGCCCTGCCTGCCGGATATCACAGATCAACTCATCGCCGGGGTAGCCGGGTAGTGGACGAATTGGGGTAATCCGGAGCCTCCAGAGAATCAGAGAGAGAATTGGCCCGTTCGGGGCTTTTCAGCGGGAACCTCGTCCAGAGGTTTGGCGGTCGAAAGGTGTTCACACAGGCGGATTTGAGCGTAGAACGTGGCATGTTGGGCTATGTCCGCCCTAAGCCAAAAACCGCCCGGAGGCGGTTTGAGATGGGAGATATGCTGGAGGAAAGATGTCTGACATCGAAAATTCTCCAATGAAGTGGGGATGCGTGCCTACCAGAAATACTTCGAAACTGATTCTATCGTACCAAGGATTGGATAATTATCCCTGAAACGCACGGCACTATATTTCCTGGCAGTCCGGGCAGCAATAGATGCTGCCGCCCATGAATGTTTCCTTGCGGATGAGGCTCCCGCAGTCCGGGCACGGTCGGTCAAAGATATATAGGCTCATAGTGGTTCGGTAAATCTTGGACGAACTTAAAACGGTCAATTCTTTATGTTTTCTTCTGCTTTTATCAGAAAATTATAAATAGGCGCGAGGATTTTATAACCTTCTGCTACTGTGGCAGATAGTTCGTCAGAATACAACAAGTCAAAGTCAGTGCTCTTCCTGAGAAAACAGATCGTTTTGCGATCAAGCCAATTTCGTAAATGTTCCGGCATATCGGGATACCGGCTTTTCTTATACAGATCACCTTCAAGCTGGAATATCTCTTGATTTTCATATGTCGAAAGCGCAGTATTGAAATCTTTATCACCAGATAATATCAGCCTGCGTATGCTTTCCATACTTGCAGTCCCCGCCGAATAATAACCACAGCCGTACAAAAAGCTATCAGGAGAAATAACGAAGAAAAACTCCGGCAATCCCGTGTTCTTTTCACGGACAAACATACACCACATGATGTCGCGAAACAGGGATTTATCCTTGGAAAAACGCGTGTCGCGCCATATGCGCGATACTGACCCGCCAACCTTTGGCGAGCAGATCAGCTTATCGTCAATATCCAACAGGACAGACGAAAGTTCATCGGCAAGCGATATCAATGGCGCGATCACAAATTCATGGTATTGCTCTTTATGCACCCCAAACCATGCTTTGTCATTTTGAAGACGGTTTTCAACGAGAAAATCGATGGTTTCCTGAGAAAATAAGGCGATCATCATTGCTCCTTCCTAAATAAATCCTTCCAATCTCCCGTCATGCCCTTCGGGACGGGGTTCAACGTATAATAGAGACCTGCTCCTGAACTTTCCCAGATAACCGGCGCGGCTGATTTCATGCGTTCTTCCAAGCTTTTTGTTTCGTCCATGAGTTCTGTTGCTGCCAGAACATTGCGTATCTTGCAGATGAAAACCTCATTGCCTTGCAGCGGGATTGATTGATTGACCTCCAGCTCGTATACCCACGGGCTGTCCGTCAATATTGGAACATCCAGCACCGCGCCACGCTCAACCGCTATTGGTATATCCATCTTCCCCGGCGTATAGCCTGCGGTATGGCCCAGATAATCCGCGAGCGGGAGCAACTGTTCTGTCACCAGATTCGCGGAAAAAACCTTGCTTGCGTGTATACGGTCAATCGTCAACTTTCGCTGGCCGATACTCGCCATGACGCCCAATTCTGAGTCCCAGCAATAACTGAACCAGCAAAACAGTCCGAAATTTGGGGTGCCATCCTCTTTGTATGTCCCGTACATGAACAGTGCTTGGGGACAAAAAGAATTGATCTTGCCGATTGATACTTTGTCCATGGGTCATACTCCTCTCAGTTTCAAAAACTTGTTTTTCTCACGCTTACATTAAGCGTGGTTTACCTGGATTAAGCTCCTTGCGAAATCTCACGCACTTGATCGACTAATTCGTGTTCGCAATACTCCATGTCCACGGCATCATACAGGCTGTTGGCCGCATCCAACCAGACGGGATCATAATCTTGTCTTAACCTGTAATACATCGCTTTCCTTCCTCTTGCATGTCTCCTTTATCAAATGCTTCCTCTGCGGTGGTGACGTTGGTCAGGATCCGGCGCAGTGTGCCCTCGAATTGCCCGATCTCGGCTGAAGAAAGCCCCGCGTAACATACGGCGTTCATGGCTTCCGAAACGGCAGTGTAGCGGTCCTCCCATTCCCTGTGCTTCTCCGTGAGACGCACCAGGATGCTGCGGCGGTCGTTGGGTGACGGGACTCGCGTGATCCACCCATCCTGCTCCAACCGGTCCAGCATATTGGTCAGTGTCGACTTTTTGAGCGCGGTGCGAGCCGCTAAGGCCTGGATCGGGATACCGTCCCCCTGCCAGAGCGCAAAGAGGATGCGCCCCTGCGCCGGATTGAATTCTTCAACGCCGTGCTGCTTCAGCAACCGCGCGAAGACCCGCCCGCTGATGTGATGGATTTTCGCAATGAGAAAGCCGCCTTCATGCTCGATCTGCACTGGCATCCACCGTGAATTGCATGGTCTCTTTCGTCATGTCGTGATAATATTCGGCGAAGACGGGCCGAATCCGCACGATGGTGTAATCCATGCCTTCGAGGCCGCGGTCGTAATACCCCGCCCCCCCGTCCTCCCATAGGCCTCGCTTGATCGTCATGTCAGCGCCCACTTCGGCATCCCCTGCCACCAGCAAACCTTGCCTCATTGCGGATTCTCCTTTATGGAGTAATAATCTGATATAGTATAGTTTTGTATCGTACTATATGTCAAGTGCTTGCTTCTAATAGAGAGCGAGGGCCTAGCAAAACTGGAATATTGTTAATAAGATGGAAGCTACAAAGCACGGCCCCCATGTATGTCAACCCCAAACCTGACCACAATTGGGAGGAACGTAGCCTGTGGACGGGTTTGAGGTAGTCCACAGGTTTTAGAGAAACAGAGAGAGAAAAGGCCGATTTTGGGCTTTTGTGGGGTATGAGCGCCGGCACCTCGTCCACAGGTTTTGCCATCCAAATGTGTTCAAACAGGCCGATTCGTGCGTAGAAAGTGGCGTGTTGAGCGATGGTCGCCCTGAGCCAAAAAACCGCCGAGAGGCGGTTTGCGGCGAAGGTATGGTGGAGGAACAGTATCTGAAATCGAAAGGTCATGGCGAGATATGGTTCGAGTGCCTACCAGGTGCATAAGCAAACTGATTCTCAGTGCAGAGAATAATATCTGTTTACTGCGATTGTAGGAGAGTTGGCTCGCCGGATCGGTCTGCATCATACCGTCTCCAGATCGATCCAGTACCGCGCATGCGCCTTACCGGTTTCGGAGTCCGTGCCGTCAGAGTCGCGCACGGTACCGTTCTTGACCATCGCCCGGGCAGAGGCGTAGTTGTCGAGATTGCAGGTGAGCAGCACGCGTGCCAGTCCCAGCGTGCGCGCCTTGTCAAGCGCCTGCGCTAACATGCGGGTCGCGCATCCCTGCCCGCGTCGGAGGGGCGCACGAAGTAGCCGATGTGGCCACCGCAGTTTTCCAGCGCGGGGGTGAGGCGGTGGCGCAGTTTTAACACGCCAACCATCCGATCACCACGCACCGCCCAGTAGACATTCTGCGGTACCGCCCAGTCCGGCAGACCCTCGCCCCGTGCCTCACGTTTGAGCTGTTCTACGAACACAGCGAAATCGTCTCCCGGCAGGCGGTAATACCTCTCCGGATCTCCATTCTCCACGAATTCGGCGATGAAGGCCAGCTATTCTTGCTTGAGGTAGGTGGTCGGGTCGACGAGATGTATATCATCATTCGCTGGCAGATTCACGTTCAGATATGTCATGACTTGTTCAATCCGTTCGATCACCGGCCCGTCCCATTGGCGGGGATCGGCTTCCCGCATGACAATATCCCGTTCGTGTAGCGCGCAGAGCAGAACGGGCGTCATATCGGCCTGCCGGGCGCCGGTGAGTTCGCGACCGCTGCCATCGCCGACGTAGAGGCATCGCGCCGGTGGAACGCCTAATTGCGCATAGATGAGTTGATACAATCGCGGGTCGGGCTTGCGCGCGCCGGCGGCACAGGAGAAGACCGTGGCGTGGAAGCGCCCGGCAAAGGCCGTCTGCTCCCACACGTCGGGCACTTCCCACGAGCAGTCGCTGAGCAGCCCCAGCTTGTATCGTTGCGCCGCCAGCGCGCCAGCGCGGCTAGCGTGTCAAGGGTGCCGGAGCGTGGTGTCAGACTGCCCAGGCCAAAGCGCACGCGCTGTAACTGGACGGCGCGCTCGACCATCTCGTCCGTGGGCATAATGCCGAAGCGATCGCAGATGTAGCGGATTTGCGCCGCCGTGCTCGGTAGACTCCCCACGCGGCGCTGGTGGCGAAACTGCTCTTCCACCCAGCAGGCAATGAACGCCTCGCGGTCGATACCAAGCATCTCCGCCGTCTCGCGCAGGCAGGTGTGATACACCTGATCGGTCACATTATCAACGAGCGTGCCGAAGAGGTCAAAAATCACTGCATCATACCGCCGGTTCATACGGGTTCCTTTCATAACGCATAACGACCACGTGCAATATTAACCACCTTCGCTAGCTAATACAGCAAATCCTGTCAAAGAACAGGAGGATTACATTGATAAAAAGAGCAGGAGCCTATAGGCGTAATATACGGCTTCGAACACCCATCATCTCCCAGGCACATACCATCGTTCGAACAGCACATAGAGAACTGCCGACTAAGAGGCAAAAACCCCTCATTTTTCGACTCCCACCCGGAGAAGGAGAAAGAGGAGAGACCCGGCCCAACACGTTATTCATCCTCAATTTGACCTCAAAATATCCCTGTGATCCCATTCTCTCTCCGCCCCACAAACTGTCTCAGCACCTCCGGACTGAAGATCCGGACGAGGTCGGGCTAGTCCGGAGGTTTCAGAGAATCAGAGAGAGAATCAGCGTGTTTTGGGTTGAAATGGGGTGGATAAGCGCAGCACCTCGTCCGGAGGTTTTGCCGCCCGAAGGTGTTCAGACAGGCCGATTCGTGCGTAGAAATACGCGTGTCGGGCTCTGCACGCTCTAAGCTGAGAAACTGCCCAGAGGCGGTTTGCGGCGAAGGTATGGTGGTGCAAGAGTGCCTGGGATCGAATGCTCTCCGAGTGAACAGTGATGTCTCCTCATGCGAAGGGGAGTCGAGATGTCTTCTAAAACGTATTATCACACGAGTGATATGCTCATAGGGATGTAATCCATCTCTTGCCCATTACGGAATCGATGCTTATCCCGTTGTCCAGATTGAAATCCAGCTTTCTGATAAAAAGCTTCAGCAAACAGTGATGATCGACACCACACTAGGGATAGTCCAACTCGGTTTGCTTCGGTGAGTAACCTGTTGAGGATGCAGGTTCCGATACCTTGCCTGACAAATGCTGGTAAGACAAACATACCTGTAATTTCGCCAGTATTACAATCCAATGTCCCGAAACCGACTGCACATGAGTCGATCTCGGCAACGAGAACGAATTGATATTCCTTTGTCATATAACGCTCGGGACACAGGCCATCTCCCCAAGCCTTGACCTCACCATCCGTATAAACCATTCTCCCTAGATCAAAGATCGACGTGCGTTGAATATGGCACAACGTTTCTCGATCTTGTTGAGTGGCTTTGCGAAGCTTTATGCGATTATTATCCGACATATAGATCATAATGCCTTGCTTCTCCTGCTGGATTTTACCACCTAAAAAACCCAAGGGTACTACCCTTGGGTCTGGACGGTGTATGCTGTTTAATAAGCCTAGTCTTACCTTACCCAGCAGCAAATCGTCCAGACCCCTTGTTAAGAAGGGGTTGGAATGCCAACAGACTAAACTGGGTAAGCAGAGTGCGCATATTATCTCCGATAACGGTAGTATAGGGAGTGATTGCTCTATCGTCAATGAGAACTATGCACGGTTTCAGCTATAACCTCCGGACAAGATAATGGGGTAGTCCGGAGGTTTCAGAGAAAGAGAGAGATTTAGCCGATTTTGGTCGATTTGGGGGCTTTGGGGCGGGAACCGAGTCCACAGGTCCTGCGGGCGAAATGTGTTCACCTAGGCCGATTTGAGCGTAGAAGGTGGCGTGTTGGGCCGAGGTCGCCCTCGGCCGAAAAACTGCCGAGAGGCGGTTTGCGGCGAAGATATGGTGGAGGCGGGGCGTACCCCTGAATATCCACAGCATTATCGTACCGCGCCGTCGCTAACAAATTGAGGCGAAATCGAGCAGGGTTCGTCACGGCACGTGTTTCCCTGCTCTCCTCAATCCGCTTCCTCGTCTTTCTTCGTATCTTTCGTAGGGGCGGGCCTTCCATGTGTTTCAAACTATGCGGCAAGTGCCATTTCTGCAATGCCCTTCGCCAGGCACCATCACTTTGTCCAGCGCAATTCTATGCTGCCAAGGTTTTGAGAAGGCCCGCATCAAGTATTGTAGCATGAAGGCCGACAACCCCCAATCCCTGTCCTTCATACCTTTCGCCAGGAATATACATGCGCAAGAAGGGGGTTGTTAATGAATGGCGAAAGTTGCGGTAAACGCCTAGAGAAAGATAGTGCTCTTCGCACTCATTGGGTTTCTTTCGATACCTCCAAAGGGGAATTGCTAATGAATACCCCAAAAAAGGGCATCTTTATCACTATTGAAGGTGGGCATGGCACTGGGAAAACTGCTTGCATTTCTCATCTTCGCGAACGTCTCGTTGAACGCGGGCAAACAGTTGTTTTGACCAATGACCAATCTGGAACAGCACTCGGCAAGCAAATACGTGCCATCAACCTTACAAACCATCCGGTTAATCCAGATTTTCTGACTGAAGCGTTACTTATCGCAGCGGCGAGTAGACAGAATCTCGTCGAAGTAATCAGACCGTCACTAGCACGAGGAGATATTGTGATATGTGAACGCTATGGTGACGCCTTTTATGCCTTCCAGGGCTTTGGGAGGCATATAGAGATGGCTTTTCTACAATCACTACGTAGTCGGATCGAAGAAGGTATGGCTCCTCCTGATGTAACATTGCTTCTTGACGCACCTGCTGCAGTAACACTCTCTCGTTTGTTACCCGCTTCACGGCACCGCATCGAGCGTGAATGCTTGCATTTCCATGAAGCAGTCCGTCAAGGTTACATTACTATAGCTTCTGACAACCAGGAGAGAATAACCGTTATAGATGCTCTTATGCCACTTCCCGATGTATTAGAAACCGCTTGGCAACACCTGTGCCAGAAGCTCAAACTATAAGGACGTTCATTCATGTTAGGCTCTAATGTTCCGACAACAGGTGGCTTCAAGGTAGGCTTCACGTTCGCAGAAGAGTGGGGTTGCGAATGCATCCAGCTTTATTTGACTAGTTCGCGGCGGTGGGCTGTTCCGCCACTTGATCCCATAATGCGCGAAGCTTTCCGAACAACTTGGCAAGAAAGCCACGTGAGCGCTATAATCTCCCATATCCCTTTCCTAGTCAACCTAGCATCGCCCGATAAGGAACTCTGCGAGAAATCGGTTGATCGTCTGGCAGTAGAACTCCAACGTGCCTTTGATCTAGGCATAACAACAGTAGTGTTACACCCTGGGAGTGCGAAAGGTATACCTTACTCATCAGCGTTATGTCGTGTTGCAGACAACATACGCATTGCTGTCACAAGGGCCAAGGTAGAATCCATTAACCTTCTGGTCGAAACGATGGCAGGGCAAGGAACATCACTGGGCTCGAAGTTTGAACAACTCGCTGAGATCATAGCTTTGGTGAAGGACGACGTAAAGATTGGAGTATGCGTAGATACTGCACATATATATGAAGCTGGATATGACATTAAAGGGTATGACGGATATTCGCATATCTGGGCATTGTTTGATAAAGTCATCGGTATCCAACGGCTTGGGGCCATTCATGTGAATGATTCACTTGCGCCTTACAATTCTAGAATTGACCGACATGCGCCAATTGGTGAAGGACAAATTGGGTTACAGTTCTTCCATGCACTCGTCCGGGACGCACGCTTCGATAGAGTGCCTATCATTTCTGAAGTTCCCGATTTGTTAGCCGATGGTGAGAGAAACTTTCGATTACTAGTGAAGCTCCGTGATATGCCAAATGATTTGCCTGCAGATGATAATCGAATAATAACCGGGGTTATGCAATACACACTACCGTTCTAACGTTGCGTCCAGAGGAAGGAGTTTATGATGATCCGCGAAAAGATTAAGGATTTTAGAGCGAAACACGCACTCACACAATATGTTGAAATTTCGGGAGAGGAAAGCACAAGGCGGGTATACCACCACGACCGTGCTGAAGTAACATATTGTCCGTATTTTAGACGGATGGCATTTCGTCGTTATCATTTTCCGAATCGTGGGCCAGAAAACAGAACGAGATTATTGCACAGCATTGAAGTATCTACAATGGCTTCAGGTATGGCAAGGCGTCTGCTGGTTGATGTTGACCTTACTGAAGCAATCGCACTTGGACACGATATCGCCCAACCACCGTTAGGTTATCCAGTCGAGGGATTATTACGCGATTTTGTTGGCGATGGCCAGTATAATCATGCAAAACTTAGCTCGCGAATACTATTATGGAACTCCTTGAAAGACGAAGGTACAAAGCAATTTGAGGAATTAGAATCGCGAGGGTGTTATTCTATTGTAGAAATTAATGGTGGTGGTAAGAAGATCGCTACAATCACGGATGAAGCGATTGATGGGATAATGAAACATACACCACCATACGTTGAAGGACGCCCATCCATAGTTGCTGACCCTCCTCTCACGATTGAAGGACAACTTGTCAGAGTTGCTGATACACTTTCCTACATTTCTCAGGAGATAGACGAGGCGCTTAGGATTAATAAGTCATTTGTTGAAAAACTGCAATCCTATGCAGGATGCGATACGTTTACTTTACACACAGATTCCAAAGATATTGTAATGACACGTGAAGATTTACTAGCGCCGCCATTCCCTAGATCAACGAATTACGGTGAAAATTTTCTTAACTGGATATTTAGCCCTGCATTCGGACCGCATGTAACTTCTATGATCCGCAGGTTTGAAGAAGTAGCAAAGGCACAATTGCTGACAAAACAATGTGACCGAAAGCCTTCGCACTATTGCGAACGTAGTAGATTACCTATCTTGCCATTTGATCCTACTTTACAATTTCTTATTGATTTTCTTTGGAAAGACTTTATTATTGATACAGTGAATCAAGAGCCAGTGATCGTATCAGTTGTCGAGAACAATAGAAGTAAAATATGCAAGTTACTTGATCTATTGTATAAATATATTGACGATTACCGTGACAATGAGTTGGAGACCAGAAGACATGAATTACGAACCTATGAATTATCACTTAAAGAAGGTACAGAGTTATTCACTCGTGTTTTAATAGCAAATTATATATCTTGCCTTACCGATGAAGGCGTTGATATTGCTCTTAGTCAGCTAGAAGAAATCAGTCGGAGGAGTGCTGTATGATTGCCGGAGTAGATATGCTGACAATAGACAAACGTATTGCAGAGCACTTTAGTAATGTCAAACAAGTGTTTCTTTACATTACAGACCGCTGTAATCTTGCATGTGACTACTGCCTATATAAGTCACATACTACATTTCAGTTGCATACGCAAGAAATAGAAGCACAGCTAGCCAAGAAGCTCATACTGACTTTTCGCAATATGGGAGCCGTGAAATTATCTATTATTGGTGGCGAGCCAACTCTATATGACATTGAGAATGGCAATCGGGGGTTATTTGACATTATTAGCTACTCTAAGAGAATTGGCTATAGTTATGTGCGCATGGACACGAATGGCGTATTTCAACAATGCATATTAGATGACGCCAATCTTATGAAACTAGATGAACTGAGTTTTAGTATAGATTCACATGATGAAGCGTTAAATGACTCTTGCAGGGGACATTGTTCGCTTAGCCGTGCGCTTCCTAATTTATTGTATGCGATTAAACGAGGATATCATGTTGATGTTACGATGTGTATTCATAGACTTAACTCAGGGAGAGATACAGATAGTCGCCTTATGGCCTTAAATACGATCAATGCCCTGTATGAATATGGCGTTAAAAGGATAAATATACATCCTGTGCTTCGGGTTGGAATTCCAAGAGACACGTGGACAAGTCATGCTTGCCTTGAAGTGGAAGAATGGTTATTGATTAGAAAAGAACTTGAAGAGGCATATGAATGCGGACAATTTCCTTTAGAAGTAAGAATACCTACAAGGTTTATTACGGATCAGGAACACTCATCAAATCCTAAGTATTACGGATATTGCTCGGTCAGGATGGGAGAACGGATACTTATTCACCCAGATGGTATTATCCGTTGTTGTGCATTATTAATCGGGACACCATACGGAATTGGTAGATATGATGAGACTTCAATAGTATGGGATACTAGCAGGACAAACGAATTGTATGGTCGCGATTTAGACTTATGGACCCCTTGCCCAATACAAAGGTTAGATGATAATTCTATAGTACCACTTTGTATTTCTTTTAAGCCTGGGCAAGGTGAATACGTATGGAGTAAAGAACTTGATTGGGATAGTCGCTCGTAAAGTATGGCCATTATGATATGCGACGAGTTGCAATGCTTACTGAGCAGGAGTTCAGATACACATATTATTACAAGAATTATCGCATGGACACTTTACCCGTCAAGGAGTGGTTATGGTTTGATTTGTGCCAACTGGCTTGCAGATACCTGCGCTCACTTCTACAACGTCTCCCGATTGCGGTTATCCTGCATACGAAGTAAACGAAATAACGTTATGGTTAGTAATGGTTGCTTTGTCAACCGAGAAACTCCATACGCATTCAAGTAGGGAGCTGCCGACATAGTTAAGGATACCTGTATGCCCTACCCCCGGTATCCTTGAAACCTAAGCCTTCCTTTTCGCAACGGCCATCTGGCATTTTTTTATATGCGAGACAAGCCCGCCCGCCTTGAAATCTTCCAACCGGCCCACTTCTCCCCATAACCGCATGACTTTAGAGTTATACGACACCATAACGCGTAAAGACGGACAACCGTCGTATCGAACCCATACCGCCTTTCTAAAAGCCAATAAAAGAGACCCCCAACAAAAATTTACACGCCATCGGATGAATAGCTAGAGCTGGACACGACTTACCTTAACTGCAAAAGGGATTCATCTAGGCGTCGGAGAAACAATAGCTATATCAGTTTCGGTATTTTTGCACAGTGCATTCTGTAGCATTTCTCCTAATTGGGGGAGCCGGCCCATGCGTATCTGTCGCCTTGACATTAACGGCTTTCGCGGAATCAAAGAAGGCTCGGTCACTTTCCCAGAGCACGCGCTTCTTCTTGGCCCCAATAATTGTGGAAAAACCACGGTGGCTGAGGCGTTGGCCTTACTGTTTGGTCGGGAACGCGCTGTGACCCGCCAGTTATCGGATTGGGATTTCTTCGGCGGTACTCCCAAGGCTGATACGCGCTTCACGCTTATTGGGACAGTCACAGACTTCGGCGATGGAACGGTAACAGACCCAGGACAATTCCCCGATTGGTTTTGTGGTGAACGAGGCGCAACGCCTGTTTGGTTTCGTGAAGACACGGGTGAAGTTCTATACGCTCCTGATCCGCCTCTCGGAACAAAACTGGCGGCGCAGATTGCTTTGACAGGCCGTTATGATGAGGACGCCTGTGAGTTTGAGACGGTCCGATATTATTACCAGGGGCCTTGTGACCCTTTTACCGATCCCCACTTCGCTGTTCCACTCTTACGGCAACGCGAGATGGGAGTATTCGTCCTTCCATGTAACCGAGAATGGCAGGATGCCCTCTCTTTCAATTCATCAACGTTTCTTAAAGTACTACGGGAGTATGGCGCTGTTCCAGGGAAAAGCATTGACGACTTAAAACAGGAGTTACGCTCTCCCGATGCCAAAATTGAAGACGCTACTCCGTTTACCGATATCATTCAGCTTGCAGAGCAAGAATTGCGTGGATTCTCATTTCTTGCCCAAACCGATAAACTTGCCTACCGGCCAACGCAGTTAGATTCCCTCGCGGTTATGCGCAGCTTGGTCCCACACATTATGGGCGATGTGATTGAGTATCTGCCTGTGGCCCGGCAGGGGTCTGGGTTGATTTCACTGCAGACCTTCCTACTCCTCCTTGCCTTTGCTGACTATAATCGGAGGAAAGGCCGCAATTTCGTCTTTATCGCTGAAGAGCCTGAGTTGCATCTCCATCCATCACTTCATCGTCGGCTCGCAACGCGCATCCGTGGCCTGAGCACGCAGTCAATCATTACGACCCATTCGCCCAATATCGCAGCCGGGTATCAGCCACATTAAGTAATCTACCTGCAAAACCGCGAGGGAACGCTTATTTCTACGGTGCTGAAGCGGGAAGCTCCACAGACCATTCACCCTAATTCAATCCAAAAACTCTATACGACGAAGCGCCAGGCGCTCTACGATACGCTGATGAGCACATCAGTTGTATTGCCGGAAGGCGAATATGACCATGATTGGCTCTCTTTGCTACTACGCATTGCTGAAGCGGCTGCTGATCGGAACAATGCCGAGCAATTGAAGCCGTTTACTATTGTGCCAACGCAAAGTGCCATCATTGAAACATATGTCGAGTTGGTACGTCTACGACCCGATATAATCCCGCTGGTTGATGGCGATTCGCCTGGAAAAGGTTACCTTACAACTCTGCAGAACCAGGCGAACCCTCCGCGTGCCATCATTACGTATGGCGATGACGCGGCTATCGAATGCCTTGCGGCATGGGTACTTGAACCCGCTCTAGCAAGCCCTGGCTCATGTCTCGCAAAGCTTCTCCCTGATCCTTCCACCCATACATTAAAAGGACTTCAGGATGCTTTAATTGGGATCAAGAAAGATCGTGGGCAACATGAGGAGTTGGCTTGGGAAGCACTTGAGAATCCAACATGCGCCGAACGGATTGTCGCTCTATTCAGTGATATCGCAGCAATTACTATTGGAGAACCACCAGCGCGATTACCCTGGGTTACCGATACGACGAATGGACCTGCCGTTGTTTACGCTGCAAGCTTCATTACGCGAGTATAGCAGATGGGACAGATCATTCTCATTGAAGGACAAGCTGGAACAGGGAAAACGACGCGGCTCTTAGCGAAAGCCAAGGAACTCGGTCCGATTCTTGTGCAGCGCGAGTACCAACGTGTGCTGGCAATGTCGTTTATGCATGGGGCGCGACGACGATTGGTGGATAAATTCCATGCCGACTGCCCGCTTCTCCCCACGCATATTACGACGATAGATGCCTTTGCGTTGGATATTGTGAACAGGTGGCGGCTGATTTTAGGGTTTTCGCTCCCCGTGAGCATTGGCACGTCTCGCAATTCTGATGATAGCTTGTATAGCACGCTGTTCGGCTTTTCGGATGTGTTAGGAAAAGCAGCAGAGCTATTAGCCAGCTCATCAGTTGGGCGTGTCATTGGGGATACATTCCCCCTTGTTGTCATTGACGAATTCCAAGATTGCGACGAAGGCCATATTGCACTTATCGAACAGCTTGCCAAGTATTCAACCCTCGTGCTGGCTGCAGATAGATTCCAATATTTGAAAGCAGAAGGCGACTCGTGTCCAGCACTTGAGTGGATCGAACGCATTGCGCAGTCACATGACGTAGCATATGAAGTGTTGACGACGATTCATCGGACGGATCAGGCGGATATCTTGCAGGCAGCAGCAAATTTACGGTCTAATTGCCAGATAGATGGAGCTATTCAACCTTTGATCTGTCCCAATGCCGGACCAGCAGCTTGGAAAATCCTCGAACGTCTGGTCTTGGGGTGGTCTGGTATACGTTGGACAGGAAGTTGTGCATTACTTACTGTCAAGCGGTCAGATCCGCTGCTTATCAGAACATGCCAATCGCTTGATAAACAAGCGTCGGATAGAAAATATGCCCGATATTTTACGGATAGGAGAGCTGGAATTGCTTGGCATCAAGAAGTTGATGAATCTGCAGAGTGCGAGCAAGCCTCTTCAGAGCTATGCGTTCTAGATCATGGTATAGCTGTTGAGACCTTGAACGATTTATTGATTGAATCTCTGTCTCCCACTGCACGCCAAGTACGGGACAGATTGCTACGGTTTGCACAGTTAAAGAGACTCTCTCATCTCCCAGAAGCGTTAGCAACCGGACATATCAGGCAAGCCGTTCATTCAGCGCGTGCGTTTGGTCGCCAGCAAGGGAAACGTATCATCACAACGGTACATGGGGCGAAAAATCGGGAGTTTGAGCATGTCATTATTCTCTGGACGAAGTCTGTACCGCCCAGTCGCGATCTCCAGCGTAAGCTATTATACAATGCGATCACACGTGCGAAGAAAGATTGCCTGCTCCTCGTCATTGGCAATGACCGTGACGTGGCCAGTAGTCCGGTGCTTAAATTATTAGGAGAGCCTTTACCTGTATTCCCAGCACGATAATCCTAGTAGTGAACGGAGCTAGATGCATATTGGGGATATCCTTTATGCGCTCCCTCCGCCATGCATACTCTGGCGTGGTCTGACTTGTACTGGCACGATACTCTCCCGCTCGTCATCTATCACAAGGGTCTGGCCTGGGCCGTTCAACAGTTTGATCCTTCCACTCAGATCGCCGGAAAGGTAGTCCTGGCTTAAGGCATCAATGGCCTTATAGTCATCCCTGGATGTGATCCGATGGACAACCCTAATCCCGCACTGGGTCAATATCTCGGCATCAATGGCCGCTGGCTGCTGGCTGGCAACGATGAGCGATAATCCTGGTTGGCGCCCTTCCTTTGCCCAGCGAATCAGCACTTCCTTTGATAACGTACTCATACCGCTTGGACAGAAGTTATGCGCCTCATCAATCGCGAACCAGACTTTGCGCATATCAGAAGAAAGGCCAAGGGCTTCCCGACGGCGTGCGACCGTGCGAACTTGAAAGATGAAGTTGGCGAGTACTGCCACAACCAGGTTCCGTAAACCGTAGCGACTTTGGGTCAGCACACTAAGATCAAGAATATTAATCGCGTCAGGCTGGAGAATTTCCCATATTTCGCGGTAGCGCGTTTCCTCGAATATCTGCCAATCATGCGCCATGTCAATTTTGCGTAATAACGCTTCTTTTGTCCGCTCATGCGTCTGAATCTTGCCGATTTCAACCGCAATGTCGTCCAGTAAGAAGTCGTGCCGGAGCTTCTTCCAACAGTTGCGAACTGCCTTGAACATGGCCGCACCCATCAACTCGTTGATATCCAAATCGAAGAGATCGCACCACATCTCAGGGGGAAGATCAGAAGGGTTCAAGCGAAGTCCCTGGATATGGATACCGCGCCGTTCCATCTCAAAGAGAATGTCTTCGCCCCCATACCGTTCAATAGGATCACCTGGCACCATAACGTTGACACGATAGCCGCGCGGCTCTCGGTCATAATCCCACAAACGCTCTGTCTCTCGGTACGAGGTATTCGCCTGGGCCATTGCCCAATATATCCCCTGTGGGTCAGCCAGGAGCACGATATCCTCGCCGATATCGGCAAGCTCCTCGATGAGGACGCCCAGGGTATAAGACTTGCCCGTCCCAGTCTTCCCACAAATTAAAATGCGCTGTGACTTTTCACAGGCGATGCTAAACGGATCGCCGGTTTCCATATCTTTACCGATAGCGAGACCCTGATTCATGGTATAACCTCTTCCTTACTCGTAGCGCAATATGAATGGGACCAATGATTCCCACGCCGATATGCCCCCGTGGACGCCCCATTCCGTCGCCTTAAATTTCCGTGTCACGTAAGGCCAGGACAGACACGTGTAGGTATGCTGGCCGTTTTGGAAATACTGTCCAGGCATTTGCCTACGCATTCCACTAAGGTAGCGTTGATGATCCGTATCAGAGCTTTGGTATGTTGTAATAACCTCAGCATAAGGTTCAAGGAATTCACGCCATGCAATCCCATGATCGGCGGTGAGGCAGGACAATACCGAATGAGCGTGCTTCTTTGCTGCGGTTATTATGCCGTCAAAGCGCTCCCAAATACGTTGTAAGTATGATTCGCGGAGTGGGTTATCATGATGATTATGCGAGCAGTGATCTAATCCCGGCGTTGTGACCTGGATATAGCCATGAGCCAGCTTTGCGAATCGAACAGCCTTAATTGCTTCATCGAACTCACGGATACGACGAACTTGTTCCCCGCCGAACAGCGTGAAGAGATCGGCGCTAAGGTCATTGGTCTCAACGTCGTAGAAGGTAAAACCGAGTTGCCGCTTATAGCCTGCCCGAAACAGATATTGAGATACTGGCGGATTCCCAATGACATCCCGATAACCAATGCTTGTGATACTGCAGCCGTCAACCAAACAAGGTTCCGTCTCAATGTAAGAAGCCAGGTCGTAATATGACAAGCCGTCAACAACCATTAGCAGAACCACGTCTGGCTGTATCCGGTTCACACTTTCGATCAACCGCTTGCCGATCTCTCGCTGCTTAAGGAGTAGCCGTTGTGCCAGTGGGTAGCGAATAGCGAGACGTTGCGACAACTCTACTGGGTCTGGACGTTCATGCACGGGATATGCTGGGAACGGCCAGATCGCATCCTCACCGAATAAGTACTCTCTGCCGTCAGCTTGCAGAGACGGCCCATCAACTTCCCGCAGGTAGGAAAAACCATCGCGAATAGGTTCAGCATCCTGATCCAGGAACAGCAAATTCAGCGGGTTCCCTTGATAGGCCGCCGGATAGTATTCCAATGCCATTGAGAATGGCCGGAGCTTCTCCTGAATATACGCAGCAGAATGGTTGAGACCGTCACCCATCAACGGCGTCCTTTCCGTATGGTAATATCAACCTTCCCGCTGCGGAACAGTTCTGCCATTGCCTCAAGACACTCGTCGAGCACATGATCGGCACTCTCGCGAGTGTTGAGTAAAGCTAGAACCACTTGCTTCATGTTGAGGTCGCCTTCGGTCTGTTCAACTTGATGGAAGACCGTTTGCGCAGTCTCGCCCAGGTCATCCCCAGCCCCGGCCACCGCCTGTCGAATGAGATCATTCGTTTCTTTCGTAAGCCGGCGAGCTTCAAAGACCGCTGTCTTGAACTCCTCAATGTCGGCCTCTTTAGTTGCACTTCCCACCAGCGCTATGATCCAGTCACTATTTACTGATGCCAGCGTTGTACTCAACGTATCACGGATATCATCGAGTCCGGCGACTAGCTCATCAGCCTGATCCGCAGAGACCCGCTTCAAGATGTCACGCGCGTACCGCAGTTCGAGGCTTTGCTTACTGAGATCGCGCAGGGTCTCAACGAGCAATCCTTGTACAGCCTGTGCGCCCTTTTCATACAGGCGGGTATAGCTGCCCGCAACGTCTTCCTGATCGAAACCTGCATCCAAGCGGTCTTCGATACCGAACGCGCGCAGGATGCCAAGGATTGCTTCTTTGGCCTCTTTGAAGCGGGCATGAAGGTTCTTCCAGTAGTCCTCTCGCTCCTGATTCAACTCATCCAGTTGTTTTTTGAATTGCTGATAGGCTCCTAAACCTGCAATATTCTGATACATGAGATGGTCTGATATGTCGCCCCAAATAACGATGAGACGCTTATAGAGTTCATCTGCCTTCGCTGCATGGTCTGGATCGGCTTTGAGCTTCAGGATGTCGCTGCTTAACTGGTCGGAACTCCGTAGCAACTGAATCCAGTTGCCCAGCAGCTTCCGCGAACTGTCAAAGGCCCTGGAATCGCCTTCAAGGTCCCCAATAGAGGCACCAAGTTGCTTGATCTGATCCGCAACGCCTGAAATGGCGGCAATCCTATCCTGCGTCCCAATGGGCAGTTGCGCAAGCTTCGTACTCGCTGCCTCCACAGTGCCCTGGAGTTCAGTTGCTGTGCTCCGTAGCGCTGTCTTCATTCGGCGAAGATTGGTGACGATATAGGTGTTTAGGTCACTACACCATTTCGATTGACCGGATATATCTCTATCAAGCGATACCGCATCTCTGCCCGATTGCGCAAGGGCAGTCTGCGTTCGTGTAATGCGATCACTCAAACCACCCAACTGCATGCGGTAATTCGCAACGATTGATGATAACTGGTCACTGTTGTGGGCATGGGCCAGCGAAATTCTATGGTTTAACGCCTCATACGCATTTTCATCAGCAACCTGTCGTATCTCGGCAAGCAGCTCCTCAAGTTTGACAGAAGGTTCAAAGCCTACGAAAGCCGACAGTGTGTTAATTTCCTCTTTAAGCGCATTCCAGCGTTCGAGTAGGCGCTCCCGCATCTCTTCAGGATTGATGGGCAGGCAGAAGAGAATGCGCGAACCATTGTGCTTCGCAATATCAAACGTTCCCCTTGCTTTACCGATTTCAAAGATGAGTAGGAGTTCCTCAGCGGTATAGCCGGACGTGAGGAACAAGTCCATGATATCCTTCACGTCAATCCACCAGGTCACTTCCTTACCGTTGACTGTGATCTTCTCGCTATCCCCCGGCTCCTGGATTTTATCGCGGATTGCCTGCTCCAACGGGTGAAGTTTGAACTCAATGAGTAGTGGTTTATCACGACCCATCGAGCGGATTATCAACAGACTTTCATAACCGTCGAAGCCTCCACCGGTCAGGTTCATGACACTGATTCCAAAGACACTTGCTGCCTTCTGCCCAGGAACTTCCCATGTCTGACCTCCCCGCTTGCAGACAACAGGAACCTCGGCATGGGCCAGGACGTTGATATAATCCTGAACCTTTTGCTTCCACTGGGGGGTACGTATTAAGGTCACATATTCCGGGAAGCGTTTTTTCAGGAGAAATAGTGCAATCCTTCCGATGATCGCAGCGGTAATGTCATGGATCGGCTCGGCCAACGCTTCACCAACTTTATCTTGGAAGGTCTGATCTGCGAAGAACCGCGTAACGATCTGGCGAAGTAGCGGGTCCTGAATGGCCTTCCATTGACCAGTGACCGCCGTGGGTAACTGAAGGGCTGCCATTTTCCGCATCAAGAAGAGAATGCCCATCGGCGTGAGAACTGAAGGGTCGAGAATACTCTCCAATCCTTCATGCTGAACCGGATCGCCAACCAGATTCATGACGATGCGGATAAAACCGGGACGTTTTTCCGAAGGGCTACCCGCACTGCAATCAAAGGGCACATGGTCCGTAGACGCTTCGACATTCCATCGCAACGCAAAATGAATAATAATGTCCGGCGCATCGGTATCGCGCCGATTCATGCATTTTCGGAGTTGCCGTGTCTCGACGGTATCAGGTCCGACGGCGATAAGATACCGCCGCTCCGGGTAATCGCCACGTTGGAAAGCGCCTCTGACATACCGGACGCGCGTATCCCCCATGTCCTGTAATGCAACCCAATCAGCGCCTTCGTACTCGAAGTCGGTTAATTGTCCGCCACTTCGCTTCTTAATAAGCAGCGGGATCACATAGTCAATAAACGCCAGGCAGGATTCCTTAAACGTGCCAGCGTGGAGGGCATACTCATCCTTGATGCCGCGTAAGTAGAAAGCCAAATCGTCGTCCGTCACGCCGCCGTCGCCAGGTATAAGCGCGATTAGTCGCACGTATAAGGGAGGACGATGTTCAATGACGCCGCGACTGTTGCGCGCGAGAGTCAGCATCTCCTCTTTAATGCCCAGCGCGTCCATCAATTGGAAGGTCAGGCCATTCGGGAATGCAGACAGCAACAAGAACCGATCCCGCGTTGCGTCTGTGACTTCAGGAGACTGAAGGATATCGCCGACTTTCGAGCGATAATCTGGGGTAACTAGAATTTCCTGTTCTAAGCAGTCAGTTATAAAGTCAATCGGCTGGTATGGCGAGTGCGTATCATTATAATGATGAATAATTCGATGGAATGCAGAGATCACAGAGCGTGGCCCGTATCCCAGGTCCTTCCGTGTAGAGGATGTGACTTGTCCAATCGCCTGCAGCGCTGCTGGCGCGACAATCTGGTCGGGCTGGCTTTCTAAGCCGAACAACTGCATATAGCGAGACCAGAGTGTGGCTGCAAACTCATCTTTGTAAAGATCATAAAGGCGGGGCAGGCATTGCCGGCACTCCAGGCGGGCCGGGAGAGACTGCTGTTGTGCTTGCGCCTGCGAGTAGACCTGTTCAGGGATTGAGAAGAAGACGCCATAATTCCCCTGTTGTCGGTAGAGTCCGTCAGCCAACTCGAACATGATATAGAAGATCTGACTCATACCGATGGCGCGCGCAGCTACTTCCGGCTCGTCAAGCATCACTAGCAGTCCTGCAAAGCCCGCCTGCTGAATGATCTCTGTCACCTCAGCACAATATGTAAGATAGCGTTCTGGCGTTAAGCTATTCGAGACCAGCCCGCCAGCTTGTTCGGTACGGATATACATCGCATAGATGTCATCGGCATTACCACCGCTCTGTTCAGCGACCTTATTAGCAATCTCGCGCAGCCCTTGGCCACGGCAACTCTCAAAGAGCCTTTTCGCTTGTGCCGCAAGTTGCGGGTTTGACTGCATCAGGCAGAAATCAACCCATGCGGCAGTGCCGGCAAGAATGTCATCCAGCGATTGCCAGGAAAATGGCGGAACCGCCAGAATACTGCGCGCACGGCTCTGTTCCCACACATGCACTTGAAAGCTCGTTTTGCCTTGCCCGTTGTCGCCGATCACCGCGCCGACGAAGGCTCCCTGGTTCTGACCGCTGACCCATTTGAAGATCGTATCTACATACTTCTCGGTTGCTGCAAGTTGGATGTAGGTCTTGGCGTGAGTCAGATAGACCGCTTCAACATCCCTGGGAGTTCTCTGCAGCGACGAGACAGGGAACGTCGAGATAATCGGCTTCATACCGAGGATGTCTTGAAGGTCGCTCAGTTGAAACTGCTGGGGAACCGCAACGCTCTCAGGAACCATAATACGCTCCTCTCTGGATGGCCTCTTCCCGTAAGATTGCGCCAAGGTCAGTACCTGTTGGCGCAGTCTGGAAGGCCGAAATAATATGGTTTTCGGTTAAGTTCCGCACGAACTGGTTCAGGTCACGCTCAGTTAAGGCAAGTTCAATCTTGGGCATCGGGTCTGAAGGAGGACGACGGCTAAGGAGAATAATGCGTGGCAAATCTTTCAATAGCGCTTCATTATGGAGCATCCGTGTATATTCAACCCCATCCAAAACCACATTCTTTGCGCCGGCGGGGGCGTCTGCCAGGGTATTCACATAGCAATACTCCTGCTCTGCAGCAAGCAGTCGCCCGATAAACGTTTTGCCAACGCCCGGCATACCACTAAGACAGATGAACTGCGCGGTCGCCCACTTGGAGCACAATGCCTGGTAGACGGCGCGTTGCGCCTCTGTCAGCCACTCGGAAGTGGCCTGGGCTTTGATCGCGTTCAGCCATGTGATGTATAGGCTCATAGGTCTTCTACCGTAAATGGACGTTTGAGAGTGAAAGCTGTTCCAGCTAGAGTATCACGTTTACTGATAATATGACTTGCGATCTGCGTCGCAAGCAGCAAGTTATCATACGAGCACTGCGGGTCAACTAAAAATATACTCCTAATTTGATCGGCAATCTCCTCTGACAGTATGATTGGATCACCATACCTAATACATGTGCTTGTATATAGATCGTCAAGCGCAAGTAAAGAAAGCTCGTAGTGTTCAATAGATCGTGGAACTAATTGGTGCTGTGCAAAAGCCGAAGGTGATAACGCCTTAAGCCAAGTACATACAGCACCAACTGCCGTATGATTAAAACGTGCCCCAACCTTTGCGGAAAAATCTAACTCTGGGAATTCCATTGCCATAAATGACTGAATCATCTGTGCGATATGCTGCTTATCCCCAATACTCTTCATGCTCCAGATTAATTCGCAGCATTTTCGATAGCTCCACAGAGATTTTCTGCCACGAATCCTATAGCCAGTGTAATGGAGGTAATGCAATATATCATAAGCATAATACTCGTCATAACTAGCGATAGATTGGACTTTCGAGCCAATGGAACTCAAAGTATAAAATGTCTTACTTGCATTTTTGTACTGCTCTGCTAGGCCTAAATCATACAGTCTTCGCGGCGAGTAGCTATGATCCTTCTGCATAGAGTAGCCATAGTCGCGAGTTAGTTCAAGCGCAATATCATCTGGTGTTTTCCCGATGGTTGGCGTAAGAATGCGCAATACATTCGCTACTTCCGTAGGTGATGCATTATCAACGTAAAAATGCTTGTCCTCTTTGGGATTTGACATATCACTACTCCTTTATTCTATACTGCCAGATTTCCACTACCTTTTGAATGACGTGAGTAACCTAGAAGATATGCGCGCCGCAGATATTCTGCATATACTTCATTATCTCGATTCTCATTACTTGCAATCGCAAGTATTAATTCATCAACAAGTCTTTCAATTTGCGTTAAGGATTGCTGATATGCGGCATTCGCCTCATCAAGTTCGAGTAAGCTTGATATACTTGTATAATAACTATCACCATCAATAATGACACTAGAAGGTCGAGCTTGATATGGGTTGTCCCATTTAAGTGCTTGCTGTAGCCGTTCCTGTTTATGATCCTCAAATTGAGAGATTATGAAATCACGGATCGCTTCTCTCGAATCCCTGTTTATGAATAGACGAAATACATCTTCATCTAGGTATACATAATCTATACCTTCTATAATTCGCTTCTTACCACCGCCAGAAGTTTTGAGCGATGCGTAATACTCCTCGTTTCCTGACTTAATTTTGTGCTTCCAAAATGATGCTGTTCTTAAATGAAAGAAAGGCGGAGCTGGTTGACACCAATCCCCTTCGTCAGCAATCAAAGAAAAATATAGCCGGAATCGTGTTATCAGCGAGTCACTAAAGTACATCTTATTGATGGCAATAAGACCCGTCTCTGCCATGTCGAGGACAGACAGCAACATCACAAGTTTGTGAGGCTTTAGTCTGTCACCAACTTTTGCTCTACGCAGAGTTTGTAGCTCAGACAGAAGATCAGGTAGGTCCATGCCCCGTCCTTTCTATAACGAGCAAATAAGGCACGCCTGGTCGTAACCATCATCAATCGAATCCCACATGGTCGTGGGTTTCGAGCAAATTCTCTCTGGTCTTGATTGGAACTCTTCAATAATCGCTTCCATCCGGTCTTCTTCCATCATCTCGGCAAGGCTCTCCCGCTCACACCAACAAAATCGTTCTCCTGTCACGGGATCAACCTTCTCATACGCCATCGCTTTGTCGTATAACTTGCGATGATGCTGGAAAAGACCAATCCATTCAATCCTCCGTTGGAAGAAGCAGAAATAGCATCCAGAACGAGAACGCCATTTATAGTATTCTGGATAACCAAGCCCACTTTCGATTAAAATACTATTGACATCCTCCTTGGTAATCCCATCCTCAATGAAAGGATACTTCGCTTGGAGATTCGGCCTATGGGAAACATATCCTTCACGATCTTCGTCAGCCCGAATTCCAATGTAGTTAATGACGGGATCGCTTCCTACATATCGTTCAAACGGTCGAATCTTTAGCATTCGCGTACACCAGCGGGTTCTTGCATCTGGAAGAACGCCACGGTAGATGTGACGAAGGTAATCATCAAACGACTTGTCTGGTAGAAGTCTGATGATCTTCTTGCCAAGGAATGCTTCAAGCTTGTTTAGATACTCGTAGGTTTCAGGTAGCTCCTCGCCGGTATCACAAAAGACATATTCAACACTTTCGAGTCTTCCCCGCATATAGATTGCTAGGGCGGATGAATCCTTACCACCTGAAAGTGAAATAATATGTCGTACTGGTAATGGCATGGTTACTTTCGCTCCTCTGCAGTGCCTACATGATCCAATAGGGCAATTGCTTCATATAATGAAGCACGGACAATACGAACTTCACTGCCTGATCTATGCCCGGCGGATTCCAATACCCTGCGTGCAAGCCGTTTGCTTTCCTCAATCTCAGCCTGAGACATAGATTTCCATAGTTCAACTAAGCCAATACTATTCGATTGTATTGCCCTTCGGTAAAGCGTACCGATGGCTTTTGCATTGATAGGGTAACGCTCGGCATCAGTGTCAGTCCAATGCCGAGGAGGGTTGTTTGCAATTAACGCTAACACACTCTCAATAACAGCCTCATCGTCCCCTTCCATCGCAGCACGGTTTAGAAAAGGCAGCAAAGAACTATCTGCTGTTACTGTTAATAACTCGACAGCGGTATGCCTCAGTTTCTGCCATCCAGCCAATCCAGTCGGTTCCCCACATGCATCTAACAATATATCACGTGATCGGATAAGGAGCTTGGGTAGTGCTTCTGCCAGTTCTTGTAAGGCAGAATTAAGCGCATTAAAGAAATTGGAGATCGTGCATTCGCTATCTTGAGTCTCGGATAGGGGAACCTTCAAGGCATTCGGCAAATCTATGAATAACAGTTGTTCTGGCGATTTCGCCCTCTCAACGGCCCGGCGCAAAGACTGGGCTTTGGTCGAGACGCGATGCGTTTTCCATGCATAAGGGGGTAATGCTTTTAGCCGACGTAATAACTCTCTTACTACAAGGGGCACTTCGGCGCGCAGTCCAAGGCCACGAGCAATTCGTTGGAGCATCATCGCCCGAACACCTGTTACTCGGCATCCTGCAACCGTGAATAGGTCAGGCCGACGCATTAAAACCTCATAATCGGCAACTACTGTTTCGGTCAGGAATGCTCCTTCGCGGTATAGAGTCGCTTCATGGTCATGAACCTGCATAAATGCGCAAAACAGTATCGGCAATATCCCTTCAGTGAGACCGTAAGGCATTGCGCGCAACGTCTCGAACAGGTCTGCGACGGGTCGAGGTTTCGGCGGCTCCATAAATACAAAATCGGATATAGCCTTCCAACACTCCGCTAATTCCTCATCATCTGCTGGATCAGGCGCGCAGAAAGACCATACGCCGGGCTGTATTTCACGATGTAATCCCGTCGCCTGGAGGATGCATTCATACATACTCCGCTCTGGCGGATAACCTTCAATCCCCAGGTTCTCCTGGCTGGCACACTTCAGCATCGCCTCGATTAGATTCCGCCGCCCAGCAGCGGCAGCCGAGGAAAATACCTGCCGGTTGATGAGTTCATTGCGTAAGCGTGGCGAATAGGGATAACTCTCATCAGCCATCGTCGAAAGCTGACTTGAGAAATGGCGTTGCCCTTCCAAGGGCAGGATACTTCCACGATAGAACCAGGTCGCGCCCCCTGTAGATGGACTGAAAACGCGCTCCCATTCATTCCGAAATGCGGTCTGGGCTTCCAGTAGACGCAGCGCTAATTCGCGTCGGGCAGCTTCGTCGCCGGCTAATTCCGGCGTGGATTCCTTGACACGGGCTGCCGCCGCCACGTCAAGCGCGGCTTCGCGCATGATATCCGTTTCCATGCCAATAGCAACCAGGAGGTTTGCATCGCTTTGCAACCGCGCGAGCGCCTCAACCATCTGCGCTTCTTCATTCGTTGTCGCGAGACAGTAAAGCACGGTCAATGAACCGGAAGATTTTTCTGTCGCGCGCTCTAACTCTTCAGGAGCACAGGGGAGCATTTGGACGGTACGCAGCGTTCCCGTCTGATAGGAATGCCGGCGGGCGATTTGGCTGGCCTGCGGGCAGAGATTGGATGCAACGTGGAGCGTTGTTCCTGCCGGCAATCCGATACGCGCCGCTTCCAGCGCGCCAGCGACATCAATATCGCCGCCTTCCCACAAGCGGTACGTGCCGCGAAGCCGGCTTTTGACAATGACGGCACGTTGCTGTAGCTCATTCAGTGCTTCTGCTACATTCGGGTACTGGCCGTGAGCATCCGTGAGAGCAAGCTCCAGCACTTCTTCCGTCGGCGGCAATTTCGGGTCCCGCAATATTCCAAACAGCCCAATGCACTTCAGGAGTTGCATGGCTTCAGGCGATATATTATGCGTTCGCTCGATCAACTCAATGGATTCGACCCACAGACGGCTGATACCCGACGTGCTCCATCCGCCAACAAGCACTTCCGCTGAATAATCAAAGAGCCGATCAACTGTGAGCAGTGGGAAGTCACCCTCCTCAAAGGAGGACTCTCGCAAAAAGGCTCCGAGTGCGTAAGGTTCATGACCGGCAAGAAAATTGAACAGGCTCCGATGACTTTGCCCGGTTCGCCGGAAAAGGGTTGGCAGGGCAATCAGCGTGACTGGATGCAGGGGGTAGGCAGCATGGGCAACATCGGCAAAACGTTCCTTCAGCCCAACGGGAAGCGAAAGTTGCTCACTGCACTGGTTGACTAACGCCTCATATGCTTCTGGGTATACGATAGGCTCTCGCTGCTCAATCGCATACCCGATCAGGTCAACTTGTTCGGAATCCGATGGCGAGAATTGATGGGTTCTGAACCGTTCACCAACCTTGGCCCATTCCGTTTGATTCGTCTTCCCCAGCTTGCGCGCATAAGCATCCGCGTTCTGATGGAGCACGCCCATGAAGATCAACGGCGTAGCGCCACTTCGCACGGCAACTTCGGCAATCTCTTGCAACACAAAGATATCTTCGGTATCGGGATGCAGTGCGGCATACTCTAACAGTTTGCCCATCTCATCCACGATCACCAGTAGGCCAGACGCTTCTTCCAGCCCTGCCTGCTCTGCTGCGAATTTATAGAGATCAGCGACTTGCCGTGAGGTTGGGGTTTGGGAAGCAAGGACTTCCGCCCATTCCGACGTGATCGCCTCAACCAAATGGATATAACCACCGCGCTTTAATGCGGAAACCAGGCCCTTGACCAGGGTCTTTGTCAGCGATTGCCGAGAGCCGACGATCAAGACGGGGATTAACGCACGACTCGGTTGCAGGAGTTTCGCAGCAAGCTCCGCATCCACTAATTCCAGATGATGGGCAGCGCCGTTACGTGGCTTTCGGGGATTCAGCAACCGAGCGGTATAAACGCACAGGGCGCTTTTCCCAGCGCCATACGGCCCGACCAGGGTAATGGCCCGTTCACTCTGCTGCTCATATGCGGAGGCGACCAACTGTAAAACAGCATAGGCACAGGGCGTTATATGGTAACCATTCCCTTGTGCGTCGTAGTAGTCACGCTCCAAGTGAACGGATCGCTGGAACCGTCCACGGATCGAGATGATATCGGCTAAAGATCGCGATTTAATGGCTGGCGTGCTCATAATAGCTCTTCAAAAATGCGAATGGCTCGATTGGTCCGGTATCATGACGAAGGACCTGGCGTACTAATGCGGTATCCTGAAAGCTGTATTTGCCTTCTGTCAGCGGCTCAATATCATCAAGGTAGGAAAGGATGCTATCTTCATCCAGCTTGAAGACCATGCCCGGACTCCCTTCCGCATATGTCAGGTCCCACACGGAAAGTGCCGTTGAATCGCCTTGTCGCCACTGCCAGAAGCACAACATGGCATAGTAGAAGATATAGTTCGGAAGCGAAGGCTTCGGGCCAAGCTGAAACCGGAAGTGGCGTGCGTAGCATGGTTCGATCAAGTGCAACTGCTGGAGCGGACAATCAATCTCGTCATCCGCTCCCGCTTTTCGCTCAGGCGTCACATAGGTATGGAGCAAGCAGTCAATGTCGCGCGCAATGGTTCCCCAACTCTTTGATTCTCGATACGATTCAGGGAGGGCGCTAATGACTGACTCCACCAAGGATTCCCGCGAGAATTCGTATTCCCGATGCACGTTAAACGTCCAGACCCAGGAGTAGGCTTTCCCTGCTGGTGCGGCTAATCCCCAGTGCAACAGCCAAAGCGTGGCGATATCTTCAAGGTAGGGGTCCCAGCCTTCGTTATCTGGCCCACCGAATAACGCCTTACCTAATTTGCTCGGATATAGCTCACGGCCACGTGTGCCAGGCGCATCTTCGGCGACACCCGACATGAGTAACCAGTGGCGGATACTCTGGACCATGTTCTTTCCAACGCCGAGTGTCACGAGAGCGTCGTCACGGGAAAAGAAGCTTGGACCGCCGACACTGATATCCTGCAGCGCATCCAGGCCCTTTTTCAGCCATCCTGCTCGGAATGCGAAAGTTTGATGCCCGGCGAATGATGGATTGGTTGGCAATAAGGTTGAGTGCCTCGGTATAGTCATGAACGGTCTGGACCTTCTGGAATGCCAATGGCAGGCTAGGGAACGACCTTCTCCCCTATCCTGATTCGCCGCTACTTACCCGATACCTACCGTTGACCGAGAGAAAAATAGCACGTACCCGCCAATCCTTTCCAACCAGCTTCTTTCACTATCTTCTATTATGCCAGTGGCAGAGGGACAGAATCTGTCCTCGCAAGGGAAGAAGTAGATTTTTGCATGGGTAGGCATTGCAGACGAGAACAGGGAAGGCAAGAATAAAAGGTCCGGCCCTCATTTTCGGAAGGCCGGACCTATTGCCGTAGATTCGCCACGGCGGTTCGTATTATTGATTAAGGCGGCTGTAGGGCAAGTCTGCCCGACAGCGGTTGGGAATTGCTGTTCCCTCAACGTGGATCATCAATACCCCTGATCGGTAAGTCATGGAAAATGACTGGCTTGATTTTCCCGTGTTGGCATCTGTTCTCGTAAGTTTGCAGAAAGTGCCTGCAAGCTTCGGCGAAGGTATAGGCTTCCGAATCTCCATACAATTCCAGCACGAAGGAGTCAAGTGGATCAGAACTACCAATGCAGTATTCCATCCCCAGTTTATCCATCACGTTCAATCTCCAGTGTGTCCCACCAGCGTTACGCAGCCCAAAATAGCTTTTCGTGCTATTATCGAAGCTACCGCCAGTCGCATTGGTTCCCGCTCTTACATCTAGCATGGAAAGGCCTCCGCTCACACTGCATTCATGGATCGGAAACCCAGTCCTCTCTTCGCCTAGCATTGTAAATATATAGTACATCATAGCCTCCCAGGAGAAGTTTACAGCCCTGTTCCTGCTGGAACATCAGTCATTATTATGTATACCCACATTATGTATACCCACTTGGCGCACGTATAAACAACAAATGTTTGCTATAACTAAAAAATACAAGCTTTTCCAAACGGGCAGTCATTGCTTTTCTTGATAAGCAGGATAGCAGTTACTGATCCAGTCCCCAATGCGCTACGGCTTTTTTCGTCTGTTTCGTGATGGGAGGGAATAATCGCGAACAGAGGAATAGGCGCAGCAATCTACAGGTCGCAGACGAACGAAATAAACGGAAAAACGACCGGGGGAGGTCTTTTCACGTTTTCAGCAGAGCGCGGATAGCATACCTAGGCAGCGTTTGCCCAGCGTTCAATGAGCCTACCGCTAGTGCCTGCTATTTTCACACCAGTCACTTTGCCATAATCGAGCAGTAGGTAAAGTGCCCGTGTAATGTCATGCTCTTTCCGGTTGCGCCCCAAGCCGTTGCTGATGTCCGTCCGGGTGAGTCCTTCCGACGGAGCGTCTTTCAGCATCTGGTAGATTTCATCGGCAACAGGGTCTCCCAGCTTGTCGCCGAAAATATACCGTGCGGAATCTCCGCAGTATCGCCATACGGCAAGGGCAGCCTCCAGATGCACGCGCTTGATGTCGGGGGAACCGTCAGTGAGAGCATAGATCAGCGCCAATCGAATTACCTGGGCTTCTGCACGACTCGTCACGGCCCCGAACAGTCCAAGCTTCCCTTCAGATAGTTGTTGATACCCCGCGATCCATAAATCCCGTGCCTCCGCATCTCGCTTCACTTCCCGCATCTTCTGGGAAAATTTGACTGCTGCCTGGAGCCGCTTCACGATAGGCTGTAAGGCTGCATCAGGGATACATCCACCCTCCGGGAGAATGTTCGCCCGTTCGACAAAGACCCATAAAAAGCGGTTTGCGAACCCATTGCCGGCTTCTGTGCGGTTCAGATCACGCAGCAACTCGTCCTTCGTGCAATGCCCGATAATGGAAATGTGGGCATTTGTCGCTTGGGCGGGACTATTCTTCGAGAGAATCTGGAGATTGCCCGAATCCCACGCATTGCGGACGACAGGAGAAAGGGTATTCCCTTCCCTTTCCATCACTTTCAGCATGGAGGCAAACTCGCCCTCCATGCAGAGAAGGCGCTTATCTTCGACACCGTGGTCTACGATGACAGAACGATAACCCGTGATTTCCTTCTTCTCCTGGATCGGCTCCAGCTTTTCAATCAGGTCTCGGACCGCCCATACCAGGCCTTCTCCACTGGTCAAGCCTGACTTGATGCAGTTCTGCGACCAGGTTGCATCAATTTCCTTACACAGGCGTTTAACCTGCCCCCATGACGTACCTTTTCGTCCCTTCGACGTGCGACCAACTTGCACGACATAAATGTTGGTTGGATGAATGTCAGCCTCGGCCTGGATATAGGCGTTTCGCCCAATCAGGTTGCCAACGGCAGCAAGGGTTGTCGTGAGAATCGCCGCAGGGTCCGCTTTAGTCTGCGGAGTTACCAGGCGCGTAAAATCCCCGATAGGCCCGTGGAACGCTGCTGCGCCTAACGAAGCTGGCTTTTCAGCATAACCGCTTGGTAACCTAATTGGCGTTTCGGTGAGCGGGCGTGTCACGACCGGCTCAGTAAGGTCTGGCGTGCCAGCCTCAGGTTCTGTAGGCGACAGCGATGCTCCACCATAGGTGATCTCCGCGTATTGCAGCGGTTCGCGAGCCTCCCTTGAATAGGCCTGCTTGAGCGAAGCTATAGCTTCAGTAACGGTATATGCCTCAAGCTATCCCTTTGCATTTCGGTCGCTGACTCCCTGCTGATACCGAAGCATAATCTGCTCGGCTATTGGGTAGGGAACCCCATTATCGCGCAATTGGCACGAGAGCCAAAGACCCGTATCGTTGCGACATCCAGGTGACCGTGCTAGTGCCTCCTGAAGTAATCCTGTTGGCGCTTCAATCTTATTCATTACGACGATTCCTCCTGGTTACTTACGAATGAGCTGCTGTAGTGCGTTAGGCAGCAGGTTGAAATCATATAGGTCTGGCTCGCGGAGCCAAGTATACGGCCCGTCAGTATTACGGCCACAAAAAACCGCATACCCGCCATCACCACGGATATCCAGACCAGGAAACAAGCGTGCCAGACCGGGTGTTGATTTCCCGTTGAGCGTTTTAACCGCATAGCCCGGATGTGCAAAATATACGTGAGCACCACCGCTCCCGGTCATCAAGTGCGGCTCTAAACCTAACTCGGTCAGCAAATGCAGGCCCTTGAATCCGTCAAAATCCAGGATAACGATCCCGCTGATATCGCCCGTCACGACCGCCCAGGATGGTGGATGATACGTGCCATGCCAACGTGTCACGAGCGCTAAATCAGGTCGCGCGCGTTGCCATTCAGTCCATGATGGCAGGCATGGCTTCTTTTTGATTGTAGTAGGGAAAATTGACCAGAAAAGCTCAAGGGCTTTGCGGGCTGTCATTATCACGGCTGTACTCATAAAAACCACCCAGAAATACACTTCCCGGCGGAGGAACCGGGAAGCGTTCAGTAGATTAGAACGGGTCGTCACCCTTTGTTGGCAGCACTGCGGGCTGTTGGGCGCACGGCTTTACGTCTTCGACTTTGGGGAATTGCCCACCGTCTGTTCCTTCTTTCACGCCCAACACCAGCGTCACAACGCTGCCGATGAGCGTATCAGTGTCCAGGCGCTCACCCAGGCCAATTTCACGGCCCAAGCACGCGCCAGCCCAGCGGATGAATTTACCTTTCAGGTTCGCCGACGTAGAAGTCCACGCTTTGACTGACCGTCCGGTAAGCTCTCCGGCATTCAGTAGCTCGAAATCCCAGCGGAACTGCGGGCCATAGATGCCGTTTTCCAGGTAAATCGCCGTTACTCTGGCGAGATACTCGCCTGCCTGAAGCAGGCTATACGCTAACGTGGTAATAACTGCCATAAAACTCCTTTCGTTGGTTCGCGTTGTGGCGCGGGGGAACGCCATGAGTGGAGATAGAACTATCATTCTTCTCCGAACATCGCGCGCTCTCGTGCCTTTCTGACTTCCTCATGCCACTCTTCGACAGCCGCGCGATTGATATGTGCGTCTTCTACGACCATAGACTCTGGCCGCCCTTCGTAGCCAGATGGCGCATAGGACTCTTTATGCATTTTGCGCGAAAGCGCAAGTTCAAGGCCGCCGTCCTTTCGACGGAGTGTTCCCTTGCTGTAATACCAGTACAGCGGGCAACTGAACGGCTTGTGGCCAAAGAACCACCTGAGGGTGACAACCTCACGCTGCTCTAGTAGACGATACACCTCATACTCCAGCGCAAGCGCATGGCCACGTGGCTCCATTGCAGCAGGGAAGGAAATTTCATAGATGAGTTCGCGTGGCCCACGACTATAAAACCTTCCATAATAGCAGGCAACCCCACGGACTAAGAAGTGGCCTGTGACTACAGGGCATTTCGAGGAATCATATTCTTCGCCATCTTCATATAGCGCGTATGCGATATCGGCGGTTTCTGCACCAAAACATGTCGGCTCAACCGCCATGTATTCTTGCAGTTTTCGGTCATATTCTTCTCGTGTGAGGCGTACCTGTGCCAGTTGCTCAAGGCTATCGTTTTGCTTATCAGTCATTACATACCCTCCTTCTTACAGGTTCGTTTGATCCAGCAGAGTCAACTTCTGTGAATCGCAATAGTGCCGCATGAGTGCTTATGAAAAACATGCTAATCGCCTGTCAGTCATGAAATTGCCTCTTTCGGCGACTAGCGCATAGTTATGCGACCTCCTTTCTTTCGTCTGGCGTTCCCGTGCCAGAAAGGACTCCGGCAGAAACCGGGCCTGGCTGCTTTGCCAGCCTATCAGCCAGTTCCTGAACCATGCGTTCCAGGACAGGTCGAAGGGCCTGGTAGATACACCCGCGCACATCAATTGACGGGCCTTCTTCCACGGTTCGGGAGATCACCCGTCCGGTTCCCCGCTCCACGGTGAGCGTCACAGACACACAGGACGTGGGTTCACGCTTACTCACGATTTCGGGCTGTTGTGGCAGATTGCTTGGCACGCACCGATAGTACCAAATGTTTGCAGCCGATCCATTACGGATATCCGTAACTTAGGCGTAACTACAAACTTTTTTCGAGTGAGGTCGTTCATGGCCTACAAATTTCTTGCAGGGATGCTTAACAAACCAGTAGATGGGTTCCATTGGGAAGACGACAAACACTGGGGAACTCCACGCCGGTTGCTTGTGCCTAATGGCGAGGAATACACGCAATTCCTCGCTGAAGACGTTCCCCCCCTGATTCAGACCTTTACTTCGTTGGAGGGCAGCAACAACGAGGAAACAGAGCTAAAGATACTCAAATTTGCCAATCAATATGGCCGCCTTGACGCACGAGCGAATGCCTATCATTCTGTGACGTGTGTTAGTGAAGCTTTCCCTAATTGGGTTGGGGAAATCCGAACCATGCGTCACCTAGTAGACCTGTGGCGTCTCGCCGAATTTGAAAAGCCGCGTGCGGGAATACCGCAACTGGAGGACTATATCTTCTGGGATGAAGAAGGCGTGCACTATATAGAATACAACCCGCAGAAGCGAGAAACGATCCTGACCCACCTAAAAACTAATCCACCATCTCGACGCCCAGTTAAGCAGACGATTGCCTCGCGTGAGAAGAATCCGAAAGTCTTTGCGTCCTTTCCACGTGGCTATCTTTCCGCACCGGCACTCTACTATGTGAGCATACAGATATGCACGCAGTTCCAGCCATACTTCGTGCAGGAGGAGGAATATGGCCCGATGCTTATGGCCGAGTATGTACCGGGCTGGGATTATGAAAATGCGACCCCTGCTCCAACACATCTCGAACCGACCTGTCTGTTAGGATTGCTCTGGGTCCAATTTCAGGAAATGGTCACCGGGCAACGGATAGTGTATCAGTGCGAAGGTTGCAAGGGATTATTTGAGCGACTAGAGGGGGGGGGCGAAGCAGTCGCAAATATCACAATGAAAGCTGCAGGGTCATGGCGTCAAGGCGAAAACATACCGTGCAAGGATAGCCAGATACCTTATTTATATAGCGTGACCTGATGGAGGTAGAGCGCAGATACTCTTATTTCATGGCGTTGCGGGGAAGTAAGATGGAAACAGGCTTTCAATAAGCAAAAGTAATTGCCACCTTTGCATCTGGTACTGTTCCGTAGATTAGCCTCCAAGCCTTCGCTCTATCAAAGCACAGGTAATCGGTCGTGATTGCATAAATCATGAGGAGCGCGCACAATTGATATGAGAATGCCTATCCGTGTTGGAGAAAGTATTCTGGCAATATACCATCAGAATGGGAGAGTAATACGGGCGCATGTATTGCGTGATCTATAGCCGATTCTCCTCGGATAACCAGCGAGAAGAATCTATTACCGCCCAACTTCGCGCGTGCCGGGCCTATGCTGAGCAGCAAGGCTATGCGGTCATACAGACCTATACGGATGAAGCCCGCAGCGCTACGACAGATGATCGGCCCGCGTTCCTGGCGATGATTGCCGATATCACACAAGGACGCTGCCGGGCTGATATCGTGCTCGTGCATAAGCTTGATCGCTTTGCCCGCAATCGGTATGACAGCGCCTACTATAAGCGCGAATTGCGCAAAGCGGGCTGCCGGATAGAGTCTGTGCTAGAACGGCTGGATGATTCCCCGGAATCCGTCCTGATGGAGTCTGTCATTGAAGGAATGGCGGAGTATTACTCCAAGAATCTAGCCCGCGAAACAATGAAGGGTATGAAGGAAAATGCGCTACAGGGGCGGCATACCGGCGGACGCTGCCCCCTGGGATACTGCGTGGATGAGCGCGGGCACTATCAGATAGATGAAACAACAGCCCCTGCCATCCGCCTGCTCTTCCAGAGTTACGCACGCGGCGAAAGCTATAAAATGATCTGCGACCGGCTCAATGCTGCCGGGTATCGCACAGCAACCGGTGGTCTGTGGCGTGCGACCTGCCTTCCAGATATTCTGCGGAACGAAAAATACGCCGGCGTCTTTGTCTTTAACCGTTCTGCGGCGAAAGTGGACGGCAAACGCAACCATCATCGCCAGAAAACCGCTGATGATATTATCCGCGTGCCGGGCGCAATCCCGACCCTGGTTGATGCCGAAACCTGGCAAGCGGTCCAAGCGCGGATGGAAGCCCATCAGTCACCGCATAATCGCGGACGTAATGGCGCAAAGGTGCTCTACCTGCTCTCCGGTCTGATTTACTGCGGTGAGTGCGGCGAGCGGTTGGTCGGCGCGTCTTCCAGTTACCACACGCGCGTCAGCCAGGAATGGCGGCAGCGCAATTACTACAGTTGCCGTCTGAAATGCGGCCTGAAGCGCATCCAGCAAGAAGAAGTGGAAGCGGTCATCATGCGGGCACTCGAACGAGAAGTGCTCGACCCGGAGAATATGCGGGAGATGGCTCACAACGCCGTAACCGGCATGGAAGCGCGCCAGCAGACGAATCGTGGCGAAGGCCCGCATCTACAGCAAGAATTACGGCGGGTTGAGGAGCGCATTGCCAATCTCGTGCAGGCTATTGCCAGCGCAGGCGGAGCGAATGTCCAGGCGCTCATCGCAGAGATTGACCGGCTGGAGCAGACCAAAGCGACGTTGCGGACGCGTTTGGACGAGTGGGATATCGTGCAACACATGGCGGTAACAGAGGAGCATATTTACCAGGAGTTACTCAGGCAGCGAGCGACGCTCCTTGAACGAAACCCGCTGGAAGTGAAACGAATCGTGCAGAATCTCGTGGCGCGGGTGACTGTGACTGTCGCCGATATCAAGGCGCAGTTCGCGCTCACCGCATCCAGCTTGCTGGACGACTGTGCATTCATATGGTGGAGGCGGGGGGAGTCGAACCCCCGTCCGAAGACCGGGCCACGCTGGCCACTACGAGCGTAGTCCGTGGTTGCATCTCGCGCAGCGGCGGCCCACGGACGGGCCCCGGTTGCGCCAGTTATGATTCAGGTGTCACCCGATGTGCCGCATAACCGAGGCCATCGGTGTAGCCGGATTTGCTTTCGCCTCGCCGAACCCTACCGGCCCGAACCCGACGAGACGCCCCGTCAAAACGGGGGACAGTGTGCCTTACCGCTGATTAGGCGGCGAGGGCATACTGCTGTGTGCCAGTGTTGGCATTTGTGTTTGGTGCCCATTGCTAACGGGGTCAGGCGCCCCGGCTCGCGTCCAACGCCACCCATGATCCCCGTCGAAACCAGGTACGCCCCCACGGTTCACGTCTGTGGCAGATGTAGTATACCCGATTTTTACGCGCGCGTGAAGAGATCTCCGGCATCGGCCGGATTTCGCACGGGCTGATCTCGGTTTTCGCGTGCGCGCAGCGATCGGCGTCAGCGTGGCGGTGCTGCTGCCGGCGCCGCGCGCGCCCCAGCATCCCGCCACTCCCGCGGCTCGACGGCGTCTCGCTCTGCGGAGTATACTGTCCGCGTGTATGCCCTCGTCTTGCCCGATCTCGGAGATGCGGCGGTGCCGCACCCGTATACCTACCTCGTCCCGCCGCCGCTGGCGGGGGCGGTGGTGGTCGGCGGGCGCGTCACCGTGCCGTTGGGGATGCGGCAGGTGACGGGCTATGTCCTCGGCCTTTCCGAGACCGGCGAGGCCCCGCCGGCGAAGCTCAAGCCCGTCATCGCCGTGCGCTCCAGCGCCCCCGCCTTCACCGCCGAGCAGGCGGCACTGGCCCAATGGTTGGCGGAGGAGTATCTCTGCCCGATCTCCGAGGCGCTGCGCCCCTGCCTGGTGGATCCGGGCGGGCTGTCGCCGCGGCGGCGCTGGGTCTGCGCGGAGGGCCGCGCGGTGCTGACGCTGCTGCCCGATCCGACGATGCAGGCGGTGCTGGACGACATCCGCGCCCATCCAGAGACGGACAGCCCGCGCATCGCCGCGCGTTTCGGCGCTGCCGGGGTGGCGGCGCTGGAGGCGCTGCGCCGCGACGGCTTCATCCGCCCGGCGGGGGGGAAACGCGCGACAGCGCGCGCGGTGAGCGCCGTGCTGCGCGCGCTGCCGCCCGACGCCCTGCGCCGCGTGGCCGACGAACTGCCCCCGCGCGCGGCCAAGCAGGCGGCGCTGCTGCGCTGGGCCGCCGACCACCTGCCCGGCGATGTCGCCGATCCCCAGTTCGTGCCGCTCACCGCGCCGGAAGTCGCCCGCCGCGCCGGGGTAGGGCCGGCGGTGGCGCGGGCCTGCGTGGAAAAGGGCTGGCTGCGCCAGGAGCGCGCCGCCGTGCGCCGCAACCCCTGGGAGGGCGTGTACGGGCGCAAGGCGACCCCGCCGGCGCTCACTCCCGAGCAGGCGCGCGCGGTGGCGGCCATCAGCGCGGCGGCGCGGGGCCGGGAATCCCGCTCCTTCCTCCTTTTTGGCGTGACGGGCAGCGGCAAGACGGAAGTCTTCCTCCACGCCATCGAAGCGACGCTGGCGCTGGGCCGCCAGGCCATCGTGCTGGTGCCGGAGATCAGCCTCACCGCGCAGGCGATGGAGCTGTACCACGGGCGCTTCCCCGGCAAGGTGGCGGTGCTGCACAGCCACCTCTCGTCCGGCGAGCGTTTTGACGAATGGGCGCGCATCGCCGCCGGCGAGGCCCAGGTGGTGCTGGGCGCGCGCTCGGCGATTTTCGCCCCCTGCCCCGATCCCGGCCTCATCGTCATTGACGAGGAGCACGAGTCCTCCTACAAGCAGGAATCGAGCCCGCGCTACCACGCCCGCGAGGTGGCGCTGCGGCGCGGCGCGCTCCGCGGCGCCCCCGTCGTCCTCGCCAGCGCCACCCCCAGCCTGGAGACGATGCGCGCGGCGGAGCTGGGCCGCCACACGCTGCTGCGGCTGCCGGCGCGCATCGAGGCCCGCCCGCTGCCGACGGTGAAGCTGGTGGACCTGCGCCGGATGACCTCGGGCGCGCGCGTCCTCTCCGCCCCGCTGCGCCAGGCCATCGCCGCGCGGCTGGCCGCCGGGCAGCAGACCATCCTCTTCCTCAACCGCCGCGGCTTCGCCCCCGTGCTGCTCTGCGGCGGCTGCGGCCACAAGGTGCCGTGCCCCAACTGCGCGGTGACGGTGACCTACCACAAGGAGGCGCGCGCCGTCCGCTGCCATCACTGCGACTACACCGCCCAGCCCCCCGACGTGTGCCCGGTGTGCCGGCACGTGCTCAACGCCTTTCGCGGGGTGGGCACCGAGCAGCTCGAGGAGGAGGTGCGCAAGCTCTGGCCCGCCGCGCGCGTGGGCCGCCTCGATCGCGACACCACCACCAAGAAAGGCGCGCACCGCGCCATCCTCGGCGCCTTCGGCCGCGAGGAGACGGACATCCTCATCGGCACGCAGATGGTGGCGAAGGGGCTCGATTTCCCGAAAGTCACGCTGGTGGGGGTGATCTGCGCCGACAACTCGCTGGCGATCACCGATTTCCGCGCGCCGGAGCGCACCTTCCAGCTCCTCACCCAGGTGGCGGGCCGCGCCGGGCGCAGCGAATGGCCGGGCGAGGTGATCGTCCAGACCTATCAGCCGGAGCACGACGCCATCCGCTGCGCGGTGGAGCACGATTACGAGCGTTTTTACCGCTATGAGCTGCGCCGCCGGGGGGAGAGCGCGGCGTGCTGGCCGCCGCTGACGAACCTGGTGAACATCCTCGTCACCGGCGAGAGCGAAGCCGAGGTGAAGGCCGTCGCCGCCGCGCTGGCCCGCCGCGCCCGCGAGGAAGGCGCGGGCCGCGTCGCGCTGCCCGCCATGGCGGAAGCCGCCCTCCCCGGCCTGCTCGACTTCCTGCGCGACGGCGAACCCGCCGACGAACCCGAGACCGACCCCTTCGGCGCCGAAGCCCTGCTCGGCCGCGATATCCCCGACGGCCTGGTCGTCAACGACCCCGCCCCCTGCCCGCTGCCCCGCCTGCGCGGCCGCCACCGCTACCACCTCGTCCTCCGCGCCCAGGACCGCGCCGCGCTCAGCAAACTCGCCCGGACCCTCCAGGCGATCACCCCGCCGAAGGGCGTGATGGTGCTGATGGACGCGGACCCGTTGTCGCTGGCGTAGGTATTGGCAGCACAAACACTTGCGCGGGAACGCCAGTTTGTGTAAAATATGTATAGATATTGGTCGCATTGCTGTACGGGAGAGCACGGTTCCATGATGGCGAAGTTCCACGACAAAGAGTTTGACTCGGAGACCCTGTTGAAGCTGGATATTTTCAGAGGGTATATCCGCCAATGGCTGCCGGTCTTCCTCTCGAAGACCAGTTATACTCGCGTCAACATCTATGATTTCTTCGCGGGACCGGGCCATGACCTTCGTGGGCGAGAAGGTTCACCTCTCATCATCATTGGTGAAGTCGAGCGCTATCTCCTTGACCCTGTCACCCCCAAAGGTGAGGGGATTACGATGACGCTCTACTTCAACGACATTGATCATGATAACATGGAGGAACTCAGTGCAGAGATTCGACGGCGACAGAAACGCGGAAGGTATGATGTCTGCTTCCAGAGTAAAGCCTTTGCCGATGCCTTCGCAGAAGAACTCCCCATAATGCAAAAACAGGAGAGTGCAAACCTTGTCATACTTGACCAATGTGGGATCAAAGAAATTAACGGTGGCATATTCTCTCAATTAGTTCATTCTCCTACAACGGATATTCTCTTTTTTATATCCACAACAGCCATTCGACGTTTTATCTCCGAGGACGTTATCCAGCGACATTTCCCTATTCCAGCAGATGAAATTAGGAACGTGCCACTGTACCAAATACATCGCTTTATCTGTTCATATTATTATGAAAAGCTAATTCCGCCTGGAAAAAAATATTATCTCGCACCATTCTCAATACGTAAGGGAAATCAACCAAATATATACGGCATCATATTTGGAAGTGGGAGCCTGCTTGGCCTCGAAAAGTTCCTCGATGTATGCTGGAGCATAGATCCTGTAACAGGTGAGGCCAATTATAATATTGATCAGGATACGATCCGAGAAGGTCAGCTATCAATATTTGAAGAGGAGAACGTGATTCGGAAGCAAGATCAGTTTGAAAAAGACACGGAAGCGCTTCTTGCAAGCCAGATTACGGATAATCGTCCCCTCTATCGTTTCTGCCTCGAGAACGGATTCCGACCGACACATCTTGTTACGATCCTTCGTAATCTGCAAAGAAGTGGGAAGTTACAAGTGACTGATCCGAAAACTGGCGAACTGCTGCGGAAGGGCACGTTTCACATCTCGTGGGAGAAGTATGCAGTAGGCCATCCGTCAGCATTGTTTGAGTATCTGGGGGAATCGAAATGAGAGCAAGCCGTATCGAGTGGACGGAATCAACCTGGAATCCGGTAACCGGTTGCACAAAGATCAGTACAGGATGCCGGCATTGCTATGCTGAACGCATGGCCGCGCGTCTACAGGCTATGGGTCAGCCCAACTATGCTAACGGCTTTACGTTGACGTGCCATCCCCACACACTTGACTTGCCCATGCAGTGGAAATCCCCGCAAATCATTTTTGTGAACTCGATGAGCGACTTGTTTCATGATGAAGTACCACTCGATTTCATTCAAGCGGTGTTTTCGACGATGCAACGGGCTTCATGGCACCGATTCCAGATTCTGACCAAGCGTTCCGCGCGGATGGCGGAAATCGCGCCGGTCCTCACGTGGCCTGATAACGTCTGGATGGGAGTTACTGTCGAGTCTGCAGCGTACAAGTATCGGATTGACCACCTACGCGAAACACCTGCCAACGTACGTTTCCTCTCTTTGGAACCTCTCCTCAGTCCTCTTGGCACACTCAACCTGGATGGCATCGATTGGGTCATCGTCGGCGGAGAGTCAGGGCCGGGGGCTCGACCGATGCGTGAGGAATGGGTTCTCGATATCAAACGACAGTGTAGCGCAACGCACACGCCATTCTTTTTCAAACAGTGGGGTGGGGTGAATAAAAAGAAAAACGGTCGTTTGCTGGAGGGGCGAACCTGGGATGAGACTCCGATTGCCGCGGTTGGATAATGCCGTGAAAACGCCCCACACTTCCCATCTCTCGGCAGGTCTTTCCCTCCCTGAAGGGAAATATCCATCCCGTCCCGTGACATATCCGATACCAGGAGGCGCCCATGAGCACCGATAACATCACCCTCATCAGCACCCTCGCCGGCTCGCTGCTGGAGGGGTTTTTCCCCGCCGGGTGGGATTTGGCGAAGATTGACGCCTGCTGCGGCAACCCGCCGGAGACGGTCCTCGACCGCCAGCCGTGGTGGCACGCGGATTTCACCCCCCTCCCCTGCGCGTCGGTGAGCGATTTCGATACCATGCTCGGGCATGAGATCGCGCTGCAAATCCGCCGCACGCGCGCGGCAGGCAAAAAACTCGCGCTCATCCTCCCCGTGGGGCCGATGGGCATGTATAAGTGGGCGGTCTACTTCCTGAAGGAGTGGGGGGTGTCGTGCGACCACGTCTACGGCTTCAACATGGACGAGTGGAGCGACGGCGATGGCAACACCCTGCCGTCCGATAACCCCGGCGCTTTCCAATACGCGATGGAGGCGGCCTTTTATGGCCCGCTGGGCGACCTCACCGTGCCGGCGGGCCAGCGCCACTTCGCGGTGAAGACGATGCTGCCCACCTACGCCGAGCGCATCGCCGCGCTGAAAGCCGACGGCGCCGAGCTGCAGGTCATCTTCGGCATCGGCCGCGTCTGCCACATCGCCTTCTGGGAGCCGCATTTCGCCGCCGAGTTCTCGTCCGTCGCCGAGTGGAAGAAACAGACCCACCGCCTGGGCGCGAAGCTGCACCCGCTCACCATCGAGCAGAACGCCATCACCAGCTTCAAAAGCCGCACCACGCTGGTGCCCTGCCGCGCCAACACCATCGGCCCCGGCCTCTTTTTGCAGGCCGACCGCATCATCGGCGGCGCCGACGGCACCCTCGGCCGCGGCATGCAGTGGCAGGGCATGAGCGTCTGGATGACCCTGCGCTACGGCCCCGATCCCTGGGTGCCCAGCACCTTCATGCCCACCCTTCCCGGCCGCCTCTTCTTCCTGGAGGAGCTGGCCGGCCCGCTGGTGGCGGAGTGTAACTGACGGTCCGGCGGGCGTGCCCGCGGAAACAATGTACCCCGCGTGGGAAAGGAACGGAAACGATGACCAGCCGTGAACGCATCCTCGCCACCCTGAATTTCTCCGGGCCGGACCGCATCCCGCTCGATTGCTGGATTCTCCCGCGCTCGTGGAAGGGCCGCGAGGCGGAGTTGCGGGCGATGCTGGCGGAGCATCCGCTGGATATCGCCGGCGCGCCGTATGACAACCCGTACCTGACCATCGGCACCTATCACCTGGGCGCCTACACCGACGCCTGGGGGTGCGAGTGGCTGAACCTGGCGGAAGGGATCATCGGCGAGGTGAAAAAACCCGTCTTCGCCGATTACGCCGCCCTGCGCGGCTTCCATTGGCCGATGGCGACCCTCGACCGCGGCTGGGAGCACACCGCCGCCGCCATCGCGCAGCACCGCGACCAATTCATCCTCGGCTACGTCGGCAACATTTTTGAGCGCATGCAGTTCCTGCGCGGCACCGAGGCGCTCTATATGGACCTGGCGGAGGAGTGCGACGCGGTGTACGAACTGCGCGACCGCCTCGCCGCCTTCTATCGCGGCGTCGCCGAGCGCTGGGTGAAGTTCGACATTGACGCCCTCAATTTCAGCGACGACTGGGGCAGCCAGCGGTCGCTGCTCATCCGCCCGGAAAAATGGCGCGAGTTTTTCAAGCCCGTCTACCGAGAGCTGTTCGCCATCGCCCGCGACGCCGGAAAGCACGTCTTCTTCCACAGCGACGGCGACATCGCCGACATCTACCCCGACCTCATCGAGATCGGCGTCAGCGCCCTCAACTCGCAGGTGTGGTGCATGGGGCTGGACACCGTCGCCCCCTACGCGGGACAGATCACCTTCTGGGGCGAGCTCGACCGCCAGCGCCTCCTCCCCCACGGCACCCCGGCGGAGATCCACGCCGCCGCAAAACAGATGAAAGAAACACTCTACCGCAACGGCGGCCTCATCGGCCAATGTGAGCTCGACCACCTGACCTCGCTGGAAAATGCGGAAGCCTTTTTCACGGCGTGGTCGTAAAGCTAGCGTTCGTCGTGAGCGACGCCGCGAATGCAATCGCTCACACCAGAACCCGTTCGTCGTGAGGCACGTAGCGGCTTGTCCCCCGTAGCTTTAGCGAAGGGGGGAGTGCCGTCATAATGGGGACTGTCCCCAGTGTGCGTGTCTGCAACCGTCAGCAACGCCGAACGCTACTCCGCTCCGCTGCGTAGCTGACTACGAACGGGATGGGTTGCTACCGGCAGCAAAGGATGATGACCATGTGGTACACCGGCAAAGGTGACGGGGGGGAGACGTCCCTCTTCTTCGGGGGGCGGGTGGCGAAAGACGACCCGCGCATCGAGGCGCTGGGGGCGCTGGATGAGGCGTCGTCGGCCATCGGGGTGGCGCGGGCGTTCGCGGCGCGCGCCGACGCGGCGCTGCTCATCCGCGCGGGGCGCGCGCTGTCGCACATCATGGGCGAGGTGGCGGCGCCCGACCCGGGAAAACTCGCCGCGCGGCTGGAGCCGGCGGCGGTGACGGCGTTGGAAGCGGAGATCGCGGCGCTGTCCGCGCCGCTGCCCCCCTTCGCCGGCTTCGTCGTGCCCGGCGACACCCCCGCCGGCGCGCTGCTCGATCACGCCCGCGCGGTGACCCGCCGCGCCGAGCGCCGCGTCATCCCCCTCGTCCGCGACGGACGAGTGAATAACCCCGCCATCCTCGCCTACCTCAACCGCCTGTCTTCGCTCCTCTACCTCCTCGCTCGCCGGGAGGACGCCGCCGCCGGCGGCAGCACGCCGGTGCGCGACGCGTGACGGCCGCGCGAAATTTTTTACGCGCATGGAGAGGGACCGAGTACGATAACGAGTACGATGACGATGACGATAAATTTTTCACGCGCACGGGGAGGGACCGTTTCCCGCGAGCGGAATTAACACCAGCAACGTTTACGCACCCTTCGGAGGTATCGTCATGTCCCTGTCCGTCCTGCGAGAGTTCGCCGCGCCCGGCGCGGCCTATCGCGGCAAGCCCTTCTGGGCGTGGAATGGCAAGCTGGAGCCGGACGAGCTGCGCCGGCAGATTCGCGCCATGCACCGGGCCGGCCTAGGCGGCTTTTTCATGCACTCCCGCGTGGGGCTGGACACCGCCTACCTCTCCGATGACTGGTTCGCCTGCGTGGACGCCTGTCTTGACGAAGCGAAGCAGCTCGGCATGGAGGCGTGGCTGTATGACGAGGACCGCTGGCCCTCCGGCGCCGCGGGCGGGCTGGTGACGAAAAATCCGCAATATCGCGCCCGCGAGCTGATGATGGATCTCCTGCCAAGCCCGAAGGAGCTGACGTGGGATGATGACACGCTGGCCGCCTTCACCGCCACCGTGGCGGGCAGCCAGGCGCGCGACGTGGCGCCCATCGCCCGGGGGACCGCGCCGAACACGCTGGGGGCCGGCCAGGTGATCCTGCGCTTCCGCGTGCAGGTGCAGGGCTGCAGCTCCTGGTATAACGGCTATACCTACCTCGACACCCTCAGCCACGAGGCGGTGCGGGCCTTCATCACGGCCACGCATGACGTGTATCGGCAGCGCGCGGGCAAGGAATTCGGCCGCGCCGTGCCCGGCATCTTCACTGACGAGCCGAACCACGGCCACAAGCTGGGCGCCGACAACAACACGTTCGATTCCCGCGGCCTGCCGTGGACGGCCACGCTGCTGACGGCCTTCACGCAGCGCTACGGCTACGACCTGCTGCCCCACCTCGTGGAGTTGGTCTACGACGTGGACGGCCAGGCGGTCACCCCGGCGCGCTACCACTACCACGACTGCGTCACCCACCTCTTCGTGGATGCCTTCTCCCGGCAGATCGGCGCGTGGTGCGAGGAGCACAACCTGCTCTTCACCGGCCACGTGCTGGAGGAGGATTCGCTGGTGCGGCAGACGAACGTCGTCGGCTCCGCCATGCGCTTCTACGAATACATGCAGGCGCCGGGGATGGATCTGCTCACCGAGCACTGGCGCATCTTCAACACCGCCAAGCAGGTGTCCTCCGCCGCGCGGCAGTTCGGCCGCCGCTGGCGGCTCACCGAGACCTACGGCTGCACCGGCTGGGACTTCCCCTTCGCCGGGCACAAGGCGCTGGGCGACTGGCAGGTGGCGCTGGGCATCAATCTGCGCTGCCAGCACCTCTCCTGGTACACCATGCAGGGCGAGGCGAAGCGCGATTACCCCGCCGCCATCTTCTACCAGTCGCCGTGGTGGGAGCTGTACCCGGTGGTGGAGGACTATTTCGCCCGCCTGCACGCCGTGCTCACGCGCGGGACGGAAGTGCGCGACCTGCTGGTGATCCACCCGGTGGAGAGCGCCTGGCTGCGCTGCAAGAGCGGCTGGATGCAGGATGCGGAGACGTATACGCTGGATGGCCAGTTCTTCGCCCTCTGCGACACGCTGCTCGCCGGCCACGTGGATTACGACTTCGGCGATGAAGAGCTGCTCGCCCGCCACGCCCGCGTGCGCGCGACGAATGGCGGCGCCGAGCTCGTCGTCGGCGCGGCGACGTACCGCGCGGTGCTCGTGCCGCCGCAGCTCACCATGCGCGCCACCACGCTGGCGCTGCTCGAACAGTTCGCCGCCGCCGGCGGCACGGTGGTTTTCGCCGGCGAGCCCGCCGCCTACGTGGATGCGTGTGCGTCCCCGGCGGTGGCCGCCTTCGCCGCCGGCTGCCCGCGCGCGCCGCACGAGGGGCCGGAGCTGGTGCGCGCCGTGGAGGGCGCCTGCCGCCGGCTGTCCATCACCGACGATGCCGGCCAGGAGATCGGCGCCGCCCTCTACCTGCTGCGCGAGGACCGCGAGGCGTATTACCTCTTCGTCTGCAACACCGGGGAAGCATTTTGCGGCAATGGGCGCGACGTGATGGACCAGCAGCTGGTGCGCGACCGGACGCTGGCCTTCCCGCAAGTCGTCATCCGCGGGCTGGGCGACGCCGCCGGCGCCCCGCTGCTCCTCGACCCGGAGCGCGGCACGGTGGCGCGCGCCGACGCGACGAAGACGGAGGCCGGCTGGGACATCCGCACCAGCCTGCCCGCGCTGGGCAGCCGCCTCTTCGTGCTGCCGAAGCGGGCGGTGGATATGGCGGACATCCCGGACCCGGAGCAGGCGGCGGAAGTGCGCACGGAGAAAATCGGCGCGCAGCGCTGGCCCATCCGCCTGTCGGAGTCGAACGTGCTGGTGCTCGACCGCGCCCGCCTGCGCGTGGGCGAGGGCGAGTGGCGCGCGGCGGACGAAATCCTGCGCGTGGACCGCGCCGTGCGGGGCGAGTTGGGCGTGGAAGCGCGCGGCGGCTCGATGGTGCAGCCGTGGGCGCGCCCAAAGGCGGAAAATCCCCCCGCGCTGCCCATCGCCCTCAGCTACACCTTCACCGCCGACGCGCTGCCCGGCGGCCCGCTGTACCTGGCGCTGGAGATGCCGCACACCTTCCGCGTCACCGTCAACGGCGTCCCGGTGGATCCCGACGCCGAGTGCGGCTGGTGGACGGATCGCTCGCTGCGCCTGCTGCCGCTCGACCCGGCGCTGGTGCGGCCCGGCGCGAACGAGATCGTCCTCGCGTGCGACTACACCCCGGCGCACCCCGGCCTGGAGATCGTCTACCTCCTCGGCCAGTTCGGCGCGGAAGCGCGCGGGGCGGAGGCGGCGATGGTCGCCCTGCCGGAGACGCTGGCCCTCGGCGATTGGACCGCGCAGGGGCTGGCCTTCTATGCCGGCGCGGTGGCGTATGAGACGACGATCACCCCGGACCTTAACGCCGGCGAGCGCCTCTTCGTGCGCGTGCCCGCCTACCGCGGCGTCGCCGTGCGCGTGCTGGTGGACGGCCGCCCCGCCGGCGTCATCGCCTGGGAGCCGAACGAGGTGGAGATCACCAGCCTCGTCGGCGACGGCCCGGCGGCCCTGCAGATCGAGGTCATCGGCCACCGCCGCAACTCCCACGGCCCCTTCCACCTCACCGAAAAATGGCCCACCTGGACCGGCCCCGACTCGTACCAGCCCGGCCCCGCCCGGTGGCAGGACGACTACCAGCTCGTCCCCTGCGGCCTGATGGCGCCGCCGGAGCTGGTGGTGAAGACGTAACGCCGAGACCGCTGCCGTAGGGAACGCCCGCCGCCTGCCCCGGTACCGCCGCGGGTGGCGTTCCCTACGGCTAACGCGCTTCGCGAGGATACGCGCCGGTCCAGCACGGCGCACTCCGCCCGTACCGGAGGGATGTCCGAATAGAGCACGCCGATGATGCGCTGTGGCACATGGCGCTGGCTTTGCCCGGCATCCTGTCCGTCGGCCCGCTCCGGGGAGTCCACGCCGGTGGACTTCGTGGCTCCAGCCCCGGATTTCAATCCGGGGGACGCTGGGGCCGCGGAGTTGTACTCCGCACGATGGCGCTATCCGTCCTATCAGACAGATCAGAAATCTGTGCGGATTGAAAATCCGCGGCCCCAGTAGTGTGCTCCCTGGCCTGACTGAGGCACAGACACGGCGATGCTTCGGGCGGGCGATCCCGATGCAATCGGGACGGCTCCGGGAGGAAATGATCGTATGTCGTATGTGTCGTAGGTCGTCACGCTATACCGTGCGGTGGTATCCGTGCCCTCCACGACACGGGTGTGGGGGGAATAACAACCAGGGATGCCTGTCGGCACCACGCGCCGCAGAGGGCGCGGACTACAGAGCAAGGTGCAACGTGACGACCCACGACAATTAACAATTGACAATTGTCAATTGCCGCTCCAGGGAACGCCGGTCCCGCGCGGGGCACCCGCGAGAGGGGCGGCGCCCCGTGCTCACGGCGCCATGTCCCCCACCCGCACCGTCCCCGTGCCCTTGTCCACCACCGGCGTCGCCACGTCTTTCAGCGTGTTGGGGCCGATGACGGTGTGCCAGGCGTAGGATTCGTGAATGTGGATGCCTTCGGGGACGCCGGCGATGGTGTTGCCGAAGATGAGGGCTTCCTTCCACTGCACGGGGGTGGTCGGATGGCTCCAGCAGGGGTAGAGGCTGATGGCGCCCTTGCCGTTGTAGTCGCAATCGGTGATGGTGTTGCCGGTGATGACGGTGCCGTAGCCGAGGACGTGCGAGGGCTTGCGCTCTTCCGCGCCGTACCAGAGGAAGATGCCGCCGTAGGCGCCCGGCCCGGCGGTGCGGCCCTCCAGCCGGTTGCCGCGCACCTCGGTGAAATAATTCGCGGTGAAGGCGGTGGACTTGCCGCAGGTGAAGAGCATGATGCCCTCGGCGTTGTACTGCCGGTTGCTGTCCACCACGCAGTCGCTGGAGCTGCCGTAGGGGGTGATGACCCCGGCCTTGGCGTTCTTGTTGCCGTTCCGGCGCTCGTCCACCGTGTTGTCCACGGTGTAGACCTGCCAGTAGAGGTTCGTCACCGCCAGGATGCTGGTGCCGTCGGGGAGCACGTCCCACGGCACGTCGAGCTGCAGCCGGTTGGCGCCGCCGGCGGTGGCGGAGACGATGCGCCGGCTCTGGCCTAGCCCTTTGCCGTCCACCACGCGCACCCAGGCGCCGGCGACCGCCGCCGCGTCCGTCCAACCGGCGGGCAGCACGATGGTGTCCGGGGTGGCGGCGAGACTCGGCCCGAGATAGCGCAGCCGATCGCCGTTGGCGTCGTAGGCGAAGGCTTCGCCGTTGCCGGAGGCTTTGTCGCCGTCGTGCGAGGTGCGGTTGTTGTAGACCAGGTTCTGCTCCACCGAGCCGCCCAGGTTCCAAAAAAAGCCGTTGCGCCAGCCGCCGTTGACGGTGCCTTCGGCGATATTCTCGCTCACCTCCACCTGCCGCGCGCCGGTGAGCTCGGCGGGGTACGTCCACGCCGCCGGGGAGGGGAGGAAGATATTGCGGCGGATGACTACCCCGGAGACGTTGCCGAGCAGCACCCCCTGCTGCCGCGCCTGGAAGACATTTTCATAGAGCGTCAGGTGGCGGGCGGGGGGCGCCCACACCAGCCGCACGCATTGCGTGGCGTTGAGAATGCGGCAGTGGGTGATGGTGAGGTAATCCGCCGCCGGCGACTCCGGGTTGCCGATCTCGCCCAGCGAGATGCCGATGCTGGTGGTGTGCTTCGACGCGTCGCGCGCCTCGCCCAGCGGGTCGAGAATCTCCAGGTCGCGGATGATCTGGTAGCCGCAGGCGCTGATGAGCCCTTTCGTATTGTCGCTGCCCCAGCCGTCGTGGACGAAGGCGTCGGGATACTGGAAGGTGATGCGCGTCTGATCCAGCCCGGCGCCCGCCAGGCTCACCCCGCGGGTGAGGACGAACGGCGCGCTGATGAAGTTGCCGGGGGGCAGATACACTTCGCCGTTGCCGGCGGCGGCGGCGGCGATGATCGCCTGCTGGATGCCGCCGGTGTCGTCCGTCTCGTCGTTCGGCGTCGCGCCGTACTGCGTCACGTCGAAGCGCTGCAGCGGCGGCAGCGGCGGGAAGATCGTCAGCGTGCGGCCTTCCAGCAGCACCCAGTTCGTCCCATCGCGGCATACCTCCACGGTGTAGACGCCCTGTTTGGCGTCGGCGGGCAGCGTCACCCGCGCCCGATAGGTTTCAATGGCCGTGTCGGCGCGGCCGTCGTTGGCGGCGGGCAGCGTATAGGTGGCCGGCCCGCGCAGGCGCACCTGCGTGGTGCCGGCGTCGGCGGGCAGCGGGTCCAGGTTGCGCCCCACCACGGAGACGGCGTTGCCGGCAAAGGCGAAGGACGGCGAAATCCACGCCGGCCGCGGCGCGTTCACCAGCGCGGGGGCGCTCCAGCCGCGCTCCGGCGCGCCGACCCAGAGCGCGTAGGCCTCGCCGTTCTTCCAGGCGGGCGGCGCCTGCGCCACCAGCGAGAACGGCGCGCCTTTCGCGCTGACGAGGGCGAAGCGCCCGTGCTCCGCCGTCGTTTCCGACTGCGCGGCGGCGGGCGGGGCGGCGGGCACGGCGGCGAGATCGGGCACGCGCTGGTAGACCACCTGCAGCGCCTCCGACAGCGCCGACCCGCAGCATTGCACCAGGTCGCCGGCATCCACCCGCGACGGGCTCTGGTACAGCGGCGTGCGGAAAAGCCCGACGGCCCCCGGCTCCACGGCGACGCTGTACCAGCGCGCCACCAGCGTGCCGTCCGGCAGGCGCGGATCGTTGCCCAGGAAGAGGCGGTCGGCGAAGAAGCCCGCGCGCACTGGCCCGGACGCGGTGGAGACGCCTACCTCGCCGCCGTCCGCCGCGATCACCCGCACCGTCAGCGCGCACGTGCCGTCCGCGGCGGGCGCGTAGCGCGCCTGCAGCCCGTACAGCGTGCGCGGCTTCAGCGGCACCGGCTTGCCGGCGATCTCCAGCTTCGGCTGGCCGGGGGCGATGACCGCGCGCAGCGACGCCCCCGCGGGCGTGCCGTCCAACGCGACCGCCAATCCCCGGCAGCGGGTGTTGTCGTGCAGCAGGAAAGACCCCAGGCCGTAGACCAGGGTGGCGCGCTTCGCCGCGCCGAAGGCGGCGTCATGCAGCGTGAAATAGCCGGAGAAGGTCACCGCGTCGCGCTCGGTGAGCGCCGGCACGTCGTAGACGCGGCAGTATTCATCCACGCCCCCCGCGCCGCCCTTCGTCGTCACCTCCAGAAAACCGTCCGACTTCCAGGTGAAGCTGCCCCCGCCCTTGCCCCCGCGCTGCCACTCCGCGCCCGGCTTCGCCCAGAACTGCTGGCTGAACCCCGCGCCCGCCGCCGCGCGGCCATACAGCCACGCCCGGAAACCGGGCTGCGCGGTGTCGGGATGCTGCCGGAGATAGGCCATGTAGGCGGCGCGCGCCGTCACCGCCTCGAACTCGCGCGCCTTCTTCGCCACCTCGTCGGCCGCCAGCGCCGGGTAGGTCAGCGCGAAGGTCTCGTGCAGCAGCGTGGCGCGCAGGTCGGCGCCGCCGTTGAGAATGACCACCGGCGCGTCGGGGAGGGTGAGGTTGAGGGCGTAGATGGCAAGGTTGTGCGCGCGCTCCACCGCGCGGATGCCGTCCAGCAATGCCGGCGGGCCGTGCAGCACGCGCAGGGTGCGCGCGGTCTCCGCCGCCTCCGTCGCCCCGCCGCGCGCCAACGCCTCCGCCAGCGCCAGCCGCGCGCCGGTGAACGCCGGCAGCTCCCCCCGCGCCGCCAGCGCCAGGATCGCCGCCTTGCGCCGCTGCAGGTGCGCCGCCAGCGCCCGCATCTCGTCGGCCGCCAGCGCCCGCGACGCGTACGCCGGGTCGGCGGCGGTGCACCCCACCTGCGCCCGCGCCCCGGGGAGCGCCCCCAGCAGCAACGCGCAGAGAAGCCATAGAGCGGAAGCGGAATATTTCACCTACTTATCATACCTGCGGAACGGCAGACGGGCAACCATGCGTCGGCAGAATCCGGCGACGCATGGCATGGACACCCCTCGCCCGTCGTGCGCGACCGACGAGAACGTCTTCCCTCACGACACAGCTATCAGCACATCAACCCTTGCATTCACGGTTCAGGCAGCCGCCATCGGGGACTGTCCCCCCGCCCGTATCTGTACAACAGAACGCGGAGCGCCGTCGCCTTTGCCTCCGGTAACACCAGAACCCGTTCGTAGTCAGGCACGCAGCGGCGCGGCTTGTCCCCCGTAGCTTTAGCGAAGGGGGAAGTGCCGTCAAATGGGGACTGTCCCCCTGAACGTCGTGATCAGATGATCCACAGGCCGTTCACCGGGACTGTCCCCATGGTGCCCTGAAACGCTGAAACCGTGCCACCGGCGTCTCCCCTGCACCGGGGCAGGCGGGGGTGCGTTGCGGAAGGGAGCACGGGGTACGAATACGAGCACGAGTTCGGGGGGGAAGGAGTCGGGCGTCGGGTGGTGAATGGTATACGAAAATGGCGTGTTGCGCCCGGGAGCGGCGCCGGCAGGGAGGCCGCCCGGATGCCTGGAAGCCGTGTTCACGGCTTCCCGCTGGGATTAGGCGGCGTTTGCCGCGGGTATAGGATGGTCACGACCATGCGTGTTCCGCACCGTTTACCGCTGCTCCCCTGCTGGCTGCTGGCCCTGCTCCTGGGCTGCGCCGCGCCGGCGCTGGCCGAGACGTATGGCATTGACATCTCCGCCAGCCCACAGCGCGTGGTGTACGAGCCGGGGGTGAAGATCACCATCACCGTGACCGTGCGCGACCGGACGGGCGTGCCGGTGCCGGACGGCCTGCCCGTCTATTTTCACACCACACTGGGCGCGATTCCCACGGTGGCCTATACCTCGCGCGGGCAGGTCGTGGTGCTGCTGGAGAATTCCACCGGATCGGGCACCGCGATTCTCAGCGCCACGGTGGGCGACAGCCAGCGGCGCCTGAACATTGACTTCGTGGGGCAGGCCGGTGCTGAAGCCCCAACAGGGACGCCGCTGGCGCGGGTGAGCTATACGCTGAAGGCGAGCACCGTCTACTACAGCGTGGATACGCGCCGCTTTGACCTGCGCGATGCCGCCCGTTTCACCGCGCCGGCGTTCTCGCTCGCCGCCAACGCCCTGCAATACGATATCGCCAACGGCATCGTCACCGCGCAGGGCGGCATTACCCTCACCGCCGACGGGCGCGCGCTGACCGGCGAGAAGCTGCACCTGGACCTCTCCCGGCGACGCGGCGCCCTCATCCAGGTGGAGCCGAGCATCGCCTACCTGACGTTCACGATGCCGGAGTTGAAGCCGGCCGAGGCCGACGTGGAAGACCCCGGCATCTTCACGCCGCTGGACCCGCTGCCCACGAAGACGTGGATTATCTGCCAGCGCGCCACCGTCTTCCCCGACGAGCAGATCCAGTTCCGCCGCCCGCAGTTTTACGTGAACGATTTCAATCACCGCCTGTACGCGCTGCCGTATCACGTGCTCGACCTGCGCTCCACCGACGCCGGCATGCTCTTCAACAGCCGCCTCACCCTCACCTCGGACGCCGGGCTCAACGTGGATTTCCCCGTCTACTACGCGGCGACCGCGTCCCACATCGGCTCGCTGCACCTGCGGCACGTGACGAAAGGCTCCGAGTTCTACCGCGGCACCTCCGGCCTGCAGCTCAGCCTGGAAGAGGAATACCTGCTGGGCATGAACGCGGACGGCGCGCTCTATCTGGACGACCTCACCCGCGAGACGCGCAGCGCGTCCTGGGTGCACAGCCACGACTTCGGCCCCACGCGGGTGAACCTGAACGCCGCGTATGACCGCTACAACCCGGAGACGCCTTACACCACGCGCGCGGGGGTGGGCATCTCCCGCGATGTCGGGCGGACGAACCTCCGCCTCACCGCGAACTGGAGCCACTTCCAGGGGCATCAAAACACCTACGGGGAGCTGGGCGCCTACCTGCCGTCCCTGAAGATCGGCCGCACCGGCGCCAGCCTGAATGTCAGCCCGTTTCTCGGCTTCCGGCAGTCGGTGGAGGCCGCCACCGATACCCAGCCCGCGGAGACCACCAGCAATTTTTACCAGGGCGTGAGCACCGGCGTGGGCCTGCCGTCCTTCCGCGTGCTCGGCGGCACCATCAGCACCAGCCTCGGCCACGAGATCACCCATGAGCAGGGCGGCCTCATCACCCATTACTTCGACGCCAGCACCGGCTTCAGCCGGCAGCTCGGGCGCTTCTTCACCGCCTCACTGCGCTATTCCTACAGCCAGTCGCTCACCAGCGCCGACACCGTGACGGCCGACCCGAGCCAGCGCGTCGGCCTCGACCTCTACGGCGGGCGCGCGCGGGTGTGGAACTTCTCCGGCTACAGCTCCTATGACCTCAGCTCGGAAACCGTCTTCTCCTCCGGCAGCTTCACCTACTACCTGCCGTGGGACCGCCGCAACCAGACCCCGCGCTGGTTCCTGCGCGCCAATGCCAGCATCTCCTCCGGCACCCGCTCCTCGTCCGATCAGCTCTTCTCGCTGGGCCGCGACATCGGCGCCTATACGCTGGTGTTGCATTATTCGCCCACCGGCAACATGGCCACGACAGGAATCGGCTCCGGCACGGGGAAAAACTGGTCACTGGAGCTGCAGCGGTCCGCGTGGTAGACGCGACGGCATGTGGGGGGCGTCCCCTGCCCCGCGCGGGAAGAGGTAGGCGCGTGACAGTTCGCCGAATGGGGCTGGAAGAGCGTGACCTGCGCCGGCGCGCGGCGGCGCTGGACCGCGCCCGCGACACGGCGCTGCGGCGCGCGCCGGCGCGGGACAACCTCGGCGGGGTCGCAGTGGTCTGGCACCGGCGCGGTGACGCGATCATCAGCGAGAAACTCGCCATTCAGCCCGGCGTGGCGGACGATGTCCCCTCGCTGCTCACCGCGCTGAGCCGCGAGGTCGGCTGGCCGGGCGCGGCGCCGACGGACGGCACATACCCGCCGGAGACGGCGGTGGCCGCCTGGGCGCGCGTCTGGCAGGTGTGCGACGCCGCAGACCTGCGCGTGCTGCTCCGGTGGGATGCCGACGGCGCCTTCCACGGCACGGCGGCGCTGTGGCCGCTGGAGGGAGAGCCGCGGCCGCTGCTCGATACCGCGGCGTTCAGCCGGCAGCTTGACGACGTCGCCCGCGCCCCGCGCGGCAGCGCCTCGCCCCACGGGCTGCTGCTGGCCGGCAACGCGGCGATGCGTGACGGCGACTACGCCCGTGCTCGCGACGCCTACGCCCGCGCGGCGGACGCGCTGCCCGCCCATCTGGAAGCGCACCGCAACCTCGCCCTCGCCCGCGCGCGGCTGGGCGAGTGGGAGGCAGCCGCAGCGGCGATGCGCGCCGCGCTGGCGCTGGGCGGCGCCGATCCCGCCCTCGCGCACGAATACCTGGCGCTGGAGACCGACGCCGGGGTGGCCGCCGCCCAGCAGGGCGATCTGGAGCAGGCCGCCGCCCACTTCCTGCGCATCCTCGAGCGCTGGCCGGACGAGCCGACCGCCCTCGCCAACCTGGGCAACCTGCGCCTGCGCGAGGGGCGTCGCAACGAAGCCCGCGCCATCTTCCGCCGCTTCCTGACCCACCACCCCGACCACCCCGCCGCCGCGAAGGTCCGCCTGGCGCTGCGGGAGGTGGAGTGAGGGGGGACAAGGTGAAGAGGTGACAAGGTGAGGGGGTGACGGGGTGACACAGGCCCGACGGGCCGGAAGATGCTAGCCACGGGTGGAGCGATAGCGGAACCCGTGGGTCGGGTCAGCAATGAGAAGGGAAGTCCTGAAAGGACGACAGCAGAGAACGCCGGTGCAGATAGGGCTTGATAGACGGGGATTTGCATGCGCACGCGTCTGCGCCGCGGCCTGACATTCCCTCCCCGCTTATGGTAGAATGAGGCAGACCCTCTTGCCTGGATGACGATGATGACGCACTTGTATGCCCTCACGGCCCACGCGGCGCATGCGCTGCTGGCGCGGAAGGAAATCTCCGCGCGGGAGCTGTTGGATGCCGTCTACGCGCGCATTGACGCGGTGGATGGCGCCGTGCACAGCTACGTGCTGCTGATGCGCGAGGCCGCGTACGCCGCCGCCGACGCGGTGGACGCGCGCCTGGCCGCCGGCGAGGCCATCGGCCCGCTGGATGGCATCCCGCTGGCGCTGAAGGATATCCTCTGCACCACCGGCGTGCGCACCACCTGCTGCTCGCGCATCCTGGAGAATTTCATCCCGCCCTACGACGCCGCCGTGGTCGAGCGCCTGCGCGCCGCCGGCGTCATTCCCGTGGGGAAGACGAACATGGACGAGTTCGCCATGGGCAGCTCGACGGAAAATTCCGCCTTCGGCCCCTCCCATAACCCGTGGGACCTCGCCCGCGTGCCGGGCGGCTCCAGCGGGGGCAGCGCCTCCGCCATGGGCGCCGACGAGGCGCTGATCGCCATCGGCACCGACACCGGCGGCTCCATCCGCCAGCCGGCCGCGTACTGCGGCGTGGTGGGGCTGAAGCCCACCTATGGCCGCGTGAGCCGCTACGGCCTCATCGCCTTCGCCTCCTCGCTGGATCAGATCGGCCCCATCACCAAGGACGTGCGCGACGCCGCGCTGGTGATGAACGCCATCGCCGGCCCCGACCCCCGTGACTCCACTTGCCTGCCGGAGCCCGCGCCGGACTGCACGGCGCTGCTCGGCCGCGACATCACGGGGATGCGCGTGGGCGTGCCGCGCGAGCTCTTCTCCCAGGAGGGCGTCACCGTGGCCCCGGGCGTGGAGGCGGCGGTGCGCGCGGCCATCGCCCTGCTGGAGCGGTTGGGCGCGGTGGTCGAAGAGTGCTCGCTGCCCCACGCGCGCTTCAGCCTGCCCACCTACTACATCATCGCCCCGGCGGAGGCCTCCTCCAACCTGGCGCGCTACGACGGCGTGGAATTCGGCTACCGCGCGCCCGGCGCGCGCGACACGGTGACGATGATGACGGACACCCGCGACCAGGGGTTTGGCGCCGAGGTGAAGCGCCGCATCATGCTCGGCACCTACGCGCTCTCCTCCGGCTTCTACGACGCTTTCTACCTGAAGGCCAGCCAGGTGCGCACGCTCATCCGCCGCGATTTTGAACAAGCTTTTGAAACCTTCGACGTGCTGGTGTCGCCCACCGCGCCCACCGTCGCCTTCCCGCTGGGCGCGAAGGTGGACGATCCCATCCAGATGTATTTGAACGACATCTGTACCATCCCCATCAATATGGCCGGCATCCCCGCCATCTCCGTGCCCTGCGGCGACGACCGGGGCCTCCCCGTCGGCCTGCACCTGATGGCCGCCCACTGGCAGGAGCCGAAGCTGCTGCAGGTCGCTCACGCCTACGAACAGGCCGCGGGGTGGACGCGCAAAGCGGTGGAAGAAGCGGGGCGCGTGACGATAGCGGGGTGAGGATGAGGAAGTGACAGGGTGACAGGGGTGAAGCGGTGATAAAGGCCCGAAGGGCCGTAAGCCACTAGCCACGGGTGAAGCGACAGCGGAACCCGTGGAACAGGAGCCGTAATATTTCCGAGAGTCCTGAAGGGACGACAGCAGAGCAAGAAGGTGACGAGGTGACGACCTCGGAAGCCATCAACATCATGGTCGAGCGCATCGTGGAGCAGTTCCATCCGCTGCGGATCACCCTCTTCGGCTCGCGGGCGCGGGGCGACGCGGGGCCGGACAGCGACGTGGATTTACTGGTGGTGCTGCCGCAGGTGGAGAATAAGTGAGTTCGATACTGCGCCCGGCATTGCGAGAAGGGAAAGTGCTCTATGAGCAATCCTGAACTACCATCTGCAGGTATATATACTCCTCTGCGCGCTCTGCGTTCTCCGCGGTAAATTCACATCATGCAACAAAAACTCACCCGGCTTCCCAAATCCGGCGACCTGCCCCTGGAGGGGACGTGGCTGCTCGTCTCCGGCGACGAGGAGTATCTGAAGCGGCGGCTCGTCGAGCGGCTGCGTGGGCAGCTCCTCGGCGAGGGGGACGAATTCAATCTCGATCAGGTGGATGTGGCCGAGCGCTGGGAGGGGGTGGACGACGGCAAGGGCGAGCGGTTGCCCGGGCGGGCGGCGCGGATTCTCGCGCTGGCGCAGGCGCTGCCGTTTCTGGGCAGCGGCCGGCTGGTGATCGTGCGCAATGCTGACCTGCTGGCGACCGATCAGCAGAAAGCCCTGGCCGCCGGGCTGGCCACCGTGCCGCCGATGAACCGCGTGCTGTTGGTGACGGGCGAGGCTGCTCCCGGCAAGAAAGCCGCGAAACTCGCCGCCGACTTGCAGAAGGCCATCGAGAAACGCGGCACCGTCTACGACTGCGCGCGCATGGGCGAGGACGAGCTGAAGGAATGGGTGCGCGAGCTGCTGCACGGCTGGGGCCAGACCATCGAGCCCGCCGCGCTGCAGACGCTCATCGCCCGCGCCGGCACCGAGCTGCGCCGGGTGCAGGTGGAGGTGGAAAAACTGTCGCTGATGGTGGGCGACGGCGGCACCATCCGCGCGGCGGACGTCGAGCTGCTCACCCCGCAACTGGCGGAGGAATCCGTCTTCCATCTCGCCGACGCGGTCGCCGCCCGCAACGCCGCGAAAGCGCTGGACATCCTGCGCGACCTGCTGGAAGGCCAGCTCGAATCCCCCTACCGCCTCTTCCCCATGCTCGTGCGCCAGTTCCGCCTCATCTGGCAGGCCAAGGTGATGCTCGATGCCGGCTGGCGCCCCACTGCCAACCCCCAGCAATACCCCCAGGCGGTGGCGCTGCTGCCGGAGAGCAACATCCTCGGCCAGCTCGCGGGCTGGATGGGCAACAAACTCGCCCAGCAGGCGCGCGCGCTGTCCTGGACGCAGCTCGCCAACGCCTACGACGCCCTCCTCGCCTGCGACATGGCCAGCAAAGCCATTGACGGCGTCCCCCGCCAGGAGATGGACCTGGCGCTGGAGATGCTATGCGCGAAGCTGTGCGCGACGGAGCGGGCAGCGGGACGCAGACGGTGAAAAAGAGCGGGGAAGCCCTCTCCGTCACGCGGACCGCGCATCATCCGGGGGATCGCATGCCGATGTCCGTGGGCGGAGCACGACGGTGCTGGAACGGATCACACCAGCGTGCCAGGGTCAACAGGATTGCGTCACGACGAGATGCGGTATCTCCAGGAGGGTGGCGATGCACCGTCTTCATGCCATCATCACCGGCCGCGTGCAGGGCGTGCAGTACCGCGCCTTCGTGCGGCGGCACGCGGCGGCGCTGGGGCTCACCGGGTGGGTGCGCAACCGGGCCGATGGGTCGGTGGAAGTGGTCGCCGAGGGCGACGACGCGCTGCTGGCGGTGCTGGAGCGCCTGCTGCGCGACGGGCCGCCGCTGGCGCGCGTTGACGGGGTGGCGCGCCTGCTGACGCCCGCCACCGGCGCGTTTCCCGACTTTCAGATCCAGCGGGAGCCGTGATGTCGCGCCCGACGGCGACACGCCGGAATGTTTTTCGCGCATAATACACCAAAAGACGAACAGGATGACGACCATGCCACAGCTGCACACCCTTGCGAACGCGTATCCCGTGACGCTCATCGGCGACGGCGTCGTCGAGGTCACCGGCATCGCCTACGATTCCCGCCGGGTGCGGCCGGGCGATCTCTTCGCCTGCTTCCCGGTGGGAGCGAAACACGGCCATGACTTCATCCCGCAGGCGCTGGCGGCGGGCGCCGCGGCGCTGCTGGTGGAAGATGCGGCGGCCGCGCCGCCCGGCGTGCCGGCGCTGGTGACGGCGAACGCGGGCGAAGCGGCGACGCTCATCGCGGCGGAGCTGTTCGGCCGTCCCGCCGACGCGCTCACCCTCATCGGCGTCACCGGCACGAACGGGAAAACCACCACCACCACGCTGCTGCGGGCGATGCTGGCGGACGCGGGGCTGCGCACCGGCCTCATCGGCACGCTGCGGTATCAGATTGGCGAGGACGTGTTGCCCGCGCCGAACACCACCCCCTTCGGGCCCGACCTCCACGCCCTGCTCGCGCGCATGCGCGACGCCGGCGTCACCCACGTGGTGATGGAGGTATCGTCGCACGCCCTCAGCCTGCACCGGGTGGCGGGCTGCCGTTTCCGCGCCGCCGCGTTCATCAATCTCACCCAGGATCACCTGGATTATCACGGGACCATCGCGGCGTACCGCGACGCGAAGCTCGCGCTCTTCGCCGACCCGCGCTATCAGCCGGACGGCGGCATGCTGAGCGTGCTCAATGCCGACGACCCGAGCGGCGACGCCTTCGCCGCCCGCGCGCTGGGGCCGGTGCGGCGCTTCGGAGTGGCCGCGGGCGACTATCACGCCGCCGAGCTGGCCATGCGCCCGGACGGCAGCACCTTCACCCTGCGGCATCCCGGCGGCGAAACACCCGTCACGCTGCAGCTCGTCGGCGCTTTCAATGTCTCCAACGCCCTGTGCGCGCTGGCGCTGGCGGTGGAGCTGGGGGTGGCGCCGGCGGCGGCCGCCGCCGCGCTGGCGGCGGCGCCGCCGGTAGATGGCCGCTTCCAGCGCGTGCCCTCCGCGCCGGGGCAGCCGGCGGTGGTGGTGGACTACGCGCATACCCCCGACGGATTGGACAACGTGCTGGCCACCGCGCACGAAATCGCCCCGGGCCGCGTGGTGGCCGTCTTCGGCTGCGGCGGCGACCGCGACCCCGGCAAACGCCCGCACATGGCCGCCATCGCCGCGAAATGGGCGCGCGCGGTGATCGTCACCAGCGATAATCCGCGCACTGAAGACCCGTTGCGCATCATTGACATGATCCTCGCCGGCTTCACCGCGGCCGACCGCGCCCGCGTCACCGTGGAGCCGGACCGCGCCGCCGCCATCCGCCTGGCCATCCATCGCGCCCGCCCCGGCGATCTCGTGGTGCTGGCGGGCAAGGGGCACGAGACCTACCAACTCTTCGCGGACCGCACCATCCACTTTGACGATCGGGAGGAAGCCGCGCGGGCGCTGGCCGAGTATGCCGGCGCCGCCGAGTGTCATGATCACTCCTGACGAACCCGGATCGCATACTCGCGGCATGCCCCTGCGCCGGCGCCTGCTGATCTCGTCGCTGTTGGGCGCGCTGCCGCTGGTCGCGCTGGGATTGGTGCTCCTGTTGGTCTATTATCAGCATGCGCGCGCACGCGTCCTGGAACAGAATCTCGCGCTGGCCCATGTCGGGGCGACGTATGTGCGCGGGTGGGTCGAAGGCAACCTGCGCACCCTGCACACGTTGGCCGGCGCCGATGAGACGCTGCGCGGGACGACCGCGGCAAAGCAGGCCCTCGTCGAGCGCCAACTGCGCCTGCAGGAGGACTGGGAAAGCCTGTTCATCGTCGGCGCCGCGGGCGAGGTGATCGCCACCACCGACCGGCAGCTCCTTGGCGGCAATGTGGCGGAACGCCCCTATTTCACCGAGGCGCGGCGCACGCACGCGCCCGCCGCCACCAATCTCCTCGCCAGTCTCGCGACGGGAAATCCGGTGGTCATCTTTGCCTACCCCATCATGCAGAATGGGCGGTTCACCGGCGTGGTGGGCGCGGTGGCGCCGTCGCGCGAGTTGACGGTGACCTTCCGGTATCTCGACCTGCCCGAGGAGACCGTTCTCGCGCTGCTGGGCAGCGACCGCCGGCTCATCGCGCGCACGGACACGCCGGAATCGCGTATGGGGGAGCGGGTGATGGGTCCGGAAGACGGGCTCATCTTCTCCGGTCGCGCCGGACGCACCGTCGCCACCAGCCCGTTCACGGGCCAGCGGATGTTTATGGGCTACGTTCCGGTGCGGGGCACGCCGTGGACGCTGGTCATCGCCACGCCCTCGGCGCAGGTGCTGGCGCCCGTCTCCCAGACCCTGGCGCTGTTTTTGGTGCTGACCTTCCTGGTGCTGGGGCTCACCATCGCCTGGTCGCTCTATTCCGCCGAATACCTGAGCCGGCTGATCGCCGTGCTGGCCGTCGGCGCGCGGGAGATTGGCCTGGGGAATTTTCATACGCGCGTGCAGAGCCGCGGCGGGCCGGAACTCGATCAGTTGGCGCAGTCCATCAATATGATGGCGGCAAATCTGGCGGTGATCGAACGGCTGAAATCCGATCTGCTCAGCATGGTGTCCCACGAGTTGAAAACGCCGCTGACCACCATTCGCGGCACGCTGGAGCTGCTGACCGACGGCGTGGTGCCGCCGGACGATCCCCGCGCGCTCGAGCTGCTGCGCATGGCCGAGCGCCAGACGCTGCGCCTGCAGGATCAGATTGAAAACCTGCTCAGCGCCGCGCGCGAGGAAGCCGGCGCGCTGGAAATCGCCCCCCGCGCCGTGCCGTTGAACATGATCATCCAGGCCGCCGCCGCGCTGTTCGCCGAGCCGGCACGCGAACGCGGCCTCACCCTGACCGTGGAAATGCCGGAGGAGCTGCGCGTGCTGGCGGAAGCCCCGAAAGTGGCGCTGGCGCTGAATAACCTGCTCGACAACGCGGTGAAATTCACCGAAACGGGGGGCATCATCGTGCGCGTGGCCCGCGAAGACGGCCAGGCCGCCATCGCGGTGATTGATACCGGCATCGGCCTGTCCCCCGAAGTGAAGCGCCACCTCTTCGAACGCTTTTATCAGGCCGAGCCGCTGCTCACCCGCCGCGCGGGCGGCAGCGGGCTGGGCCTGTATATCGTCCGCGCCGTCGCCGAAGCGCACGGCGGGCGCGCCTTCGCCGAGAGTGACGGGCCGGGGAAGGGCAGTACCTTCGGGTTCACGCTGCCACTGGCGGAGTGAGCGGACGGGAGCGGATTTCGTCTCCCGGCAGCCGACGGCCTGACCGGGAACGCTGATCGCGCCGGCAAACGTATCGGGGATTACTCCCCCGGGCCCGTGGGATACGTGCCCACCACGGCGATGGCCATGCCGTCCTCGTGAAAATCCGTCAGCGGGCCTTCGACCAGCGCGCCGCCGGTGGTGAAGCGATAGGCGACCTCCGGCGACAGCCGCAGCACGTAGCCTGCAATCGCGCCGAAGTGCGGACAGTCGCCGCCCGTCTCGGCATAATGCGCGCGGATGATCGCGCCCACCGCCTCCGCGCGCGCCGGCCACGGCAGCGCCGCCATCGCCTCCAGCAGGATCACCCGCTTGTGCCGCTGGCCCATCAGCGCGGCGACCGCGAGGGACGACGGCTGCGCGCGCGCGGTCTCCACATACAGGTACGGGAAAAAGGTGACCGGTGTCGCCATGATCTCCTCCCGCATCCCCCACCAAACACCGACGCCACCGACATCCCGGTGGCGTCGCGCCTGATTCGCCTGGCTCACGACCGGAGAGTCATTTCGAGCAAGCTCGCACATCGCGGGGGATTCCCCGCCGGGCACCGTGCCTCTCCGCGGTCGGTTGCCTGCGCCTGCCGGCGCATCGGGATGCGAGGGTAGTGTACCGCGTCACCGGAGGATAGTCAAGGCGGGAGATCGCCCAGCTCCCCGGCCCGGTCCGCGTACCACGGTGCACACCGCCGGCATCGCCGCGGGCGCGAGCGATCAAGGCTGTCGGTCACGCCGTACTGCGATGCGCTCTCCGCCTCGCCCGTCCCCTCACGCGTCCGCGATGGGCAGCGTGAAGGTGAAGAGGCTGCCCCTCCCCGGCGTGCTCTCCACGCCGATGCGCCCGCCGTGGGCTTCCACCAGCAGTTTGGTGATATACAGGCCCAGCCCGATGCCCTCCGCGCGGCGCTCGCCCCGCGCGCGGTAGAAGCGGTCGAAGAGGTGCGGCAGGTCGTCCGGCGCGATGCCGAGGCCCCGGTCGCGGATGGTGACCGCGATCTCGCCGCCCTCGCGTCGCGCGCTGATCCACACCGGCGACTCCCGGTCGGAGTATTTGAACGCATTCGTCAGCAGATTGAGGATGATGCGCTCCAGCCGCGCGTAATCCGCCCGCACCGGCGGGAGATCGGGGGGGATAGCCATCGCCACCCGCGCCACGGGCAGGATGTCGGCCAGGCGGTGCAGCAGGTCAGGCAGATAGTCCTGCAGCGGGACCGACGCCAATGCCAGGGAAAACTGCCGGCCTTCGAGCCGCGCCATATCCACCAGGTCCTGGATCATGGTATTCATGCGATGGGCGTTGCGGGTGATGGTGCCGGTGTGCAGCGCCACTTCCCCATCAAGCGTCCGCTCGCGCAGATTCGCCTCCAGCAGCTCCACGTGTCCGAGGATAATGGTGAGAGGGATGCGCAAATCGTGCGACACCAGCTGCAGCAGCTCCTCCTGGCGCTGCTGCAGCTCGCGGAGCGGGGTGATATCGGCAAAGGTGGCGACAGCGCCCAGCAGCTCGCCGTCCGGGTTGCGCACCGGCGCGGCGCTCACGGAGAGCCATCGCCGCTCACCGCGATCCGGCGTCACCGCGAGCACCCTCCCGCGTACCGTTTCCCCGCGCAACGCGCGCACGGGGGGGAAGTCTTCGGCGGCCACGCACATGCCGGCAGCCGTTTCCATCGTGTACGGCGCCATGTGTTCCTGCGACGGCAGCGCGGCAGTGGCATCGGTCATCCCCAAGACTTCGCGTGCCGCGGCGTTCATGCGCACCATGGCGCCATCCGGTCCGTAGATAATGATGCCGTCGGCGATGGCGCTGATGGTGGCGTCCATCTCCGCCGCCCACTGCTCCACGCTGTAGAGCAGTTGCTGAATCCGCTCTTCCGCTTGCTTGCGCGCGGTGATATCGCGGAAGAGGATCGCGACTTTCCGCGCCGCGGGATCGTCAATGCGGAAGGCATACACGTCGAAGTACCGCTGCAACTGCCGCGCGTAATTTTCGAAGCGGCGGGGGATGCCGGTCCTGGCGATGTCGCCATAGATCGCGAACCAGTAGTCCTCATGCTCCGGGGCGATCTCCCGCATGCGGCGTCCCACCGCATGCTCAATACCCGTCTGACGCTCAAACGCCGGATTGATGTCGAGAAAACAGTAATCAACCGGCTCGTCGCGCTCGTTGAAGAGCATTTGAATCACGCAATAGCCTTCGTCTATCGCGGTAAAGAGCCGCCGGTATTTCGCCTCGCTCGCGCGCAGCGCTTCCTCGGCCTGCTTGTATGGCGTCGTTTCGCGCAGCGACACGACCAACCCCCGCACCGTCCCATCGTCGTCCTTCACCGGCACCAGACTCCAGTCCCAGTAGGTGACGCCGCGTTCCGGCTGGTCGGGAAACGCAAACGGCTTATCTTTATAGAACACCGGCTCTCCCGTATCGCGGACGCGGCGGAAGATCGCCTCGTCCTCGGTATTCGGGTAGAGAGCGAAGTAGTTCTGGCCGACCAGCGCCTCGGGTGACTGATGGGTCGAGGCGGCATACGCGGCGTTGACCCAGACGAAATTGAAGTCGGGATCGAGATCAACGAGCATGACATCCGTGGCCTGCATGACGCTCGCCAGCAGGGAACGCTCGCGCGCCAGGGCTTCCTGGGTGCGTTTGCGTTCGGTGATGACCTCGGTGAAGATGATGAGGCCGCCGATGCGGCCATCCGGCTGCCGCCAGGGCACCAGGTCCCAGCGCACCCAGTCCAGCGTGCCGTCGGCGCGCGGGAAGGGGTCTTCCTCGCAGTGTAGCGTCTCGCCGGCCAGCACGCGCCGGTGCAGGGCTTTCCAGCGTTCGTCTATTTCGGGGAAAATCTCGTAGTGGCTGTGTCCGAGCAGCGCACGGTCATGCAGCCGATAATCCTCCCGCCAGCGCTGGCTCACCGCCAGATAGCGCATCTCGGTGTCAAACATCGCCACCGCCGCCGGCACGCAGGTGAAGAACAACTGCAGGATCGCCGTCTGTGCGCGCAGCGCATCTTCGGCCTGCTTGCGTTCCCGCACGTCAACCCCGATGCCGATCATCGTCTCGTTGCTCAATTTGATATTGGCCCATGCGATGGGCACGTGCGCGCCGTCTTTCGTCGTCGCCACCCACTCGCGCCATCCGACTTGCAGCGAGTGCATGTAGGCGGCAACCTGGGCGCGATACTCGGCATCCGGATAGACCATCCGCATCAGATCGTCCGCGTTGGCCTCGTCGGTGGTCCATCCCAGCAAGGTCTCGGCATACCGATTCAGCGTGAAACGCCGGAGCCGCGGCTCCCAGATCACCAGCAGAATGGGGATGTGGTCGTAAATGTTTTGCAGCAGCTCGCGCTGCAAGAGCAGCGCCTGCTCCGCCTGCTTGCGCGCGGTCATATCCAGCACGGTGCCGATATACCCCGTCATTGCGCCGCCGGCATCCAGCAGCGGGCGGACGTTGACGCTGATCCACTTCTCGATGCCGTCAGGGGTGAGGAAGCGATACTCCAGCTGGCTTTCCCGTCGCTCGCGCGACACCATCTCGCGTCCTCGCAGCACCGCCTCTCGATCATCCGGGTGGATGCCGGCCATCCAGCTCGCGCCCAGGCCCTGTGCTCTCGGCCAGCCGGTAATCTCACTCCAGCGCGCATTGACATACGTCACCGCGCCGGAGGCGTCTCCGACGAAGATGCCCACCGGCGCCAGCTCAGCAAAGGCACGAAAGCGTTCTTCCGACTCCCGCAGCGCCTGGTTGGTGGCGGTCAACTCGGCGGTGTGCGCCCGCACCCGTTCCTCCATCTCCGCGTAGGCGTACTGCCGTTCCGCGTCCGCCGCGACGCGCTCGGTGATGTCCACGAGCACGCTTTCGCGGTGGGTCAGGTTGCCCGCGCCGTCATGCACGGCGACGGTGTGGTCGTCTATCCATCGTGTCTCGCCGCCGCGGGTGACGATACGGTACTGCTGGTGGACGTGCCGCTCTCCGCGCGTGGTGCAGGCGGCCACTTCAGCTTCCAGGCGGGGCACGTCGTCCGGATGGATCATGCCCGGCCAGGAGACGCGGCCGGACAGAAAATCGTCCGGGGTATAGCCAAACCGGCGCACGCCGTCCGAGATGTATTCTACCGGCCAGGCGCCCGGCGCCACCCGCCAGCGCACGACCACCGCGGCGCCGCGATTGATGAGCTCGGTGAGCTCGCGCAGACGCCGGCGCGTCTCACGCAGCTCACATTCCAGTGCTGCCAGCCGCTCCTCCGCGCCAGGTGACGAGGCACTTTCCGCCATGCAGTCCTGCTCCTTCCGTGTTGCTGATGATACCAGCTTACGACTGTTCTGCATGTTGATCCCGAATGGCAACCGGATGAAATGGCGCATCCGCCCGGGGATCGTGACCGGATGGCGCCGTGCGGCATCGCGGCCGACACCAGGGCACGATGACGCGCATAACATATACTTAATTTATATAACGATGATAGGTATTGCCCCGATACCCGTCAAGGGCTTGCCTGCCGTTTGGCGGGAAAAGACGACACATCCGCGCGAATCTCCGCCGCTGGACGCCGTTCGCCCGCTGCCGTACAATACGGGCATGGCCACCTTCACCGTCACGCAGGTGCTCGACGCCACCAAAGGGCAACTGCTGATCTCCGGTCCGCAGCCGCGCTTCACCGGCGTGTGCACTGACACCCGCGCGCTGCAGCCGGGCGATCTCTTCATCGCGCTGAAGGGCGAGCGTGTTGACGGGCACGATTACCTGGACGCCGCCCGCGAGCAGGGCGCGGCGGGCGCGCTGGTGCAGCGGGAGGTGCCCGGCGTGGCGCGCCGCAAGACCTGCTGCGGCGCGTGGACGCTCATCGAGGTGACGGACACCCTGTATGCGCTGGGCGAGCTGGCGCAGTATCACCGCCGGCGTTTTCAGCTCCCGGTCATCGGCATCACCGGCAGCGCGGGCAAAACCACCACCAAGGAGATGACGGCGGCGATCCTCGCGCAGGAATGCGCCGTGCTGAAGACGCCGCGCAACGAGAATAACGAGGTGGGCCTGCCGCACACGCTGCTGCGCCTCACCGCCGAGCACCAGGCGGCGGTGGTGGAGTTCGGCATGCGCGGGCGCGGGCAGATCGGCTACCTGGCGGCGCTGGCGGCGCCCACCATCGGCGTCATCACCAATATCGGCGTCACCCACCTGGAGCTGCTCGGCTCGCGGGAAGAGATCGCGCTGGCGAAGGCGGAGCTGTTGGACGAGATGGCGCCCACCGGCGTGGCGGTGCTGCCGCGCGCGGATGCCTGCTTCGCCCTGCTGCGCGCGCACGCCCCCGGGCCGGTGGTGAGCGTGGGGGAGACGGAGGAGGCGGATTATGCCGCGCGCGCGGTGACGCTGGACGACGACGGCCGCGCGCGCTTCACCCTGGTCACCCCGCGCGGCGACGCGCCGGTGCGCCTGGGCGCCGCCGGGCGGCATCAGGTGCCCAATGCGTTGGCCGCCGCGGCGGCGGCGATGATCGCCGGCGCCAGTCCGGACGCGGCCTGCGCGGGGCTGGCCGCCTATCGCGGCGCCGCCGGCCGCATGCACGTGGTCGCCGCCCGCCGCGGCTTCCGCGTCATTGACGACACCTACAACGCCAACCCCGACGCCATGCGTGCCACCCTGCGGTGCCTGGCGGAGATGCCGGGCGCGCGCAAGGTCGCCATCCTCGGCGATATGCGCGAGCTCGGCCCCACCGAGCGCGACCTGCATCGCGAGCTGGGCCGCTACGCCATGACCCTCAACCTCGACGCCCTCCTCGCCATCGGCGACCTGGGCCGCGACTACGTCGCCGGCGCCGACGACCCCCGCGCCCGCTGGTACCCCGACCACGCCGCCGCCATCGCCGCCGCCCGGGCATTCCTCGCCCCCGGCGACCTCGTCCTCGTCAAAGGCTCGCACGCCCTGGCCATGGACCGCATCGTGGCAGCGCTGGTAGAGGGGGGATGGGATGAAGAGGTGAAGAGGTGACAAGGTGAAGGGGTGACGGGGTGACAAAGGCCCGAAGGGCCAGAAGCCGTTAGCCACGGGTGGAGCGAGAGCGGAACCCGTGGGGCAGGTGCGTGATATATCCCAAAGTCCTGAAAGGACGACAGCATCGCCTGCCCGCGGCTCGATGGTCTCTCGCCCGCCCGTTCACAGTTCCAGCGACTCCTTGATGGCGCGGCGGAGGACGTCGTTGGGGACGGTGTCCACGAGCTGCGCCTCGCCGATGCGGGTGGGGAGGACGAAGCGGACCTGGCCGGCGACGGCTTTTTTGTCGGTATCCATCAGGCTCATCAGCACGCCGGGGTCGGCTTTGGGGAGGTGCGTGGGCAAGCCAAAACGCTCCAGCAGGCGGGTGATGCGGTGGACCGGCTCGGCCTTGAGCAGGCCCAGGGCGTGCGCGATGCGCGCGGCCACCACCATGCCGACGGCCACCGCTTCACCGTGCGTATAGCGCTCGTAGGCGGTGTAGGTTTCCACCGCGTGGGCGGTGGTGTGGCCGTAGTTGAGGATGGCGCGCAGGTTCGCCTCGCGCTCGTCCTGCTCGACCACCCGCGCCTTGATCTGGCAGGAGCGGCGGATGATGTGGGTGATGGCCAGCGGCTCGCGCCGCAGCAGGTGATCCACGTGGCTTTCCAGAAAACCGAAGAAGTCGCCGTCGGCGATGACGCCGTATTTCACCACCTCCGCGATGCCACTGCGCAGCTCGCGCACCGCCAGCGTGTCCAGCGTGCGCGGGTCAATGAACACCCCCCGCGGCTGCAGGAAGGCGCCGATCATGTTCTTGCCCAGGGGATGATTCACCCCGACCTTGCCCCCGACCGAGCTGTCCACCTGCGCGAGGAGGGTGGTGGGCACCTGCACGAAGCGGATGCCGCGCTCGTAGGTGGCGGCCACGAAGCCGGCGAGGTCGCCGATGACTCCCCCGCCCAGCGCCACGATGACCGCTTGTCGGTCCACCTTGCGCTGGATGAGGTCGCCGTAGAGGCGGCCGGCGGTCTGCAGGCTCTTGTAGCGCTCGCCCGCCGGCACCGACAGCGCATGGCAGGGCAGGCCCGCCGCCTCGATGCCCGCGCGCACGGCGTCGCCGTAATGGCGGTACACCGACCGGTGGCTGATGAGCACGACGGAGCTGACTCGCTCGGGCAGCCGCGCGAGGAAGGGGCCGACATCGGCGTGGCAGCCGTCGGCGATGCGGATATCATACGCGCGCTCGCCGAGGTGCACGCGCACCTGATTGAGCCAGTCGAGCACCTGCTCGACCGCCTCGACGGGTTCGAGGGTCATGGCATCCACCTCGATGTCCCCAGGGGGAATCGCGGATTGTCGGCTCTCCAGCATCTCTCGCATCTTTGCCAAGGGTTCAGCCACCTTCTGCTCAGGTCGTGTTCCGGTCCGCGCGCCCGCGCGCCGGGAGGGTGTCATCGCGCCGGCGATCAGCCGCACCAGCGGCCCGGCCCGGCGCGCCAGCTCCAGGGTGTCCGGCGCCGTCAGCAACGCGCCATCCACGGTTACCACCGCGCTCGTCTCGTCGGCGATGAGCGCGGCCATGCCTTCCGCGTCCAGCGTCATCGCGTCCAGGAAGGGCAGCCGCAGTCGCGCCGCCAGCATGCGGCCCACGGCGGGGGCGTCCGTTCCCGGGAATCCGGCCAGCAAGAGGTGCGTCATTCGTCCGCGCTCCGTCGTGTCGTCATCCGGGCGGCGCGCTCCGCGGTCCGCGCCCATGATACATGGAGTTCGTCGAGCGAATCGCCGGAAAAACACTCAAGGATGCTGGCGGAGAGCACAAACGCGACCATCGCCTCCGCGACGACCCCGGCAGCGGGGACCGCGCAGACGTCAGAGCGCTCGGAATGCGCCGAAACCGCTTTCCCGGTTGCCAGGTCCACTGACGGCAACGGCGTGATCAGTGTCGGGATGGGCTTCATCGCCACCTGCACAACCAACGGCTCACCGTTGGTTATACCACCTTCCAGCCCGCCGGCGTTGTTCGTTTGTCGCACAATGCCCCCCGGACCGGGATAGATGGCGTCGTGCACCGCTGACCCCGGGCGGTGCGCCACCCCGAAGCCGAGGCCGATCTCCACCCCCTTGATGGCCGGGATGCTCATCAGCGCGCCGGCCAGTTGGCCGTCCAGCTTGCGGTCCCACTGCACGTGGCTGCCCAGCCCCACGGGCAGGCCGGTGGCCACCACCTGCACCACCCCGCCCAGCGTGTCGCCGGCGGCGCCCGCCCGGCTGATGGCCGCGCGCATGCGCTCCGCCGCGTCCGGATCGGCGCAGCGCACGTCGGAGGCATCCGCCGCCGCTTCCAGCGCAGCGTAATCGCGCGTGTCGGGATGGGCGTCCACCCCGCCGATGACCAGCACGTGGCTGAAGACGCGGATGCCCAGCGCGCTCAGCAGGCAGCGCGCCAGCGCCCCCACCGCCACTCGCGCCGCCGTCTCGCGCGCGCTGGCGCGCTCCAGGATGTTGCGCAGGTCAGCGGTGCCGTATTTCACCATCCCCGCCAGGTCGGCATGGCCGGGGCGCGGCATGGTGATGGGCGGCGGCGGCGCCGCCGGCTCGTCGAACTGGGCCATGCGCTCCGTCCAGTTCGCCCAGTCGCGGTTCTCAATCGTCAGCGCGATGGGGGAGCCGAGCGTCGTGCCGAAACGCACGCCGGCGGTGATGCGCGCGGTGTCGCGCTCGATGCGCATGCGCTGCCCGCGCCCAAACCCCACCTGCCGCCGCGCCAACTGCGCGTTCACCGCCTCTTCCGTCACCGGCACCCCGGCGGGCATCCCTTCGAGGATGGCCGTCAGCGCGGGGCCGTGCGACTCGCCGGCTGTTAAAAATCGCAACACGATCGTCTCCGTAGTAGCGGGTTCACCTCTCCCCCCGGCCCCCTCCCCTAAGCGGGGAGGGGGCCGGGGGGAGAGGTGAACCCGCGCGATGGTCTATTGTACCCCGCGCGGCGCGGCGAGGACAAGGGCGGCGGTGAATGGGCGATAAGTTACAGCCGCGGCGGGGGGATGTCGCGCAGCGCGGCGGCGTTGGCCCGGCGGGCGGCGGGGCGCAGGGCATCGAGGTCGCCGCCGGCGCCGCGCGCCTGGACGAGCAGCTTCGCGTCACCGAGGCCGTTCTCGCCGGTGCGCACCAATTCCAGCATGGCGCGGCGGTCTCGCGGGCCGGCCTGCGCGAGCCAGCCCTCGATGCCGAGGTCGAGGAGGGCATGGTGCTGGGTCACCAGCCCGAGCGGAGCCAGTCCGCCCTCTTTCCCGATGGCGACCAATGTGGAAAAATCCACCTGCGCGAAGAGATCCTGCCTGCCGAGCCGCGCCAGCAGGTCATCGCTGGCCGTCTGCCGGTAGTAGGCGATGAGGGAGCCGTATTTGCGCGCGGGCGTGAACAGCGCCGTCGCCAGGTGGCCGAAATCCATGGTGAGCACGAACCCGCGCTCCAGCGCCCGCGCCGCCTGGCGCATCCACGTCACCGCCGCCAGGTTCACGTCGGCGATCTGCCCCTCAGCCAGCGTGATGCCGAGGCGGTCGAAGTAGGCCCGCAGGTCGGGGGTGGAGAGAGCGCCGTCCTGCCAGCAGCCCTCATCCCCCTGGCCCAGCGGTTGAGGGGGGACGGCGGTGACATACCGCTCGCGCAGTTCTCCCCCGCGCATCACCACCCGATGCACGGGAAAGGCATCCACGAGCTCGTTGGAGAGGATGAGGCCGGTGACGTTTGGGGGGAGGATGTCGGTCCAGGTGACCCGGTCGCCCCCCTCCGAAAGAGAGCTCCGCAAGCGTTCCCGCTGCATCGCCCGGTGGCGGGGGGAGCGTTCCAGCATGACGTAGCGCAGCGCCGCGAACATCGCCGGCAGGCGCGCCCGCGCGTGGTCGAGGAACGCCGCCGCCAGCGCCCCGCGCCCGCCGCCCATCTCCAGCACGCAAAATGGGTCGGGGTGCCCCAGCAGCGCCCAGCACTGCGCCGCCTGCCGCGCCAGCAGCGCCCCGAAGGCGGGATGCTCCTCCGGCGCGGTGACGAAATCCCCCTCAGGCCCGAGCAGCGCGTGCGCCGTGTAATACCCGCCTTCGGGGTGATACAGCGCCACCTCCATCACCTCGGCGAAGGTGAGGGGGCCGTGGTCGGCGAGGCGGCGCTGGAGTTCGGCGAGGACGGCGGGGTCATGCATGCGGAGTTGATGCCAACTCGGCATGCATGAGTTCAATCGCCGCAATTTGGATGACGATGAAGTCTATAGCGTAAGGTTTCACCCTGTCCTCTTCTCAGAGCCTGTTGGCGAATATTTGTTCGCTAACTCGCTTGATCTCACCACGCCAGGCTGTGTCACGATTGTTCGCGGTATCGGGCCTGGATACGACCGAAAAATCGTGACACAGCCTGACACGCCGATCTCGGCGCGATCTGACAAACAACTATTTGTCAACAGGCTCTCAGCAATCGTAGTCCGCGCCCTCCGCGGCGCGTGGTGTCGAGTTTCCACACCGTGTTGCGGGTAGACGCGCTGCCGCGACGGCAGGCATTTCCCGCTTGGCGACACGGGGTGTATGATTCGACACCACGCGCCGCGGAGGGCGCGGACTACGATTGATGTTATTACGGGACGCGTCGTCCCCCATCGCGGGCGGACGACACGCGGGCGGATGGCCAATCCGCGCTCCCGGCTACGCCCGTGCCCCCACCGTGAATTGCGGCAGGTAGGCCGCGTTCTGCTGCAGCATGGCGTCCACCATCTCCTTGATTTCGGCGAGGGAGAGGACGGCGCTGGTGAGCGGATCGTAGCAGATGGCCTGGTAGAGCAGGCGGGCGTCGCCGGTGAGGGCGGCGTCCACCGCCATCTCTTCCACCGCCACGGACAGGTTGTTGAGCGCGGCGAGCTGCGGGGGCAGCGCGCCGACGTGGATACAGTTGAAGCCGCGGCGGTTCACCACCACCGGCACCTCCACGCAGGCGCCCGCCGGCAGGTTGGTGATGAGGCCGGTGTTCGGCACGTTGCCGTTGAACGCATACGGCTCCCCGCCCAGGTAGGCGTTGATGATGGAGGCGGCGTATTCATGGCCGCGCGCCAGGCTGATGGGCTCGTCCTTGGCCAGCCACGCCTCGGTCTCTTGCCGCCACACGTCCTCGCGCCGCAGGTATTCGTTGAGGATGTAGGCGTAATGGCCGGGATTCCAGCCGGTGCCGTGGGTGCAGTATTGCTCGATCAGGTCGGGGCGCTTGCGGAACCAGGGATTGTACTCCGAGTTATGCCCGCTGGATTCGGTGACGTAGTAGTCCAGCGCCAGGAACATCTCGTTGCGCACCTGCTCCTCGTTGTAGACGTCGGGACGGCTGGTGATCGCCTCGCGAATGAGCGGGTAGGCGTCTTGGCCTTTCCAGAGGAAGTGCAGATACCACGCCTGGTGGTTGATGCCCGCGCAGACGTAATCAATCTCCGCCATCGGCGCGCCGATCCAGGTGGCGAGCATCCCCGCCGTGCCCTGCACGCTGTGGCAGAGGCCGGTCACCTGAATCGTCGAGGTGCGCTGCATGGCGCGGCAGAGCATCGCCATCGGGTTCGTGTAGTTGAGCAGGATGGCGCGCGGGCACAGGCGCTCCATGTCCCGGCAGATCTCCACCATCACCGGGATGGTGCGCAGCGCGCGAAAAATCCCGCTGGGCCCGCGGGTGTCGCCGACATTGGTATCCACCCCGAACGCTTTCGGGATTTCAATGTCGTGGCGCCATACCTGCACGCCGCCGGCGAGGATGGTGCAGAGCACGGCGTCCGCGCCGTCCAGCGCCGCCGCGCGGTCGGTCGTCGCCGTCACCGTCGCGGGATAGTTCCCCTGGGCGATGATCTTTTCCGTCGCCCGCTGCGCGAAGTCGAGGCGCTGCGGGTTGACGTCCATGAGCGCGATCTCCGCGTCGCGCATCGCCGGGAAGGTGAGGATATCGCGCACCAACCCGCGGGTGAACCCGAGACTGCCGGCGCCGATGAAGGTGACTTTCGCCATGGCATGGCCTCCAATGTGGGCTGGAGGTTATTTCGCGGCGGGACGCCCGGTTCCTTCCCGATTGGAAAAATGACGCATAGAGTGTAGAGACCACACTTACCCGCGACTACCCGCCAGCCGTTTGGCATTTAGCAGCGCGAAACGCAACTCTGGTCGCAGCTGGTAGCGCCGGCGGCAAAGCGCAGGTCCACCGGGGCGGTAAAACGTCTTCCCGCTGTCCAGCAGGATGGTGACGCGACTGTGCCGGTGGGGACACCGGCGCTCCCAGGTTAAAACGCCTTCCCGCTGTCCAGCAGGATGGTGACCGGGCCGTCGTTCACCAGCGCCACGCGCATCATCGCCTGGAAGACGCCCTGTTCGACGGGGACGCCGTGGGCGCGCAGGCGGGCGCAGAAGTACTGGTAGAGGCGATCCGCTTCATCGGGCGGGGCGGCGGCGCTGTAGCCGGGGCGGCGGCCGCGGCGGGCGTCGCCGTACAGGGTGAACTGGGAGACGACCAGCGCGGCGCCGCCGGTGTCCAGCAGGCCGCGGTTCATCTTCCCGTCATCGTCGAGGAAGATGCGCAGGTGGGCGATCTTCTCCGCCAGGTAGTCAGCGTCCGCCTCATCGTCCCCCTGCCCGACCCCCAGCAGCACCAGCACCCCGGCGCCGATGGCGCCGACGATCTTGCCCTCGACGGTGACGGACGCGGATGACACTCGCTGGACGACGGCGCGCATGGGCGAACCCTCCCGGCGGAAGTATAGCGGGGGAGGGCGCGGGCGGTCAAAGGGGATGCCCGCGCCCGACGCGGTTGCCCAATTTCGTGAAGATTTCCGTCACGACATTGTTCTACCAGTTGCGAATAGCATCGCGACCTGCTCTACGATACTTTTGCGCCAGCCAGGCGCTGGGCGTGCGCCGCGTGTGCCCGCGGCCGGCACCGGGACGTGCGGCGCCACGCAGGCACGACCGGCATGCGCCCCGGGAACCGGACGCGCCTCATCGATCAGAGAAAACGACGGTGTCTGACGAGTGTCATTTCGTTCAGCAGAAGCTGATGAAGCACTGTCGCCTTCAGGTGTGCAGGATGCGACGCTGACCACAACTGGTATGAGAAACTCAGCAGCGTCGGCTCCCCATGCAACGGCGTTGAGCCAAGAGCGCAGACACGACCTCCTACCGGGGGGGCTTACTCGACGGAATTTTCACTCACCATGGAGCCTTGCCCATCGGCCAGGACACGGGCGGGCTTACCCACCAGGTTAAAGCGGATGATATTGCTCCCGGCGGTGGCTTCCTCCTGGATGGCCGTGAGCTGCGTCCGCTGCATCTGGGTATCCTGGCAATTGTTGTAATAGACGCGGCAATGATTCGTCGTGCCCGCCAGGAGAATGGCACCGGCGTCCGCTGCCGACTGATTGTTGTTGGCCGCCATATTGGCCACCAGTGCGGCGCGCTCCGTGTTGAGGAACTTGAAGCCGTTTTCATCATTGAAGCCGGCGTTGTTCGAAGTGATGAGCACTCCATGGGCTTGCACGGCAAGATAGCCGTTCCCGCGATTATTCCCGGCGATGTTCCCTTCCAGACGGGAGTCGGGGGCGGAACGGCTGACCAGGAAACCGTTGGCGCATTCACGGACGATGTTGCCCACGCAGGCGACCCGGCACTGGCTGAATTCGAAACCGTTGCCTGCACCGCCCAGCGCGCGGCAGTCGCGCACCTGCACGTCGCCGCCGGCGACCTGCACCGCCGTACCTTCCCATCCACGGATGTCTACCGCGAACAGCTCGCCTGCGTTCACGTTTTGCAAGAGGATGGCCGGTGACCGGAACGCCCGGCGCTCATATTCACCCAGAATCACCAGGTCGCGAACGGTGACGCGATCGGCGTTGCTCGCCACGAGCAGCGACGTGGTCTGCCCCGGCGTGGCGGCATGTAACACGGTGCCCAGGCCACTGCCCGCCAGCGTGACGCCGGAGGGAATAGTCAGCGGCTGTGCCAACCCATAGCGACCGGCCGGCAGCAATAGCGTGCCGCCGGTGTTTGCCAGCGTATTCAACGCCGCCTGAAAGCCGGCGTCCGGCTTCCCGGCATGATAAAAAGCCCGGCCGTCGAGGACCGGCGTGGGATATGCCGGCGGATCGACCGGGGTTGTGCGCGCGAGCCCTACCGTGAATTTCTTCATGTCCAATTCGGCGCCCTGCGCTGAGAAGTAATTCTCCGGGCGCGCCTCGCTCATGGAGAGCGCTGTATCGCCGGCGAGGTTGCGATTGCCGACGATCATGTTGCGCCGCGTGTCGCCTGCCGCGTAGATGAGCGTCTCTGCCCGGTTCCCGGCGACGAGAAAATCGAGCGTGGGCGAACCGGCCTTCCCCGATCCTACCTGCAGCCGCGCAAAGCGGTTATTGAAGACCACCCCGCCCCCGCCTTCTCCCTGCTCGATGACAAACCCCTTGGGGGAACGGCAGTCGTTGCCGGCGATCACGTTAAAAATATCGAACGGCCACCCGTAGCCGTCATAGCGATCCAGCACATTCTGCAGGTAGACGCCGTTGCGGTTGAAGTAGCAAAAATAGAGCCCACTCGCCTGGTTATCCAGCCCCAAATTCCGCGCGTAGAGAAAACGCTGGGTGGTGGTGCCCGGATGATAGCCGTTGTAGGCGTTGGAGACGGTATTGTCCGTCACGATCGCGTCCGCGCCCGTTTGCAGGCTGACGCCGTCCCCCCGCCATTTGGTGATCTGCACGCGGGTAATGCGGGCGCCCGCGACCTGCCCAAAGGTGACGGCGGAAGATTGAAAACCGCCCCAGCCACCATCGCCGCCGATGAGCGTCAGATCTTTCACCTCGATAAATTCCGCGCAATGGGCGTAGAGCAACGGGAACCAGCGGGAGAGTCTTTTCGCGCCTTCCGGAGCCGTCCCCCGGACGGTGACCCGGCTGCCATCGACCGCCACGACCACACAATCCTTGTTGACCAGGTCGAGCATGCCGGGATGGCCCCAGTTGTCGTCGAAGCACACGGCGTCACCGGCGCGGAACTTGCCGGCGTCCGCCTGGGCCACGGTAACCACGCAGTGATCCTGGCCTTGCTCAACTTTCACAATGGGGGCTTTCTCGCCCTGGTCAGCTTTGAGAATCGTTGTGCCGGCGCCCTGGCCGCACAGGGTCACATTGTTGCGCAAGCGCAGATGCCGCCGCATGATGAATTCGCCCGCCGGGAGGCTGACCAGCCCGCCGGTAGGTGGCAACGCATCGATCGCTTGCTGTATTCCCACGGCAGGATTGGCCGGGTCGATGAAATCGGCGGCGTTGCGGGTGGCCTGGCGATTCTCCGCCGGAGTGTTCGGTTGCAGCGGCAGCGTGCGCGCCGCCTTCGGCCCGGCCCACAGCTGGAAATTATCCAGCACCGCTTCCTTCCCCACGATGCCGTTCAACGCCGTGACGCTGAAGACAAAGTAGCGGTTAACCTCGCTGCGGGCGGGCGCCACGGTTTTCTGCAACAGCGGTGTGCCATCCACCGTCACGGAGCCGATTCCCCCGGCAGTCTGCATGACCACGTGGTGGGGCGTATCCAGCGTAATGCGAATATTGCCGTCGGCATCCAGCGCGGGCGCTTCCCCATCCGCTCCGGGGACAAACTGGACGCTGAATCGTTCCTGGTTGCCGCCGCCGCCTTCTTCGCCGCCACGCATCTCCAGGTTGAGCGAGTGGTGATTGCCGCTGGCGCTGGTGAAGGATTGGGTGGGAAACGTCAGGTCCATCGCGACCCGCGCGTCCTCGCGGGGCAAGGGCACCACGCATTGCACGACGGAGTTGTGACTGATGCGGATGGCATTGTCCCTGATAGAAGAGCGCCCGTTGCCGAACACCCAGCGCCAGTTGGCGCCGATGGCTGGTCGGTTGAAGTCATCGGCGAAGATCAGGCGCCAGCCCGCGGCGGTTTCCTGAGCGAAGGCGCACGGCATGGCGGCCAGCAGAAGGATCGCCGTGCACACCAGGCGCCAACAGCGTGCCGCTGTACCTGGACCGTTTTCCGCCTGCGATTTCATGATCGGGCATCCTTTCATCTGATCGGCAGTACTGGCAGAAACCACTACGCACCCGGCGGGAGGAGTTCCCAGCGGACGTTGGAAAAATAGGCGGTGCCGCGCCCGATAAACCGCAACAGCAGCTTGCCCACCAGCACGTTGCTTGGACAGGGCGACGTGATGACCTCGACATAGGTCCAGGGAATCCGCTCGGGGATCGGGTCGGCAATAGTGATGAGGGGAGCGCTCCATCCGCCCGCGACCGTCTCCGTTGTCGAATTGGTCGCCGGACCGTTGAATTGGCGGAATTCCACGCCGAGCTGCGGGCCGCCGTCGGTGGTGTCGCACGCGCACTCCTCGACCTTCACCCACGCCGAAAAGCGGTAACGGGCTTCGGCCAGAAAGGGGTTGCCCCACTGGGAAGGGCCGAGCGAGGGCTGCTCCCAACTGCCGATATTGCTCTGCTGATTCCGGATCACCAGCGCGCCGGCCCCCTCCCGATAACCGCCGGTCGTCTCCCACCGGCACCCCTCGCTGGTCGGCTTCCAGCATTGGGCGTCCATCCGCTCCAACGCCGACACCGTGAAGGTGTTTTCGGGTTCCTCGTACGCCGGGAGGTTGGCCTTCCGGAATTCGGACGGAGTGAGCGTCAACTCCCGTGCCTGCGCGCGAATGGGCTGTGTCACCTCCGGCCCGACCTGCCGGACCGTCGTGCCGGCGGTGAGGGTCGTCCCGGCCGGGAGCACGCCGTCCTGCAGATACGGCTCCAGATCCATCCAGAAATGGAAGTCCATCCCCCACTCGCAGACATGATGGAAGTGCGAGGGCGCGTCACAGGTATATTCGAGCGCGGTCCCATCTTCCTGCAGCAGGTACAGGTATCCCTGCGGATGGCACGCGCGGGCGCGGCGGTTGTCGCGGGTCAGATGGAGCCATTTGGTTTTGTTCAACTCGGACCACACGTACGACCCATCGGGGTTCTGCAGGAGAATCGCGACATAGCGCCGTTGCCAGTGCGCCCGAAAGCTGTCGGGGCCGAACGGCTCCGGTTGATGCAGCCAGTCGCGCGTCATCGGCACGGCCGGCCCGGAGGCGTTGACCGGCGCCGGGTCGGCAAATTGCAGGAACACGCCCGGGCGATTATCGGCATGCCAGAAGCGATAGACGCGCAGCGGCGTGTGCTGGGAGAGCGCCCAGACAGCGATGGGCTGCCGCACTTCCGCATCCATCCGTTGCGTCCAGACGAATTGTCCGTCTTCCAGGCGCACGGTGATGGTGCAGCGTTCCGCCACCAGCTCAAAGGCGGCGGTGCCCGCGGCCGTACCGGTCGGCGTGATGACCACCGACAGCCCGTCGGGTTCCGTGGCGGTGTCATAGCGGACATCCGTGACGGCATGCTGATACCCGTGCCACCCAAAGATCGGCAGGAACGCGACTTCCGGTCCGCCCCCGGGCAGCATGTGCTGGTTCGTGACGATCCAGTGGCCGCCAAAGTAGCAATGGTTCTTCTCAAAGGTCAGGATCTCGTCGCCCTGGTAATAGATCCCCGCGTGCGCCCCGTGCTCAAGGAAGGCGAACGCGGAAATGCGCTCGCGCGAAGTCATCGTCATCGCTCTCTCTTTCGTGGTGTGCCGTCTCACTGCTCCCGGTCGCCGATGGCGAAGGGCCAGTCGCCCCAGGCGACGGAGAAATCCTGCCAGGGGAAGAAGGTCGGGACGGACGTGAACGGCTCATAGAGGAAGGGGAGCTCCGCTGTCCGAATGCCGTCATACGCGGCGACGGGCAGGTCGAGCCGCCGGCCGTTGATGGCGGCGATGCGCTGGGTGGGGGCGCCCGGACTGATGGAGGTCTCCATCTCCAGCGCGGGGCGGGCGCTGCCCGCCGGACGGCGGTAGCGGACGCGGCGGGTGGCCCAGTAGTAATCGGTGAATTGCCCTTGCGCCATGTCGGCGGCGAAGGCGGCCAGCGAGGGGTAGTCGTCCACGCTCGCGTGCTCGGCGAGGAAACCGCCGAAGACGTGGCGCAATTCGGTGCGCGTGAAGGTCCGCGGCTCGCCGTCGTAAAAGGTTGCTCGGATCACTTCGTAATGATTGATCCGTTCCAGGGTGAGGCGCGCCGGCCCCAGCGTCCGCGTGTACGCCAGGGGGCGGATGGCGATCAACAGCCGCCCGCGCCGGCAGGCGATCCAGTCGCCGTGGGCGATCGCGTCGGACCACGCGGCGCGCGGCGCGCCGCCGACGATGATTTCGTCGGCGCCGCCGAAATGCGACGGAAAGATCACCAACTCGCTCAGCCGAGAGATCGGACGCGCCTCGCCGCCGCTCGCGGGGTCTTCCGGCCCGCCCAGCGCGAGGTGCGGATGGGTCAGCACCAGCGCGGTGGGCCCGTCCTGCAAGGCGAAGGCGTGGCCGCAGGAGGGCAGCAGGTCCTCCTCGCCGGCATTGGCGTAGCGGATCGGTTCGAGCGTGTGCGCGCCCTCATGCCACTCGGCCCCGGCATGGGGGACTTCCATCGCCTGTTTTTCCGTGCCCGGCCCGTCGTCGTCCAGCACCATCTTGGCGAAGACGGTGCCCACGTCGCGGAACGACGCCACCGGTTCGCGGCGCTTGTAGGTCACGACATAGGACAGCGTCTGCTCGCCGCCGGCGAACGGCGTGGTGCAGGTGCCCAGCGTATAATCGGCATCGAGGACAGATTCCAGGCGCGTGACGCGTCCGGGGAAATCGGCGCCGTAATCGCCCAGCTCGGCGCTTGCCACCGCGCGATAGGGATACGATTTGCCGGCGAACAGCTCCCGCGCCTGCTCGGGCACGTGATAGCTGCCGGTGGCGAGCCAGCTCATCTGCGCGATACTGTAGGGATAATCGCCCAGGTGGTGTACCACCAGCCCCGCCGGGCGCGTGAAGAGCGCCATGGGCGAGGGGTGCACCCGGTCGCCGAGGACCAGCCAGAGCAGCGTGGACACGCTGCTCATGTGGGCCAGCGTGTCCATGGTGTAGGCGCGGGAATACGGGCCGGCGACGACGCCCATCTCCGGGTGGAAGCGCGCGGCCAGGTCGATCCACAGTCGCGCCTCGATGTGGCGGGCGAGGCGGCGGGCCTCCGCATCGCGCGCATGTTCGGCGATCTCCGCGATGGCGTGCATGGTCAGCGGGGTGTAGGTGGGCGAGTTGAATTCGCTGTTGACGCCGCAGCGCACGAGCAGGGCGCGGAACTGGCGCAGGTTCCACACGCCGTAGGCCACCGCCTCCGCATCGCCGAGCCATTCGCCGCCGAGGATCAGCCCCAGCGACGCCTTGGCGGGCATGTTGTCGTTATAGCCGTGGAACTGGAAGTCCGGCTGGCGGTTGCCGGGCTTGAAGGCGAAGCCGTCGCGGGTCAATCCCTCCAGCTTGGCGCGCACGTCGGCGGCCATGCGGTCGCCAAACTGCACCAGCAGGGCGGCGGCGATATTTGTGTCGAAGATATTGAAACGCGTGTCGCCGTAGCGCGCGGTCTCGCCCGGGCGGATGACCGCGTCGGCCAGCGCCGCCTCCCCGGCGGTATAGAGCGCGCAGGCGAGCCACAGCCGCTCGCGCGTCTCCGGGGGCTTGCTCGCCAACTGCCACTGCCCCGCGTCGTCATACCAGGTGCGCGCGGCGGCGGCCGCCGCCGCGCAATACTGCCTCGTTCGCGCGGCGCAGGCGGTGTCCAGGGGTACAATCATCTCCAAACTCCATTCGGTAACGGCACGCTGCCGTGGTCTCCACGCGTATGTCTTGCGGTCAGCGCGGCCGGCTATGGGGCGGGAACGAGCTGCCCGTCGGCGATGGTCAGCAGGCGGCTTTCCCCGGCGGGGATCTTCACCGTGCCCTTGGCGCCGCCGAACAGCGGGGCATGGGCGGGCGAAGAGATGGTCGCGTGCACTTCCCGATCCGTCGGGTTATGGACCTCCAGGAACGGCGGCTTGCCCGCTGCCTGGCCGTCCATCACCAGCGTCAGTTTCACCTCCCGATGGTCGCAGACGAAGACGTTGCCCACCCACATCGCGTTCGCCTTGTCGATGGGCTCGGTCAGCCAGGCCGTGCCGTCCGCGTCCACGGCGACGAATCGGTACCAGGGGCGGGCCGTGCTGTAGATGGCGGCGCAGCCATTGTTCGCCAGCCCGCGCACGCGAATCGGCAGGTCGATCATCAGGTTTTGCGGGCCGAGGGTGAAGGCCGCCTCGTTTTTCTCCGCCCTGGCGGTGAAGAAGAAGACCGCGTCCTCCACTGTGCCCGTGTTCATGTCCACCGGATACCCGGCGTAGCCGCCGCCCAGGTTCAGCGCTTTGACCGTGTGCTCCAGCAAAGCATTGCCGGCGACGTCATCCGTGAACGTCCCTACGCCGAAGCGGTATTTCATCACCGTGCCGGCCTTGACCTGCTGGCCGTCCCGGCCCAACCCGACGAGCAGCCCACTCCAGGGCGCGGGCGACACGTGGTAGGCCAAGTCCACATCCGCCGGCGTCAGCAGGCCGTGATAGCCCACGGTGGTGGGCATCCAGGCGGCGTAGCCGCCCGGCCGGATGCGGCCCTGCAGGCGAATCCCTTTCTTATCGTCGCGGACGATGCCCGTGCGCGGCCCTTCGACATCGGTGACGACAAACACGTGGCCAATATTCTTGGCCAGATCCCTGGGGCAACGGTCTTCGAACAAAGGGATCGGCACCGGCCCTTGCAATGTACAATCCTTTTTGAAGCGGATTTCGCCCTCGTGCCAGAGGATGCCGCCCCTATAGTCCTTGCGCCCTTCGCGGTCGCGGCGATGGCTCCAGGTGGTGAACATGTCCACGCGCTCCATCGGCGCGTACAGCGTGTGCACGCGCTCGTAGTACTCCAGGTCGGCCATGTCGCGCGGCGTGGTCGCCATATATGGTGTCGGACGCTGGTCGGTGTTGTACGCCTCGGAGAGCTTGTCCTGGCGCATGGTGACGATCTGGAGATCGTAGTTGTTGACGCCCACGTCCATGACCACGCCCGGCACCAGTCCGGGCTGGTTGGGATAGACGCCGCCCGTCTCCTTCAGGTTGACCCCATCCCGCAACCAGGCGGTTGGCGATAGCACGCCCAGCGCGCCGGCGGAGTCCCAGCCGCGCAGGGAATAGTCCATGCCATTGCGCCACGCCTTGGCCGCATTGAACCATTCGTTCCGGTCCGGATGCCAGACCATCGCCGTCGGCCCCAGGATGTTGACGTTGTCGCCGCAGCGGTACAGGCCGGATTTGTAACAGTACAGCCGGGCATCACGCGAGATCGCCTTCTTGCCGTGGATATCCGTCACCTCCAGCACCAGGTAATGCTGCTGGTCGTGCACCAGCTCGAATTCGCGGGCCAATTCCCTGGCGCCGCCGCCGAGAAAGCGCCGGATCGGGCCGCGGTCGGCGTCCAGCACTTTGACCTCGGCGATGCCGGCATCGGAGCGCACCGCGAAACGCAGACGGACCCGCTGGCCGCCGCGGGTGTATTTCCAGTTGCTCTCCATCTGGCCATTGAGCGCCTGCCAGACGGCGATCACCGGTCCCTGGCTGACGTAGACGGAGCTTCCCGGAGCGAAGCGCGTGGTGAGCGCCTGTTTGACCGACGCCATATCCTTCAGGCCGGCAGAAAAACACGCCGCCGCCGCCGCCGCGACCTCGGTCGGCGAGACGATGCGCGTGAAGGACGCCAGCGAGGCCCAGCGCAGGTCGCGCAGACCGAACAGGTACTCGTTCACGTTGTCGGCGACGAGCCGGTCCTTGTCGTACACAAACGGCAGGTAATGATAAAAATTCCAGAGCTTCTCCACGCGCCCGCCGTTGGCGCGCAACTGGCGATAGTCCAACAGCGCGCTGCCGGGATAACTGCACGCGACCGCGTACTGCCCGAAGTGCCTCACCCGTTTGCCGTCCCACTGAACGTATTCACGATTCCCATATTTGAGCGTGTTCTCGGGGAAGAGCACCCGCTCGCCCCACATCGCCCAGCGGTTGCCGATGCCGTCGGTGAACTCGATCCCCGGACAGGCGTAGAAATCGCCGGCCTTGGACGCCGCGGCGCAGTCGGCTTTCAGTCGGGCCAGCGTTTCCGCCGTGAGCAGCTCCAGGGGATCGTTGAACACGATGAAGGACAGCCCGGCCGCCCTGGCCGCCGCGACGTACTCGGCCACCGTGCCCTTCCCGTCGCTGTAGGCCGAGTGCGCGCCGAAAATCCCCCGGATGCTGCCATCATTGGGTGGGATGAAGCCGCCCGTCGTGGGGAACGACCGGTCAAACTCCACTTGCGCCGGATACTGGATCGGCTGATAGGGCGTCGGCGCGTACGTGCCGAAATCCTTCAGCTCGCGCGCCGGCTCGGCCAGCCAGCGGTAGGCGTTCATCTGCATCCTCATGCTGTCGCTGGGTTGATCGGCGGCCCGGTCGCCGTTCACTTCCACGATGTCCGCCCACAGCGGATTGCGATGATTCATCCCGGTGAACAGCGGCGAGATCGGGTAACAGGCGATCCGTCCCTTGCCCAACTGGCGGACCGCCAGCACCGGCGGCGCGCTCGGGTACGTCCCTTCGAGCTCGATATTGAGCTCATTATCGTCTCCGGATTGGTAGCTCTTCGCTTCTTTCTCGCCTCGCACCAGCACTTCCCACTCGGGAGAATAGTGCATCGCCACCACTCCCGGAAAAGGCGCGTGCCCGAGCAACGGCAGGCAGAGCTGTTTGACATCTTTGGTTATCGCATGCGCCTGGATATTGCGCGTGCGCCAGAAGGTCACCTTGTTCAGCGTCATCCCCTCGAAGGTGCGCGTCTTGTCGAACACGCCCTCGTGAAGAATTTGGAGTCCCAGCGGCGCCAGCACGGCGTTCCAGTACACTTCAACGTCAGTGCCGGGATAGCGAACGGGCTGGGGTTGGAGCAACAACCCGCCGCCTTCCGACACGTAGCGCACCAGGGCGCGCCCGACCACGGCCGCGCGGCGCTGGTGTGTCTCGTCAAAGCGCGGGAGGTCTGTGTCGGTGGTCATCAGGTGCACCACCTGGAATTGCTTCAGGTGCGCCACCAGCTGGTCTTCCGTGCGATCGCGCTGGTGGAAAAACGCGCGCTCTATCAAGGCCGCCCGGATGCCGTTTTCCTGGTAGACCGGAATCATCCGGTCATACTGCTGGAATTCGAAATTGTATTTTTCCGCGTCGTATGTCGCGATGCCCAGCACCACCGGCGCCGCCGGTGGTGCGGCCAGGGCGGCGATGGTACACAGGGTGATAACTGCCACCCCCGCCGCGAGACGGCCAACGGTCGAGCGGAGTTGCATTGTTAGATGACTCATGGGATTCTCCTTCATCCATACCATGTAGGCACATGAACCGTAGCGCATGAGGTGGCGACGGCCAAACGCGGGACATCCGGCGGGCACAATGTCTCCTGCTTCTCACGAAAACGTCGCGGGGGCGGGGGAGCGGCCTGCAGCGTCACCGGATCGCTGGACAGCCCCATGTCGCCCACCGGAAAGACAAACGCGCCATATCATCGTTCACGCATCGCATGTAGCGCCGTGGTTAACGCTAGACATTACATGGTAGCACTCCACATGGCAACAGTCAAGGGCGCCTGGGGGATAAGTCAGGGGTATTTTTGCTGACGTGCCGGGAAAGCTGCCCGGCCCCGCCCCGCGGGTCTACGCAACGTTTCGGGCGAGTCTCGGATACGGGTCACGGGTCAACGCTCTCCCCCGCCTCTCTCCCTGCGCGCTTCTCCCGTGTCACTTCACACTCTGCGCGCCGTCGAGCTGCGGACGATCAATTCGACCGGGAGGCAGACCTGCTGAACGGCGGTATCCGGGTGATTGATTTCCCGCAGGAGCCGCTCGGCGGCCAGGCGTCCCACCTCTTCCAGCGGCAGGCGCACGGTGGTCAACGTCGGCTCCTGGTGGTGCGGGAGGACCGGACGGGTGTCATCGTTGCTCACCAGGCTGATGTCCTCCGGGATGCGATCGCCGCGCGCCATCAGCGCGCCGGCGATATCTTGGGCGACCAGATCGTTCGGCGCAACAATCGCGGTCACGTCCGTATGCGCGGCTAACATGCGCCACATCGGCGCGACATACCGGCCAACACGGTCGGGGTCCGGTGTCCACTGTGCCGTGTACAGGGTGTCCGCCGGAATCCCCCGGCGCGCATACGCCTGCCGATATCCCGCCATGCGCTGCGGCAGGGTGCTGAAGGCGAGAATCGCGCGGTGTCCCAGGTCGAGCAAATGCCCGACGGCCAATTCGCCGCCGCGAAACTCATCGACCGTCACCGCCGAATACCCCGGACACTCCTGCAACATGCCGACCAGCGGCAGCCGCGAGGCGCCCGCGTGCGGATGCACCTGGGTCTCGATGAGCCGTAACAACTCCTCCGAGGGAAAGGCGAGCATGCCGTCCACTTCGCCGCGCGCCACGATGTTGGGGATGCGCGTGAGTTCCCCGGGCTTCACGTTGGGGTTATAGACATGCACCATGACCAGGGCATACTCTTCCGGCAGCATCACGTCGAGGATGCCCTGGTAAATCCGGCAATAATACGGCTCCTGATAGAAGTACGGGGAAAAGAAGACGGCGATGGCGTGATTGATGTAGGACGTACTGTGGCGCTGGGCCACCAGCCGGCGCGCGGAGAGCGTCCGGGAGGGGTCATAGCCCAGCTCAGCCGCCGCGGCGCGCACCCGTTCCGCCGTCGCCTGACTCACGTGCGGATTTTTTTCAAAACGGAGGGCGCGTGACACCGTCATGATATTCACGCCGCACCGGTCAGCCACATCCTTGAGCGTGACGATTTTTGACGGTATTGGTGTTGGGCGCGATCGCTCGGTATGATGGTCCATCAGTGTTGCATCCTCACTGGGAACCGGGGCGATGAGGGGGCTTCCCGGTCAGGCGTTACCACGTGCTGCCGTCTGTATGCAGCGTGGGAGCGAAGGAATCCGTATCCGCCTGGATGCACCTGTGAACGTTGCGCCACGCCAGCATATTCCGAAGGCCATCACGGCTCTTCTTAATCTACCGACTCCTCCCATAAAAGTCAAACGCTGCGCTCCCGACTATCGCTGCCGCCACCGTTTTTCGAGCTCGACAATCACGGCAATCAGCAAAAGATACCGGGGTTGGCGATGGTCAAGCCGACCCAACAGTGCATGACGACATGCCACACGACGACGGGATCCTCTCTCGTCGCCGCATTCACGTGCGCTCCTCGTCATCGTCTCCGCAGATAGTCCGCCCTCGGCCTGTGCTTGAATCGCAGAGGCCAGGCGTTTCACCGGGGCACGTTTGTTTCAACGCGGCGCGGGATGGCCCGTCAACGCTTCCCACTGCTGCGCCAGCTCGTTGATGGCCTGTGTGGATACCGGAAACAACCGGATGGCTCCCCACGCGCTCAACGCCGCCCCTCGTCACCAGGGATATCGTAAGGTTGGCATGATCCGTCATTTTCATCGCGAATCATTGTGCCGGTAGGGATCCTTTCATTGACGATGGCAGCCTCGATTTCCAGGCGCGCGCTGAGCGCCGAGCCGTGGTGCGGCACGCGGGACGGCAGGCTGCCAGGGGGACGCCGCGCCCGGTTCGACTCCACCAGGGCGGTGATGAGGCGGCCAGGCTCCCCGCCGCCGGCGAGCCGCGACTCCGAGCGTAAAGTGAAAATTATTTTCCATTGACCTCTTGCCAAGGCGGGGGATCGGTGTTATTTTACGCATATGTATGCGTTGAGTCGTTATCGCGCAAGGCAGGGCTCCCGTCCGGGCAGCGCAAGCTCAGTGACCGATAAACGCTGACGTCGTACCGATCAATCACATGTAAAGGAGGCATGATTATGCAGCCCCATCTCACCCGACGACACGGATTCACGCTCATCGAACTCCTCGTCGTCATTGCCATCATCGCCATTCTGGCGGCGATTCTGTTCCCGGTGTTCGCCAAAGCCCGCGAGAAGGCGCGGCAAACGACCTGCATGAACAACCAGCGGCAGATCGGCCTGGCGCTGCTCATGTATGTGCAGGACCATGATGAAATCTTCCCAATGGCGGCCACCTGGAGTCAGGACATCGCCGGCGCCTACGGGCTGGCCAACAAGATCTTTGATTGTCCGACGGCCACGCACAAAGGGACCGCGGCAGAGCCCGACTACTTTTACGTGGCTGGCTCCCTCCTCTCGGGCGTGGCGCTGGGCGACATTCGGGATCCGTCCGATGCGCCCATGCTTTCGGACCTGGCATCCCCGCACTCCAAAAAGCCCTATGTTGACAGCCCGGGCAGCCACGACCTGGCCATCGCCGCGGCGACCGTCGATAAAGCCCGCCACAATGGCGGCGCGCTGTTCACCTATGTGGACGGACACGTCTCCTGGCTGGCGCAGGATGACATTACCGGCCTGAACTTCCTCCCCTGCGTCGACAGTGATGCCGCGACCGAGGCGGTCCATATCATCGGCCCGTTGTTTGGCAAGCAGATTACCTTCAATGCCAAAGCGGAAAATGGTCCCTTCAACGACGCTTTGAGCGCGCGGATGGCCGCGCATGGCTTCACCACTGCCGTGTGCCGCAATGGCGTCACGGCGAATCAAGTCTCCTTCGTGAAGCACGGTATTTCCGGCGACACCGTCTCTGCGACCTTATGGAACGTCAACAGCAATGTGATTGACACCGTCTCCCACAATAATCCGCAGTCTCCGCCGCCATCCTGGTGGCAGCTCGGCGCAGGGGGCTCGCAGCTCATCTCCTCGTATGCCGGGGGAGGCGCTGGCACCGCCACTCCTCCCCGGACGGGCATCTATTGGGGGGCGCCCTACACCAATGGCTGGCACACCTCCGGTTTGATGTATACGAGCAACACGAGCCCGGCGAGCGCCACGATCACCATTGTGCCCAATGTGCCGGCCCCGACCTACAAAAAGATCGCGATCTTTCTCAGCGGCACCGGGTATAACAGCGACTCCGGCTACGCGCAGATCAATAGTGTCACCATAGGGGATGATCCGGAGATCACCTTTGGGTCCAAGGTCAGAGTTACCGTCAACAACACGACCAATATCGCCGGCAATGCCGCCGGCATCATGGTGCCGGTGGCCCCGGGCAAGAACATCGTCATCAAATGCTCCATGGCCGGCTCGAACAGCGCCAACACGAGATGGATGTCCAGCTTCCTGGTTGTTGAGCATTGAGCGGCAGCGATCCTGGCGCGGGTACCTGCCGGCTTCCATCCTGGCGAAAGCCGGCGGGCGTCCCGGCGATTGCCGGGGGCTCTGGCAGGGGTGAGGCGTCACCGCTGCCATCGTCGTACCCGCTTCAGCCGCCTCGTCGGGGGAATGCCTCGTCCGTTCCTCGCCGACCATCGCGCTGCCTGCGGGCACTGCAGCAGACAGGGATCAGGCATCATGCGATTACCGGCATCTTCCTCGATGAAGTCTCGCATGACATCCCCTCGGCGAACTGGGGGCCAGCGGAGTGGGCGGCGGATTTCGACGCGATGGCCGCGGTGGGGATCGATACCGTCATCCTCATCCGCGCCGGCTATCGCGCCATGCGGTGGGCCAATCGCGATAGGACTATTAATAAGTGGGTTTTGTGATAGAATAGGTGAAGTGTCCAGGATCTGGCGCTGTGCCGTCCGGTGCTGCCTCACCTTCGTCCCGGTCCACAGCCTCTTGCCAGCCAGCCTTCGCTACCGGCTGGTAAGGAACGTAAAACAGACCAGCTACCCCGGGCGAGCGTAGCATATACGGTGCTCCCATGACGACATGGAGGACAGAAAGATTGACAACGACACCGCAAGACCATGGCGATATTGACCAACGCGGCACACCACCGGAACAGCCCGCGAAACTGAAACGCGCGGTGACGCAGCGTGATGTCGCCATACGCTGCGGCCTGCATCAGTCCACGGTATCCCGCGTCTATCGGCGCGATCCGATGATTCCGCTGGAGACCATTGAGCGCGTGCTGGCGGTCGCCCATGAAATGGGCTACAATCCGGCGCACCACTCGCTGGCCAGCCGGCTGGTGTCGTATCGACACGGGCATGCGGTGATCAACAATATGGTGGCGATGTCGGCGCCGCCCACCTTCATGTACTATCACTACGATGCCGCCCTCTTCCGCGGCGTCTCCGCCGAACTGATGCAGGCGGGGTTCGCGCTGGTGCTGACCGACCTGTCGTCGGCCCTCTACGAGGACAAGGCGGAATTCCCCCTCTGCATCACGCGGGGCGATGTTGACGGGATTCTCTGCTACTACGCCCCCGACGAGATCCAGCGCCTGGCCGAGCGGCGCCAGCAGACGCCGGCCCTGGCCGGCAAGCCGGTGGTGACGATGATCTTTGCCAACGAGGCATTTTCCGCCGTGGCCACCGATGATCAGCAAGGCGCCTATCTCGCCGCCCGCCACTTACTCGAACTGGGACACCGGCATCTGCTCTATCTTTGCACGGAATACGATCCGCACCCCGATACCACGCAGGCCCGACGCCTGGCAGGCACGCGCCGGGCGCTGACGGAGTTCGGGCTGGACCCGGTGGCGCACGTGCACCTGTTTCGGGTGATTTACGAGTGGCTGAATCCCTTGTGGATCTCACAGACAGTACGCCTGCCTTCGACGGTGGGCAACGAACATTCCCTGGTGCGCTATCTGCGCGAGCATCCCGCGGTGACGGCGATCCTCGGGATGAACGACAACACCGCCATCATCGCCTGGACGCTGCTCAATCAGGCGGGGTACCACGTGCCCACGGATATCAGCATCATCGGCTTCGACGACGTCGATCCCTACGTTGATGAGCAAGGCCGGAATCTGCTCACCACTGTCCGGCTGCCGCTGGAACAGGTTGGTCAGCAAGCGGCGCGCCTGCTGGTGCAGCAGATCACCGGCCGGGACGAAGATCGCGCGCAACTCATCCTGCCGGTCGAGCTGGTGGTGCGCGCCTCCACAGGGCCGGCCGCCCTGCGCCGGTAGGACCGACCTCGGCGGAGTCCCCCGGCATCCCGCATCCCGCCGAGACGCTCTGCTGGCGAGGCCGTCCCTGCCCGGAAAATCTAGCGAGCGATTTCTCCGCCAAACAAACATAAATTCTATAGACAGGCGGGCGTTCACACTATATTATACGTATGCGTAACACTGCTATAGCCTTGCCGACTTCGTGAATCAGACCATCGAAGCATACAGGGATGTTCGGCGCACGCTGATGATCAGCAGTATCCCACAGGGGGTTTTTGTGGTAGGAGAGCGAGAGTATTCGCCTGTGAGCATGTCGTCATCCCGCGCAAATTCACGTTCATATCACCGCACGGCATCGCTTTTCAGCGGATAGCGAGTTTCTCATCCTGCCAATCGGTTCGCATCAGTTCGCAAATCGAAAAGGAGAAATGATGAGAAACACATCACGAATGCTCCACTCTCTGTGCGCCAGGCCGGTGTTATGGCTGCTGGCGATATCTCTGTTCATGAGCGCATCATTGTGCCGCGGAGCCGTTCCCGGCGGCTCCCAGCTCTGGTGGCGGGCGGACGCCGGCGTGACGAAGGACGGGGGCGACGCCGTCTCCCAGTGGGCCGACCAGAGCGGCAACAATCACCACGCCGTCCAGAGCACCGCCGCCCACAAGCCGCTCTACGTGGCCGGCGCCATCAACGGGCAGCCGGCGCTGCGCTTCGACAACAGCAATGACTGGCTGGGGGCGACCGTCAACCTGGCGGAGACCAACTATACGCTGGCAGTGGTGTTCAAAAC
>JAKPKV010000127.1 GCA_029553475.1 Armatimonadota bacterium
CATGCTGCTGCGCCGGCTGGGCCTCGATGCCGAGGGGATTGCCGCCGCCGTCGCCGCCGCGCTCTCCGGCCTGCCGCGCCCGGCCCCCGCCCCTTCGCCGGCGGTAGACCGGGGATAGCCGGCGATTACCTCCGCCTGGGCCGTGGTACAATAGGCATCGGGGCGGAATGACCCCGCTGAACAGGGAGAGGACGCTATGCGCGCGTGGATTCTGCTGCTGCTGCTCCTGGCGGCGGGTATACCCGCCCTGTCTGCCGCCGATGATGCCCCGAAACCGCCCGTGAACGACACCACGCCGGCGGAAGCCGAGCTGGGCAGGCGCACCGCCGAGCAGATCGAGAAAGAGTATAAACTGGTGAAGGATGACGCCGCGCTCCAGCGGCTGGCGACCATCGTCGCCGACATCGTCCCCCATACCGAGCGTCCCGGCGTGGTCTACACGGTGAAAATCCTCGACGTGAACGCCCTGAATGCCATGGCCATCCCCGGCGGCATCATCTACGTGACGAAAGGTCTGCTGGCCGCCGTGGAAAGCGACCACGAGCTTGCCGGCGTCCTCGCGCATGAAATCGCCCATAACGCGCTGCGTCACGCGAAACGGTTGGCCGCGAAAGAAGGGAGCATCAGCCTGACGCAGTTGGCTACCATCATCGTGGCGATTTACGCGAATAAAGACGGTGAGGTGCCGACCGGGCAGATCATCGTCGCCAGCGAATTGTTGAAGCAGGCGCTCATCAACGGATACACGGTCGAGATGGAAATCGAGTCCGACGACAAAGCGATGGAATATCTGGCGAAAACGAAGAAGTACGATCCGAACGGCCTCTATTCTGTCATCCTCGGTTTCCGGCAAATGGAAATGCGCCGCCCCCACGTGGAGATGGGGATGTATAAGACGCACCCCTACTCCGATGAGCGCAAGAAACTCCTGGAAGCCAAGATGAAAGAGCTGGGGGTGAAGATCAACCTCTGGAACGTGGTGAATTTCCGCGCGGACGTACAGCCGGTCAATGACGGCAACGACGGCTATCAACTGCGGCTGGGCAACGTCGGCATCCTCACCTTCACGCTGCCTGGCGATGCCGAGAACGTCCACGCGCGCGCCGAAGACGCCGCCGCCGCCATCAACCGCCGGCTGGCGAAAGACTACCTCCAGCAGTTCGACGTGAGCAAAGACGCCGATGGCGACACCGCGACCATTCGCCTGCGCTGGATGCCCGTCTTCACCGTCACGGCAGCGGACGCCGACGCCGCCGGCATGACCCTGGAAGCCTTCAGCGCCATGATCGTGCAGGGCATAAAATCCTCCCTCTACGAACAACTGGTGCTGCGAAACTGACCGTATCCCCCACCCGCCCCATCCTTGCGGCAAGGCGCGTCCGCATTTACCCCCCGGCCCCACCAAACCCCGTTCGTCGTGCGGCACTCCGCTCCGCTGCGTGCCGCACGACGAACGGGATGGTGTGCTGACCTGACCTGCATCCGCACCCCCAATCACCCCGTTGACAAATAAATGTTTCCACGACAGGCTCCCACCGTACCATGACAACCACAGACCGCCCTCCCTCCTTGCGAGCGCCTCGCGCGGCGGCTATAATGAATGCGGAGGTTCGATGGACGCGCTCCTGTCTCCTGAAGTCCTGCAAGCCGCCGGCATGGTGGTGCTCGGCGTCGCGCTGTATGGCCTGGCCCCGTGTCTGCCCTCGCTTTTCCCGCGCTGGTTCACGCGGATGATGGGATGCTGGGTTGTCGCGCTCGCGCTGAGCACGCTCTGGCTCCTCACCTGGAGCTGGCAGGCGACGGCGCTGCTGGGCGCCCTGGCGCTGGCGGCGCTGCTCATCATCAGCGCTTGGCAGGGGCGCCGACGCGCGCCCGCGCTCCCTGACGCGGCAACCGGCGCGTCCCCCGTCGAGACCGCGGACGCCGACCCTCCGGAACGCAAAGAGAATTGAGGTAGTATCGCATGCGAGTGCCGTATGGCTGGCTGCGGGAATTCGTCCCCGCGCCGGCGCCGCCGCGTGAGTTGGCGGACCGCCTGACGATGGCCGGATTTGAAGTGGAAGAGATTCATGAGGTGGACGGCGAGGCGGTGCTCGACGTGTCGGTCACCTCGAATCGCGGCGACGCTTTGAGCCTGACGGGCATCGCCCGTGAAGTCGCGGCGCTGTATCGCGCCCGCGTCGCCCACCCCGTAGTCGCGGTGCGGGAGGCCGGGCCGGACATCACCACGCTGGCGACGGTGATCGTGGAAGCCCCCGACCTTTGCCCGCGCTACGCCGCGCGCGTGGTGCTGGGCGTGAAGATCGGCCCCTCGCCCGACTACGTGCGGAAGCGGCTCCTGGACGCCGGCGTGCGCCCCATCAATAACGTGGTAGACGCCACCAACTACGTGATGCTGGAGCTGGGGCAGCCGCTGCACGCCTTCGACCTAGACCAGTTGACCGACCGCACCATCATCGTGCGCCGCGCCCGCGCCGAAGAGCCGTTCACCACGCTGGACGGCGTGGAGCGGACGCTGACGAACGCGATGCTGGTCATCGCCGATGCCGCGCGCCCGGTGGCGCTGGCGGGCATCATGGGCGGCTTACACAGCGAGGTGACGGAGGGCACGACGAACCTGCTGCTGGAATCGGCGCATTTTGACCGCACCGTGATCCGTCGCACGGCGCGCGCCCAGGCGCTCGGCACCGAATCGTCCTACCGCTTCGAGCGCATCGTGGATCCGGCGGGCGTCATCCACGCGGTGGATCGCGTGACGCAGCTCATCCTGGAATGGGCGGGGGGCACGGCGGCGCGGGGCGTCATTGATGTACACGCGGAGCTGCCCGACCAGCGCGTCATTGTCCTGCGCCCCGCGCGGGTGAACGCCGTGCTCGGCACGGAGATTGCCGCCGACGAGATGATCGCCGCGCTCACCGGCCTGGAGATGGACGTGCGCGCGGAGGACGGCAACCTCAGCGTGACCATCCCCACCTTCCGCCCCGACCTGGTGGAAGAGACGGACCTGATTGAAGAGGTGGCGCGCATTCACGGGTACGAGCGCATCCCGGCCCGCGTGCCGGGACAGATCACCCACGCCGGACGGCTGGCGCCGGAGCTCGCGTTCGAAGGCACGGTGCGCGAATTGCTCACCAGCGCCGGGCTATTCGAAGGCACGGCGTACAGCCTGATTGATTATCGTCTGCTGGACCAACTGCAGCTCCCGGAGGACGCGCCGGAGCGCGTGGAGATCGTGCCGTTGCGCAATCCGAAATCGGAAGAATACACGCACCTGCGCCCCACCCTCTTCGTGTCGCTGCTCGAATCGCTGCGCAACAACGCGCGACGCAATATCGGCGACGTGCAGATCTTTGAGATCGGCCGCATCTTCCGCAACACCGGCGGCGGCTTCCGCTTCGACTACGCGCCGCGCGAGCGCCGGGTGGAGGTGGACGTGCGCGTGCAGCAGGCGGAGATGCTGCCGCTGGAGCAGCGCGCGGCCGGCATCGCGTTGATGGGCCGCCCGTGGACCGCGCGCTGGGGCGGCGGCGACACGACGGTGGATTTCTTCTGGCTGAAGGGGCTGCTGGAGCAGTTCTTCGCCGACCTCGGCCTGCCGACGGTGACGTATAACCCCTGGCAGCATCCGACGCTGCACCCGGGACGCACGGCACAGGCGCGCGTGGCTGATCGCGTCATCGGCCTGTTGGGCGAGCTGCATCCGCGCGTGATCGCGAATTTTGACCTGCCGGGGCGCGCCTACCTCGCCGAGATGAACATTGATGCGCTGATGGACCTGGCGGGAACCGCGCGACCGGCGCCGGCGCTGTCCCGCTTCCCGGCGGTGGACCGCGACATCGCCTTCCTGGTGCGCGACGATCAGCCGGCGCGGGAGGTGGAGACCGTGCTGCGCGGCGCGGCCGGCCCCACGCTGGAACGCCTCGCGCTGTTCGACGTGTACACCGGCGCGGGCATCCCCGCCGGGCAGCGCAGCCTGGCGTACCGGCTCACCTTCCGCGCGGAAGACCGCACCCTCGCCGATGAGGAGGTGGATGCGGTGATGCTGAACATTCGTCGCGCGTTGGGCGATGCATTATCCGCCGTGCTGAGATAATATTCCAAAGAGGAGCCCTATACTTCGTTCACGCTGGAAGGAGGCGCAGATGCGAACCACATTCTCCGTGCTCGTGCTCGCGATGCTGGTCGTCGGGAGCGCGCTCGCCGCGCAGGCCGCGCGCCTGCAGTACAAGGACGCCGCGGGCACCGTCCGCACGTACCAGGCGACGTATGATATCACAGGGCAGTTCACCCTGCCCGGCGGCGGCGCCATGCCGCTGCGGATGGCGATGCGCTTCACCGTGCGCGAGAAGGTGATCGCCGTGAAAGCGGACGGCACCGCCGCCATCTCCAGCGAGATGACGGACGGCACGATGAAGATGACCGTGCTCGGCGAAGAGCAGGAGCTGCCCTTCCCATCGGTGCTGATGACCTACGACCGCACCCCGCTCGGGAAGATGACCAACCTGAAGATGAGCGGCGAGGGCGCGGAAACGATGAAACAGATGCAGAACATGGGCTTGAACCAGAATTTCATGAGCCAGTTCGGCCAGGGCTTCGAATTTCCGAACCGCGAGCTGCAGGTGGGCGATACCTGGAAAGTCACGCAGCCGTTTGAGGTGATGCCCGGCATGAAGATGGATCTGACCGCGCTCTTCAAAATGATCGGCGCGAAAACGGTGGACAACCGCAATCTGCTGCAGATTGACACCGACATGAGCCTGGCCATGCCGCAAGCCGAGCTGAAAGGCCCGGACGGCGCGCCGCTGGGCATGACGATGGCCATGCAGATGACGGCCAAGGCCACCAGTTATTTCGATGAAGCGGCGGGCGCCCTGTACGGCGCGAACTTCTCCGGCACCATCAACATGCAGATGGCGGGCAAGGGGGGCGAAGCCGGCGCGCAGAACATGCACGGCACGATGACCATCTCCGGCACCATGAAGCAGGTGAAGGTGGAGAAGGACGCGGCCTTCACCGCGCCGCCGATGTAATCCGCGCAGACCACCGGACGCCGCCGCGCCCCCCCGCAGAGGATGCGAGGGGGCGCAGTGTTCAGTGCTTCACGGGCAGTGGAGCCTACAGGATGATCAGCTCCGCCTGCAGGGCGCCGGCCTGTTTCAGCGCCTGCAGGATGGCGATGATCTCCCGCGCGCCCACCTTCATGGCGTTGAGGATGCGCACGAGCTCCTCCACGGTGCCGCCTTTCAATTGCGCGAAACTGACCCGCGGCTCGTTCGCCTCGATCTCCGCCGTCGGCAGCGCCACGGTGTCGCCGCCGGAGAGCGCTTCCGGCTGGCTGACCAGCAGCGCGGCGTTGATGGAGATGGTCAGATTGCCCTGCGCCAGCGCCACCGGCAGCACGGTCACCTGGCCGCCCACCACCACGGTGCCGGTCCGCTCATTGATCACCACGCGGGCGACGGTATCGGGTGCGACGGTGAGCTCGCCCAGCGCGGCGATGAATTCCACCCGCTTCTCCTGATAGGCGGCGGGCAGCGTCACGTCCACGGTGGCCGCGTCGCGGGCGCGGGCCGCCCCGCTGTAGTGGGCATTCACCGCCGCCGCCAACCGCGCCGCGGTGGTGAAATCCGGCTGTTTCAACGCGAAGGTGAGGACGCGCTGGGTGTTGAACGCGGTGGGGATCTCCGCCTCCACCAGCGCCCCGCCGGGGATACGCCCCACCGTTGGGTGCCCGCTGCCGCGCGCGGATCCGCCGGATTCCACGCTGAAGCCGCCGAGGGTCAGTGACCCCTGGGCGACGGCGTAGACGCGGCCATCAGCACCGGCCAGCGGCGTCTGCAGCAACACGCCGCCTTGCAGGCTGGTCGCGTCGCCGATCGAGGTGACGGTGACATCCAGCCGGTCGCCGGATTTCGCGAAGGCGGGGATGTCCGCCGTCACCATCACCGCGGCGACGTTCTTCACCTTCAGCTTGCCGGGGGCCAGCGTCACCCCCATGCGCTGCAGCACGTTTTCCAGCGCCTGCGCGGTGAACTGCGTCTGCGCGGTATCGCCGGTGCCGTTCAGACCGAGGACGAGGCCGTAGCCGAGCAGTTGGTTATCGCGCATCCCCTGAATGCGCGCCACGTCTTTCACCCGGGAGACGACCGGCGCCACCGTGGCCGGCGCGTCCGCCCAGGCCGCGGCAAGCAGCATCACCATCAGGACCATACACAGCGTGCGCATAACATTCACCTCAACTAAAAGAGCAGCGCGAGCAGGCGGCTGAACCATCCGGGCCGCTGCTTCTCGGCGATAGGGCCGTTGCCCGTGGCCACCAGGCATTGCTCGGCGATATTGATGGACGAGACAGTGTTATCCGGGCAGATATCCTCCACCCGCACGACGCCGCTGAAGGTGAGGGTGAGCGTGTCCTTCTCCAGCGTCAGACTGCGCGAGCCTTCAACGCGCAGGTTGCCATTCGGCAATACCTCGGTGACGGTCACCGTCAGCCGGTCGAGCAGGCGCGTGGAGGACTGGGAGACGCCGGATCCATTGGTCCCGCGCTCCGACTTCACCGCCATGCCTTTGAAGCCGCTCAGGAATCCGGTGCCGGCGTCGGCCTTCACGCCTAGCGACTTGTTCGTCTGATGGCGGGCCTGCGTCGCCGTGCTGGAATCCTGCAGCACGATCACCGTCAGCAGGTCCCCCACGGCGTGCGCGGTCGTATCCAGGTACAGCGCGGAGCTCCCCGCGCCCCACAGGCTGCCGGTGGGCGGCGGCAGCAGGAGCTGGCGCGGCGCCGGCGCAGGTTCCGCGGGCGCGGTCTCCTGTGCCTGGCAGACGCCCAACAGGGTCACGATCGCCAGCAGGAAGAGTACTCGCAGTGTTCGCATCATCGGTCCTTTCTTATTCGCACAGCTCCAGGTCACCGGAGGGCAAGATACGGGCGGTGAATTCGCGCCGGGACTCCCCGTTGCGCAGGGTGATGATCTCCCCCACCCCGCCGCTCTCGCAGGCGATCGCACGCAGGCAGATGAGCATGCCCCCGCAGCGCGCGCGCACCGTCACCGCCTGATTGCGCTCGACAACCGGAATCGCCTCCAGCATGGCGGCGGTCAGAATCTCGCCGACGCGCAGCGCGCGCGTCGTGCGCACGCCGCCCAGCGCGGCGGGGTCGGTGAGGGGCGCCTCCGCGCCCTGGGTCATCTCACGGCGCTCCCGCGCCACGCACGCGGCGGTGAGCGCCTGTCGCGCCGCCAGCGGCTTGTTCATGACGAATACCTCGGCATAACGCTGCACGCGGAAGCTGATGCTGCCGCGCCAGACGACGGCGTCATTCACCGCGGCGACCACCTGCACGCTCCGCAGCATTCCCACGCCGGCGCCGGCACTACAGGTCAGGGTGAGCGCCCCATCTACGGCCTGGATATCCGCCGGTTTCGTCAACGCGGTGAGCGTGATGTCTTCGCCTTTCGCCGTCGCCATGCCGGCGAGCAGCCAGCTTCTCGCCGCTTCAACGAGACTTGCGCCGGCGATCGTCAGCGACTTGCGGGTGATTTCCACCGTCGCCGGACACGCGAGCGTCACCTCCTCCGGCGCGATGCCGAATTGGCGCAGCTTCACGCGCACCATGCCCGGGGTCAGGAGGTAGCGCTGGCCCGGAATAGGGGTCGGCGCCAAAACGATATCCTTCACCCGCGCCACCGCCTCTTCGTCGCCCTGCACGGAGGCGATCTCGCCGAGGATGATGTGCGCGTTGGCGACGACAACGCGTTCGGGAAGCGTGATCACGAATTCAGCGGCGCCCGCCAGCAGCGGCAGCAGCAGCAAAAGCAGCGTACACGCGCGCATGATGTGCCTCCTTCAGGGATTACCGGCGAATCTGGTTGGCGAGCTGCAGCATTTCATCGGCAGCCTGGATGGCTTTGGAGTTCGTCTCGTAGGCGCGCTGGGCGACGATCATGGCGACCATCTCTTCGACCACGCGCACGTTGGAGAGCTCCAGCGTGTTCTGGGCGATGCGGCCAAAACCTTCGCTGCCCGCCTCGCCGGTCACCGCGTTGCCGCTGGAGGCGGTGGGCACGTAGAGGTTGTGCCCGATGCTGCTCAACCCGGCGGGATTGACGAAGCGGATGAGCTGGAGCTGGCCGGCGTCCACCGGCGTCGTCTGCCCGGCGACTTTCGCGGTCACCGTGCCATCCGGGCCGATGGTGATGCTTTCAGTATTCTGCGGGATGGTGATGGCCGGTTCCAGCGCGTACCCGTCGGCATTCACCAGCCGCCCCTGGTCATCGAGTTTGAAGGCGCCGTCGCGCGTATACGCGGGCGTGCCATCCGGCGTCATCACGGCGAAGAAACCGTCACCGAGAATCGCCAGGTCGAGCGGATTATCCGTCTGCTTCATATCGCCCGGCGTGAAGACTTTTTGGGTGGCGGCGGTGCGGCTGCCCAGGCCGATCTGAATGCCGGAGGGCACCCGCGCGGCGTCGCCGGTGGTGCTGCCCGCCGCCATCATCGTCTGATAGACGAGATCCTGAAATTCGGCGCGGGTGCGTTTATACCCGGTAGTATTCACGTTCGACAGGTTGTTGGCAATCACATCCAGGTTCGTCTGCTGTGACTGCATGCCGCTGGCGGCGGTCCAGAGCCCACGCATCATGAGCATATCCTCCTTTGGGAAACGTTCGAAATGGTCTGACGGGCGTATCGCATGCCGTCACATGCGGCCGACATCATTCACGGTTCGGTCGAGCACGGTATCTACCGCCTGCAAGCATTTTTGGCAGGCTTCGAACTGGCGGGTGGCCTGAATGAGCGCGAGCATCTCAGTGACGGCGCTGACGTTGGAGCCTTCCAGCGCGCCCTGGCGCACCTGCGCCCGCTGCGCGGGCAGCGTCTCGGCCGTCAGCCAGAGATTGGCGCCCAGGCGGGTGGCCCGCGAGAGATCCGCAATGGCGACGATCCGCAGGCGATCTACGACCGCGCCATCGGCGAGGACGCGGCCGTCGGGCGCCACCTCCCACTTCGACGCATTGATCGTGATGGGGCCATTCTCGCCGAGGACCGGCAAGCCGTCGCCGGTGGTGAGGCGGCCATCGGGAGCGAGGGTGAAGGCGCCATTGCGGGTATACGCCGGTCCTTGCGGAGTTTCCACGACAAAGAAGCCCTCGCCGAGGAGCGCAAGGTGAGCGGGGTTGCCGGTCTCGCGAATATCAGACTGCAGGGTCGGGTCCGTGGCGACCAGCACGTCGGTGGGATAGATCGGATGCGCAAAGGGTGTCCGCTTCGCCGCTAAGCCGGCGGCAGGTGCCTGAAACTGCTCGACGACGTCGGCATGAAACGCGAGCGCCTGCCGCTGATACCCCGCGGTGCTGACATTGGCGAGATTCTGCGCGGTCACGTCGTGGCGCCGCTGTTGCGCCAGCATACCTTTCGCCGCGATGAACAGCCCCTGATGCATGCGATCATTCCTCCACCAATACTTTCGGCATGCCCGCGCGCTGACTTTAATGCGGGGCGCTCCCGAAGGTGGAGATGACCGTCGGTGATGCCTTATTCCATGACAAAATCGGTGAAGAGCACTTCCCGCACTTCCAGCTCATCGGCTTTCAATACTTCGTTAAAGGCTTCGATCAACTCGGTTTTCAGGTGCTCTTTCCCTTTCACGGTGATGAGCGTCGCGTAGCGCTGCCGGCCGACGGTGAAGATCAGGCGATCCATTAACCGCGCGCGATATTTTTCCGCGCCGCCGCTCGCGCCGCCGCCGCCGTGCCCGCCATGCCCGCCGCCTTTGGCCGCCTCGAGCGACACCGGACCGACGACCTCCAGCTCCAGCACCAGGCGGACGTAATGGGCGGCGTTGGCATCCGCCAGATTCACCGTGCGCTCCTCCAGCGGCACCACGGAGACGATTTTCGGCGCTTCCGCCGAGGCATGCGCCTTTTGCCCTTTGTGCATCATCAGGAAGGTGGCGCCCGCCCCGGCGGCCAATGCGACCAATACGAAGACCATCATCAGTTTATTCATCAGTATCCTTCTTCCTCGCCATGGCGCCAGACCTTCGGCAGCATGGGCCGCACGTGCTTCTCGCCCGGCTGGGCCTCGTGGCCAGGAGACGGCGCCGACCAAATTTTCCCCACTGGAATCGCCGTATCCAGGATCACAATATCTACCCGGCGATTTTTCCGGCGATGGGTTTCCGTGTCATTGCGAAAGCGCGGCCGCATCTCACCATGTCCCACCGCCGACAGCCGGCGTCCCGGCACGCCCCGCGCCTCCAGGAAACGCACGACGCGGCTGGCGCGCCCGCCGGAGAGCTCCCAGTTCGAGGGGTATTGCGCCGTGGCAATGGGCAGATCGCAGGTGAAGCCTTCCACCAGTATCTCGTTGTCCAGCGGCATGATGAACTCGGCGATGCGCGACAGTACCTCCGGCGCTTTCGGCGCCAGCTCCGCCGTGCCCCGGCGGAAGAGCAGGTTTTCCGCGGCAATGCGGATCACCACGCCGCGTTCGTCCCGCGTCACCTCGACCGCTTCGCCCAGGTCCGTCGCGGACACGTAGGCTTCCACGGCCACTTTCACTTCCGTCAGCGAACGCTGCTCGCGCTTCGGCGAGCGCGTCTGCACGCTGAGTTGGCCGGCTGGGTATTCGAAAAGGCTGCTGCCCCCCTTCAAGACGCCCCCAAAACCGCTGCGAATGGAGAACGCCACCGCGTTGAACTTCGCCAGGTTCAACACCGACATCGAATACATCATGATGAAGAAGGCCATCAGCAGCGTGATCATGTCGGCATACGTGAGCAGCCAGCGCAGCGCGCCGCCGCCGTCATGTCCGCCGCCTCCACCCCCGCCGCCGTCGTTGCGTTTTTTCCTGCTCATGGCGTCAAGCCAGCTCCTCTTCGAGTTTTCGCTTTGCATCGCGCGGCAGGAACGCCATCATCTTCGTCGCCACGACCCGCGGATTGTCGCCCGCCTGCAACGACAAAATACCTTCCAGCGCGAGCTCGTACGTCGCGACTTCTTCATGGCTCCGCGCTTTCAGTTTGGCAGCAATGGGCAAAAACAGCAGGTTGGCCGACATCACGCCATACAACGTCGCGAGGAAGGCCGCGGCGATCGCGGGCCCCATGCCCCCCGGATCATCCAGGTTCTCCAGCATATTGACCAGTCCCATCACCGTACCGATGATGCCCAGCGTGGGGGCGTAGCCGCCGGCGGTGGCAAGAATCTCCTCGCCTACTTTATGTCGCGAGCCCATGTGCGTAATTTCCGTCTCCAGAATCTCGCGCACCATCTCCGGCTGGGTACCATCTACTACCAGCTGAATGGCATTACGCAGGAACGCATTCTCGATCTTACTCAGTTCCTCTTCCAGCGCGAGGATGCCCGATTGGCGGGCGATTTTCGCCAGGTTCACCAGCAGGCGAATGACCTGCGTGCGATCCAGCGTTTTCGAGAGAAACGCGACTTTCAGCACACGCCCGAGATTGAGCGAGTGTTTCAGCGAGAAGCTGATGATGACCGCGCCCGCCGTACCGCCAAAGACCAGCACCGCCGGTCCCGCGAGCATCAGCGATGACAGCGAGCCGCCTTCCATCGTGAGGGCGACGAAAACCGCGCCCCAGGCGAGTAATAAGCCGATAACGGTTGCCAGATCCATGTCTGCGCTGCCTTTCTCACCGACTATGCCTCATCCTGCTCGCCGGGGAGCGGCGTGAACGGTGGGCGCCCGATACGCGCGTAATAGGCCGTGACACGCTCAATCACCTCGTCCACCGATTCGCGCACCATGACTTTCCGCCCCGTCGCCATGCTGATCAGCGTATCGGGCGTCGCCTCGACAAACTCGATGAGTCCGGCATTGATGACAATCATTTCGCCCTGCAGGCGCGAGAGTCGAATCATGCTGCGCCTCCGATCCGAAATCGCCGCCGGCCCGGCGCGCATCCGGGCCGGCGGTCAGGTCGTTATCGCTTGAGCTGCAGGACTTCCTGCAGCATGTCATCCGCGGTGGTAATCGAGCGCGAATTGGCCTGGAAGCCGCGCTGGGCGACAATCAACTCGGTGAATTCGGCGGTCAAGTCCACGTTGCTCTGCTCCAGGTAGCCGCTGCGGATGCTGCTCGCGCTGGCGCTGGCCGGCGTCACCACCGCGGAACCGGAATTCGGGGAGATGCTCCAGAGATTGTTGCCTTCGCGCTGGAGGCCGGCCGGATTGGTGAAGTGCGCCAGCGCCAGTTGACCGAGCAAGCGTGTGGCGCCACTGCTGAAGGTGCCGAAGATCTGCCCGTTCGTATCAATGGAGTAGCTGTCCAGCGTGCCCATCCGCAGCCCGTCCTGGCTGGTGGTCTGCACGCTGAATTCGCCATCAAGCTGACTGACCGCGCTGAAATCCACCACGAACGACAGCGTGGCTTCCGCGCCATTGGGCGTGGCCAACTGAAGGTCAATGGGACCGGAATTCGTCGCCGCCGTGACGTTGCCGTGCGCATCAATGGTCAGCGTGCCGCTGCCTGGCGTCGTGCCCACCGCGGCGTCGGGGCTGGTCGCGGTCCACTCCCAGGTCGCCGCCGCCGTTTTCTCGAACGTGATATCCACCCGGTGCGCGGTGCCGAGGGAATCATACGCGTCGAAGGTGACCGTGGCGGTGTCCCCCACGGCGGCCGCGGCGTTGAGATTCCCGGCGAAGGTCGCGTTGGCGGTGGAGACGGCGTACAAGGTGCCCAGCGGGATGCGCAGATCATTGGACGGCACCGTGGTGGTATCCATGGCGCCGGTGAAGATATCCGCTCTCCACCCGACGGCGCGCATGCCGTTGCCGGCCAGGACGATGCGGTTATCGGCATCCATTTGAAACACGCCGGCGCGGGTGTAATGCTGATTCGCGCCGTCGTCCACCACGAAGAAACCGCTGCCGACGACGGACAGGTCCAGCGTGCGATTCGTCGGGCGCAGCACGCCGGCGGTCATCACCGCATCAATGCTGCCGATTGACACGCCGCCGCCGACCTGCATGGGGTTGGTGCCGAGAGAGCTGCCCGCGCGCAATGTGGCCACGAGCTGGTCCTGAAACGAGATACGGCCGGCTTTATACGCCACCGTGTTGAGGTTGGCGACGTTGTTGCCGATCACCGACACGGCTTTTTGATGCGCCTGCATGCCGGAGACACCGATGAACATGGATTCCATTGACGTTCCTCCTCTGGGATGGTCAACATTGGGATTGATGCACGTAGGGGTTATTCAACACGCGACACGGCGTCGGGCGCGATGAGCGCCGCGCCGACAACGAGGTGCGGCTGCCCATCCAGCACCGTCACCGCGGAGACTTTCCCGACGACGGTAGTGCCGTCACTGGCTTCTTGCGCGGTGATCGTGCGACCGAGGTATCCGGTGGCGGCACTGAGCCGCATGCTGTCGCCAAGCTGCTGCAGCGCCTGATTCGTCTGCTGCATCTGCTCCAACGAGCTGAATTGCGCCAGCTCGGCGACGAATTCTCGATCTGACATCGGCTTGAGCGGATCCTGGCTTTGCAACTGCGTGATCAGCAACTGCAGAAAGGAATGTTTATTCAACTGCTGATCGAGCGAGCGCGTCGCGGACGCCGTCGTATCGGCGGTCGAGGATTGTACCGGGGTAATGGTCATCTCTGTCGTCATGCTGGTAAGCTCCTTCAGGCAAATAGATCAAGTACGCACGTGTGTCGCGCTCGGCCGGATACGACCTGCGGCATTATCGCTTCATCGGCCAGCCCCGTGGCCGGCGGTGATGCCGCTGGCGCCCAGCCCTGGCGGCCCTGTTGTGGAAGCTGCCACTGTGACGGCGGCCCTTCGCGCCCTGCCTGGGTGTTGACCGACACCTGGCAGGCGCTCACCCGAATACCGGCATCTTCCAACACCTGGCGCAGCTCGGGCAGCCGCTGGTCCAGCGCGGCGCACACCGCCTGGTGTGGCGATTCGATGCGCGCCAGCACCTCGCCGTGCTGCGCCTGTATGGTGATCCGGAGCGCGCCCAACTCCGGCGGGTCCAGCCGCACGGTGATCGTGGGCGCCATGTCCGGCATCACCCGCCGCACCTGCGTCGCCACCTGGCGCAGCAGCGCGTCGGTATCTACCATTGGCGCCGGCCGTGCGGCCATCGGCTCCGCCAGTTGCTGATGCGACAGTGCAGTGACCGCGGCCTGCGCCTCTGCCGGCGAGCGTCCGGCACGTTGTGCAGCCTGGTGAGCCCGGTCACGCTCCGCAAATCGCTCGTGGGGCACGCTCACATCACTCCCGGCAAGAGCCGCATCCCGCTGTTCCTGCCGGGTGCCCCCTTCGGGCTCCTGCACGAGGGTCTGCACTGCCATTATCGTCCGGCGCAGGCCGTGACTTGAGTTCTCCCCCGGCTCGCGGATCACCGCGGGCATGTCTTCCGCCGGGAAGACGTCTTCGACAGCGCGCGGCGGCGTCTTTTCCTGCAATTGCCCGACGGCCAGTGCGGTCACCTCGGCAGGCAGCGCGAGCGCCGTTGCCGTCGCGGCTCGCGCATCAGGGAGGTGCTCGACGGGATGGGCCGCGAGAAATTCCCCCGGAACCACGGTCGCATGCCATACTGCTCCTGTTGGCGCCGCCGTCCGGGCCGGATGTTGCGGCAGTGGTACCGGCGCGTCATGCATGAGCGCGACGTTTTCCGGCAGCAGCGGATGATCCGACGGAGTCGGCAAGGGCGTTGGCGGCGTGAGCGCACCACTCACCGGCTGCGGTGGGGGCGCGGGGAGGTGCTGGTCCGGCATGACGCCGAGAGGCGGGCGATCCGGCGCCGCGACGGCGGACGACGCCGTGGAGACGGGAGGCGAGGCGGGAGTGTGGCCGAATCCCGTCTGCGGCGTTGCGTGCTGCGCGGGCGGCACCGCACGCATCACCGGCGCGCCGTGAGCCTGTTCGCGCGGTGCGACGGTTTCCCCCGGTAGCGTCCCGGTCGGCGATAGCAGATCCGGTGGCGGCATGCCGATCTTCGCCACCGGTGCCGGTCTGGCGGAATCCAGGGCCACGGCATATGGTATCGGCAGCACGAGGGGGGCCTCTCCCGCCACGGGCATCTCCACGGGGGACGAAGGACGATCAGTGGCGGCGTCTTCACGCTCTGGCGGACGCGTCAGGCTGGGAATGCGCTCTCCCGCATCAGCGAGGGGAAGCGCCTCGTCCCGGCTCTGCTGCTCACGAGGAAGAATCTGCGCCGACGGCCTGGCGTGTGCGGTCGCCGTGATGTTCCGTGGAGCGTGCATGCCGTATGGGGCGGCGACGGATAGCGCCGGCGATGCCGGTGCGTGGTCAACCGGTGCGTCATCAGCATCTCCCATCCCGGTGAGCGGATGGTCATACTTCGTCGCCCGCGGCGTACTTTCCGCCGCGCCCGGCGGCCGTGCCGGGTCATCCGGCGTGACGGCGGCGGGGAGACTGTCCGGCGGCGACGCGGCGACGTCCGGAACCTCGTTCGCGTTCGCCGCGATGCCGGGAGGGGTCTGCGCCTGGCCGGGAGTTGTCACCAGCAGTTGTAGCTCCGCGACCAATCCGGCAAAGGGTCCGTGCCCGGTGTTCACTGGCGCTCCGGCGGCGGTCTGCTGGGCCGGTGGCGGATTCACCAGCGCGGTCATATGGATGGTGCCGGGAAGCAGGGACATGCATCGCTCCGGATGACGCATCGGATAACGTCTTCACGGATAATATCGCCACTTCCGGGTGAAAGCTTTAGCGCGGGAGCGCGCGCGGCACCGTCACTCCTCGCTGTTCGCCAGCGACAGCACGCGCGTCACGTAGTGCTGGGTTTCGGAGAACGGGGGAATGCCGTGATAGCGCTTGACGGCGCCGGGGCCGGCGTTGTACGCGGCCAGCGCCAACCGTTCGTCGCCATCGAAACGATCGAGCTGCGCGCGTAAATACCGCGCACCGCCGAAAATGTTTTGCTCGGGATCAAACGGATTCGTCACCCCCAACCCGGCGGCGGTGCCGGGCATCAACTGCATGAGTCCCATGGCGCCGGCGCGGCTGACGGCGTGGGGGTTGAAATGTGATTCGGCCGTGATGACGGCACGCAGCAGCGCCGGCCGCAGACCGAACTGCTGCGCGGCGCGGGCGATGATGTCGGCGTAGCGATCGTCACCGCGGGCCGGTGCGCCACTCACCTCCGCGAGCGTGCGGCGAAAGGCGCCCCCCACATGCGCGCCGGCTGTTGCCGGGCGATCGCTGGCATCGCCGATGCGGGCTTCGATATCGGCGATGCGCCGCAAGACGCGCTGCAGATTGTCAGCGATGCCGGTCATGGCGTCACGGCCTCGCGGGCGTGGCGCGCGGCGGCGAGCCTGGCGTTATGGCGCGGCAGCATCACGTCTTCCATCTGCTGCAAGTCAGCGCGCTCGCTGGCCAGCCGGTAGGCGTCCCACTGCTTCGCACGCAGCTTCTCCAGCGCCTGGCGTTTCTGGCGGGCTTCCAACACCTGCTGCATCTGGGCGGCGATCTCCGTATCCAGGGTCTGGCGTTCCGCTTCGCGCGCCGCGATGGTGTGCTGCAGCGCGTCAAGATGCAGGTAGCACCGCCGTAGCGCGTCGGCGTCAATCAGCCCGAGCTGGCGCTCGCGGATCGCGCCGCGCATCACGCGATAGGCGTCATGCGCGCGCGCGACTTCTTCGGCCTTCAGGTAGCGCAGGTGCTGGAGGCGTGCCAACTCCCGCAGGCAGTCGTCTTCTACCTGCAGGGCGTGATCGAGGACGGTCTGCAACCGAAAGGTAAATTTCTTCATCATGTCCTCACGTGGCCTGGAACGGCTGCAAGCCCGCCAGCGTCTCGTCCCAGGGTGAGCAGGTGCTGGCGGCCTGTCGCAAAAAGCCGTTGGCCGCATCAATGAGCGCAATGGCTTCGTCTATTTTCGGATTACTGCCGGCGGCATACGCGCCAATCGCAATCAGGTCTTCGGCCTGGCGATAGGTCGCGAGTACCTCGCGCAAGTGCATCGCCGCTTTGCGATGCGCCTCGCTGGTCAGGTCCGGCATCAACCGGCTGATGCTGGCGAGGATATCAATGGCGGGGAAATGCCCCTGATCGGCCAGGTGCCGCGACAGCACGATGTGTCCATCGAGAATGCCGCGCACGGTATCGGCCACCGGCTCGTTCATATCATCGCCTTCCACCAGCACGGTGTACAGGCCGGTGATGGTGCCGTGCTCGCTGGCGCCGGAGCGCTCGAGCAATTTCGGCAACAGCGCGAAAATGCTCGGCGTATAGCCCCGGGTGGTCGGCGGCTCCCCGATCGCCAGGCCAATTTCACGCTGCGCCCAGGCGAAACGGGTCACCGAATCCATCATCAGCATGACATCGAGACCTTGATCGCGAAAATATTCCGCGATCGTCGTGGCCACCAGCGCGCCCTGCAACCGCAGGATCGCCGGCTGGTCGGAGGTGGCCACCACCACCACGGATCTCGCCATCCCGTCGGCGCCGAGGCGTTTTTCGATGAACTCCCGCACCTCGCGACCCCGCTCACCGATGAGGGCGATGACATTCACATCCGCGCTGGACGAGCGGGCGATCATCCCCAGCAGCGTGGATTTTCCGACGCCGGAGCCGGCGAAGATGCCGACGCGCTGCCCTTTCCCGCAGGTGAGCACGCCATCTATCGCGCGCACGCCGAAGTATAACGGCTCAGTAATCGGCTGGCGGCGCAGCGGATGTGGCGGCGCCTGCGAGACGGGCGCGACGGATTCCGGAAAAATCGGCCCTTTGTCATCAATGGGCCGCCCCAGGCCGTCCAGCACGCGGCCGAGCAAGTCTCCCCCCAATTGTACCGCGTGCGGCTCGCCGGTGGCAATGACATCATTGCCGTGCGCGATGCGGTCTACGCTGCCGAGCGGCATGAGCAGCACGCGGTTGCCGCGGAAGCCGACGACTTCGGCGGGCACGGGCGCCCGATTGCGCCCGGTGATGATATGGCAGAGTTCACCGATGCTGGTGTGCGGGCCATTCGCCTCGACGACAATGCCCACCACCTGCGCGACTTTCCCATTCGATTTGATGGTATCGAGGCGCTTGACCACGCCGATATACCGATCCAGTTTACTCGCCGGCAGATTCACCGCCATCCTCCGCCACGCCCTCAATCGCTTTGGCCACCACGGCAAGCTGCGCCGCAATGCGGGCATCGAGTGAGCCGCTTTTCGTCTCAACGATCACGCCGCCCCGGTTGACGCGCCGATCTTCGATGAGCTGGAAGTCCGACAGGCCATCATGATCCATCAGCAGCGAGGGCCGCGCGGCGACCAGGAGCGGCATGTCTTCCGGATGCACCCTGACATAGATTTCTTCGCGATCGCGCACGCGTTTCAAGCAGGCGCGGGTGATATCCACCACGGTGTCCGGATGCAGCGCCAGCTGCCGAAGGATGACTTTTTCCGCGATGACCGTCGCCAGTCGTGCCAGCTCGTCTTCCGCGCGCGTAAAAAACGCCGCGCGCTCGCGCCCGATGTCCGCCACCAGCGCGAGAATCTCTCCGACGCGCTCCTGATATTCCGCCTGCGCCGCGGCGTATCCGTCGGCGTATCCCGCATCGCGCGCCTGCTTCCGCAGCGTATCTACCTCCGCGCGTGCGGCGGCGAGAAGGTCAGCCGCCTCGTCGCGCGCCTGGCGCACGATCTCGTCATGCACCAGTGCCGGATCAGGCGCGGGCGGCGGCGGCGGTGATGGCGCCGACGGCGTCTGTGGCAGCCAGCGCTGGTGACCGACCGCGTCGCCATTGCGCAGGAGCTTAGGCATGCGCGGGTTCCTCCGCCGGCGAGCAGGTCTCCGCAATGACGTCCTGCGCCAGCCGGCACAGGCGCCCTTGCGCCTGCGTGATGTCGCGCAGGCGGACTGGGGCCGGCGTTTTCATACGCACGCGGAGACCAGTGCGCAGTCGGGCGGGTAACGCCTGCAGCATACGCTGGGCACAGGCGTGATCCACGCCGCGCAAAGCCAGCGCCACGTCAGTAACAGTAGCACGGGTCAGGATATCACGCAACACCGCGCGATCAAGCGCGGCCAGGGTGGCCATCGGCAGCGTCGCATCAGGCGGCGCGGGCTCCGCCGGCGCCGCCCGGTGCGCGGATGGCGCCAGCATCTCGCGCGCCGCTTCTCCCCCCACCGCCTCGTGGAACTGAAAGCGTTGCGCCTTCGCGCGCAGCGCCTGCTCCAGGTGCTGCGCGACCTGTTTCGCCGGCGGCGTCAGCTCGCCGCACCGCGCGCGGACGTCCGGCTGCTCTCCCGCGGGCAGTTGGGCGAGGATAGCCTGGCGACGCTCCGCCGGCAGCGAGAGCAAGAGGAGCGCCACCAACCGCGCCGGTTCACCGGTCAGCAGCTCCGCCGCGCGCGCCGAGGAAATCGTGGCGAGATACGGGATGTCATCACCCTGCGGCGGGGACGCGGTCAAGACGCGCAATTCGCGGAGCATCGCGCGTTTGGTCTCATTGGGCAGCGCCGCCAACGCGCGCATCGCCTGGCGTATCCGCTCCGCCTGCGCGGGAGGAAGCTGGGTGAGGATCTCCTCCGCGCGTTCATGCCCCAACGCCTGTATCAGCAAGGCGGCTTTCTGGCTGTTACTCGCACTCTGTCCTGACGGTGACATGGCTCTCTCCGACATAGGGACTGTTTACTCTTCGCTCATCAATGATTTGATCACCGCGGCCACGCGCTGCGGTTCCAGGTGACGCAGGGCATCTTCAGGCGACGCCTCGGGGGCCGGCGCGGCCGCGGCGCCGTCCAGTGCGGCCTCCGCCGGCGCGCTGAGCAGCGCGTACTGCTCACGCGCATGATCGCCGCCGGGCAGCATGGGATACGCCGGCTGCGCGGCGCCCGCCACCAGGGTGCGCGGCGACGGGGACATCGTGCGTTTGAACAGCGCCAGCGCAATACTGGCGAAGAGGAGGATGAGGATCGCGGAGACGCCGTACCGGCCCACCTGGGTCATCATCGCGCGCTGCGCGTCCTGCTTGGCCGCCTGTTGCTCCGCTTCCGCGGCGGTGGTATCGAACGGAATCGCTTCCACCGCCAGTTGATCGCCACGCTGTTCATCTATCCCCGCCGCGGCCGCCATCATCGTCTTCAACGTCGCCACTTGCTCGTCGCTCACGCGCTTATCCACGAAAAGCGCGAGGCTGATGCGCGCGATCTCACCGGGCTGCACGGTTTCCGATTCGGTCTGTTTCGTCACCCGGTATTGCGCCGTGCTCTCCTCGCGCGCATAACTGTTGCCCCCCCGGTTCGCGGTATTGGCGCCCGCGCCCCAGAGCGTCGGCGGAATGCCCGCCGCGCCGCCGACCGGCGCGCGCGCGCCGTCAAACTGTTCCACGGTGCGGTGCTGGCTTTCCAACACGCCCCGCCCCGCGCCATCGGTCACCGGCGAGTACGTTTCGCGCTGGATCGTGCGGCTATTGCGGTTGAGCAGGACATTGGCGCGCACCAGGGCGTTATTCGCGCCGAGCACCTGGTCCAGCATGCTCTGCAGCCGTTCCTCCATCTGCGTTTCCATCGCGCGCTGCATCTCCGTCACGGCAAGGCCGGCGGAGCCCGTCAACTCCGGCCGGTCAGAGAGCAGATTCCCGCGCGTATCCACCACCGTGACGCGCGCCGGGTCCAACCCCTCGACGGCCGACGACACCAGGTGAATCATCGCTTTGATCGCGCGAGAATCCGGGCGGCCGCCGCGCAGCGCCAGCACCACCGACGCCGACGCCTCCTCCACATCGGTCACAAACAGGCGATGCTGCGGGATGACCAGGTGCACGCGCGCCGTGCGCACGGACTCAAGCTGGCTGATGGTGCGCGCCAGCTCTCCCTGCAGCGCGCGCAGGTAATTGAGGTGTTCACTGAACTCCGATTGCCCGATATGCGGTTTATCGAAGAGTTCAAAGCCCACATTGCCGCCCTGGGGAATGCCGTCACCGGCCAGGCTGAGGCGGAGCGTATCCACCTGGGTATCCGGCACCTCAATCGTGGTGCCGCCGTTGCTGAGGCGGTGCTTGATTTTCTGCTCTTTGAGCTTCCGCACGACCTGCGCGGCATCTTCGGCCGTCAGATTGCCGTATAACTGCACATACCGCGGCGCGCCGGCAACTGATACGGCGACGGCGACGGCGACCGCGATAATGACCGCGGTGGCGATAACGACCGCCTTGTGCTGGGTATTCAACTGAGCCCAGCGTTGTCCGAGCGAAGAGGGACGCTCGTCTGGCATGGTGGCTCCTCCATCACACGCGAGGTGTGCCGATCGCGGAAATCCGGGGTGGTACCGGCTTCGTCCGCGCGTTCCCGACGCGAAAAAGCGGTTGCCCGTTATAATTGCGTGCGCATGATCTCCTGGTAGGCTTCCAGCATCTTATTCCGCACCTGTACGGTGAAGTCCAGGGCGAGCAGCGCGCGTTCCATGGCGATCATCGCTTTGTGGGTATCTTCGGCGTCACCGGCCGCGACCTGGGATGCCGCCTGGTCCGCGGTCTTCTGCATGGCGTCAACGTGATCAATGGCCGCGGTGATCTGCTCGCCAAATCCTGACGCGGGCGCGCTCTCCGCCGCCGGACGCGCGTCAGCGGGCCGCTGCACCTGCTGCGGCGAGTAGAGCGGTGTTGACCCGATGCCCGTGATGGCCATCCCTGCATCCTCCTTCAGTCACGCTATCCGCGGCCGATTTCCAATGCCTTGCGCGTCATCGCCTTGCTGGCGTTCAACGCGGTGACATTCGCTTCATACGAGCGCGTGGCGGCGATAAGATCGGTCATTTCTTCGACGGTATTCACATTCGGCATGGCGACATAGCCGTGAGCATCGGCATCAGGATGCCCGGGTTGATACACGAGCTGCGGCGGGCGTGGGTCGGCCTGCACCTCGCGCACCACCACCCCGCCATCAGCGGCGGCCTCGAAAATGGCCTGCATACGCTGGTACGGCCCGCCGCCATCCGGCGTGCGCGTCGTCTCGGCGTTCGCCAGATTATTGGCGATCAAGTCCATCCGCAATCGCTGCGCCGTGAGCGCGGACGCCGATGTCTCAATACTGGACATACTCATGCCTCCGGATTGCCGGATATTTCCCTAGCACCTTATCGTCCCCCCCCGCGAATGACCGTGCGGAGCTCGCGTAATTTCATGATGACCAGTTGCGCGGTCGTTTCGTAGCGCAGCGAGTTCGTCGCCAGCTCAGCCATCTCGCGTTCAAGGACGACATTGTTGCCATCCAGGCCGCGCGGTGAGGCCGTATCTTCCGTCACGGTAACGTTTACGGCGCTCACCGCCTGACGCATCGCGGGCACGTCGGGCCCGCCCTGACTGATGAGCAGGCGCAGCTCCTCCGCGAAGCCGACTTCCTTGCGCGCATAGCCGGGGGTGTCGGCATTCGCGATGTTGTCCGCGATCGCGCGCTGGCGCGCCGCGGCGCCATCCAGCACCTTGGCCAGGACCGCATGCGTCAGGTCAGTGAACAGATCCATGCCACAACTTTCTCCCGGTACATCTCGTGGCGTGCCGCGCTGACGTGGCGCAGGCATCCGCATGGAGAGGGTGAGCGCGGTCGGCGATTGCGCTCCTAGAGTATATCCCACATCTTTGTGCTGTTTTTACACTGTTGACAAGAGGAATCGGTGAATTTTTTCTCCGGCGCGGGCGCCCGCGCCGCATACGCACGCCAGCGGATGCTTAGAAACTGTATTGAAAGTGCTCGGCACCATCTCGCTGGTCTGGATCGCGTCTGGCGTCGTGGGATGTCCTGGCATGTATTTCCCAATACACTCTCGGAAATCCGCCTCGCCAGCCACGCCCCATCCTCAGCGATCTGGCACCGAGCACTTTCAAGACAATTTCTTAGAGCACAACATCCTCGTCGTCGCCGGAGCAGAGCCGAATGGTGCCCTCTTCGGCCAGCCGCCGGGCGCTCTCAACCACGAGTTGTTGGGCCTCTTCGATCTGGCGCACGCGCACCGGACCCAGCAGCTCCAGCTCTTCGCGAATCGTTTTCGCAAAATTCTCGGAGACATTGGTGAAGATGAGGTCGCGCAGCGCGTCACTGGCATTCTTCAGCGCCAGCGCCAGGTCATGGGCGGTGAGCGCGCGCAGGATCACCTGCACGTCGCGCGGGTCGAGCCGCAGCAGGTCTTCGAAGACGAACATCGTCTTGCGCACCTCGTCCGCAAGGGCCGGGTCGCGCTCCTGCAGGAATTCGTACACCCGGCGCTCGACGGCGGGAGTGGAGCGGCTCATGATCTCCACCAGCGCGCGCGCGCCGGTGACGCTGGCGAAGTCCTGCTCACCGCCCTCTTCCGCCCCCCGCGTATCGGACAGCTTTTGCAGCAGGAGCTGCTCAAGCCGCGCCACCATCTGCGGCATGGGGGTACTGAGGTTTGCCAGCCGCATGACCACGTCCTCGCGCGCCGCGTCCGCGAGACCGGAGATCACCTGCGCGGCTTTTTCGCGCGGGAGATAATAGAGGACGAGCGCGATCACCGCGGGATGCTCATGCGAGAGGATGGCGAGCAGCCGCTGCGCCTCCACCCCGCGCAGCCGGCGGAACGGGCGGGGCGAGGTATTCTGCGAGAGCTGCTCCAGCACGAGCGAGGCGCGCTCTTCGCCGAAGAGCTGACTTAAAAGGCGATGGACAAATTCGAGCCCCCCCGCGGCCTCCTGCAGCTGCGCGTGATCGTACCGTTCCAGCAGATCATCCACCAGATCCGCGCGCACCTGCGGCGCCACGCGCCCGATCTGCGCCATCTGATCGGCCAGCAATTGCACCTCCTGCGGGGAGAGGTGGGCCAGCACCTGTGCGGCGCGATCCACCCCCAGGCAGATCAGCATCGCGGCGGCTTTCGACAAGTTATCCATGACGACGGGCATGACACGTGTTCCTCACCGCGGGTTACGCTCCCGAGGGCGACACGAATTTGGTGATGCGAAAGCCAAACCGCCCGTTCACGACGATCACTTCGCCTTTCGCGAACGGCATGGTATTCACCAGCAGGTCGGCGGGCTGTCCGACGAGTTTTTCCAGTTCAATCACCGCGCCGTGGCGGAGTTTCAAAATATCGCGCACCAGCAGTTGGGCGCGCCCCAGCTCCACCGTGGCGATCACTTCGACATCGCTCAACGCCCCTAACGGGCGTTCGACGCCGTCACGTTCAGCGACCGGCGAGACGGCATCCCCCTCCGCCGCGACGACGGGCGTCGCATCTTCAGACGACAGGCTCATCGCTCTCTCCCATCCACTCGCCGTGCAGCGCGACGGCGAGATTCTCTCCCTGGCGAATCATCCGTCCGGCGTACACCACGCGGTTGACGATACGCACTTCGACCAGTTCATCCACGTCGGTATCCAACGATACCACGTCGCCTTCACGGAGCGCCGACAACATGCCCAGCGTCACCGCCTGATCCCGCAGGCACGCGCGCACCGTGCAGGGCGTGCCCAGCAGATTCTCCCGCAGTTGCTCGGCATCGCGCCGGTGTTGGGCATCCGGATCGGCGCTCCCCCATGCCTGCTCACCACTGAGCCAGCGGTCAAAATCGAGACTCTTGACCGGCAACGCGTAGGTCACCATGCCGGGATGACCGCCGAGCGTGATCGCAAATGCGCAGACCATGATCCGATCTTCCGCATGCGCGGCGCGCGACAGCAGCGCCGTACTCACCACGTCGCGCAGCGCCGGCTGCAGGGGCAACAGCACGGCCCACGCACGTGCGAGTTCCTGAATGACGCGCCGGAACAGGTCCTCCAGCAAGCCGTTTTCCAGTGGCGAAAAGTCGCGCGGCGTACAGTCAACCTCGCCGTGTCCCCCCAGTCCACGATCCAACACATAGAGCGCCAGGTGCGGATTCACTTCCAGCAGGCCGACGCCGTCCAACGGGGTCAGCGTGAAGGTGCAGAGCGCCGGACGTTCCGGCAGAGCCTGGCAGAGTTGCCGAAACGTGATCTGTTCGACGGCGAAAGGCTCGACCTGTACCTCCGCGGACAACAGGCCGGTCAACAGGCCGGAAACGCCCCGCGCGAAGGTCTGATTGATCGCCTCCACCGCCCGCAGGAACTCGCTGGGCAGCGTGTCCGGGCGGGCGAAATCATAGCTGCGCACTTCATGCACGGCGCCATCGCCCATGCCGCCGTGCGTGCCGGCCGTCGCCGACAGCGCGGTCAACAATCCATGAATATCTTGCTGGTCAAGCATGCCACCTGCTCCGATACCTTCAGGCGGATTCCGTCATCGCCACGTGCATCTCGATCTTCCCGCATACGGCATACAGGGGAACGACCAGGGCCGGCAACTGGGTGCCGATCTCCACATGCACGCCGCGGATGAGCGTCGGCGGCGTGAGGTCACAGGCATACCCGGATTCCGCCAACAGGCTCATGGCGTTGCCGGCAATGATATTGCCCAGCTCACTGATCGCGCCGGCGGCCCGCTCATCAAAGGTGATCAACGGCGTACCGATCATCGCGCTGGCAATTTTCGTCGCGGTGACCTGGGACATGCCGTACAGCACCTGGCCGCTGAGCTGTCCAGCGACCCCGACGGCGATCGAAACCGGCTGCGAGGTCACCAGGGCGGAGCGCGCGGCCAGTTGACCGCGCTCAGCGCCGCCGCCGACAAGTTGCGCCAGCACATCAATGCCGGCCTGGATAAACGGGTTCACATACGCGACGTTCACCAGCTCCTCCACCGAGGTCACCCCTCCCCTGCTAGCCCGACACGGCTGATGTCCCGGCATACCGGAGCAGCTCTGTCAGCGCATCCGGCGGCAGCGGTTTGCTGAACAGGTAGCCCTGGATACCTTCGCACTGGCAGGCGCGCAGGAATGCCAACTGGTCTTCGTGCTCCACGCCTTCCGCAATCACCCGCAGGTTCATGCTGCGCGCCATGGTGATGATGGCGGTGGCAATAGCCTGGTCACTGGGGTCCGTGGTCAGGCCGCGCACGAACAACTGGTCAATCTTCAACGTATTTATCGGAAACTTCTTCAGATAAATTAAGGAGGAATGTCCGACCCCAAAATCATCTATGGATAACTGCACGCCCATCTTCCGCAGCCCATGCATCACGCTGGTGCTGAATTCGACGTCGCGCATCGCCACGCTTTCGGTAATCTCCAATTCCAAACAGTCCGGCGATAAGCCGGTATCATCCAGCGCGGCGGCCACCATCTCCAGTAAATTATGCTGGTGGAACTGTCGCGCGGACAGGTTGACCGCCATGCGCATCATGGGGAAGCCGGCCTGCTGCCAGGCGATATTCTGCCAGCAGGCCTGGTACAGCACCCACTGCCCGAGGGGGACGATGAGGCCGGTTTCCTCGGCCACGGGGATGAATTGCGCGGGCGAGATCATCCCCAACGTGGGGTGGCGCCAGCGCAACAGCGCTTCGATGCCAATCACGCGTCCGGTGGTGGCGCACGCCTGCGGTTGATACAGCAGCGTGAACTGCTCCTGCCCCAGGGCACGCCGCAGCTCATTTTCCATCTCCAGGCGTTCCGTGGCTTTCTCACTCATCGTCGCCTGATACAATTGATAGTTGTTGCGCCCCTGTTCCTTCGCGTGATAGAGCGCGGTATCCGCGTGATGCAGCAGCGCCTGGGTATCGCCGCCATCGCGGGGGAAAATCGCGATCCCGACGCTGGTCGAGGTATGCACCTCTTTCCCGTCGAGCAAAAACGGCTGCTCAAACGCCTGGACAATCTTGCGCGCCACCGAGAGGGCGTCATCGGCGTGAGCGATCTCATGCAGGAGAATCGTGAATTCATCGCCCCCGAGGCGCGAGATGGTATCTTCCCCGCGCAACCGCGCGCGCAGGCGGTCAGCCACGCCTTTCAACAGGAGATCGCCGACGGCGTGCCCGAAGGTGTCGTTCACCGTCTTGAAGCGGTCAATGTCCAGAAACATCACCGCCAGCATCGTCCCGTGCCGGCGCGCGCGCGTCAGGGCGTGGGTGAGGCGATCGTGAAAGAGCGCGCGGTTGGGCAAATCCGTCAGCATGTCGTGATACGCCTGATGGCGAATTATGTCTTCGGCCTGCTTGCGATCGGTGATATCCAGCATGATGCCCTGGAGGTAGACCATGCGCCCCACCGGCGGCACGAGGATATGCAGCACATCCGGCGAGTCGGTATCCCGCCGCACCAGAAATCGCGTCTCCACCCAGCGCGCGGCATGGTGCGGGACCGTCAACCGAAATTCCAGCACAAACTCATCCTCGCCGTCCGCGAGGGCGCGTTCCACTTCCTGGCGCACGCGCTTGCGGTCGAGGTGGTGCACCATGTCGGTGAACACCCGGCGCTGGGTGTAGAACTCCTCCGGCATGTAGTGAAACTGACTCACGCTCTCAGAGATGAAGTCAATCGGCCAGTTCTCGGTCAGACGGCAGCGAAACACGACGAGCGGACTATGGCTGACGATATCTTCAAGCTCTTTTCGCGCGCGGAGCGCCTCACGGAGCGCCGTTTCCATGCGGCGGCGTTCCGCAATCTCCTGTTGGAAGGCTCGTGTTTGCAGATCGAGCTGCCCCAGGTATTCGTTGCTGACGATGGCCATGGCCGCCAGCTCCGCCGTCTTCTGCAGGAGCAAGAACTGGCCGTCAATGAGGACAACCGGCCGGTTCGCCAGGAGATAGATCCGCCCGAGGGTGTGTTCCTGATATCGCAACGGCACGCTGACTTCGGCAGGCGTGCCCGAGCGGCACTGCACGGCAGCAGCGTACGCGGTACTGGCCATGGCATCCCTGTCCATTGACGTGAGCCGGAACTGGGCGTCCGGCAGGTCCATACCATAGCAGGCGATGACCGCCTCATCGCCATCCGCTCCCTGCTGGGTGATCATGCCATGCGAGAACTCCATATGCGAGCACAGGACATGCAGGAGCTGCGTCAAATACTCGCGCGGAGGGAGAAGGATATCTATCGCCAGCATTGATTCCACGATGGATTGCATTGCGTCAGCTCCTGCGGGCGCACAAATACCTGCGGCCTGGTGATTGGGAATAGCAGACGAGACGGCTCCTAGAGCAAGAGGCTGCTTCGCCCCCTATCCTTTCCATACTTCACGCGTATACGTGCATGTGCGAGCGACTTTTCGTCGCGTTGCGGGCTGGCCACGGCGGCAGCGCGCCAGCACCGTGATTTCAATATCGGCTGCCGGCGGGCGAGAGTTTAGTCTACGCGGCAGCGTCCCGCGACACCGGAGCGGTGACACGATCCGCGCGGTTTCTCGACGAGGCGCGCAACGGGTCTGCCGCCTCATCAGTCAGCGTCCGCACCTGCCGCGGATCCCTCCTCAATACGCCCAGATCACCGCAAGGCCGGCGCCCTTGTATCCTGCGGACACCGCGGGCACCCAGCGCGGGACATCCTTGCCGGTGAGCCGCCAGTAATCCAGGACGGCCGGGAGCAGTACGGCGGCGGCCAGCGTGTCCGTGGAGAGACCGGTCGCTTCCGCCATCCCCACCAGGTCACCGTCGGGATGGTCTTTGAGGAAGGTGAGGTACGCGGCGGTGATCGCGATATGGCTCATCACCATGCCGGCACGATACTGCGAGAGCGCCTCTGCGGGATGCGCTTCGTACCCGCGCAGGATAGCTTCCGACAGCAGCCATTGCGCCTGAATGCCGGCGGACGCCAGCTCCAGGTGGTCGCTCCGCGACATGGCGGCGTCGGGATAGACGATTGACAATCCCCGGACGCCGAGATCATACCCCTTGGCGGTGGCGACCAGCCCATGACCGATCTCGTGCGCGACGATGCCGGCGAGCACTCCCTCCAGGAAGGGCAGCGGCCGAGTTCGCGTCTCGCGCATATCCCACGCTTGCGCGAAGGCGAGCGCCGGCAGCATGATGCCGCATAACATGACGAGGACCGTGCGCATAGCAGCTCCAGCAACGCCGGAGCGGGGCCACGAGGGACCCGCCCCGGCCAGTCCACGGAGGTGGACTTCGTGGCTCCAGCCCCGGAT
>JAKPKV010000128.1 GCA_029553475.1 Armatimonadota bacterium
TGCCCGCCGGCATCACCCCCGGCGTCATCGCGCAGACCACGGTGAACGAGGAGACCTTCCGCGCGGTGGTGGAGCGGCTGAAGCGGCGCTATCCCGACGGCGTGGTGGAGAACACCGTGTGCCTGGCCACCCGCGAGCGCCAGGAGGCGGCGCGCCAGCTGGCGGCGCAGGTGGATGCCGTCTACGTTATCGGCGGCCGCCACAGCGCCAATACGAACCGCCTGACCGAAGTCTGCCGTCAGGTGTGCCCGAAAACCTTTCACATCGAAACCGCCGACGAAATCAACCCCGGCGATCTCCACGGCGTCGCCCGCCTGGGCGTCACCGCCGGCGCCTCCACGCCGGACTGGCTGATCCACGAGGTGATCGAACGCCTGAGGAGTTTTGAATTTTGAGTTTTAGCGGGTCCCGCCTACGCCCCGCTCGACTCGCTGAACGTCACCCGGCCGATCCACGCGTGATCATACATCCCGGAGATGGCGAGGGCCAGGAAGTAGGGCGCGCCGGCGACATACAGCGGGTTCCCCTCTACCAGGAAGAGCTCCAGCACCACCATCGCGATGGCGCAGGCGGCCAGGATCACCAGGTAGCTCATGGTGCTGACGGCCAGGCTGCGCCCATTGGCCTGCTGGATCTCGTCATCCGGGTTGGGATTCAACAGCAGGGTGACCATGCGGCGCACCATCAGCAGCAGAAAGCCGGTGAGCGGCCACCAGGTGTCCGTCCCGAACGAGAGTGGGATCAGGTAGAGCGCAGCCACCAGTGACATGCCTATGAAGGAGAGCAGCTTCCGCCAGAGCGACGTCGCGCGCACCATCGCCCCCACCCAGGCGAAGCCTGAGAAGATGACGAAAAACTCCACCAGCATGATGGTGGCGAGGTGGTCCGGCGAGGGCACCACCGCCCAGTCGCTGCCCAGGTAGGACAGCACGAACAGGCCGGCCAGCGCGAAATCCGGGATGGCGGTGATGACGCCGCCCGGCGTGATGCGCGGGGGTCTGCGTATATCGGCGGTGCGCCGCATTTCCTGGCGCAGCGAGGGTGTCGTCGTGGATGTCTTCCTGGACATGCCATGAAATTCGCCCGCGCGCACCCCGGTTCCTGCCGCCGCGCCTTGCCGGCCGCCCGCCCCCTCTGATATACTCGGTATCCAAGTCAATTTGAAGCCAGGTTGCCGTATGCCGATCGATTACCCATCATTCATCTCCCGCGGGGTGCGGGAACTGCCGCCCTCGCCGATCCGCCGCTTTTTCGGGCTGGTGGAGGCGATGCCGGACGCCATCTCGCTGAGTATCGGGGAGCCGGACTTCGTCACGCCGTGGCGCGTGCGCGAGGCGGGCATCTTCTCGGTGGAGCGCGGCTATACCC
>JAKPKV010000065.1 GCA_029553475.1 Armatimonadota bacterium
CCGGGAGGGCGCATCAAGACCGTCTTTCAGCGCGGCACGCACCAGCGGTGCACCGGCGCGTTTCTTGGCATGGACCAGGGCCTGTACGACAGCGAGGCGGCCCTGCGGTTCGAGTGCTTTCATCAAGTCTTCACCACGCCGTTTCAGTACCTTGTCCGGGAGTTGGGCGGTGAGACAGGCGGCGGTGCCACGCCACACTGCCGAAGCATGGTTCAATGCGGCGGGCAACAGCGTGCGCGCGCGGTCGGGGTCAGCGGTGACGCGTGCGCAAAAGGCGGCCAGCCGGATGTGGTCCGCCAGGCGGGTGTCGTCCGCGACTCGCGCATAGAGCGCGAGGGCCTGCTTTTTGTCGCCGCGCGCGAGCAGCGTCTCTGCGGCCACGAGCGTGGCATCGGCCGTGATTGCGTCTTGCGGTGCGGCGGCCAGCGCAGCCAGTGCGCGGGGGGTGGCGAGTTTGCCGAGGTACGCCAACGCAGCGGAACGCACCGGTTGCGGACGGTCGACCAGCGCGAGGATCGCGGTTTCAGCAGCGGTGTCTGCGCGACGGGTCAGGGCGGCGATCACACCGGTCAGTTCGCGGCCGTCCAGCGTGGTGAGCGCGGCGCGCAGGACGGCGTCGGCTTCAGGCAGACCGAGGGCTTCCAGCAATAGGCAGGCGTTATCGAAGGTTTCGGGACGCGCGAGTTGGGCAGTGAGCGTCGGGATGGCGGCGGCCGTGGCGCTGGCCAGCAGGGTTTGGCGTGCGCTGTCCTTTTCGGCCGGGGTGCCCTCGGCAAGCTGGCGGAGCAGCGCGGCCTCATCGGCGGCAAGCGGACGCACTGCGAACAGCGCGGCCGCGAAGAGCGGCAGGATGACAGCCTTGCGGCGTGGCACGTATGTAAAGAGACGGGCGGTGAGGGCAACAATGGACATGGTGTAACCTCGTACAGGATTAGATGGACCAGGGAGCGCGGTTTGAACGGTGGATGAGGCGGTTGGCCTCGGCATCGTTGACAAACGCAAGCGCGGCGGGATCAAAGGTGAG
>JAKPKV010000145.1 GCA_029553475.1 Armatimonadota bacterium
CCGTCTTCGTGCCGGCCGTCGCGCATCTCGCGAAAGCGCGCCAGGTTCTCGGCCGGGCTGCGGGTGCGAAAGGGGCTGTCCACGCCGGGCTTGCCGAAGTCGCCGCGGTTGGCGCGCATTTCTTCGGCGGTCTGCTCGTCCACGTAGGCGTGGCCGGCTTCGATGAGGTATTCCGCCGCGCGGTACATGAAGTCGAAGTAGTCGCTGGCCTGGTAGAGGTGGTGCTCGGTCTGGCCGTTGAAGGTCGAATCCCAGCTGAAGCCCAGCCACTGCACCGCGTCGAGGATGGAGTTGACGTATTCGGTGTCTTCCTTCTCGGGGTTGGTGTCGTCGAAGCGCATGTGGCACACGCCGCCGTAGTCGCGCGCCAGGCCGAAGTTCAGGCAGATGCTCTTGGCATGGCCCACGTGCAGGTAGCCGTTGGGCTCGGGCGGAAAACGGGTGCGGATCTTGGCCGGGTCCGGCGCGCCGGCGGCCTGGTGGGCGGCGTCGCCGGGGCTGCCGGCCCAGTGGCGGGTGGCGTAGGTGCCTTTGTCCAGGTCGTTCTCGATGATCTGGCGCAGGAAGTTGCTGACTTTGGGGGCTTCGGCGGCGGTGTTTTTGTCGGTGGGGGAGCTCATGGGTTCATTTTAGGGGGCGGGGGGCCGGCGTTACATCTGGCAACGGCCTTCACGCAATAGAAGCCAACCAGATCGCCCGGTGCCGCGTTAGACCGGTACGCCCACCTGCCATCCTGTCGGTGGTGCGCAATTTCCAGGAGACTGACATGCGCTTCAACCTTCTTTCTTCCCTTCGCCGCCAGGGCGTCCGCGCCGGCATGATCGCGGCGGTTGGCGTCGCCGCATGGGCGGCCGCCGGCGCAGCCCAGGCGGGCAGCAATGTGTACTGGTCGGTGGGTGTCGCGGCACCCGGCGTGCAAGTGGGCGTGGCCAATGCGCCGGCCGTCTACGGTGGCTCGGTCTATGGGGGCCCCGTCTACGGTGCGCCGGCCTATGTGCAATCGGCGCCGGTCTATGTCCAGCCGGCCCCGGTTTATGCGGCGCCGGCGCCGGTGTACTACCGCCCGCGCGTGGTGGCGCCCGTGGTCTACCGCCCGGTGATGCGGCCTTATGGCTACGGCTATCGCCATCACCGCCACGGCCCGCGCCCGGTGCCTTATTACGCCCCCGGCGCCTATGGGGTGGGCCCGGCCGCCACGGTGGGCTATGGTCCCTGAGCGGCGCGCTCGCTGAATAGCCCGCAGCGGCCCGGTGAATGCCGGGCCGTTTGCTTTACATGGCGCGGAACAGGTGGGCGTACAACCGGCTGACGGCCAGGCGCTCGGGCC
>JAKPKV010000149.1 GCA_029553475.1 Armatimonadota bacterium
TGCTGAAACCAATGCAGTCGCGGATTTTTGCTCCACTCTATTCCCAACGCCGCCAGAACCCTGCCGATTGGCGGGCACCGCTCTCGCTCAACGCCTGAATAAGGAGTGATTTTCCCCTTCACGGAGCCTGCGGTGTCTCGAAATACCCGTCAGAAACGCACCTCGTCGCTCAATCACCGACATGTCCTCCACCGTTGAAATCGTCGCAGCCCATAATGGGTCGGGTCGCCGTCCTCTTTCCCAAGGAGCCCTCCCGCCATGCCCACCCCCACCCGCTACCCCCACCTCTTCTCCCCCCTCGACCTCGGCTTCACTCGCCTGAAGAACCGGGTGCTGATGGGCTCGATGCACACGGGGCTGGAGGAGGCGGAGGACGGCTTTCCGCGCATGGCGGCCTACTATGCGGAGCGGGTGCGCGGCGGGGTGGGGATGATCATCACCGGGGGCATTCCGCCCAACGAGGAGGGCGGCTTTGGCGCCAAGCTGTCCACGCCCGAAGTGGCCGATCAGCACCGGCTGATCACCGGCGCGGTCCACGCGGCCGATGCGGACGTGAAGATCTGCATGCAGATCCTGCACATGGGCGCGCTGGCGCCCAATCCGGCGTGCGTGGCGCCCTCGGCCGTCAAGTCGCGCATCGCGCCCTTCACGCCGCAGGCGCTGGACGAGGCCGGCATCGAAAAGCAGCTGGCCGACTTTGCCCACTGCGCCGCGCTCGCCCGCGAGGCGGGGTATGACGGGGTGGAGATCATCGGCTCGGCGGGCTATCTGCTGTCCACTTTTCTGGTGCAGAAGACCAACCAGCGCGCCGATGCCTGGGGTGGCCCGTTCGAGAGCCGCATGCGTTTCCCGGTGGAGGTGGTGCGCCGGGTGCGCGCGGCCGTGGGGCCGGATTTCATCCTGATCTTCCGGATTTCCGCGATGGACATGCTCGAAGGCGGGCTGGCCTGGGACGAGATCGTGTCGCTGGCGCGCGCGGTGGAAGCCGCCGGCGCCAGCATCCTGAGCACGCACTTCTGCTGGCACGAGGCCCCCGTGCCCACCATCGCCACCATGGTGCCGCGCGCGGCGTTTGCGTCGGTCACCGGGCGGCTGCGCCAGGTGGTG
>JAKPKV010000163.1 GCA_029553475.1 Armatimonadota bacterium
GTTGAGGATTCCCGCGACGCGGCGGATGCGCGGCGCCGCCGGCACGGGGAAGGTGACGCAGAACCAGACCCAACTGATGAGGGTGAGCATGCACGCGGCGAATGCGCCGCGTATGCAGGCGAGATTCCACGAGTCCGCGTAGTGCGGCTGCACGCTGGATACGCAGAGAATCCAGGCGTTCAACGCGAGGATATACCAGGCGAAGCCGCGCCCCGCGCGATGGGCGCCGGTGTGCAGAAACACCAGCACCGCCAGCGCGGTGTTGACGAGCGCGGCCAGACCCAGTATGCCCTGCAGGATCGTCATGTCACCATCGGGGATCACCTCCTGCGGCAGCAATACAGCGGACGGCTTGCCGGAGGAAGCAATCCAGAGAATTATTCCATATTACGCGGATGCGCCGCGGGTTCCAGGCACAAAAACACCCCCGATCATGTCAGCCATCGGGGGTGTTCAGGGCTCCGGCACGGCATCAGCCGGTCACGATATTGACCAGCTTGCCGGGCACGACGATGACTTTCCGCACGGCGGCATCGCCGAGATGGCGGCGAATGGCCTCGGACGCCAGCGCCAGGCTTTCCAGCGTCGCGTTGTCCGTGCCGGCCGGCACCACCAGTTTTTCGCGCAATTTCCCGTTGACCTGCACCGGGATTTCCAGCGCGTCGTCCGCGCTGATGGCGGGATCAGCAACCGGCCACGGCGCGCGGGGCAGGGGGGTATCGAAGCCGAACCGCGCCCACAGCTCGCAGGCGATGTGCGGCGCGAACGGCGACAGCAGGCGCACCAGCGTCTCGATGGCTTCGCTCCATGCCGTGTCATCGGCGCGCAGGCCGCCGCCCGCATACCCATACAGCTCGTTGAGCAGCTCCATCATGGCCGAGATGGCGGTGTTGAACTGGAAGCGCTCGATGTCGCCGGTGACGCGCTGGATGGTCCGGTGCGTCTTGCGGCGCAAGCCGCGGCTCAGCTCGCCCAGGTCCATCACCGTGATGGTGTCGCGCCACTCCGTGCGGAATGCCGCGCGGTAGGCCGCCACGTGCCGCCAGCAGCGGTTGAGGAAGCGGGAGATGCCGTCGATGCCGGGCGGCACGGTATAGGGTTTGCCGGTCTCCGGATCGACGCCCCACTCCGCGCGGTCGCCCGCCGGCGCCATGAAGAGGATGAACAGGCGCGCGGCGTCGGCGCCATACTGGTTCACCACCTCGGTGGGCGGCACCGCACCGGAGCGCTTGGACATCTTCTTCCCGCCTGCGGTGACGATGCCCTGGTTGAACAGGCGCAGGAACGGCTCGTCGAAGTCGACCAGCCCCAGGTCGTGCAGCGCCATGGTGAAGAAGCGCGCGTAGATCAGGTGCATGGTGGCGTGCTCGCGGCCGCCGATGTACTGATCCACCGGCATCCAGTAGCGCACCGCCGCGTCATCGAAGGCCCGCTCGCGCTCGTTGGGCGAGCAATAGCGCAGGAAGTACCAGGACGAATCCATGAAAGTATCCATGGTATCCGCGTCGCGGGTGGCCGGGCCGCCGCACTGCGGGCAGGTCGTGTGCAGGAAGGTCGCGCTGGTGGTGAGCGGCGATTCGCCGGCGCCGGTGAACTGCACGTCATCGGGCAGCAGCACGGGCAGGTCGCGCTCCGGCACCGGCACGATGCCGCACTTCGCGCAGTAGAGCATGGGGATGGGCGTGCCCCAATAGCGCTGGCGGCTGATGCACCAGTCGCGCAGGCGGTAGTTGACGGCGCGGCGGCCGATGCCCCGCGCCTCCATCGCGTCGGCGACACGCTCCCACCCCAGGTCGCTGGGCAGGCCGGTGAAGTCGCCCGAATGCACCATCGCCCCCACCGCCTCGAAGGCCGCGGCCATCAGGTCGGGATTCAGGTCGGTGCCCTCCGGGGCGATGACGATGCGGATGGGAATGCCGTATTTCCGGGCGAACTCGAAGTCGCGCTGGTCGTGCGCCGGCACGGCCATGATGGCGCCGGTGCCGTACTCCATCATCACGTAGT
>JAKPKV010000186.1 GCA_029553475.1 Armatimonadota bacterium
TGCAGGGCGTGGTGTCGCATGACCCCGCCACGCGGACGGCGACGATCCGCGCGGGGATGCAGGTGCGCGCGGCGGCCCGCGCCCTGCGCGAACGGGGACTGGGAGTGCCCAACCTGGGTGACGTGGACGTGCAGCTGCTCGCCGGGGCGATCGCCACGGGCACGCACGGCACGGGCCGCACGTTGCGCAATCTCTCCGATATGCTCATCGGCGGGCGCATGGTGACCGCGGACGGCGAGGTGCGCGCGTTTGACCAGGAGCATGATCACGATCTGCTGCGCGCGGCGCGGGTGTCGCTCGGGACGCTGGGCATTTTCACCGAAATGACGCTGCAGCTCTCCGCGGCGTACCGCCTGCGCCGGCAGGAGTGGTGCACGCACATTGATGCCTGCCTGGAACATCTCGACGCGTTGATCGCGCGGAACCGGAACTTCGATTTCTATTGGTATCCGCGCAGCGACGCCGCCAAGCTGCGCACGTGGAACCCGCCCGAGGATGCTCTCGACGATCTCCTGTATGCCTCCCTGGTCCATGACACCATCGGCTGGAGCGACGAAGTGTTGCCCAAAGAGCGGCCGCTGCGCTTTGAGGAGATGGAGTATGCGTTGCCGGCAGAGGCGGGCGTGGACTGCTTTCAGGCAGTGCGCGCGCGGGTGAAGGCGCGCCACCGGCAGTATGTGGGGTGGCGCGTGCTCTACCGCACGATTGCCGCCGACGACGTCTATCTGAGCCCATATTACGGGCGGGAATCGGTGACGATCTCCATTCATCAGAATGCCACGCTGCCCTCCTGGCCCTATTTTCAGGATATCGAGCCGATTTTCCTCGCCTATGGCGGGCGCCCGCATTGGGGCAAGAAGCACACGCTCGGCTGCGCGGAGCTGCAACCGCGGTATCCGCTGTGGCATCGCTTCCGCGACATCCGCCGCCGACTCGATCCGGAGGGGCGCTTGATGAGTCCCTATCTCTACGAACTGTTGGAGGATAGCGCACCATGCCAATGATCGGGCGCACCGTGTGGGCGATACCCGGTGGGCATATCCCGCTGGAGAGCAGCGGGCGCGAGCCGGAGCATCTGAGCCAGGAACAATTGTGCGTATTGAACGCCACGGATCAGGACGCGCATCTACGGATCACCATTTACTACACCGACCGCGACCCGGTGGGGCCATACCCGCTGACGGTGGCGGCGCGGCGGACGCGCCACGTGCGCTATAACGATCTGATCGCTCCCGAGGCGATCCCGCTGGATTGCGACTATGCGAGCGTGGTGGAATCCGACGTGCCGGTGGTGGTGCAGGTGATCCGTCAGGATACCAGCCAGGCGGAGAACGCGCTGATGAGCGTCATCGCCTTTCCGGTGATGTGAGGGGGATACGCCATGCCCCTGACCGAACTGACGGCGGCGCTGGCGATCCTCTCGGCGGTGATTACGCCGGCAGTGCTGATTGCCGCCTGTGCCTCGTTGGCCATCTCGACGGCTGCCCGCGTGTCGCGGGTGATCAGCCGCACGCGCGAGCTCTCCGCACACTTCGAGCGGATGGTGCTGGCCGGCGCCGCCGGCGCCATCGTGGAGGACGAATATGCGCTGCTGCTGCGGCAGATCGCCTGGGCGACCAGACGCTCCGAACTGCTGCAGCGGGCACTGGCGAATCTGTATTTCGCCATCGGCGCCTTCGTGCTGACCAGCGTGTCGCTCGGCGCGGTGGCGGCAACCGACTGGCATACGGCCTGGTTGCCTATCGTATTCGGATTACTCGGGGTGGGGGCGCTGCTGTATGTGAGTATCCTGCTCATCGTGGACGCGCGCATCGGTCTCACCGCGGTGCATGACGAGATGAACTATATCTTTCATCGCAGCAAGACAATGCGGCTCACCGGCTGTGACAAGCGCGCTCGGGAGCATCCCGACGAGGGGGGAAGCAGTGGCTGATTCGTATTTTCGCCAACTCTGGGAACACACGGCCTTCCCCGGCGGCATTCAACTGCAAACGGATGATGCCGCGGAGCCCAGCGCCGTGCGCATCGGGCGCCAACAGGGCGTATATGTCTATCAGGTGCCCGGAGGCGATCTCGCGCATGGCAGCAGCCTGGGGAATGATCGGACCTGGATCATCTCGAAGGGCAGCGGGGCCATCGAGGGGATCTATAGCATCGCGGATGGCCTGACGATTGCGGGAGCGTTCGCCGTGAGCTATTTTACGCGCGCTCGTGAACTCTCGCCGTATGGGTGGCCGCGCGCCGGGGGGATGGCGCGGCGCGACCCCGATTCCCTGGTGATGCTCACGGCCGCCGATGGCGCCGACGTGCTGCTGCATCCCGCCTACCAGCAGCGGCGACAGACGCTGCTCGGGCAACTGGAGGTGCTGGAGACGCTCTTCCTCCCGCGCGCGGCGGGAGAGGATCCCCGCGCGGCCTATTATCATACCGAGGTGCGCAATGCCTCGACGCGAGAGGCGACCGTCATCATCAATGCGTCGCTGGACCCCCAGGGTGACACCGCGTTGGATTTGGCGGGACGGATGCTGGAAGGGACGGGCGTGCTGGTCTGGAATGCCGGCCAGCCTCGGCAGGCGCGCCTGCTGGCGTCGCGGACCGCGCCGGAGCGCTACGTGCTGACGCAGGATGTGGATGACGTCACCGACCCCAGTCATCTTTTCACCAACGATACAACCGCGCGGGGACGAGCGTATGCCGGGTTGCAACACGCGGTACGCCTTGCCCCGGGCGATCACTATCAGGTGACGTTCATCGTGGCCTTCACCGCGGAAGGGGAAGCCGCGCTGATTCGCGACGCCGCCGGGCTGCCCGACGCGGAAACCGCGCTGCGGCAGACCGTCGCCTGGTATGCCCCATATCTGTTCACCTCGGCTATCGCCACCCCGGATACCCTCATCAACCAGGGGGCGCAATGGTGCAAGGCCAATGCCCTGCGCGTGCTGGCGCGCTATCCCACCGGCCTGGCCTTCACCAATAATCCCGGCGAGTCCAGCCACGTGGTGGCGCGCGACGTCACCTGGTATGCGTACGGCGCCGACAGCTTCTATCCGGAGGCCTGCTGCGACATGTATGCCATGCTGGCCCGCCTGCAAACCGCGGAGGGGAAGATCGTCGAGTATTACGATGCGCTGACCGGTGCGGCGGAGGATTATGGCCTGAACATCAACGACAATACCCCCCTGTTCGTGCTGGGGGTCGCCCATCACCTGCGGCAGACGGGCCATGCCCGGTGCACGGCGCTGATCGAGCCGATGTGCCGGGCGGTCGATTATCTCCTCAGCCAGCGCGATGAGCGGGGGCTGGTCGTCTGCACCGCGACCGGCACCGGAGAGCAGGGCATCTGCGGCTGGCGCAACGTGATGACGGGCGAACAGATCAGCGGAGCGGTGACGGAGATCAACAGTGAATGTTATGCCGCGCTGGTGGAGGCCGCCGCCTTGATTGCCGGCACGCAGCCGGAGCGCGCCGCCCGCTATCGGCGCGAGGCGGACGCGCTGAAGGCGGCGATCAACCGGCATCTGGTCAACCCCCGCACCGGGCTCTATCTGCTCAATAGCGAGCCCGGCGGCGCGGCGCGGACGGACGTCACCGCCGATCTCGTTTTTCCGCTCATCTTCAACGTGGCCGATGACGCGACGGCGCACCTGATCAGCACGCGGCTCAACAGCCCGGATATGATGACCTCGGCCGGCATCCGCACCGTCTCGACCCAGAACCCGTATTACCATCCTGACCGTGTCTCCGGCCTGATGGGCGGCGTCTGGCCCGGGGTCACCTGGTGGTATGCGACGGGCAACTCGCTGGACGACCCGCGGATCATGGTGGAATCATTGCGGCACAGCTACCGGCAATATCTGCGCAACCCGCGCGTCTACAATACGGTGCCCGGACAGTTCAGCGAATGGTTCCACGGCGAATCGCTGGTGAATCGCGGCATGCGCCTGTCACCCTGGGAGCCGCCGCGTTTCCTCTGGAGCATGATCGAGGGGGCATTGGGCATTGCTCATCACGGCGAGAGCTTCACGATAACCCCGCATATCCCCCCGGCATGGACATGGTTGGCGGTGGGCGATTTCCCCTATCGCGGCCGGGCCTATTCCTGGTTCATGATGCGGATGGCCGGTCAGCGGACCTTTTTCACCGCGACGCCCTTCAAGAGCGAAGACGAGGTGCGCTGCTATGACGACGAGGTGCGCGAGGGGGTCGCGCTCATCGGTGATCATGCCTGCGCGCACGCCTATCGCCGCGGGCGAGAATTGCTGGTGGCCCTTGGGTCCGAGTCGCGGTACAAAGCGCCGGTCATGATCGAGCTGTCGCCCGCGGTGCTGCGCCCGGAGCGGCAGTATACCCTGTCCGTCTATACCAGCGAGCTCGATACCTGGGACGAGTTGGGGGCCCGCGCGGGCGGCGACCTGCAGCGGCTGTCCATCTGGGTAGAGAAGCAGGGCGCGGTGCTGCTGCAGTTCGTCGAGCACTAGCGCGAGGCTCAACCGCACACCGCCCAGGCCATATCACGGGGAATGTCGGACAGCAGATCCGCGGTGTCCTCGCCGACGGCGATGACATCGCACAGGCGGATGCCGAACTGCTCGGGCAGATAGACCGCCGGTTCGATATTGAAGACCATGCCCGGCCTGAGCCTCTCCGTCGAGGCGGGATGGATGATCGGCCGTATGCCATGGCCGATGGCGCGAAAGCCGACCCCGTGTCCCGTCAGGTGGCGATAGGCGTCCCCAAAACCCTGCTGCCGCAGGCATGACCGCGCCTCCTCATCGACCGCCGCGGCGCAGATCCCCGCGCTGGTCGCCTGCACGGCGCGCCCCCAGGCGTCGAGCACGGCGGCATACGCACGTCGTGCCGTCCCCGCCGGTTCGCCGACGAAGAAGGTGCGCGTGAGGTCGGTCCAGTACCCATCGAGATGACAGTTGATGTGCACCAGCACCACGTCGCCCGGCTGCAGGGGGCGATCCGTGGAAAACTGATAGGGCTCAAACGCCTCCGCGGCGCGTGGCCCGGAACGGCAAAAGGCCCAGGCATCCGCCCGATGCAGGCCCTCCACTGCCGCGCCGCCGCATGTCATGGCCGCATAGGCCGCCGCTGCCACTTCCACTTCGCGTACGCCGGGGCGCACCATCGCTCTGGCTGCTTCCATGCCCAGCCCGCCCAGCCAGCAGGCCTGCCGAATCCGCGCGACTTCGCCGGGTGTTTTGCACAGCATCGCCTCATCGAGCAGCGCGATGGCATCGCTCCATTGCGCCCCGGGCAGCAGCTCGCGCCACATGCCATGTGCGGCGCAGCCGGGCACCAGGAACTCCAGGTACGGGGCCGGCACGTTGGTGGGAGACCCCTCGAAGCCCAAGCGCGCCGTGGCGAGCCCACGCTCGCGGCAGGCGTCAGCCAGTCGCGCGGCCAGCACGTCCGCCGTCGGCTGAATCTCCTCCAGGGAGGCTGGAAGATAGGGGCGAATGTCGCTGATCCATCCCTGCCGCGCAAAACGCACCTCCGCTTCGGGGACGATCAACAGGGCATCGCCCGCTGCCGGCAGGACGGCGAGACTCTGCCCGAGTACGGGGAAATAGCCGCTGAGCAGCAAGACATGGTGCGGCAACTGGCAGACCAGCGCCTCCAATTCGGCCGCTGCTATCATCTCCCGTAATTGTCGAAGGCGTGCAGTATGCGGCATACGAATGTGCTCCGATCCACACGGTTGGCCATATCGCTCATCGCCCGGCGTTTCGTGCTCATGCGGCACGACGCTGTGTGCCGTGATCTGCGTGCAGTACCGGCAGCACGCGCTCGCCAAACGTGCGCAGAAACAGCTCTTGCGACCGATTGACATTATGCAGCACGATGGTGTCGAACCCGCGCGCGATATCCCCTTGCAGCCAGGCCAGGTGCTCCTCCACGTCTGCCGAGATCCGCACGTGCGATGTCATATCCTCGGGCCGGATGTACTGCGCCGCCGTCGCACAATCATCCGGCGTGCGCAGCTCTTGCGACAGCGTGCGTCCCACCGCGTTGGCCCGCCACTGCACATAAGCATCCCGTAGCGCCTCCTCGGCGTCGGGGTGATACGAGAGATCCACCTTCAACCAGATCGGCTTGCCTTCCCCACCCGCCCCGTGGAATGCCGTAACAAACTCCTGATCCCGCTCGGGCGACTGCGCGGTGGTATAGATCCCGTCCACCCAGGGCGCCATCCACACCGCGGTCTCGATGCTCTGGGCCGCGCCGATGAGCGATGGCGGCGTCGCAGGGCGCGTATACAGCTTGGCGTCTTCGACGACGATCGCGCCGCGGTGCGTCACCCATTCCCCCCGCCAGAGCCGGCGCATCACCTCGCACGATTCACGCAGCATCTGCTGCCGCACGTCTTTGCGGGGCCACCCTGTGCCGGTGATATGCTCGTTGACATACTGCCCGCTGCCGAGACACTGCGTGAAACGGCCGGGGAACATATTGGCCAGCGTGGCGGAGGCCTGCGCGAGGATCGCCGGATGATAGCGCTGGCCGGGACAACTTACCGTGCTGGACGGCAGCTGCGTCGCCTGCATGGCCGCCCCCAGCCAGCTCCAGACGAACCCCGCCTGTCCCTGCGCATTATCCCAGGGGTGAAAATGATCCGACGACGCGATGAGATCGAACCCCGCCTCCTCGGCGATCTGTGCATACCGCACCAGCTCACCGGGGGAGAACTGCTCGTGCGAGCAATGATATCCGATCCTTGGCATGCCCACGCCCCCCATTCTCTGCATCACTGCAGTATGTCACGGGTGGAGAAGGATGGCGCATCCCGCCGTCTCACAACGCGCCTCCCTTGATAGAAAAATTACCCGTGATGGCGGCGCGCCCGCGGATTGCGCGGCGCCCGCCGTGGGGAACGATGCATTGGCTCTCCTCGTGTCCATTCATGCAGTTTTGTGATGCGGCCATGGCGGGCACAACACGCGTACCGTGTACGGACCGTTCACAGAGAGGAGACGGCGATGGAGATGCCGAAGCCGCAGAAAGAGCACGCGTGGCTCCACAAGATGGTCGGCGAGTGGGTTGCCGAGGGTGAAGGGGTGATGGAGCCGGATCAGCCGCCGATGAAATGGACAGGCACCGAGAGCGTGCGCTCGCTCGGGGGCCTGTGGGTGCTGGCCGAGGGCCGGGGGGCAGATCCTGAGGACGAGACAGCGACGACCCTTATGACACTGGGTTACGACCCACAGAAGCAGCGATTCGTCGGCACGTTCATCGGGGCGATGATGACCAACCTCTGGGTTTACGAGGGCGTGCTGGACGCGGACGAACGGCTGCTGACCCTCGATACCGAAGGGCCCACTGCCGAGGGGAAGATGGCCAAGTTCCAGGATATCGTCGAATTCGTCAGCGATGACCACCGCATCCTGTCCTCACGCCTGCTGGGCGAGGACGGGCAGTGGCGCCAGGTGATGACCACCCATTATCGGCGAAAAACATAGGACGGGGGGGTATCGGAGCCAGCGTACCGCGCGAGAGACACCATGGACGTCGCAGAGATCCCCGTACCTGCGCCCCGGATCGTGCAAGCCATCCTCTGGCGCAGACTGGACAGGCCGGGGCACGATGCCTGTGCCCTGTGGAGGGCCGACGCCGGATGGCGGTTGTCAGGCACGGCCGTCTTCGTTTTCGCCGGACGGCCGTGCCACCTCGCCTATGTGGTGCAGTGTGATGTCGCCTGGCAGGCGCGTTCGGCGCAGGTGACGGGATGGATCGGCCCGGACGCGGTGGCCCTCATCATGGCCGCAGTGCCCGGCGGACGCTGGCGCCTGAACGGCGCCGACCAGGAGCAAGTGACCGGGTGCGCGGACATCGACCTGGGATTCACGCCGGCAACGAACATGCTCCCGGTGCGCCGTCTCGCCTTACGCCCTGGCGATGCCGCCGATGCCCCGGCGGCCTGGCTCAGCTTCCCGGAGCTGGCCCTCGCGCGATTGGCGCAGCATTACCGCCGGGTGGGCGCAGATCAGTATGCCTATCAAGCACCCGACGTCGGCTACACCGGCACCCTGGTGGTGTCCGACGCCGGATTTGTCACCACGTATCCCGGCCTGTGGGCAGTCGAAGCGCTCCAGTAACCTGCTTGCGCTTCATCCTATCCCATGCCCTCTGCAAGATCGCGCACCAGGTGGAGGATCGCGTCCACCACCTGATCGAGCGGCATACTGGTATTGATTTCGTAATCAGCGCGTTGGCGCAGCAGCGGCTCGATGGTGTGCATCTGCCCCAGGATGCGTCTCACTTCGTCGGGATGCTTGCCATAGGCATTATCGGTTCTGGTGGCCAAGCGTTCGACGATAACATCGGCAGGGGCACTCAACAGCACGATGTGGTCGAACTGCGGATAGAACTGCCCCATGTTCTCGGCACAGCCGCTCACAAACAGCAGGTCAGCGTCATCAGTGGCCAGCAGGTGCTGCATACGGTCTGCGCGCCACACCCAGTCTCGACCAGGTGCGACCGGTGACCCGAGTGCAGCGGGTGTGCGGACGTCGTCCGTCCAGGCGGACCAGGCATCCGTGTCCGCATCAATCGCGTGATATCCTCGGGCCAGGAGTTCGCGGATCACCGTCGACTTCCCGACGCCCGAGATGCCGGTCAACAACACACGCTGCATGCACACACCATGCCTTTCGCTCCGCCCGAGATGCCCTGAATCGTGATTTACCACAGATACGGCACCAAACGATAGCGTACCTTTTGCTCATAATCTACGTACCCCGGCAACTCGCGCTCCAGCAGTTTCTCCTCGTCGAGGATTCTCCACATGAGCACCGGCGTGATGAGCACCACCACCCCGAGTCCCCACCAGAAGGCGAGCGCGAGGGGGATGCCGAGGGTCATCACCAGCACGCCCGCGTACATCGGGTGCCTGATGACCGCATACGGGCCGGTCGTGATGACGGTTTGGCCGGCCACGACCTCGACCGTCGAGCCCCCGTAGCGATTGACTTTGAGCACGACAAAGTCGAGGAGGAATCCCAGCACGACCAGCGCATTGCCCAGCACGACCAGCGCGACCGGCACCGGCGACCACCCGAAGCGATGATTGAGACCGGAGCACACCAGCAACGCGATCCATGCCAGCAGGGCGAACGAGATGATGATTTTTTGCGCTGGACTCTGCTCCGCCGCCGGCCCCGCCTTCTTGCGCCGTTCCAGCAGTTCCGGGTCATGCAGGGCCAGGTAGACGCCGATGGCGTTCGCCGCGCCCAGGAAGACGGCGATGAAGACCCACGCCTGCCAGTAGGTGAGCGTCCCCGCCGGGAGAAACAGCAACGCGCCCAAGATGAGCACGCCGAGCAGGAACGTGCGGAGCGTGGGAATAATCAGGCGCTTCATGCCGACCTCCTTTTATTTGGCCTTGATCCAATGCGCGAAGTGCGGTAGTACTAGATATAGGGATTATGTGCGTCAACGGCCTCCGCGACGCCTTGGTCCGAAGGCACTCGTCGCCGCATAGAGACATCGTGCGCTGCGCGCTAAAAAATTGGCGGCGCCCCGTAAGTGGTGGAAATTGTGTCAACCACTGCGAGCGCCTGGTTGTACATTCGCCGTAATTCGGCGCGTCCCCCTGATGTCCGACTTTTTTGGCATCCAAGCCGGACAGCCGAAGGACTCTGCTCTCCAGCCTGGTGGGGTGCGTGAACCGTAACGCTACGCTTCACGCGCGTGTTTTCTCTGTCTGAAGCGTAACGTTACGGTTCAGGCAGGTCATGTAACAGACTGATGGCCTCTTCGATCAGCCCGATCCGTCCCATGAAGGTCTCGCCACGTTCCGATTCGTGCCACGCCTCGGACCGTGCCGCAGCGACGGCGGTCACCTCGCCCACGATCAGCACCCCGGACAGCACATACCACGCGGGGACACCCATCCGCTCCGCGCCCGGCCCGGCGAGGAGCAGCCCCACCGGCAAGGTCAGGATGACGGCGGACCCGGACTCGATAGTCAGCCACCAGATGAGCGCGAATTGGACCACCGCGCTCCCCAGCAGCGAGAACAGTTGTCCAACTCAGATGGGATAAAAGGTACGTTCCCAGCGCGGCGCAGCGGGAACGGCGGACACGTCGTGAGGCATGAAGGACTCCGGTGATACGCAGGCGATACCAGCCAGCACCCCGTACGCGGGACGGTGGTGACACGCGTGAAACGGCAGCAAGCTGGCCGTTCGCGCAAGCGCATGGGCGTATCCACATGAGCATCATGGTCGCCATGTCGGACGCGCGTGGCGATGCGGGCGTGCCACGACGGTATAACGAGGATATGCAGCGATCCATGTTTTTGCACTACCTTGTCCTCGTCCTGCTGTGGACGTTCGGCGCAGCGGCCGTGGCGCAACAGCCGCCACATGCCATTCTACTGCACGGGAACGCGCTGGTGCCGGTGCGCCCGCTGGCGGCGGGCGTGGGGGCGACGGTCAGCCTGGATGACGCCACGCGCGCGGTGACGCTCACGCGGGGCGAGCTCACGTTGACGCTGATCCCGTATGATCCCGTGGCGCGTGCTGGCGATACAACGGTCAATCTCCCCGTGCCGCCGCTGCTGCGCGCGGGGCACTTGTTCGTGCCCGCGCGTGCGGTGGCAACGGCTTTCGGGGCGACGGTGGAGCTGCGCGGCGGCACGGCGGACGACGCGGCCAAACGCCTAGCGGTGACCTACGGCGAGGCGACCACCCTCTTCCGCGCGGTGGAGGGCGGGCAGGTGCTCACCGCGGATCTCACCGGCGATGGGCGGGCGGAGACCGCCTTCGCGGTGGCCAATGTCCCCGGCATCGATGCCTACAACAGCCCGTATCTCTCCGACCTCGTGCCGCTGGAGGTCTGGGTCGTGCAGGGCACGCGGACCCTCTGGCGGACCTCGCTCGCCACCGGGGTGTCCGTCAGCCGATTCACGGCGCCGGAGCTGACCGGCGACCGCACGACGGAATTGCTCCTCTCCTACTTCACGCGGCATAGCTCTATGGGGCCATACCCGGGCAGCACGTACACCGTGCGGGCTTTCGGATGGCAGGGGCGCACCTTCGAGCGCCTGCTCGCGCTGGAATATTCGCGCGAGCACGGACGGCTCTACACCGAGCCGGCGACGCTGGGCAAGGCGGCGGCGTTCATCCTGGTGGATACGGACTGGCGACGGCGGCAGGACAGCAGCCGGTATATTGCCGAACTATACGCGTGGAATGGGCGCCGCTTCCCGCTGGCGGCACGGAGGGTCACCACCAGCCCGATCCCCAACGAGGCCGCCGCGCGCCGGCTCCTTGGCCTGGTTGAGTGATAGGAGAAAGATTCGCCGTGGCAGCAGCGCGCGCCTACGCGGGGGGCAACACCTCCACCGTGCCGCGCCCGCCATCCACCCGCACCCGGTCGCCGGTGCGCAGGCGCAGCGTGGCGTCGCCGCAGCCGACCACGGCGGGGATGCCGAGTTCGCGGGCGACGATGGCGGCGTGCGAGAGCGGGGCGCCGATGTCGGTGACGATGGCAGCCGCGCGGGGGAAGAGCGGCGTCCATCCGACGTTGGTGACGCTGGTCACCAGGATGTCACCCGGCCGCAACTGCTCTCCCTCCTCGGCCGTGCGGAGCACGCGGGCGCGCCCCTCCACCACGCCCGCCGCACCGGGAAAGCCGGTGATCGCTCCGCCGTTAGCGGTGGGCGCATGCACGTGCGTCGCATCATAGATATCGCTGCGCCGCCGCGGGTCCGCCGCCCAGCGGAAGGGATCGAAATGCCCGCGAATGAGCGCCGGATACGGCGGCAGTGCCGTATAGCGCGCGTGGGCGGCGCGGCGGGCCGCGATCGAGTCTAACGATGTGTTATCCCCCGTGAGGACATCGAGAACCTCGTCGATAGACAGGAAGAACAGGCCGTCACCCTGTCCGGTTAGTTCCCCGGCCCGCAGGACGAAGGCGCGCAGCACCCCGAAGACGCGGATCACCTCCGAGCGTGCCGCTTCGCGGTGGCGTAAGACGTTCGCCATCCGCGCCATGTGCCGACGCATGGCGGCGGCCCGGCGCGGGGAGCGTGCGACGAATCTCTCCCACGCGGCCGCCTGCGCCTCCCGCTGGCGCGCGAGCAGCGCCGCGACCTCCACCGGCGTCGCGCGCAGGCCCGCCAGTTGCTGGTCGATCCACGCCGGGTCTTCCGCCGGGCGGGGGAGGGAGACTTCGAACTCGTGCGGGCTGCGATGGCCGTAGCGCCGCGCGAAGGTGGCGCGGTCGATCTCGCCGCGCGCCAACTGCGTCAACCCCAGCAGCGGCCCGAGGCTGGCGAGTTCCGCCGTGTCGCCGTGCAATCCGGTGAGCAAGGCGTTGGCGTCCGCTTCGCCCACCAGCGCGCGCAGCCGGTGACGGATGGTGACGAACGCGCTCCCCTCCTGCTTGGCCGCCGCCTCCAGCATGCGGTTGGCCTCATGGAAGAAGGGGGCCAGCGCCGTCTGCCACAGCTCCACCAACTCAGCGGCGCCGGCGGCCTGTATCCGGGCGTGCAACGCCTCGCAGCGCGCCGGTGCGGCGGCGAGGAAGGCGGGCAGTCGCCTCCGGTTGCGCCGGACACGGCGCACCACGCCGGCGGCCACCGGCAGCAGCCGGCGCAACACGTGCCAGCGCGCCAGCGGGACCAGCGGGATTTCCAGCCCCTCCGGCAGGCGGCCGAACACATCCTCGATAAGCACTCGAAAGTCTGTGGACGTGAAGCCGAATGCCGCGGTCAGCGCAGCGGAGATGCTCAAGTTCATGTAGAATCGCCCGCCGATGTTGCCATACCCATAGTAGGGCGCCACGGAGATGCTGGCCATCGCGTCGGCCATGAAGATCTGCACCAGCGACCAGGTGCAGGGAGTCATGACATCGGGGATCGCTTCCCCCAGGTTGCCGTTCGACCACAAATAGTCGCCGAACAGGCTGTCGTTCCACTCGCCGGCTGTCGGGTTATGGCCGTGCAGCGCGGTGATGGGGCGGGCTTGCATGATGAAAAGGTGGTGATGGGAGCGTGCCCACTCGATGTCCATGGGCCGATCATACAGGCGCTCGATCCGCAATCCCACGTGTATCAGTTGCTTCACCTGCGCCGCATCAAGCACCGGAAGCGTGCGCCGGTCCGCCGGCACCGGCTCCTCATGTGTGCCCTCCGTGGTACGTACCGTCATGACCGTCTTCTCGCGAATCTGCTGTTCGATGATCTTCCCACTGGCCTTCTCTACCACGATGGTGTCAGGCGTCACCTGTCCGCCGACAATGGCCTCGCCCAGCCCCCAGGCGGCGTTGATCACCAGTTGATCGCGCGCCCCGGTCAGCGGGTGGGCGGTGAAAAGGATGCCGGCAGCCTCGGCGTCTACCATCCGCTGCACCACCACCGCCAAGCTCACCTCATCGTGGGCAATGCCATGTCGCGCCCGGTAATCGATGGCCCGCGCTGTCCAGAGCGATGCCCAGCAGCGTTTAACCGCCTCCAGCACCCTCGCGTCCCCGTGCACGTTAAGATACGTCTCCTGCTGCCCGGCGAACGACAGCTCCGGCAGGTCCTCCGCGGTGGCGGACGAGCGCACCGCGACCGCGAGATCACTCCCGCCGAGTGTGGCATACGCCCGGCGAATCGCGATGGCGATCTCCTCCGGCATGGGATGCGCGGCAAACAGCCGGGAAATCTGTTGCGACGCGGCGTCGAGCGTCGCCGGCTCATCCGGCGTGACCGCCGAGACCGTCGCCAGCAGTGGGCCCTGCAGTCCGTGTGCGGCGATAAAACGGCGATAGGCCGCGGTGGTGACATGGAATCCGGCAGGGACGGGCAGGTTGGCGCGCGCCAGGCGTGCCAGCGACGCGCCTTTGCCGCCCACCGTATCCAGCACCGCCGCGGCATCATCCAGGGCTAGCACGAACGGGCTACTGTGTCCGTGGCGCATGGCTTCATCCTCACGTGTATCATTCTATAATACTACGACAATGCCACGTCCCGCCGGCGCCGAGAATCAGGCGTTGTCGGTTTTGATACACGGCGTGTATGTCGGGCACACGAATGGAGAGCAGGCACATGAACGCGGCGGATGAGGAAAAGGCCCCTGTCGAAGCCACACGACAGGATCGGCAGTGTCCACTCGGATGTCCCCTCATTGCACGCCGCTGCCGGCTGTTTCTCCCGTATTATGCGGGTCACACAGTAGATAGGGATCGCGCGAGAAGAGCGCGAAGGAGGTGTGTATGCCCCGTGTGGTACACTTTGAGATCGCCGTGGATGATCCCGAGCGGGCGGTCGCCTTTTATCGCGACGCGTTCGGGTGGAAGATCGAGAAATGGAGCGGCCCGATGGACTACTGGCTCGTCACCACCGGTGAGGCGAACGAGCCGGGCATCGACGGTGCCCTGACCCCGCGCGCCGACGCCGCGGCGCCGATCGTCAATACGATCGGCGTGCCGTCGGTGGAGGCATTCCAGGAGAAGATTACCGCCGCCGGCGGAGCGGTGCTCGCGCCGAAAGCGGCCATCCCCGGCGTCGGCTATTTTGCCTTATGCCGGGACACCGAAGGCAATCCCTTCGGCATCATCGAGGCTGATATGAGCGCGCAGTAACCCGCAGCCAGGCGTCCGCCGGCCGTGAGATGCCCGGCTGGCGGACCGGCGCAGAACGCTCACCCGCGCGTTGTCGCTTTGCGGGTGGTGGGGTTCTCGGGCCGCCTGGAAAGCGGATGAGCCGCATCAGCGGGGGTGAGGGCACACGGCACGTTTACGGGGTAGGTATCCGATACTCCCAGCCTTCTCGCCAGGCAAAGTCCGCGCGAATCAGCTCCGCTAACGGGATGCCGCTGAGTAGATGGTCACATGCCCACCGGGTCACCGCTTGCCGCCAGCTCTCCCCATAGGGGTATGGTATGTCCAGAAAACGTCCACGGTCGCGATGCAGGTCATCCGCTCTGTGGCCGTTGCACGTGCCGTAGTTGCACTCGCGCAGCCGCCAGTCAACAAAGACGGGGATGCCGGTGTGGCCAAACGCAATGTGGGCTGTTTCGACCGCACGCCCACACCTGCCCGGTGCGGGCGCTGCAGCGCTGGCTGACCGACGCCGGTATCACCGGGCGATGGCTGTTAGATCATCATGGAAAGCCTGGAGCCGGTTGAATTTATACCAGGTATCGTATGCCCCTCCATTCACCTAACCTCGAACCCTCCGAGCGCTTCCCGCCACTTTGAACGTGAAAAAACTGTGGACAACTACGGGGGGTCGTCTTCAGTTACCAGAGAGACAGAGAGAGAAATCGGGCTGTGAGGGGCGATTTCGGGGATTTTGCGGGTTGGGGTCGTCCACGGTTTCCCTGCAGGGAGATTTCGCGTTGCATGTATAAGGAATGGGGTGGTGAGGCGAAATAACGGCCACCAACGAAAAAACCGCCGGAGAGTAACCTCCGGCGGCAATGTTGGTAGGGCGTACGGGAATCGAACCCGTCATCTTCGGCTTGAAAGGCCGACGTCCTAACCGATAGACCAACGCCCCATGACAGGGGGATTATAACGGATGCGCCGCAATTTGTAAACTCAGGTCGCACACGCGGCGCGCAGGTGCGGATTGGCGGGCTCGCGGACGCGCAGGGCGGGGAGGGCGGCCTGGACTTCCGCGAAGGTGCGCGCGCCCTGCGACAGGTCCACGTGCAGCGCGCTGGCGCAGTGGGCGAGGCGCGTGATCTCCGCCAGCGACGGGAGACCCATGCACATGCCGGTGAAGAGGCCGGCGGTGAAGGTGTCGCCGGCGCCGGTGGTGTTCAGCGGGCCGTCCACCCGGAAGGCGGGCACGAAGAGCCGCTGGTTCGCCCAGCCGGACAGGTCGGCGGGCGCCAGCGGCACCCCGCGCAGCCTCGCCGCGTCGCCGGTGCAGACGAAGGCGCCGTTGGGGCCGAGGGTGAGCACCACGATGGGCACGCCCGCCGCCAGCAGCCGCTCGCCGATCTCGGTGAGTTCCTCCAGCGTGATGATTTCCTCGATCTCCAGCGCCTGCCCCGCGGCCTGGGAAGCCGCGCGGGCGCGCTCAACCAGTCGCGAAAAGAGCCCGACGGTCTGCGCCGCTTCCATCACGTTCGGGGTGAAGAGGTGCGCCAGCGGCAGCGCGGGGCCCAGCATGCGCGCCAGCGTCACGTCGTCCGCCACCGGCGTGGTGTCCAGCGATACCAGCACCCCCGTCTCGCGCACCGCGGCCAGCGTCGCCGCCAGCTCCTCGCCCTGCAGGCGCGCCATCAGCGGCGGATAGCCGATATGGAAGACCTGCCGCTCGCGCAGCACCTCCAGGTAGCGCCGATCGGGACCGAACAGATTCTCCAACCCCATCATCTCGTTCGTGCCGGGGCAGAAATACACGCCGCGCTTGCCGTCCGCGTAGACGGGGATGGTGCTCAGCGCGGTGCCCCTGTCGCGCGCGCGCACCACCATGCGCGTGTCAATGCCGTCGTCCTCCCACAGCTTCATCAGGATGTCGCCATTGGCGTCCGCGCCGATGACGGTGATATACTCCACCGGCATGCCCAGCTTCACCAGCGCGCGCCCGGTGTTGGAGGTGGCGCCGCCGGGGCGATACTGCGTCTCGCGCACCATGGACAGACTCTCGCGGGTCGGCAGCGGCGCCGTGCCGTATAAAAACAGGTCCAGACAGGACACGCCGGAACAAACAATCCCTCGACGCATGCACACACTCCTCACGCGGAATACCACCCCATTCGCGCGCACCCCCCCATGTTCCTGCCGAAACGACGACGCGGATGCGCAGACACGCCATTGCGCACAACCTGTATGCCACGTCTGTCTCCTTTACGCGGGCATGTTCGCGTCTTTGCGGTGATTTTTCTGGTTTTGGTAGCTCCGGTTATCGCTCCTGTATAACCCATATGTGTAGCGGGCCGTCACGTGGTCTTTTGCCATACGCACCGTAGTGCGCGCCCGCCTGCCTGCCCCGATGGAATCGTGGGTGGCGCGCGGGGGGTGGAAGTGTCCGCGCCGTGCCCGATGTTCACGCCGCCGGGCGCGAGATCAACTGATAGTGGTTCCTTTGGCGCATGCCCAGCCCGCTCTCGCGTCGACGCTCAAGGACCGGGCGTGTCTGGCCAAATACCTGACGGGTTACATCAACGAACTCTTCGTCTTCGTGCAGCCCCCCGAGGTGCCGCACGAGAACAACCCGGCCGAGCGGGCCATCCGTCCGCTGGTCATCACCCGCAAAGTCTGCGGGGAGACATCCCCATCGTCACGGCGTCCGGTCCAGCCGCTCCCACGTAAACGGCACGCGCGCCGTGCGGCCGGGCACCAGCAGGTAGGAAGCCCCGGTGTTGCTGTCCAGCAGGATGGTCAGCGTCTGCGCGCGGTCGGGAGACGGGAGGGTGAAGAGCTGCCAGCGCCCCTGCATGTAGGTATACACCGGCAGCGTATACGGCACGGCCGGCGCCACCTGCGGCGTGAGGGGCGTCTGTCCCTGCGCGGGGGTGAGCAGGCTGCCGCCCCATACCCCCAGCGCGAATGTCGCCAGCAAGGCGCCAACCAGATACCATCGTCGCATCGCACACCTCGTGAGAGTAGAGTCGTCGCCGATATACCCGTCCGCCGCCCCCGCCGCGCGGCGCGCATGGCCAGGCTCTTGACATGCGCCGCGCGATTGGTGAGACTGTGCACATGAAGGCGCTGAACGACGATGCCCTGCGCGCGCGGCTGACCGGCCCCGTGCACTACCATGCCGAGGTCACCTCGACGAATGATGTCGCGATGCAGTTGGCCCGGGAGGGCGCGCCGGCGGGCACGCTAGTCTGCGCCGACTTTCAACGCGCCGGCCGCGGGCGCCGCGGCGCGGCATGGACGGCTCCGGCGGGCACGTCCGTCCTCGCGTCGCTGCTGCTGCGCCCGGGGAAAACGCTGCCGGCGTCGCACCTGGCCATTCTCACCGGCGTCGGCCTCGCCAACGGGCTGCGCGCGGAGGACATCGCGGCGCAAATCAAGTGGCCGAACGACCTGATGGTGCGCAACCGCAAGGTGGCCGGCATCCTGGTGGAGACGGCGGCCGACGCCGTGGTGGTGGGGTTTGGCATCAACTGCGCCATCCCGGAGGAGGCCTTCCCGCCGGCGCTGCGCGACCGCGCCGGCTCGCTGCACGCGCTGCTGGAGCGCGACATCAGCCGCGAGGCGATCCTCGCCGCCGCCGTCGCGGGGCTGCTGGACGCCGTCGCGCGCGTGGAAGCCGGCGGCATCATCAAGGTGCTGCTGGAGTGGAACGCTATGAACTGGCTGCGGCGCCGCGAGGTGCGCGTCACCGGCCCGCTGGGCGCGGTGGAAGGCGATGGGCTCTTCCTGGACGGCCACAAGCTGGTCTTCCACGTCTTCAAAGACGGCGGCGTGGTGCACATGCCGCTGGCCAGCACGGTGGAGGCGCGCTGATGCGCATCAGTGGCGGACGTTTTCGCGGGCGCATGCTGAAAACGCCGAAGGGTGACGCCACCCGCCCCACCTCGGGCGTGGTGCGCGAGACGCTCTTCAACATTCTCGCGGCGGAGCTGCCCGGCGCCCGCGTGCTCGACCTCTTCGCCGGCAGCGGCGGCGTCGCCCTGGAGGCGCTGGGCCGCGGCGCCGCCCACGCCACGCTGGTGGAGCACGCCCGCCCCGCCCTCGCCTGCCTGAAGGCGAATATCGCCGCCCTCGCCGTCGGTGAGGCGGTGACCGTGATGCCCATCCCCGTCACCCGCGCCCTCGACGTCCTCGCCCGCCAGGACGCGCAGTTTGACCTCGTCTTCCTCGACCCCCCTTTCGCCGCCGCCGCCGCCTACCAGCAGGCGCTCGCGACCCTCGCCGGCGCCGAGTTGCTCGCGGAGGATGGCGTCATCGTCGCCCAGCACGACCGCCGCCTGCCCCTCCCCGACGCGGTGGGCGCCGTGAAGCGGGTGCGCCGGAAAGAGATCGGCGATAACGCGTTGTCTTTCTACCGGCGGGCATCTCTTGCGCGATGAGACGTGATAATGGGGATCGTGCGTGATTGTCATCACGTACCGTTGGTGATACCATTAGTGGTACGTTTGGAGGTATCACATGGTAAAAACACCCCATATCATTCCCGTCAGCGATCTTCGGCAAGATGCCGCCGGAGTCATCAAGCGCATGCGTGGTTCGAAAGAGCCTGTCATTGTCACGCAGCGTGGCCGTGCCGCGGCCGTGATGATGAGTGTCGAAGCATACGAACGCACGGAACACGAGCGGGAACTCCTGCGCCTGCTCGCGAAAGGTGAACAGGACATCGAAGCGGGCGCGGGCTACACGCTTGCGGAAGTGATGGCGGAAGCGGACCGCTTGCTTGCGGATGACCAGCGATGACACTCAGATTCACCCCGTCGGCAAGGGCACATTTCATCACGGCATTGGCCTACACCCACCAGGATAATCCCCGTGCGGCACAGAAATTTCGCCAGCATGCCGAAGAGGTGCTCAGCCGCCTCCAACAGTTTCCCGATTCCGGCAGGCTGATACCGGAGTTCCCTGACGTACCCTATCGCGAAGTAGTCGTGCCGCCATATCGCTTCTTCTACCGGCGAAAGGACGACACCATTTGGGTTGTCGCCGTGTGGCATGGCGCCCAATTGCCGACAATTCCGGACGCGCACTGATCCATGCGCTCCGGTTTACCTCTCGCCATCGTACCAGCCCACTGCCGCTTTACTCCCCCACCGTGCGCCGGTCCGCGCTGTCAAACGCGATGGCGAGCATGGCGGTGTCGTCGCCGATATTGCGGGCGTTGTGGTTCAGGTTGGGCGGCACGGTGATGACATCGCCGGCGGACATCACCACCTCCTCGTCGCCGTAGGAGTGGACAATCGTGCCCCGCAGCACGTGCAGCACTTCGCTGCAGTTCGGATGGTGGTGCCGGGGATTCGCCTGACCGGGTTTGATCTCGCAGATGCCCACGGTCATGCTGGCGGAGTTCCCCAGCGCCGCCGACGCCTTCCACACCAGGCGTCCCCATGCCATCTCCTGGACCTGCGCCTCCGCGGCGGGCAACAGCGTGATCGCCTTCATGCTGGCTCCTTTCGCGCGCCGGCGCGCAACGGCTCATACGCCACGTCCACGGCCTCGCCGCGCGCGGCGGAGGCGAGGATGGCCTCGTAGAGCACCATCGTCTTATAACTCTCGTAGATATTCGATCGCGTGGTGCGCCCCTCGCGCAGCGCGGCGAGAAAATCCACGATCTCCGCCAGGTGCCCGGTATCGTTGCCGCTGTCACCCGCGCTGGTGAAGGTCGGCGGTTCGCGCCACTCGGTGCATACGCCGCCTTCCGTCACCCGCCAAGACGAGGAGTTATGCACCGTCATAAAATTGCCGCCGCGCGCGGTGATCTCCACCTCTTCCGTGGGAATGCTGAATGAGCGGCCATCAGCGAAGGTGAACGACCCGACGGCCCCGTTGCGGAACCGCAGGCTGACGGCATACGCGTCAGGCCCTTTATCAAAGGCGAAGACCCGCGCCGCGTCGCCGAACAGATACCCCGCCAGGTCAATGACATGCAGGCAGAAGTCGAAGAGAAACGAACCGCGCAGCGTATCATTGGGGTATTGCGCCGCGCAATAATCGAAGGAAATGGCGTACAGGTCATCGGCCGGGAACCGGTCAATCCACGCCTTCGCGCGCGCATAGGCGGCGGCGTAGCGTTTCTTGAAGGCGGTCGTGCAGAGCACCCCGGTTTCTTCCGACACCCGGGCGACGGCCAGCGCGGCGGCGGCGGACGGCGCCGGCGGCTTTTCCGTATAGACGGGAATGCCGCGGCGCATGGCCGCCTGCGCGAGCGTCGCGTGGCGATCCATGTCAATGCAGATGATGACGCCATCAGGCTTCTCGGCATCGAGCATCGTCTCCATCTCCTGGTAGACGGCGCCGCCGAAACGCCGGGCATTGCGCTCGGCCTTCTCCCGGTCCAGGTCGCACACGCCGACCAACTCGGCGCCGGCCAGGCCGATGTAGGGATAAATGCGGCGGGAAGACAGGTTTCCCGCGCCGACGATGCAAAGCCGTGGATCAGACATACCCGGCCTCCTCCAGCAACCGCTCCGAAAACACACGTGCCGCACCGAGCCAGTGCAGCGTCTGCTCGATGCCGGCGCCCTCCACTTCCATCTCGACGACGAATTCCCCGTCATAGCCGATGGCCTTCAGGCGGGCAAACAGGCCCCGCAGATCGAGCTCCCCTTCGCCGAACGGCACTTCCTTGCCGGCTTTCATGTCGCGAAAATGCACGAGTCCGATGGTGCTGCGGGCGCTGAGCAAGTCAAAACCATCCTCCCAGCGCTCCCCGGCGCGCACGAACTGCCCCACCTCCAGCAGCGTCTGCATGCGCGGGTCGTTGATGCCCGCCAGCACTTCACGAAAATCATCGCTGGTGGAAATCGGCGTGCCGTGGTGATTCTGCAGGACGGGTATCACCCCCCACCCATCAATGGCCTCCAGATACTGCGGCGCGGCCGCGATATACGTCGGCCGGCTCGTGGCTTTGAACAGCACCCGTGTGACGCCCAGCGCCCGCGCGAAACGGGTCGCCGCGATCGCCCGGTGGAGCGTGGCGTCCAGCTCGCGCGCATCCACCGGCGGCAGGTGCATGGAGCAGAAGGCGAAGCCGTACCGGTCGCCCAGCGCCCGGTAGGCCGCCGGGTCGTGATCGAGCGAGACGGCAGAGGCGGCCCAACTGGTGAACACCTCGAACTTGCGATACCCCAGCGCGGCATACCGCCGCAGCGCCTCCTCCAGGGGAAGCGTCGGGGTGCTGCAGGGACTGACCACCAGGCGATCGGTCATGTACGGCTCCATCCCCACCCTACTGCGGCGGCGAAAAGATCGCGAGATACGTCACGCGCTCGGTGAGCGGGGTGAGATCATGCGTGTCGAGCGCGTTGAAATACAGGCTGTCGCCGGGGCGCAGATGGTACGTTTGGTCGCCCACGCGATACGCCATCTCGCCCTCCAGCACATAGACGAACTCATCGCCGGCATGCGTGAGACCGTGCGGCGTCACCTGTCCCCGCCTGGCGGTGATGAGAAATGGCTGCATCGTCTTGTCCGTGCGCCCGGCCGCGAAGGCATAATACGCATAGCCCTTATCCGTCCGCGGCCAATCCGCCGCGTGGAGCGCCTCGGCGGGGGTATACACGGTGGCGGCCGTCTCCTCCTCATCCAGCAACGCCGACGCCGTCACCCCGAGGGCGCGGGCGATCTTCGTCAACATGGCCAGCGTTGGCTGGCATTTGCCCGCTTCGATTTTGGACACCAACCCCTTGGTACAGCCGCACGCCTCGGCAATCTGCTGCTGCGTGCGCTGTTGCTGGCGGCGTATCGTGCGTATGCGCAAACCGAGGATACTCATCGGCATTTCAACCTCGTTGAATTATATGCTACACCGTTGAAGCCGTCAAATCATCGCCGGCGTGCTGCATCAGCGAAAGCCTTCGGAACCGCTTGAACGTTTATCGCGGCACATAGTATCATGGCATGTAGTTGTACTGGGCCGTCACGTTGCACCTTGCTCTGTAGTCCGCGCCCTCCGCGGCGCGTGGTGACGCATTTTTACCCCGTGCCCGATGACGGTGGTGTCGGACACAGGTGCGCATGTCGGTCACACGCGCCGCGGAGGGCGCGGACTACCCCGGGCTGGTTTGCTACACAGAGTACACCGTGACAACCCGCGGCACGTAGTATCATGGTCCGGCAGCACGATGGGGAATGGAGGAGTACGCCATGACGTTTGTCGCTGAACCGGCCGCGGACGGCCCGCAGGCACGCCCCACCCTTGGCGCTATCCGCTGGGATGCCTGGAGCGGCGGCGGGGTTACCCGGCAAGTCGAGCGCACCCTCGCGCCCGCGAAATACCATGCGCGATTGCCCTGGTTTGCCGAGGTGTCAGGTGACGGCAGCGTGCGTATTGATAGCAACCGGCAGGAGATCATGGACCGGGAGATCGCGTATGCCGCCGATGCCGGCCTGGACTACTGGGCCTTCCTGCTCTACCCGGATGGGACCGACATGAGCGAGGCGCTGCGCCGGTATCGTGCCAGCCGCCTGCGCCGCCGGCTGAATTACTGCGTGATCCTGCACAACGCCTTCGGGGTGCAGGACGAGGCATGGCCGCGGGAGCGCGACCGCGCGGTGGCGCTGCTGCGCGAGCCGGGATATCAGCGCGTGTGCGGGGGCCGTCCGCTGGTGTATGCCTTCGCGGTGCGCCATCACGGCGCCTTTCCGGCGGCGCGTTTCACCGAGTTCCGCCAGGCCGCGCGCGCAACGGGCGTTGATCCCTATTGCGTCTCCATGGGCTGGAGCCCGGCGGACGAGTATGCACGGGCCGCCCCGTTGGGTTTCGACGCAGTCTCGCACTACGCCTGCGGCAGCGACGATGCCACGTTTACGGCGTTGTGCCGGCGTGTCGAAACCGGCTTCTGGGGGCAGGCGGCGGATGCGCGCGTTCCCTATGTTCCGCTGGTTACCACCGGTTGGGAGAAGAATCCGCGCAAGGATCACCCGGTCTCCTGGGAGTTGGACCACGATTATCACCAGCAGGCCGTCTTTCCCTCGATTGCCGCGCCGGCGGAGATTGTCGCCCACCTCGGCCGCGCTTGCGCCTTCGTGAACCACCATGCCGACCTGTGCCCCGCCGACACGGTCATCGCCTACGCGTGGAACGAGCATGACGAAGGCGGCTGGCTGTGCCCGACCTGGACGCCGGAGGGGACGCCGAACACCGAGCGCCTGGACGCCATTCGCGCGCTGCTGGGAAACGGCGACGGCCGGCGGCGGACGGCGCGCGTGCCGTGAATCACCGCGCCACCCACCCCGTTGGCAGGGTGATCGTATCCCGCGGTATCACCAGTTGCGAGAGATCCCAGTTGTCGGTATGGAAGGGATAGATGGGCAGGTTTTCGCGGTTATACAGGTTGCACACCGGGTTCGTGGCCCAGGCGTAGCGCACCGCGACCGGCGCCGGCACCTTGTCGGACCAGACGACCACCTCCTCCCCTTCGATGGTCGCCCGCGCGAAGTAAAACGCCCGGTCGGCGCCGGCGATCGCGAACCCGACGGGCGGATCGCCTTTGGCATGCAGGCCGTCGGCGTAATCGAAACGCAGGCGGATGCGCTGCCCCTCACGCTTCATGGACCGGTAGACCGGACCGAAGAACAGCCCTTTGTGCCCGTACGCCGTCGCCAGCGCGCCCAGCGCCAGCCGCCGTCCCACCTCCTGCTTGTTCTTGGGATGGATGTTGTCTCCCTCGCCGATATCCATCGCCGTCGCCAAAAAAGTGCCCGGCACGCGGAGCGCCATCGCCTGCGCTTCGCGGAGATTGATGTACCCCCCGCGGTCCACCGGCGCCGTCTGCTGCGCGTGATAGCTGGCCAACTGCACGATGCCGAAGGGGAACTCGCCCTGCCCCCATTCCTTCCGCCAGGAGGTAATCAGCCCCGGCAGTAGCTCGCGGTAGTCGGTATAAAAGGGCGCGTTCGCCTCGCCCTGATACCAGATCGCGCCGCGAATGGCGTAGGGGATGAGCGGGTGGATGAGCCCATGATACATCACCGCCGGATGCCCGTACGCGCTGCCGGGCGCTGCCGTGCCGATCGGCGGCAGTTGCGGCTGCGCGCCGGCGTCCAGGTCCTGCGCCTTCCGCATGCGCCATGCGCCCGCCAGCCACACCGCCTCTCCCTCCGGCGCGCCCTTCCGCACCAGCTTCATCTCCGCCGCCGGCCCGAAAAGGCCCATGTGGTAGATCAGCTTGAGCAGGCGCACGGACAGCGTCACCGTGGTGGAGGTCACCGCCGACGCCGGCACCGGATAGACGCGCGAGATGGACCAATATTCCCGTGTGTCGAACCAGGTGCGCCCAACGCGGATGCCGTTCACATAGCTGTCATCTACCGCGTCCACCACGCCCAGGTGCAGCTCCAGCTCCTGGCCCACCCACGCCGGCGGGATGGTGACCTCCCGGCGGAACCAGATGGAGGCCACCGGCGCGCCAATGGGATTGTCCGCCACGGACACCGGCAGCGCAACCGCTTCCCACTGCTCCGTCGCCAGCCCCGGCGCCATCCACCGCCCCGTGATGCCGGGGTCCTCGGCGTCAAGCTGCGCGAACCACGCCTGCTCGCGCGCCGCGACCCGCGCCGTCATCGCCTCCAGCGCTTGCGGATACCCGTTCGGGTCCGTCAGATAGGCCTGCACCGCTTCTTCGTATGCCGCTGCCCGCGCGCGGTAGCGCGGCACCGCTTTCAAACCGGGCAGGCTGGTCCACGCCTCTATCGCCGACGCGCCGTAGGCGGCAACGAGAATCCCCACCGGCACGCCCAGCCGGGCGTGCAGGTCGCGCGCGAAAAAGTAGCCCACCCCCGACCAGTTCTTCGCCGTGTCCGGCGTGCAGACGTCCCACGACCCCAGGCAGCGCGTCTGCGGCGCCAGCGCGAAGCGGTGCTCTTTCGGCGCAATGCGGTAGTCGCCATCCTGTCCCGCGGCGTAGCGGGCGGTGAAGGCGCGGATGGCCGGATATCGCGCTGTCGCGGCCTCCGCCGCGCCATCGTTCGACAGCCGCACCGGCCAGTCCATATTTGACTGCCCGCCGCATAACCACACCTCGCCGACGAGCACGTCCGTGAAGGTGAGGGTGTTCGCCGCGCCGGCGATCGTCAGCTCGCGCGGCTCGGCGCTGGGTTTCATCGCCTGCAACCGCACCCGCCATGCGCCGTCGGGGCCCGCCGTCGTCCGCGCCGTCTGCCCGGCGAAGGCCACCGTCACCGCCTCGCCCGGCGCCGCCGTGCCCCACACCGGCACCGCGCACTCGCGCTGCAGCACCATGTGGTCCCCGAAGACGCACGCCGCCTGTACCGCCGCCCGCGCCCCACCGAAGAGGAGCATGGCCATCATGCCTGTGAAAAGAAGACGCATCGCCAGTTCTCCTACTACTCTGCGTGTACTGGATCGTCACGTTGCACCTTGCCGCGTCCATCGTCGGGAACGCCGTCCCTGGCGTTCCGGTGCGCATTCTGTCGAGCCGCTCTCGGTCACCAGCAGACTCGCGCCCGCATCGGCCCACCCCTGCGGCGACCCGGAACGCCACGGAGGGCATTCCCGACAATTAGGGGTTGGGGATGAGGGATTGGGCGCGCGCTACAGGCGGTTATCCTGATACGCACACGACAACGTAACGACCCCCTAACCCCTAATCCCCAACCCCTCACCCCGACCAGCGGTCGGTGCGCAGAGCACGAGACAGCGTGACAACCCGCTGCACTCTGCGCACTATACCACAAATTCATGCGCATGCGCGAGGGGTGAAAAAGGAAACCGCCTCCCTTTCCGCGAAATGCAGTCAGCACGTTGATGGGTAACCGTTCAGTCTTGTCAGCATGATGTGGCGTCTGCCCGCCCACCTCTCCCCCCGCCCCTCCCCTGAGCGGGGAGGGGAGCACCGGATCTGCACACCCATCACTCCCCCTTCCCTCGCAGGGAAGGGGGATGGGGGGTGAGGTTTGGCATCAATCGGCGACATGCTGATAAGACTGAACGGTTACGTTGATGGAGTTCACCATGCCCAACCTCTATACCGCCCTGCTCACCGCCTGGTGCGACGCCCTGCTCGCGCTGCAGCACACCGATGACCGCTGGCCCAGCCTCTCCGGCGGCCTCCTCTGCCCCGCGTGCTCGCTCATTCACGGCCGCTGCGCCGATGCCGTCTATCCGCTGCTGCGAATGGCTTCCGACACGGGGGACTCGCGCTACCTGGACGGCGCCATCCGCCTGCAGGCGTGGTCGGATCATGTGTCGCTGCCCGACGGCAGTTGGCTGAACGATCCGATGGGGCATGACTGGACAGGCATCACCGTCTTCGGCGCCCTGGCGCTCGGCGAAGCGCTGCGGCACTACGGCCATCTCCTCGAGGCCCCGGCGCATGCCCGCTGGCTGACGCGCTTCCGCGCCGCCATGGGCTTCCTCGATGGCTTCATGACCATGCGCACCGGCAACATCAATTACCCCATCACCTGCGCCGCCACGATGGCCGTTGCCGCCAACCTGCTGGACGACCGCCACTACGCTGCACGCGCCCGCTTCTTCGCCCACGAAAGCCTGCGCTACTTCACCGATAACGGCCTGATTTTCGGCGAAGGCCACCCCCAGGACGGCTATTCGCCGCGCGGCTGCCGCCCCGTAGACCTGGGGTACAACGTGGAGGAATCGCTCCCCGCTCTCGCGCTCTATGGCCGCCTCACCGACGACGCGGAGGTGCTGGACGCGGTGACCGCCTCGCTGCGCCGCCATCTGGAATTCATGCTGCCGGATGGCGGCTGGGACAACAGTTGGGGCAGCCGCAACTACAAGTGGACCTACTGGGGCAGCCGCACCTCCGATGGCTGCCAGCCCGCCTGCGCCCTGCTGGCCGACCGTGACCCGCGCTTCGCCGAAGCCGCCGATCGCCATACCCAGCTCCTCGCCGCCTGCACCCACGACGGCCTGCTCCATGGCGGGCCGCATTACCGCATCCACGGCGAGCTGCCCTGCATCCACCACACCTTCTGCCACGCCAAGGCGCTGACCACGGTGCTGGACTACGGCGTCCCCGCGCCGACCGGCGCCCCTCTCCCGCGCGAGACGGCCGCCGGCGTGCAGGCCTTTCCGGAAGTCCTCACCTGGCTCCTCGCCCGCGGACCCTGGCGCGCCACCGTCACCGCCTACGACTGGGAGTATGCGCCCGAAGCCCATGCCACCGGCGGCGCGCTCACCCTCCTCTGGCACCCCGCCACCGGCCCGCTCATCACCGCCGGCCTCACTGCATATCGCTCGACCATCGAGGTCTCGAATATGCAGCCCCTGCGCGAACCCGTCAATCTTTCCCTCACTCCGCAGCTCATCGCACACGTGGAGGGCCGCATCTATCGCAGCATCAACGATGACGCCGCGAACGTGGAGGCGATCGAGACGGGAGGCGCCATCGTCATCACCGCGCACGGCACGCTGCCGGGCAGCCCGGGCGCCATCCCCTTCACCCTGCGTTATCACGTCACCGATGATCGCGTCACCATCATCGCCGCCGTCCCCACCGCCCCCGCCGGCGCCGACTTTTGCTACATCCTCCCCATCGTCTCCGCGCATACCGAACCCGTCGCGATTGGCGATACCGCCGTCACCATCAGCAAACCTGGCGGTACCGTCCGCCTCAGCAGCACTCACCCGCCGCGCATCTTCGACTGCGGGCGCCCCCGTCTTTTCAGCCCCGTCCCGGGCCATGAAGCGATACCGCTGGTCTATACCCTGCACTGCGGAGAGTCGCTGGAGGTCACGATAACCGTGCGCTAACGACGGACGGGGCACCATACGATGCCCCGTCCGTCGTCAGCGCGCACTCGCGCGATTATCCGCATCAACGCCGGTCAGCCGCGCCGCATCACGCCCCGACCCCCGCGCCGACCAGCCGGGCGGCAATCTCCGCCACGTGCCGTCCCTGAAAGCGGGCGATGGCCAGCTCGTTTTCGCTGGGCAAGCGCTGCCCCTGGCCGCCGGTGATGGTGCCGGCGCCGTAGGGGGAGCCGCCGGTGATTTCGTCGAGCGTCAACAGGCGCGCTTCCGCATACGGCACCCCGACGATGAGCATGCCGTGATGCAGCAGCGTGGTGTGGAAGCCCAGGATCGTGCTCTCCTGCCCGCCGTGCTGGGTGGCGGTGCTGGTGAACACGCTGCCCACCTTGCCGATGAGCGCGCCCTGCGCCCACAATCCGCCGGTCTGGTCGAGGAAGTTGCGCATCTGCGCCGCCATAGTGCCGAAACGGGTCGGCGCGCCGAAGATGATGGCATCGGCCTCCGGCAGCCGCTCGACGTCCGCGAGCGGGATCTGCGCGAACGCCGCTTGCGCCGCCGCCGCGCCCGTGCGCTCCAACGCCTCCGCCGGCACCAGTTCGGGCACCCGCAGCAGCGTCACGTCGGCGCCCGCCGCACCCGCCCCCTCCGCCACCGCCTCCGCCATACGGTAGACATGCCCATACATGCTGTAGAACACGACCTGTATCTTCGCCATAACATCACCCTCCTTCGAACATCGCCCCCGCGTGTCGGCCGTGCGCCCTGGAGGGCGAGACTCCGTCGAGCCGCCGCACTGGGGCCGCGTCCCGATGAAATCGGGACGCATTTACCGGGGCCGCGGAGTTGTACTCCGCACGAGTGCCCTCACCCTGTCGTTGAACACAGAGCGTGCCAACGCGTGCGGAGTACAACTCCGCGGCCCCAGTGTCCCCCGGATTGCAATCCGGAGACGCACACCTGCCGATGCACAGCCCACCAGAGCGAAAACACGTTGGCAAAGCGCATCAATCCGCGGGACGGCTAATCAGCTTTCTGATCATCTTCCGTCGTATAGACCTGCTCCGCGTCAAACACCGTCGCCTCGACGATGCTGATGCGGCCGTCCTTGATGACGCGGTAGAAGCAGGAATAGTAACCGGTATGGCAGGCGCCGCCCGTCTGCTCCACCTTCAGCACCAGGCAGTCCAGGTCGCAGTCTACGCGCACCTCCAGCACGCGCTGGCGGTGGCCGCTGCTCTCGCCTTTGCGCCACATCGCCCGCCGGCTGCGGCTGTAATAGGTGGAGAATCCCGTCTCCAGCGTCTCCGCCAGCGCCGCGCGATTCATGTAGGCCACCATCAATACTTCGCCTTTCACGTCCTGTACCACCGCCGGGATCAACCCGGCATCGTCCCATTTCATCTGCGCCAGGTCCAGCGTCATCTCGCCTTCGTATGGTTTCATCGGTTCTGTCCTCGTGATGGAAGATCGGGCAGAGTATACCATCCCTCCCCCCTCGGCGTAAATCGGGGATACCCCGCACAGATACGCGCCCGCCGCCCGTCGGATGCATCCGCTGCTGCCGTAGACGCCGGCCCCCTAGCGTGATAGAATACTTCATCGCCACAGATTTAGCGTCAGGAGCCACTCGATGACCGCCGAGACTGCCCGTGAAACCACCCTCGCCGTCCGCCTGGTTCATTGGACCGGCACGCTCTTTCCCGCCTACGCGGCGGCGCGGTTATGCTACAGCAAAGGCGGATTTGCCGGCATCCAGCCGCTGGAGAGCGAGCAGGCGATGGGCGTGTGGCTGCGCGACCGGGTGCTCTCGCGCGGACACTGGGGTATCCTGGAGCACCTTACCTTCCAGTTCGCCATCGGCGGCATCTCCCGCGCCTGCTCGCATCAACTGGTGCGCCATCGCCTTGCCTCGTATGCGCAGCAGAGCCAGCGTTATGTGGACAAAGCGGGATTCCGGTACCTCGTGCCGCCGCATATCGCCGCCTGCCCGGAAGCGCTGGCGCTCTTCCGCCGGACGATGGACGAGCTCGGCACGCGATACGAGGAGCTGCAGCACCTGCTGCGCGCGGCGAATCCCGCCGCAACCGGAGAATCGGTGAACGAAGACGCGCGCTTCGTGCTGCCCAATGCCTGCGAAACTGAGTTGGTGATGACGGTGAACGGCCGGCAACTGATGACGATGACGCGCGAACGGCTGTGCATCCGCGCCCAGTGGGAGATCCGCGCGCTCTTTGAACGCATCCGCGCGCTGGCGCAGGCGGAAGTGCCGGTGGTCTTCGACAATCTCGGTCCCGATTGCGCCTGGGGCAAGTGTCATGAGGGCGGCTGTGAGCTGGCGGCAACCTATCGGAGGCGTCCAGGCTGGTGAGGATGTCGGATCACCACAACATCATGGCCGCCCCACCGTCTGCTGTCAGTGGATCACCGTCTACCGCCGTGGAATAGACGGCGCCGGATTTCCCACGCCATGTCGGATCATGTGCACAATACGCGCGCAATCGCCCTTGCGTCCCGCCAATGTTGCGGTATCATAGGGGCGCGGGTGGGAGTGAAGTCGGAACAGATGCACGGGACCGACGAATGTCGGACTAAGCATCCGGTGCACAGGGGCCGCCAATACAACCCGGTGAGCTCATCCCCGTGGGTGGATGGCAAACCGCCCGGAGGGTGCAGAAGGAACACTTCACCCCCCCGCGCGCAACGAGAACGGACAGTGAACGGGAGATCCTACCCGGAGAGGGGGGACAGGGACGGGACGCCAAAGCCCGTCCCTGTTCATTTACCTGTCCGCGGAGCCGCGGCAGTGCTCGCCGATGCGGCATCCTGCGCCGGGCACCTGCCTCACCACCACGTCCGCATGATCCACTGCCGCGCACGCGACAGCGCATCCAGCTCCGCCTCTTCCTCCGCGGTGAGTCGCCAGCCGAGGGCGCCGGCGTTCTCGGCCACCTGTGCCGCCGTCCTCACCCCGGCGATCGGCACGACGCCTTTGCCGATCGTCCAGTTCAGCGCCACTTGCGCGGGGGTGCGTCCGCCATGCGCGTCCCCGACGCGGCGCAGGGCCTCCAGCAATGGCGCCACCGCTTCCAGCTCGCGCTGGCGATACCGGCGCCCACGCGGACCGTTCGGCGGATGCTCAGGCGTATACTTCCCGGTGAGCAGGCCCTGCGCCAGCGGCATGGAGGCGATGAGCGTGATGCCCAGGTCGCGACAGACGTCGAGCAGGCCGCGCGTCTCCGGCGCGCGGTGCAGCAGGCTGTAGTGCACCTGATTGGACGCCAGTGCGACGCCCCGTTTCTCCAGCAACGCGTGCGCCCGCACCATCTGCATGGCGGAGAAATTGCTCACCCCGGCGGCGCGCGCCACGCCGGCCTCCACCGCCTCCGCCAGCGCCGCCAGCCAGGTATCCATCGGCGTCAAGGCATATGGCACGTGAAGCTGGTACAGGTCCACCGCCGGTAGGCGCAGCCGTTCCAGGCTGTCGCGCAGCGCACCGAGCAGCGCGCCTTTGCGAAGGCGGAACGGCAGCAGCGGGTGGAACTTCGTCGCGATCACCGGCCTGTCCGGCAGGTCCACGATGCAGCGCCCGAGCAGTCGCTCGGCATGGCCCAGGCCGTACACTTCCGCGGTATCGAAGAAGGTCAGCCCGGCTTCCAGCGCCGCCCGGTAGGCGCCGCGCAGTTCCGCCTCCCTATCCTCCGTGCCGTAGCCCCGGAGGAATCGTTGCCCCCACCGCCGGGTGCCGATTCCCAGCGCCGGAATCGTAATCGGCGTACGGCCCAGCGTTGTGCGCACGGTATCCATGAGATTGCATTATACCAGCATCCACGTCAGCCGCTGTTCGCACCGCCTGCGCCGCGGCGCGTAGAGACGAGAACACCCGCCGCAGGAGCAACCTGTACGGCGGGTGCGATGCAGCATGGTACGCCCGGCAGGAATCGAACCTGCGACCTCTAGGTCCGCAACCTAGCGCTCTATCCCCTGAGCTACGGGCGCATGGCGTGATGTCTGGCGGAGAGGCCGGGATTCGAACCCGGGAAGAGAGTTTAATGCTCCCTTACCCGCTTAGCAGGCGGGCGCCTTCAGCCTGACTCGGCCACCTCTCCGCGTGACCGGGATATTGTAGCAGAAGTCGAAAGGGATGGCAATACCCGTGACGGGGCTTCCTGCGAGACGCGGACGATCTTGTGGTGGGCCAGCGCGATGTCCGGTGTGCAGCCCCCGCCGCCGGAGTACGCGTTGCCGCGACCATGAAAAGGTCCGGGGGCATGGCGCGGCGAAAGAGGGATGCCGGAGGTGGATGCCGGTGACTGATGACGTGATGATTGCCGCGGAACCGAAGGTGGTGCCGCTGACCCCGATACGCAAGGCGATTGCCGACCGCATGGTGGTGAGCAAGACGACGGCCCCCCATGCCTACGTGGTGATGGACGTGCCGATGGCGGCCGCGCTGCGCTTCCGCGAAGCCTTCAACGCCGGCGGGCAGGGGAATACCGCCGGCGCGCGCATCTCGGTGAACGACCTGGTGGTGAAGGCGGCGGCGCTGGCGCTGCGCCAGGTGCCGGCGGTGAACGCCACTTTCGAAGACGGCGCGGTGGTGATGCATCCGGCGGTCAACGTCGGCGTGGTGGTGGCCATCGAGGGTGACGAGGGCATCCTCGTGCCGGTCATCCCCCATACCGATACGAAAGCGCTGCCGGAGATGAGCGCGGAAATCCGCGCCAAAGCGGAGCTCGCCCGCAAAAAACGCCTGCGCGCCAGCGACAGCCGCGGCGGCACCTTCACTATCTCCAACGTCGGCATGTTCGGCGTCACCTACCTGGTGGCGGTAGTGCAGCCCCCGCAGGTGGGCATCCTCGGCGTGGGCGCGGTGACGCAGGTCGCCGCGGTGGAAGACGGCCAGGTGGTGGCGCGCCCGGTGATGGGCGTCGCCCTCTCCTTCGATCACCGCGCGGTGGACGGCGCGGTGGCGGCGAAATTCCTGGCGGCGTTCGCGGCGGTGCTGCAGGCGCCGGAGCACCTGCGGTAAGTCCGGCAGGCCAATCATGGCGTTTGCCCCCTGTTGCGGATGGACAAGCCGGCATCAGGGGGTTTTCGCATGAATGAGATACGCAAACCCACGCGACGGCGCTGGGCGCGGTGGGCGCTGGCGACGCTGGCGGCCCTGGGGGTCCTCGCGCTGGGGCTGACCCTGGTGTCCGCACACCTCTACCAGGGGCCGCGCACCCTGGATGCCGTCATCGCCGCCATGCCGGAGGCGCCGATTTTTCCCTTTTCCGAGTTGACGGCGAATAACCGCGCGGGACAGCGCGCGATGGCGATCCCCCTCTGGCTGCTGCGGCGGCAGGGCGCGGCGCGCGCGGAGACGGCGTTCCTCTGCGTGCCGGCTGATCCGGTATTTCTCCGCGCGTGGTATACGGGAGAGCTGACGAAAGCGGACTGGACACTGGCCACCAACGGGCAGCAGCGTCTCGTGTTCGTCAAAAATCATGCGGCCATCCAGGTACTCATTGGCCCGCGGCGCGACCTGCTGACCGCGTATCAACTGGTGTATCTGGACGGGTTGACGGACCGGCAGGTGGCGCAGTTGCTGGCCCCGGCGCGGGTAGACGCTCCCCGGTGAATCCGGTAGACTGTGCAGCATGGCGGACGATTTTACGGCGAAACACGGCGAAGCGACGCGGGCGATACACGGCGGGCAGGAGCCGGACCCGTATATCGGCGCGGTGAGCACGCCGATTTATCAGACCGCCTCTTTCGCCTTCGACTCGGTCGAGCAGGCGGTGGCGCGGGCGGCGCACCTGGAGGAAGGCTACAGTTACTCACGGGTTGGAAATCCCACCACGGACGCCCTCGAGCACAAGCTGGCGCTGCTGGAGGAGGCGGAGGCGTGCGTCGTCTTCGGCTCCGGCATGGGGGCCATCAGCGCGCTCTTCCTCGGTCTCTGCCGCACGGGCGAACACGTCGTCTGCGCCGACAGCATCTACGGCGCCACCCACGGCCTGCTCACCGGGCCGCTGGCGAAATGGGGCCTGAGCGCCACCTTCGTGGATGCCCGCGAACCCGGTAACGTGGCGCGCGCCATCCGCCCGGATACCCGCCTCGTCTACCTGGAAAGCCCCTCCAACCCCACCCTGCGCCTGGTGGATTTCGAGGCGGTGGCGCAGGTGGCGCACGACCGCGGCGTGCTGGTGGCGGCGGACAATACCTTCGCCACCTCGGTGAACCAACTACCGCTGCGTGTGGGCGTGGACCTGGTGCTGTACAGCGCGACGAAATACATCAGCGGCCACGGCGACACGCTGGGCGGCGCGGTGCTCGGCGGCGCGGAACTGATACGGCGCGTGCGGCAGGCAGAAATCCTGCACGGCGCCACCCTCAGCCCGATGAACGCCTTCCTGCTGCTGCGCGGCGCGCAGACGCTGCCCCTGCGCGTGCGCGCGCACAATGCCCATGCGCTGGCGGTGGCGCGCTGGCTGGAGGGCCATCCCGCCGTCGGCCAGGTCATCTACCCCGGCCTGGAGCGCCACCCGCAGCACGCGCTGGCCCGCCATCAGATGCGCGGCTTCGGCGGCGTCGTCAGCTTCGACATGGGCAGCGAAGCGCGCGCCGAGCAGTATATTGACGCCCTGCGCCTCTGCACCATCGCCGCCAGCCTGGGCGATGTGAAGACGCTCGTCCTGCAGCCCGCGCGCATGTCGCACCGCTTCATGCCGCCCCAGGCCCGCGCCGACGCCGGCATCACCCCCGGCCTGGTGCGCCTCGCCGTCGGCCTGGAAGACGTGGAAGACATCATCGCCGATCTGGAGCAGGCGCTGGCGCGGGTGGAATAAGCAGCTGTAGTCTGCGGTAATATAATAAGGAAGGCCGAGATGAGCATGACAGGATGGCGACAGCGATCTCCTCAACGGCAGCGTCGGCTTCGGGTTTTCCTTGTTGCGATTTTTCTGCTGATAACCGGCATCGGTTGGATGCGGTTATCAGCGCCGGCGCGGCTGACAAAGACCAATCACTGGCGGTATAATCAGCACGTTGATATTCGTCAGCTGCTTGACGATGGCATGATCGTCGTGCATCACCCGCGGGTGACCGGCAAAGCCGCTACGTATTCCCGGCTGGATTGGGCAGGACGGGAGGCGGCAATCATCACGACGCTGCCTTCACCCGTCAGTTTTCGCATAGAGGCGAGGTCGCCTGATGAGCGGATCATCGCCTCCTTCTCGACTGACGCACGCACCGCCACGCTCATCACCCTGAATAGCCACCACGTCATCAGCCGCGTCACTTTTCCCATCGGGTTACTGCATCCTCCCGCCCACTTCGATATCGCGGAACGTTACGACGTGGCGGTAGATGAGGCCGGTCGGGTCATGATCGCCTGTCCCAACGCCCCTGTTGTCTCGTTGGTTGCGGTACAGCATGGCACAGTTGTTGCGATGGGACGCTGCAATGGCAGCTTGCCAAAGCCGAAACAGTACGAAGGCTTTTACGCCCAGTTAACCAGCGATGGTTCGGCACTGGTCAACACCGTCACCGATGCCGCGGCCACGCGGTACGAGTATCACCGCATTGAGCATACCGGCCAACGGCTCACCACCACGCTGCTGTGGACCGGCGCGCGAGATTCCTTTGATCCTGCTGGCGCCGGCGATTGTATGATCGGGAGTGATTACCAGCAGGACGATGGGTGGATCGTGCGCACAGTGCTCACAGCTACGCACCGCGACACGCCTGCTTACGCGGGAATGCGCTTGCTGAATTCGCAGCGAGTCGCCGGGGGATGGATCGCCATACGCGGCAGCACTACAGCGTTCGTACGCATACAGCATGTCGTATCGGGTGACCACTGGCAGTTTCGGTGCACCACGCCAGCGCCTCGGGTATACCTCACACCCGATGGACGCTACGCGCTGTGCGTTGAACCCGTTGCCGAGACACCGGTCGTGACGCTGACGAAACGGTGCTGGTCTCTCGCGCCCTGGCACAAGAAGCCCATTCTGCTGCCCGAAGTGCGGATATCCATCTTTGAACGCCCCGGTCGCTTGCGGGCCAGCGCCTACAGCCGATATGGCGCATATCCCGCGCCCACAGCATCATGGGCATTCGGAACCGACTACCACCTCTCGCCCGACGGCCGGACCGTCGTGGTGAACTGTGAAAAGCATGGCGCGACGGTTTTCTCCTGGTAGCTCCCCCGCCGATGTCCGCCGGCGACGCCGGTGCCCCTCTCCGCCATCTTTCTGAAATGACGGGAGGAAATCGTGCCCGCCACACGAAGTCTACGCATATGACCAGCCGCGACATCGTCATCCGCACGTTAGAGTTCACCGGTCCCGCGCGCACCGCCTACGCCTTCGCGTATGACCACTTTTCCGACCTGTGCGGGGCCAGCGCCTCGGCCACGACGCTGACCCGCCCGCCGCGCGATCTGCACGCGGAGTTCCCCGACTTCGCCGGCGACCTGTGGGAGGACGAGTGGGGCAACGTCTGGGGCCGGCTGGATCAGTTCTCCAAAGGGGAGAGCCTCGCCGGCGCGATCCGCGCGTGGAGCGATCTGGACACCTATCGTTGGCCGGACCTGGACAACCCTGCGCGCTACGCCGACTGCGCGGCGCGCTGGGCGGCGCACCCCGACAAGTACCACCTGGCGTGGATGGCGGGCTGGGCCTTCAATATCTGCCGCTACCTGCGCAAATTCGAGACCTTCCTGATGGACATCGCCGCCGAGCCGGAACAGGTGGCGCGCCTGCTGGCGATGGCGGACGACCTCATCTGCCGGCAGATAGACTGCCTGGCCGATGCCGGCGCCGACGGCGTGATGGTGGGCGAAGACTGGGGCACGCAGGACCGGCTGCTCATCAGCCCGCTGGCGTGGCGCGATCTCTTCAAACCGGGCATCGCCCGCTGCTGCGCCCGCGCCCACGCGCGCGGCCTGCACGTCTGGATGCACTCCTGCGGCTGCATGACCGCCGTCATCCCCGATCTCATCGAGTGCGGGGTGGACCTGCTGCAGTTCGACCAGCCGGCGCTGCACGGCATCGAGCGGCTGGGCCGCGAATTCGGCGGCATGGTCGCCTTCTGGTGCCCGGTGGATATTCAGACCACCATGCAGACCGGCGACCGCGCGACCATCGAGGCGGAAGCGCGCGCGCTGATTGACCGGCTCGGCCGCTTCGGCGGCGGCTTCGTCGCCGGCGAATATGGCTCCTGGGAGGCCATCGGCGTGGAGCGCGCCTGGGGCGACTGGGCCTGCGACGCCTTCATGGCCTATGGCGGGCGGCCGGCATAACCTCCGTCATGCCGGCCGCCGCGCCGCGCCATCACTCCGCGCGCCTATGTATTGGTCCCCGGCAGGTAGGACGTGGTGATGTCCCGCCCGATGCCTTCGCTGATATACGTGTGGCGCAGCGCCACCGCGTCCTTCAGGTATTCCGGATAGGTGACGTAGATGGCGATCACCTGCCGTTCCGCGCTGCCCGGCCCCAGCGGGGCCACATCGAACGAGATGCCCTGGTTGATATAGTAGAATTCGCGCAGCGTGAACCCCTGCATCGGCACGGCGAAGACGAAATCGGGTTTCCCGTAGGCGTCCAGCATCTCCCGCTCCGTCATGAAGCAGGTGATGCCCTTCTCCGTTTTCAGCCCGTCAAAGCCGATGGCCATCACCAGGTCCACCCGGTCGCTGCCCCGCGCCGTCTCCACGGCAAGGTCGGGCACCGTGTAGCCGGGATTATCAATCATGAACCAGCCGTAGGCTTCGCTGTCCGCCGGGCCGCCGTACAGCTCCAGCATGCCGCCGGTCTGCACCATGTCGGGCTTGCCCATCTTCGCCGTCAGGTCATCCAGCGTCAGCGTGCCGGGACGCAGGCCGTTCAGGCTCTCCGGCGGCGCCGTGCGTTTCGTCTGCGCCTGGAGCTGCCCCACGCCCAGGCAAAGCGCCAGGCCCAGAATCAGTAATCGTTGCGACAATGTCATCTGCTCCTCCTTTGTGGGGCCGGGGCCGTTATTCCGGCGGAATGGCGAGCCGCGCCCAGACCCGATAACCAGCGGTAATGTCTTCCACGCGCGCGCCGCGGCGCACCATCTCCACGCGCCAGGACACGCCATTCCGCAGATAGGCCGGATAGGTGAGGATCAGCCGGGTGATCGTCCAGTTCGGCCGCCCGGTGATCTGCGACAACACCAGGTGCACCCCGGCATCCAGGTAGAACAGCTCGCGGTAGCGCGCGTAGCCGATCTGCCATTCAAAGGCGAAATCCGGCAGGCCGTACAATCGCACCGCCACGTCATCGCCCACCAGCGTGGTCAGCCCGCGCCCGGTGCCCAGGCCGGGATAGGAATCCACCATGATGAGATTCACGCGCGCGTCGCGATAGCCCGTCTCCACCGTCACCCCGCGGTACGGCCCGATATCGCCCGGCGCCCAGCGATAGGCGCGGGACAGCGCCTCGCCGCCGGAGAAATAGGACATGCTGCCCGGCACCGCGGCGTCATACCCGCCCAGCACGCGCACCGCGTCCGCCAGCAGCACCCGCCCCGGCGTCAATCCCGCCAGTGTCTCCGGCGGCGCGGCGGGCGCCTGCGCCCCGGCCGGCAGGCAGACCATCATGCAGAACACGATCGGCATCAGCCGTGCGAATATGGCGTTCATCAGGATGCCTCCGCTGACACCGTCCCCACCGCGCCGACATCCGACACCGACGCCGTGCTCCGCCCGCGCGCTGTTGCGCGCCGTTGGCGACAATGGCGCTTCGCGCGCTCAGCGCCAGCGGCGGGCGGAACACTCCCGCCACGCATGCGCCGTTTCTGGTATAATGCGGTCGGACCGCCGTCAACCGGACGCTGGAAGGAGACCGCCATGCCCGACGCCGCCCCCGGCCACCTCATGATTAACGAAATCCGCGAGCAGCCGCTGGCCATCAGCCGGCTCATCGCCGCCGAGCTCGAGCGCGTCTGGGCGATGGCCGAGCGCTGGCACGCCGCGCCGCCGCGCATGATCTTCATCGCCGCGCGCGGCACCTCCGACCACGCGGCGCTCTACGCGAAGTACCTCTTCGAGACGGCGACGGAAATCCCGGTGGGGCTGGCGGCGCCCTCCGTCGCCAGCGTCTATCAGGCGGATGTGCGCTATGACGGCGCGCTGGTCATCGGCATCTCGCAATCCGGCGAGGCGGCGGATGTCATCAGCGTGCTGGAGCGCGCGGCGCGCAACGGCGCCGACACGCTGGCGATCACCAATGTGGCGGACTCGCCGCTCATCGCCGCCGCCCAGCAATCGCTCATCCTGCACGCCAACCCGGAGCTCTCGGTGGCGGCGACGAAGACTTTCACCAGCACGCTGGCCGGCCTGCTGCTGCTCGCCGCGGCCATCGGCCGCGACCAGGCGCTGCGCGACCACCTGCTCGCCATCCCGCGCATCATGCTGGAGGTGCTGGGCCGCGAAGGCGAGATCCGCGCGAAGGTGGAGCGCTTCCGCTATCTGGAAGAGTGCGTGGTGCTCGGCCGCGGCTACAACCTGGGCACCGCGTATGAATTGGCGCTGAAACTGCGCGAGACGAGCTACATCCGCGCGCAGCCCTTCGCCTCGCCGGACTTCGTGCACGGCCCCATCGCCATCATCGAAGCGGGCTACCCGGTCATCGCCTTCGCCAATGACGGCCCGACGCTGCCGACGGTGATGCAGGTGATCGAGCAGACGCAGGCGCTGGGCGCGGAGGCGGTGGTCATCGGCAACGCCGCGAGCGCGCTGCGCGCGGCGGACGTGGCCTTCTCCGTGGCGGTGGGCCAGCCGGTGCCGGAAGTCATCAGCCCGTTCCCCGCCATCCTCGCCGGCCAGCTCATCGCCCAGGCGCTCTCCGTGCTCAAGGGAAACGATCCCGACGCGCCGCGAGGCTTGCGCAAGGTGACCATTACGCGTTAATATAAGTGCGCGGACCGCGGATAGACTTGTATGCCGATACGACCGCGCGGCATATTGCGTATACCATCAACGGTCTCGTTCGCCCGCGGCAGCATTCCCGGCGATCACCCCCCGTGTGCATGCACACGGGGTCACCCCGTCAACACAGACGAATCTGAGGAGGTTTTCTCGCATGCAGGTCAGTTTCTATGGCCACGTCCGCCAGTATCACACCCTGAAGGCCGAGATTGACGCGGCCATTCTGCAGGTGCTCGAGTCCGGCCAGTACGTCATGGGTCCCGCCCTGTCGCGTTTCGAAGGCGAATTGGCGGCCTACGCCGGCACCAAGCACGCCATCGGCGTGGGCAACGGCACCGACGCCATCTGGCTCGTGCTGATGGCGCTGGGCATCGGCCCCGGCGATGAAGTCATCACCATGCCCAACACCTTCTTCGCCACCGCCGAGGCGATCTGGGTCGCCGGCGCCAAGGCCGTCTTCGTGGACTGCGACCCCAAGACGAAGAACATTGACCCGGCGCTGATCGAGGCCGCCATCACCCCGCGCACGAAGGCCATCATCCCCGTGCACCTGTACGGGCAGTGCGCGCAGATGGACAAGATCGCCGCCATCGCGAAGCAGCACAACCTCTTCGTGATCGAGGACAACGCCCAGGCCATTGATGCCGCCGGCGACACCTTCCGCGTCGGCGAGCTCTCCGACGCCGTCTGCACCAGCTTCATCATCCAGAAGAACCTGGGCACCTTCGGCGATGGCGGCGCGGTGATGACCGATCGCGACGATATCCTCGCCGGCGTGAAGCGCCTGCGCAACCACGGCTCCACCAAGCGCTCCGTGCATTCCTTCGGCTTCAACAGCCGCCTGGATGACCTGCACGCCGCCATCCTGGGCGTCAAGCTGCAGCGCATCACCGCCTGGTCGGACCGCCGCCGCGCAATCGCCGCCATGTATACGCAAGCGCTCGCCGGCACCGGCCTGGAGCTGCCCTACGAGCTGCCCGGCTATCGCCACGTCTATCACCTCTACGTCATCGAGACCGCGGCCGAACAGCGCGACGCAATGCTCGACTTCCTGGTCGCGCGCGGCGTGGACGCCAAGCAGCACTACCCCATCGCCATCCATCAGCAGGAAGGCTATCCGTGGGGCAAAGAGGCGGAGATCGTCGGCAGCGTCGCCAACGCCGAAGCCAACGCCGCCCGCTGCATCTCGCTGCCGATGTTCCCGGAACTCACCCAGGACGAGATTGACTACACCATCGAGCAGGTGCTCGCCTGGTGCAAGCAGAACGGTTAATCACCGGGGCCGCGGACTTGCAGTCCGCCTCGAACAGTAACAACGCGGGGGCGAGGGTATCCCTCGCCCCCGCGTAATCCATCAGCACCGAGAGGAACCCAGCATGAGTGATCGCGTGTATACCGTGGTCGTCGTCGGCATGGGCAAGCGCGGCAAGCACCACGCCGCCGCCTTCCACGCCAACCCGCGCTTCAAAGTCGCCGGCATCTGCGACATTGACGCCGCCCGCCTGGAGGCGGCGGCCGCCGACCTCGGCAACCCGAAGATCGGCACCGACGCCGCGGCGCTGGCGGCGGAGTTGCGCCCCGACGTCTTCTGCTTCGCCACCATGCCGAATCTCCGCTACGAGATGATGCAGATCGGCGTGGAGAACGGCGCGAAGCTCATCGCGTTTGAAAAACCCATCGCCCTCACCACCACCGAGGCGCGGCGCATCATGGCGCTGGCGCGCGGCGCGGGCGTGAAGGCGGTGGTGAGCCACCAGCACCGCTACGGCGAGCACTATCAGCAGGTGAAACAGATCATCGCCAGCGGCGCCATCGGCCGCGTGCAGACCGTCTACGGCCATGCCACCGGCTGGATGATGCACATGATGACGCACATGCTTGACTACATGAGTTGGTTCAACGGCTCGTATGAGGCCGAGTGGGTGATGGGCCAGGCCAGCGGCACCGGCAAATTCAGCGACATCCACGCCTCGCCGGATTACCTCGCCGGCGTCATTCAGTACCGCAACGGCGTGCGCGGCTACGTGGAGACCGGCGCCGGCGCCCCGGACGTGCCGGAGGTGGAGTACTGGTGGCGGAAATGCCGCATCGGCGCGCAGGGCACCGAGGGCTTCGCCGAGACGCTCACCGGCGGCGGCTGGCGCGCGGTGACAAAGGACGGCGTCTTCAGCGGCCCCGGCTGCATGAACTACGACCTGGACATGCCGCCCTATATCGCCGACATGGCGGCGTGGCTGGACGACGACGGCGCCGTGCATCCGTGCAATATCGAGGCCGCCTACCGGGGGTTCGAGATGATGATGGGCCTCTGCCGCTCCGTCGTCTCCCGCGGCCAGGTCGCCCTCCCGCTCGGCGACGGCCCGGCGGAGATTGACGCCCTGCGAGACGTCCTCGGCGGCACCCCGGCCCTGCTGTCCCTGGCAGGCAACCTGAAGGAATATCCGAACGGCGTCATCGTCTCCGCCTGACCCCGCGGCCAACGCGCCTCCCCGCGCGGTGATCCGCGTGGGGAGGGCGCGATTGAGCGGGGGGATATACGCCGCGGCGGGCCGCCGCCCGTTAGAACCGCAGCGCGCGCACCTGATCCAGATACCACGTATACTCCGCCAGCGACACGCCGGGGGTGATCAGGTGGTCGGGGAGCAGGAGAAAACCCCCGTCCTTCATCAACGGCATGAGACGCGCGAACTCCGCCTCCACGTCGGCGCGCCCGCGCTCCAGCGCCAGCTTGTCAAAATTCCCGATGACGCGCAATTCCTTGCCGTAGCGCTTCCGGTACGCGTTGGCATCGCCCTTCCACGTGCCCACCTCGATGGGGAACTGCACGTTGACGCCGGCATCGAGCCAGTGGCCGACCAGATCGCGCACGTCGCCGTCGGAATCAATGCCGAGCAGCTTCACGCCGTATTCTTCCAGCTTGTTGCGGATCTTGCGGTAGCCGGGCGCCACGCACTCGTCGAAAATCTCCGGGCTCACCAGCGGCCCGCTCTTGCCGCAGATATCCTCCCAGCCATGCGCGTAATCCACGCCGCTCTTCACCTTCGGCAGCACCTGGTCAATGGCCCAGCAGGTCAGGTCGGCGAGCGTCATTACCATGTCGGCGTAGACATCGCGGTCGTCATACATCAGGTAGGACATATTCTCGACGCCCATCCAGTTGCGAATCCACCCCATCATTGAGGCGATCTCGAACTCCACGGGCAGGCCGGATGCCTCGATAGCGGCGATGCGCGCGTCAATATCCGCCGGGATGCGGTCGGGATGCGGCTGCAAGCGTTTTTTGTATGCCTCCCAGCCGCCGGCGTCTTTCAGCGTGAAGTCAATGTAATGGGGGATGCAGCTTTTGTGCTTCCAATCCTGGCAGACGACGCCGTCACGGTCGCGGACGATGCGGTATTCCTCCGTTTCCTCCAGCACCTCTTCGTCAAACCAGGGGTAGAGACTCAATCGCGTCCAGATGCCCGCCCACAGCGGACTGGCATGAAAATACTCGTGCACGTTGGCGTCGCGCGGCAAGCCTTCGGCATACCAGCGCTCCATCGTTTCTTCCCAGCCCGTCCAGTGCAGCACGGGCATGCGATCGTAATCGCCGTAAAACATGATCTCGCGGAACAGGTCACGGTAGGTCATGGGCAAATCCTTCATTCAAGCAGTCTTGCAAAGCTTCGCCCTTCGGAGCCGAGTCCCTGCCGTTCCACGACATTGGGTTGTGGACCGTGCAGCCATCACATCATGCTGACGGGCGCGCCTATTGTCACCATTTCCCCTGCCTGGCCAGCGCGTTCTCCGCTACCATACCGGTATCACCATCCGAAAGGAGCGATCCATGACGTTCATAGCGAAAGAGTTCCCCTCGGTGCAGGGGGTGGACGGGCTGTCCCGGCGGCAGCAGGAGGAGCATTACGCGCTCTACACGGGCTACATCACGAAATGCAACGAGCTGACGCGCAAGCTCCGCGAGGTGGACGTGAGCAAGGGCAATGCCACCTACGCTGACGCGCGGGAGATCAAGATCGAGCTGGCGTACGCGCTGGACGCGGTGAAGAGCCACGAGCTCTACTTCGGCGCGCTGACGCAGGGCGCGGGCGGCACGCCGGTGGGCAAGACCGCCGAGTTCATCGAACGCGACTTCGGCGGTTTTGGCGCCTTCCGCGCGGAGATGACCGGCACGGTGATGAGCGCCCGCGGCTGGGCGTGGCTGGCGTATGACCGCTACGACGAGATGCTGCACATCTACATCGGCGACACCCACCATACCTACCCCATCTGGGACGCCGCCCCCATCTTCGCCTTCGATGCCTATGAACACGCCTACTTCATGGACTACGGCACCGCGCGCGCCCAATTCATTGACGCCGTCTTCCGCAATCTCGACTGGAGCGTCATCGAAGACACGCTCCAGTGCGCCCTCCGCGGCGACGCGGTGACGAAAGCCCGCTGGGAACCGGGGGCGAGCGCGCAAGCGGCGTAACGCGTTCGGTCACCGGGGGTCACCTCTCCCCCCGCCCCCCTCCCCTAAGCGGGGAGGGGGAGTGAGTTGAGATGCGAAAACGTGTTGTCTTCTCTCTCCGTTTCTCCCCCTCCCCGCTTAGGGGAGGGGGCCGGGGGAGAGGTGACCCCCGATGACGGGCTTGACGTCCCGCGCCCGCGTTGGTATAATGCGCTGACACTCGACCTTTTAACGGGCAGTCCAGAGAGGCTGCGAAGGGTAGGAGACGATGGCCGCGCCACAACTATATGAGGAGCCTTCCCGATGAGTCTTTCGCGGGAAGGCTTTTTTGTGCCCGGCGACGAGCGGCAGATCCTCGATGCCGGCGACCTGCGCCGCGCCACCACCCGCATCGCGCATGAGATGCTCGAGCGCAACCGCGGCGTGGAACACCTCGTGCTGGTGGGCATCCACACGCGCGGGGTGCCGCTGGCGCGCCGGCTGGCCGCGCTCATCGCCGCGTTCGAACACACCGCGGTGCCGGTCGGCGAGCTGGACATCTCCATGCATCGCGACGACGCGGGGATGAATCCGGTAATCGCCGCGCTGCCCACCGCCATTCCCGTGCCGCTCACCGACCGCCGCGTGGTGCTGGTGGACGACGTCATCTACACCGGGCGCACCATCCGCGCCGCCATGGACGCGCTGGTGGAGCACGGCCGTCCCGCCTGCATCCAGTTGGCCGTGCTCATTGACCGCGGCCACCGCGAGCTGCCCATCCGTCCCGATTACGTCGGAAAAAACATCCCCACCGCGCACGCCGAGCGCGTGCTCGTCTGCCTGTCCGAGGTAGACGCCGCCGACAAGGTGAGCGTGGTGCGCCCGCAGCCACAGGAGGCGACGCCGTGACTGCTGACCTCATCTCCATCCGCGACCTCTCCAATACGGCCATCACGAGCCTCTTTGCGCTGGCGGCGGAGTTTGCCGCCACGCCGAAACAACGGCTGTCGCTGGCGCGGGATGCCGTGCTCACCACCCTGTTTTACGAGCCGAGCACGCGCACGCGCATGTCCTTCGAGGCGGCGATGCTGCGGCTGGGCGGGCAGGTGATCTCCATGGCCGATCCCGGCGCCTCCTCCGCCGCCAAAGGCGAGACGCTGGCGGACACCGTGCGCATCGTGGAGAGCTACGCCGACATCATCGCCCTGCGCCATCCGCAGGAAGGCGCGGCGAAGGTGGCGGCGGATTTCGCCGAGGCGCCGGTGATCAATGGCGGCGACGGCGCGCGCGAGCATCCCACGCAGACGCTGCTCGACCTCTACACCATCTTCCAGGAGAAAGGCCGCCTCGCCGGCGTCACCGTGGCGCTATGCGGCGATCTGAAGCACGGGCGCACCGTGCATTCCCTCGCCCAGGGGCTGGCGCGCTTCGGCGCGCGCCTGGTCTGCATCGCCCCGCCGGGGCTGGAGCTGCCCGCGGGATTGCGGACGATGCTCGCCGCCCGGCACGGGCTGGCGTGCATCCATGCCGACTCGCTGGAGAGTCCGCTGCTCGCCGAGTGCGACGTGCTCTACGTCACCCGCATCCAGAAAGAGCGCTTCGCCGATCCGTTGGAATTTGATCGCGCGCGCTCCTCCTATATGGTCTCCCGCGAGACCCTCACCCGCGCGCGGGAGGACGCCATCGTGCTGCATCCGCTGCCGCGGGTGGACGAGCTCGATTTCTCGCTGGACGGCGATCCCCGCGCCGCCTACTTCCGCCAGGCCGCCTACGGCGTGCCCGTGCGCATGGCGCTGATGGCCGCCCTCCTCGGCCTGAAAAGGATAGATGACCTCCGCCCCGGCGCCGACCCCGCGACGCCGGCGCCCGACTTCCACTGCGAGAACCCCCGCTGCATCACCGCCGCCGAGCGCGGCATCCCCCCCGCGACGGTCCGCTTCTCCGATGACGCCGTGCGATGCGCCTACTGCGAAGCGGTGCAGGAGGAGGTGGCGGCATGACGTTAGCGCTCAAAGATGTGGTACATCAGGGGGAACTGGTCTCGCTGCTCGTTGAAGGCACTGAAGTCTCCACCGTGCGCGATATCCCCGGCGGTGTTGACGTGCTTGATGGCCGCGGCATGGAAGCGGTTCCCGCGTTGTGGGACGCGCACGTCCACTTCCGCGAACCCGGCAATACCGACGCCGAAGACCTGCTTTCCGGCGCCCGCGCGGCTGCCGCCGGCGGGTATGGCGCCGTCTGCTGCGAGCCGAATACCCGACCGGTGATGGATACCCTCGACGCGATTCAGGCATTTGACCGCCGCGTCGAAGCATTGGGCATCCCCATCGGCGTCTACCCGAAGGCGGCTTTGACAAGAGGGCAAGACGGCGCGGAGCTCGTTGACATCGAAGCCATCGCGCCGGAAGTCACTGCCTTCAGCACGGATGGCGAACCCGTCGTGGACCGTGAGCTGTTGATTGAAGCATTCCGCCGCACGTTCGCATTTGACGAAGAGCAGCCGCGCGAGATCCACGCCCATTGCGAGGAAACGCCTCGTTCGCACGACCGCGTCGTCGCCGCATTGGGCGATGGGCCCTACCTCGCCCGCGAGACCGAGATCGTGCGCCTGCACCTTGAAGCGCTCGAAGCCGCCGGCATGGGTTACCTGCGCATTCAGCACGTCAGTCTCCCCGAAACGGTGGAACTGGTCAAGGCGTTCATGTCGCGCATGCTCGATAGCCCCGGATTATCTCCCATCCTGGTCACGATGGAAGTGACGCCGCACCACCTGCGGCTCTGTCAGGATGATATTCCTGTTGTCGAAGGCCAACCCGATCCACATTGGAAAATGAATCCGCCGCTGCGCAGCGCGAAGGCACAGCGGGGACTGCTGGCGCACCTGTGGGATTTTGCATATATCGCCACTGACCATGCGCCGCATACGCCCGCGTCGAAAGCGCGTCCGTGGGATGATGCGCCGTTCGGCGTCATTGGGCTTGAGACAGCTTTTGGCGCGCTGGCGTCATTTGAAGACAATCCGCATTTGCCGATGCAGCGGCAACTGCTGCTCGATCGTTTATCGCCGTCGAATAAAGTGATGTCCCCGGACTCCTCACGGTTCGCGCAGGGGATTACCCTCATTGACTGGGATCACGTCTGGACGGTAGACCCCGACCGATTCTACTCCAAGTCGCGCAACTGCCCCTTCGCCGGGATGACGTTCCGCGGGAAGCCGATGTATACCATTGCTGGCGGCCGGGTGGTGATGGCCGAGGGCGAGGTGTTGTTTTGAACTTGCAACCCGGAATCTGGAACCGATGATGAATGCAAAGCTTGTACTGAGTGATGGCACCGTCTTCACCGGCCTTTCCATCGGGGCGCCGGTGACCCACGTCGGCGAGGTGGTCTTCAATACCTCAATGACCGGGTATCAAGAGATGTTGACGGACCCGAGTTACCGGGGGCAGATTCTCACCCTCACCTATCCGCTCATCGGCAACTACGGGGTGATGGCGGAGGATTGGGAATCGGGCGAGATTCAGGTGCGCGGCTTCGTGGTGAAGCAGCTCTGCGACGCCCCCAGCAACTGGCGCGCCACCGGCGCGCTGGACGCCTTCCTGAAGGAGCGCGGGGTGCCGGGCATCGCCGGGGTGGATACGCGGGCGCTCACCCGCCTCATCCGCGCGGGCGGCGTGATGATGGGCGCGCTGAGCGGCGAGGATCTGTCGACCGAGGAGGTGCTGGCGCGCATCGCCGCGGAGCCGAACTACGGCGCCAATGATTTCGTGAGGGAGGTGAGCGGCGGGCGGACATACCCGTGGACGGAGCCGGCCCAGGCGCCCTACGATACGCTGAAACGGTTCGTTGCCCCGGAGCCGCTGCGCGTGACAGTGGTGGACTACGGCGTGAAGCGCAACATCCTGCGCCTGCTCGCCACCCGCGGCTGCGCGGTGCGCGTGGTGCCGTGCGAGGCGTCGCCGGCGATGATGCTGGAGGGCCGGCCGGACGGCATCGTCTTCTCGCCCGGCCCCGGCGATCCGGCGCTGCTGGATTACGCCCGCGAGAGCATGAAGGCGGTGGTGGGCGTGGGCATCCCAATTCTGGGCATCTGCCTGGGGCACCAGCTCATGGCGCACGCGTTCGGCGGGCGCACCTTTAAATTGAAGTTCGGCCACCGCGGCAGCAACCACCCGGTGAAAGATTTGGTGCGCGCCGGCACGGTGCACATCACCGCGCAGAATCACGGCTACGCGGTGGACGCCGACAGCATCGCCGGCAGCGGCCTGGAGGTGTCGCATATCAACCTGAACGACGGCACGGTGGAAGGCATGGTCCATCGGACCCTGCCCATCATGACGATGCAGTTTCACCCGGAGGCCAGCGGCGGCCCGCGTGACACGGAGTATATGTTCGACGAATACGTCCGCCTGGTCGCCGAAAAGCGCGCGGCGGTGAAGGTGTAGAGAATGAAAGGCTATATGCACGGTACCACTGGGACTGACTGCGCATGGCCGTATTGGCAAGCCGTGGCATCAGTGCGCCCCCGTGGCGGGGTGAGCGCAGTCGTGCCATGCGTAGTCTGTCCCTTCAACGCTGGGACCAAACTATCAAGATTTCACGCAGGGATGGCACCGCCGTCCGGACGGCAAGGGGGCATCGGATGATTGTCACCGCATGACCCACCGACGACCGGATGCAGAAGAAAGCCAGAGAGAGGAGGTAGACCGCGTTCCCCCCTTGATACACGGGAGCAGCAGATGACACAGGAACACATCGAAGACACGACACCGTCCATCGAGACGCCGGCGACAACCATGATCGGCAGCCTGCTGCCGCGGCTGCGGGCGCTGCTGATGACCTGGCCCGACGTGCGGCTGGCCTATTTCCAGCCCGCGCCGGCGGACGATCAGCTGTGCCTGCTGGGGCCGGACCGCGCGCGGGTGATCCTCTGCTTCGCGCGCAGTGTCTCCGGCGAGCACATCAGCAAGCGGCTGGCGAAGATTCGCCGGCACTGCAAACCGCTGACGCGGGGCGAGGTGGAGTTCCTGGATATCGAGGACCTAGACTACCGCGAGGCCTGCGAGGTGGCGTTCAACGCGCAGGTGGCCTACGGCGCGCTGGAGAGCGCCGAGCGCGACCGGCTCTATCGGTATAACGTCTTCCTGGAGTGGAACGCCAGCAAGCGGATACAGGGCACGCGGCAGGACACCCCGCCGGTGCTGGCCCCCTCGCTGGAGCGCCCGCCGACGGTGGTGCCGGTGCAAAAGTTTCTCAGGCCGCTCTACCGGCAGATGAAACTGCTGGACGGCTACCTGCGCGAGCTGCGGCGCATTGCCGAAATGGCGCCGAACGAGTTCACCGCCGACGCGGCAAACAAAGGACAGGCGGAGTCCTGCCTGTTGAAAGGCATTCAGAGCGTCATCCTGGTGACGTTGAGCATCGTGCATCGGAACATGCGGCTGGCCGCGCGCGATTATCGCGACCTGTTCCTGCTGCTGCCGCTGTATGGCCTGATGCCGCGCGAGCGCGCGAACAAGCTGGCGAAATGCGCCGAGCTGCGCGACCGCCTCATGTTCCAATACGACGACGTCACCGCGCTGGAGGTGCACGGGCACGTGGAAGCCGTGCTGGATACGCTGGCCGACTTCAAGAGCTATATGCTCGAGTGGCTATTCGATAGATATTATGATCCGACCGGCGAGTTGGTCCAAACAGAATAAGCGAGGCCAGACGGTGCGCGCCATCGCGACGGCACTGGTTGAACACCACGGCCACCTGCTGCTCTGTCAGCTTGCGCGCGGTGAATACGCCGGTTTCTGGCTGCTGCCGTCGGCGTCGGTAGATGACGGGACGGTGTTGCAGACCGCGCAGCGGATGCTGCCGGAGCGCACCGGCTACACCGCGACGGCGCTGGAGCTGGTGAGCGTGGTTGAGGAACCGAAGACGAACGCGTTGAGCCTGCGTTTCGTCTTTGCCGCCGCCGTGGCGGACCCGCAGGCCGAGCACAGCGATACGGATATCCTGCAGGCGCGTTGGTTCAGCCGCGCCGCGGCGCGGGAGCTGCTGGCGGAGCGGGACGTGGTGCCGAATCTCGGCGTGATGTCGCTGGTGCGCGCCTGGGCGGACGGCATCACCCCGCGGCCGCTGGAGTTGCTGGACGAGAGCGCGCCGTGCCCATGCGGGTCAGGCTACGGCTTCCGCGGGTGTTGCGGATGGGATAGCAAATAGCCCCAGCGGGGCGTGTGCGTGAGGAACACGAATGCCAAAGCGAACCGATCTGAAAACAGTCATGGTCATCGGCTCCGGCCCGATCGTCATCGGGCAGGCGGCGGAGTTTGACTACGCCGGCACCCAGGCCTGCCGCTCGCTGCGCGAGGAGGGCCTGTCCGTGGTGCTGGTGAACAGCAACCCGGCCACCATTATGACGGACATGAACATGGCCGACCGGGTGTATGTGGAGCCGCTGACGGTGGAGTTCCTCACCCGCATCATCGCCAAGGAGCGCCCGGACGGCCTGCTGCCCACGCTGGGCGGGCAGACGGGCCTGAACCTCGCCACCAAGCTGGCGAAGAAAGGCGTGCTAGACGAGTACCGCGTGGAGCTGCTCGGCACGCCGCTGGAGTCCATCGAAAAGGCGGAGGACCGCGAGCATTTCAAGGCGCTGATGCAGGAGATCGGCGAGCCGGTGCCGGAATCGGCCATCGTCGAGCGCATGGACGAGGTGGAAGAGTTCCTCGACGAGCTGGTGCGCGTCGAGGCGAAGACCGGCCAGCCCGTCTACCCCATCATCGTGCGGCCTGCCTACACGCTGGGCGGCACCGGCGGCGGCATCGCCGACACCTGGGACGAGCTGCGCGACATCTGCGTGCGCGGCTTCCGCATGTCCATGACCTCGCAGTTGCTGCTGGAGCGCTGCCTGCTCGGCTGGAAAGAGATCGAGTACGAGGTGATGCGCGACGGCGCCGACAACTGCATCACCATCTGCAATATGGAGAATTTCGACCCGATGGGCATCCACACGGGCGACTCCATCGTCATCGCCCCCAGCCAGACGCTCACCGATAAAGAGTACCAGATGTTGCGCACGGCGTCGCTGAAGATCATCCGCGCGCTGGGCATCGAGGGCGGCTGCAACGTGCAGCTCGCGCTGGATACCAACTCCTTCCGCTACTACGTCATCGAGGTGAATCCGCGCGTGAGCCGCTCCTCGGCGCTGGCCTCCAAGGCCACCGGGTACCCCATCGCCCGCGTGGCGGCGAAGATCGCCGTGGGCCTGCATCTGGATGAAATCCAGAACGCGGTGACGAAGCGCACGCTGGCCTGTTTTGAGCCCGCGCTGGATTACTGCGTGCTGAAGATCCCGCGCTGGCCTTTTGACAAGTTCAACTTCGCCAACCGCCGCATCGGCACGCAGATGAAGGCCACCGGCGAGGTGATGGCCATTGACCGCACCTTCGCGGGCGCGCTGATGAAGGCGGTGCGCTCGCTGGAGATCGGGCAGCTCGGCCTGGCGATGAAAGGCATCGGCGAGTGGTCGGAGATGAAGCTGGAAGAGGTGCTGCGCCACGCCACCGACGAGCGCCTCGCCGCCATCTGCGAAGCCTTCCGCCGCGGCATGGACGTGCCCGAGGTGCGGCAGCTCACCAACGTGGACCCGTGGTTCCTGCGGCAGGTGAAAGACCTGGTGGAGTTGGAATTGGAGTTCCGCGCCCACTTCGGCCTGCCGGATGAAGCGATGCTGCGCCGCGCCAAAGAGTGGGGCTTCAACGACCACTACCTGGCCGAGCTGTGGGGCGTGAAAGAGGCGGAAATCCGCGACCTGCGCCGCCACTGGGGCATCCAGCCCGTCTACAAAATGGTGGATACCTGCGCCGCCGAGTTCGAATCGGAGACGCCGTATTTCTACTCGACGTACGACCGGGAGAATGAATTGGCCGTGGTATAATGGGCGCGAGGTCAGTTCCATGCAAAAAACCACCAGGAATATCGCACGACGATTCACACCACGCCAATGGGAGGTGATCTCCGCCGTGAAGGCAGCCGCCCGACATGTACTGCCGGACGCGGACATCATCCTCTATGGCTCCCGCGCGCGCGGCACCGCCGGGCCGGAGTCCGACTGGGATTTCCTGATCCTCACTGACGAGACAGTGACCGTGGCACTGGAAGAGACGATGCGCAAAGCGATGGATGCCCTATCGCTGGAGATCGCGGAGGTGATCAGCGCATTTCTCGAAAATCGCCAGACCTGGAAAACACCATTGTTGAAAGCAACACCCTACCATCAGGCGATCGAACAGGAGGGAATCGCGGTATGAGCGACGAGCGAGCCACGCTGATACGCTACCGATTGGAACGAGCGCACGAAGCACTGGAAGAGGCGGACGTATGCTGGAAGATGGCACATTACAATTCATACGTCAACCGGCTCTATTACGCATGCTGTAGCGGGTCGTCACGATGTACCTTGTTCTTCGTATCAACTCAAGCGTCTTGTAGGGAATGTCCCGCCGTGGCATTCCAGAAGCGGTGCGCGGTGGAGTCCGCGACCAAACGCTATCGTCCCGTGCAGCGTGCCGATTCGCGACGGTCGGGAATGCCACGGCGGGACATTCCCTACCAGCGCTGATACCGATGTCGCAGCCGTGGTTGCCCGCGGCGACACGGTTTATCGCGTTTGTTGAGGACGTCATCACACCATACACCACCGAGTGGTGCATGAGAGATCACCTGGCGTTGACGAGGAAAACCATGTTCATCCATTCCGTCTATTTCTGGCTGCGCGACGACCTGACCGACGCGCAGCGCGCGGCCTTCACCGAAGGCGTGCGGTCGCTGGCGACGATTCCGGCCGTGCGGAGCGGCTATGTCGGCGCCCCGGCGGCCACCGACCGCCCGGTGATTGACCGCAGCTATTCCGTCGGCCTGGTGGTGGACCTGGGCGACCTGGCCGGGCACGAGGCCTACCAGGCGCACCCAACGCACCTGGCCTTCCTGGAGCAGTTCAAGCCATTCTGGACGAAGGTGCAGATTTACGATTTCGCGTAAACCTGCGCCTCCGTGCTCTCCGTGTCTCTGTGTTTGAGTATTGAGGATCAGTCATGTCCGAGAAGCAACGCGTCATCGTCATCGGCTCCGGGCCCATCCGCATCGGGCAGGGAATCGAGTTCGACTACTGCTCCGTGCACTCCGTGTGGGCGCTGCGCGAGGAGGGGTACGAGGCGATCATCATCAACAACAACCCGGAGACGGTCTCCACCGACTTCGACACCTCGGACGCCCTGTTCTTCGAGCCGCTCACCGTGGAGGACGTGCTGAATCTGATTGACCAGGTGCAGCCGGAGGGCGTGGTGGTGCAGTTCGGCGGGCAGACTGCCATCAACCTGGCGGGGCCGCTGCACGCGGCGGGGGTGAAGATCCTCGGCACCGACTTCCGCGGCATCGAGCTGGCGGAAGACCGCAAGCTCTTCGACGCGCTGCTCACCGACCTCGACATCGAGCGCCCGAAGGGCCGCGCCATCACGTCCGTGCCGGAAGCGGTGGAGGCCAGCCGCGCAATCGGCTTCCCGCTGCTCATCCGCCCCAGCTTCGTGCTCGGCGGCCGCGCGATGGAGATCGTCTACGATGAAGAGCACCTGCGCCGCTACATGACCTACGCCGTGGACGTCGCGCCTGACCGCCCCATCCTGGTGGACCGCTACATCGTCGGCAAAGAGGTGGAGGTGGACTGCATTTCCGACGGCACGGACGTGCTCATCCCCGGCATTATGGAGCACATCGAGGCCGCCGGCGTGCACAGTGGCGACTCCATGTCCGTCTACCCGCCCGTCACCCTCTCCCGGCAGGTGAAGGATACCGTGGTGGAGTACGCCATGCGCCTCTGCCGCGGCATCGGCGTGGTGGGGCTGATGAACATCCAGTACGTGGTGGACGAGCACGACACCGTCTACATCATCGAGGTGAACCCGCGCGCCTCGCGCACCGTGCCCTACATGAGCAAGGTCACCGGCGTGCCGATGGTGAGCCTGGCCACCAAATGCGCCCTCGGCCGCACGCTCAACGAGCTGGGCTACGCGCACGGTCTCTATCCCGAGCGCCCCTACTTCGCGGTGAAGGCGCCGGTCTTCAGCTTCTCAAAACTCACCGAGCTGGACGTCTCCCTCGGGCCGGAGATGAAGTCCACCGGCGAAATCATGGGCGTGGACCCGTCCTACCCGCACGCGCTGTACAAGGCGATGGTCGGCTCGCACATTGACGTGCCGCTGCGCGGCTCGATGATCGCCACCATCGCCGAGCGCGACAAACCGCGCGCGCTGCCCATCATCCGGCGCTTCCGCGAGCTGGGGTTCAAGGTCTACGCCACCCGCGGCACCGCGCTTTTCCTCATCCAGCACGGCGTGGACGCGCAGAGCGTGGCGAAAATCTCCCAGGGCAGCCCGCACCTGCTCGACCTCATCCGCGAGGAGAAGATTGACCTGCTGCTGAACACGCTCTCGCCGGAGAAGACGGTGGAGCAGGAGGGCGCCCGCATCCGCCGCGCCTCGGTGGAGCACAACATCCCCTGCCTCACCTCCCTCGACACCGCCGAAGCCCTCCTCCTCGCCCTGGAAGCCCGCCGCGCCGGCGAAGATTTTGCCGTCTACGCGCTGGACGAGCTGCTGCAGATGGCGTAAAACAGCGGCGGGCGAGACGCCGTCGAGCCGCATACACCGTGCCGGCCGCGTCTGCGCCCTCTGTCTCCACAGGGGAATCCCTCGCCTTCCCGAATTTGTGCGCAGATCCCCGCCGGCTACCTGTTTGACGGCAGGATTAGCGCCCGCTATAGTGGGGAGAGAGCCACAGGTCGTGAATTCCCGGAGATCGGGAGCGGAGAAGATCGTATGACACGACGGCCAGGGTGGCGCGGAGGGCTCCTGAGCGTGCTGCTGGTGGGAATGCTGTGTGCATACGCTCAAGAGGCAGCGCTGCCGCGCCCCCCGGACCCGCCCCCCCATCGCGATCACCCCCAGTGACGGCTTCAGCCTCGAAGTGGTGGACCAGACCACCCCGCACTACGTCATCGTCAAACTCACCTCCCCCGCGCACAACTGGCTCGCTGGCACCTTCACCCACCTCCCCACGGACAAAGACGTCACTATCGGCCTATCCATAGCCGGCAACGATACCAAGAGCAATGCCGCCGACGTGAAGAAGTGGCAGGGACTGGTGCCGGTGATGACCTACGCCGACCCGAAACAGTACGAGACCTACAAGTGGGATGCGCAGGGCCGATGGGTGAGCGGCGACCCCTTCAAGCAGGATGAAGCGAAGTACGCCGGCACTGGCAAAGTGCCAGCGCAGGCGGTCATTCCGAAGGATATGGCCGAGCAGTTCCTCTCGGCAGACGGGAAATACTGGTCTGCGTGGCGGGAGGTGGACACGGCAGAAGCGTTGCCGGGGATCAACGTCTTCCGCATCACCCAGCGCTTTGGCCAGGCCACCGCGACGGTGGCGATGCGGGTGCCCTACACCTATACCCGCGGCGCGCCCTGGGCGTCCGCGACGAAGACGCCGTCGGCCAGTACCGCCTGGAATCTGGCGACTACCACGGTGCCCTCGCCGGTCTACATCGAGGGCACGGGGGCGAGCAGCGCGGTAGGCGACCTGGAGGTGATCCTGCGCTACGCGAACGGGGGGACGACGACACAGGACGTGGTGAAGGCGACGGTGGTTGACGTTAACCTGGAGATCGAGGGCGTGGCGGACGCTGACGAGGAGACGGTCGGCGGAGTTGTCGGGAAAGGTGCCGGTCTGCTTCCGATCACCCTCTCGATTCCTGAGAGCTTGCGGACCGGTGTTGTCTCTTTGGAGGCGACCGCCGGCGGCACGCGGATTGAACTCTACGAAGATGCGGAAGGGACAACAGCGCTCCCGCTGGTGCCTGTGCCGACATGGAATCTGGCTAACCAAGAGGCCGTCTCGCAAACGCTCTATATCAACGGTGTCCAGGCAAGTGCCGCAATGCGCGATGCCACCCTTAAGCTGCGGTACGAAAAGGCTGGGCAGGCGGCGGAAGATTTCGTCAAACTCACGGTGGCGAAGATCGATCTCGTCATCCAGAATCTCGCTGAAGAAATCGATGCCGGAGGAAATCCCCCGCATGAGACGGATCCGGACGCATTTCTGCCGGCCAATACCGATGATGATAACGGTAATGGGATCGCGGATCATGCGGAAGTTGCCGTGTGGGACGAGGACCTACAGGTTGATCGCACGTATGTCGAGAGTGAAAATGACTTGGTCGCCCTCAAAATTGGAACCCTCCCCGTCGGGTCTACCGGCACGGTTACGTTGGCAAGCAGTAACGATAAGCTCGTCTTCTGGACATCCCCGAAGAAAGACAGCAAAGTGTCCGATACGCTGACGCGGACCTGGACGATCGGCGACGAGAACGATCCGATACCGGATACGGTGTATGTGGAAGGGGTCGCCGTCAGTACAGCGGTGCGCGATACCGAGATTACGCTCACCTACACCGGTGCAGGCATTACCGTTGCGGATGTCCTCAAAGTGACCGTGGTGCAGGCCGACGTCTCCATCCAGGAATGCACTGAAGCGAGTGAAGTGTCGCCGGGCGCCATTGTCATGCTGAATCGGGAAGGCGATGACCTGGTGCCGATGACGCTGACCCTCTCCCCCTCGGGGGTCGATGTCGGGAAGCTCGGACTCACCATGAGCGGAGGCGTGAAGCTCTGGACCTCTTTGGCGAAGGAGGTAGAAGCGCCTGCGTCATGGACGCTCGCCCCCGGCGCACCCTTCACTGGCGCCACGTATTACGTCGAAGGTACAGCGGTGAGTACGGCATTGCGAGACAAAGCTGTGTCATTCACCTATGCCGTCAATGAGAAAAAAGTGCACGAAGATATCGGCAAGGTGACGGTCGCGAACCTCACCATCAGTTTGCCGGAGAAGGCACTGTATACGAATACTGATGATGATAACTTAAATGGTACGGATGACATAAATGACCCGGGAGAAGTGGCGGATGAAAATGACTTGAAACAGCTCTTGATTAAACTCGAACCGGCTGGCTTAACGGGAACCCTCACGGTAGCAGTGAAAACGCTTGAGACGGAGAATAACGCCGGCGAAGACTATGATGCCGCACCGCGCGTCAATCTGACAACGCTGCCGAAAGTGGGCCAGCGGTTGTCGGAAACGCATACGTGGCAGAGACCGAACGACACGTTTCCCACCGCGCTCTGGGTTGAAGGGAAGCGTGTCAGCGCAGACGAGGATGACCAGGAGATCACCGTCACCTACGAATACGGCGCATCTTCCCTCTCGTCAATCGCGCTTGCGACGGTGGAAGCGCGAATCGCAACATCAGAAGTGTGTTTCCGGCTGTACCAAATGAATGACAGTAACCCAACGGTTGCCTCACTGGCGACCCAGCCGGAGATAAACGCGGGCACGGTGGGAGATACCGTCGCGGTGGTCATGGAAGTGAAGATCGGCCCGGACAACCGGGTCGCGCGGGATGCCGAAGGCACGCTCCTCGCGAATGAGGTGCAAGTGCTGATCAAGGACCTGTGGGAGGGCTATGAGCCTGATAAGTCACGGGCACAGTGCGATCCGACTGTCGCGCTCGATTGGGCCTCCCGGTTGTCGGAATGCCAGAACGTGGGCACCCCACAGGCGAGCTGGAATGCCGGTGGCGACACAGCACCATCCGAAAGTAACCTGAATGCCGCGAAGCCACGCATCTTCCGCGCAATCGTGAAAAAGTGGGACACCCGGACCGGGCCGGGCGTGACGTATTTCAACGAGGCGACACAACAATGGACGGGCTTCACGCCGACGATGGGGCATAACACAAAACACTCCATCAGTGTAATGGCGATTGATGGGGATGCGACCAAAACGAAAATTCCGTTCCAACAATACACGGTGGCCACGGACGGGTGGGGCACAGCGACCGAGGTGGACGTGAAGGCCCGCGAAGTGGAGGTGAAGAACCTGGTGGTGTCGAATGTGAATGCCACTACAGGTACTGTTGACTACTTGCGCTATGATCCGGACCCCGACAGTCCGTATCATCGCCCGAGGATAACTTTTTCGGTTGATGATACGGTGTTTCCACAACCCGACCATACGTACAAGTATTGGGTGATGATTCAACCGACGAAGGATAGCGGAAAGGAATTGTTGGACTTAGATGATATCTATTCGTATGCCTATACGTTCGCACATGGTCAAATGCCACCTGTCGTGAGTGAGATAGAATGGGTAGGAACGGATAGCATGGATGGTGAACCGGATAGTGCGCAGCGGGGAACATATACGTATGATGTAGTTGTAGAAGAATGGGTAGGTTCAACGCTTATCGATAGGTTTGCTTATAAGTGGCCATACTGTTTGACAGTGGATAAACACGATACTTGGGTTGATACTCTTGATAGTGGGCAAGTCATGAAGTTTCATTATACATTGTACGATTACTGTTATTACGATACTACGTTACCAAATTCGAAACTTCACTCTCCTACAGGAGTAAACGTCATTATCATAGATAACGAGTTGAACGAACGGCAGCTTACAAACCTAATTGCTAATCCAAACGAGATAGGAAACCCTCATGATGGTGGTGGAGATGGGTTAGTCGCATATGAAGCGAGTGATAGTGAGGTTATTGGCACTTGGAGGATATTAATAACTGGTAGAGATGAGTGTTGGGTAGCATACAGACGCGACCACAATCCATCATTAATGTTGGCTGTTAACAAAGAGAGCTTGCTTCAAGCGATAGTGCTGCACCCTATACAAATCTTGACTTCTTTTCTCAATTTTGATACAGGTGGTCCAGATTGGATAAGAAATCTTGAAGGTAATGCTATGGGGTTAGTAAATTTCACTGCGGGAACACTAGATGTAGCCCTCACGAATGGGCCAGTAAGTAACGCAAATATTTTAGTTGTTTATTGTCGTAACCAAGCAATGAAAGATGCAGTAGTATCAGGCTTTGGCACAATTCGTAAACATGGTATGAAAATGTACGTGTCGCAAGAGATAAATAAATTTACACAGACACTACAGCAATACAAAGTATGGGAAATTGAAGATCCGTATGTTTTCGGTAAGAGATTTATGGAGGCTGGTCTCACGATATACTCCCTTGGTCGAGGCGCACAAGGCTTAGCCAAAGCATCTCTTCCGCCAAGGGCTGCTGTGCAAGGAGCGCCGAAGATCGTTGAATTGAAATCCGGCTCACCGTCTGCTGCAACTATTTCGGTAGAAGTCACAAATCAGTTTCTTGCAGCAAGGGAGACAGCAGCACTAATGCGCCTCCCAAGCTATTATATTAGACTCTATCAAGCATGGACGTCGCCTAAAGGATTAGTATATACGAAAGCGTTAATTCGAAGAGGGAATAGCACACTGATTGAGTGTAGAGTAAAGCATGTATCAGTTGATCACTCACATGAATATGGTCTGCCAGGTAAAACATATTTCAAGTGTCCGCAAAAAGAAATTTTATCTGTCGTTGACAGGGCGTGGGAAAGAATCGTTATGAAAGATCCAGCAGTTAAGAAAGCGGTCGAAGGAGGACGAATAAAATATGAGATGAAACTCGGGTCAGGAACGGATCATATCGGTACGGGAGGAGAGCAATGGATACAGATCATTGTTGAAGGTGAGTATGAAAACCTTCTCGTCTCAGCTTATCCGATACCTGTACCATCAATACCATAACTTTTATATGGAGGTATTGCAACATGATATGTCCCTATTGCGAAATTGGACTGATCAAATGCATTCAACCAGAAGCACAGACTTCGATTGAGTCATCTGCATTTGAGTGCGGCAACTGCGATACTTGCTGGGCGACGATCACAGATCTTCTGAATTTACGTCATTTACGACCGCACGAATCAGCATTGCTCGACAAATTATTGCACCAAGAAGCCTCGTTGGGATCACGAGATGTATGGTTTGAAAAAGCCGAAGAACGACGTTTCATTCATCTCGAACTGTTCGCGCAACTACGTGAAGAGAATACCGAGCATGTCAAGCGTCTGATTCGTAAAGAAGACGGCGATGTCACAGATGAATACTACCGTACTGCCTTACATATTGCAGCACAAAAAAACATGTATGTAATTGTTGAGATGATACTGACTCATCAGCATGTCAGTATCAATGCAACGGATGATTATGGGTATACCCCTTTGCATTACGCGATGTGGCATGACAATACGGCGTTATATGATCTGTTGTTGAAACACGGCGCAGACTTGAATGCTCTGACACATAATGGTGATACTCCACTCATGACAAAGACATACCAATGGGGGGATTATCAGCAATCATCTGTAAAATATTTGCTGAAAAAAGGCGCGGAAGTATCGCATGTTAACAAAGATGGACAGACAGCATATTCTTATTCGGTCATGCGAAACAGATATGACATTGCTAGTTTACTGGAAGGACATGGCGCTGCCATATTTCTACAGAATATATTTGGCATTACTCCCCTCCACTATGCCACGCGGCATAACTCACTCGACTTGGCTTACTTCCATATACAAAGAGAGCATCCAGCACAAGTTGTCAATAACGCCGGTAATACTCCGCTATATAATACGCTACTTGTTAAAGAATTAGTTCGCATAGGATTAGATGTCAATCATAGAAACAAGGATGGACAAACGCCACTGCACTATGCGGCACGATGGAATGCAAGTAATACTCAATATTTGGAAATTCTGATTGCAAACGGGGCCATTGTGAATGCGACGGATTATTACGGATATACTCCCCTTCACTTAGCTGTACTAAACTCGTACTACCCTGATTCTACACGATTGCTACTGCAGCACGGTGCCGATAAATTTGCAAGAGATGTCTGGGGACGAATGCCTTTGGACCTGCTACTTCAGCATTGCACGGATACTGGAAGGCGTGAAATGTTTATCAGCCTGCTATCATGGTGAAACGAATGTAACTACTCCGGGTAAGCATCCGGTTCTGCCGGGAAACTCCAGCAGTTTGACAGTTGTGGGAACGGTATGAAGTTCACATACGGGAGACATGACGGATGATTACGAAACCATTGTTCATAATTGCGCTATTATTCACACTCGGTAGTATCGTACATGCGCAGCAAGTCAGGCCGACAGACCGACCATTCGACGGAAAATCGCACGTGGACTACCTGACCGCATGGTCAAAAACGCCGGATGCCGGCGCGGCTGCGCTGCTCGACTGCGCGCAAATCGCCATTGCCGCTGATAAGACACAGAACTGGGACAGCGCGCTGATGGCGGAGATTCGCAAGGCATTGGCCGCTAATCCATTGGCGCTGGCACGACTTGACGCCTTTACGCAACTGCTGGGCGGTGACACGGCCGGGGCCGCGGCCCTCTTTGCGACACGGCAAAACGAGCCGGGCACGCGGGAAGCCACGACCGTGATTCGCTGGTTGCGCGGGTTTGACTACCCGCTGGCGGCGGATGCCGTGGAGGCCTTGACCCGCGACCTCACGAAAGCGCGCCTGATCGCCTGGCTGCGCATCCCCAAGGAGAAACGCGGTCCGATTGATGAGAACATGCTGCAGCGCTATCTGCCCAGCAGCATGAACCGGCGCGCCCTGGTGGAAATCGCCCTGAACCTGTATGCGGCCCCCCCGCCCGATTGCGGTCTGTCAGCGATTGATTTCCTGGAGTTCGCCGTCTGGTTCGGCAAAGACACCGGCCTGCTCACCTTGTCGCCTGCCGATGATCTGGCGTCGCGACGGCAATTTCAACCCGCCATCCTATATGCCCAGCGTCTTGCGGCGGTATATCCGACTGATTACCGATTGCAGCGCGTGATCTGTAGATTTTTCACAGAATGTGGGGATCGTCCGTCCGCAATCACACGCTATCAACAACTGCTCGCTGCCGACCACGAACCTTACGTGCGCGAAGTGCGCCTCGATTATCTGGAGCGTCTTCGCACCGGATTCCTGAAACCGGAAAACGTGACGCTGGCCGGCATGCAGCAGGACGCCAATCCGCTGTGCGCCGGGGATGCGCTGCTGGTCGAGAAGAAGTATCCCGAAGCGGCGGCACAGTATCGCAAGGTATTTCAGGATGCCCGCGCGCCCCTGCCGCGGCGCCTTTCTGCCTGGACGGGGTTGCTGGACAATGAGCCGGCGTGGGCATTAGAGCAGGCGGATGCGCTCTTCACCGCGCTTGACGCGGCACAAGCCTTGCCCGATCGCGCGGCGCTCGTCGTCTGGACCGGGTGGCAACTGGCGCGCATCACGGAACGCGAAATACCCCTTGCCTATGGCGTGCGGGAGGCGACCCGCCTGGAATACATCCCCGTCCCGACCGTCGAGGGATGGACAGCGCGGCTATCGGCCTTGATGGATCGGGTGGTCGCGATGGATCCGGTCGCCTGCTTGAAAACCGGCAACGTGGATCAGCCTTCTTTGCGGTATTCGGCCGCCCTCATCCATGCGTTGACCGGGAACATGAAGCAAGCCGATGCCGTCGCGAAACAGGAAGTCACCTACATGGCTCCACCGCCACCGGGCGGCTGGTTCACCTTCCCCGGCACGCCGGATAAAGACGCGGACAAACCGCGTCAGCAGAAGAGCCCCGTCCCCGGCGAGCGCGAACAGCTCATGGCGAAATTGACGCCCGCCGTCGGCCGCTTCTTTGAAGCCGCGGTGAAGGAGCCCACCGCGAAAATCCCCCACAGTCCGCCGAACCTCGAACTCATCTTTTCCCTGGCCTCGCGGGTGAATGTCGTCGAAATCCCTCATCAGCGCACGGCGAATATCCAGGAATTTGCCCGCCAGTTCATGTTGGCGATTGAATATTTAGACCCCAAACAGCGCAACCTGAGCCTGAAAAACCCGCCGCCACCGCCGCGGGAGGTAGATTTTTTACAGGTTGCATCGTTACGCACCGCCATCAATGTGGCCTTCAAACCCGATGGGGCAGCTAAAGAGGCGGTTCCCTTCGTGAAAGAAGGCCTGCAGGAAGCCATGCTCATCGCCAGCAACCCGCGGTTGCTCAGCGAGCTCTGCGGGATCACCTTATTGGTGATTGACCGGTATGGCGAGGCGCTACAGGATACAAAGCTCGCGGAAGGGCTGGCGCATAACGTGGCGAAGTGGCTGGCCATCCGTGAAGTCTATGATATGCGCCCGTATGTGACGCGATTGCGAGAGCACTATACACCGCCTGACGCGGAATGATGCTGTCATACTACTCCCCACGCACCACCAGCTTCGTGCGGCCGATGAGGATTTCGTCACCCGGATTGATCGGGGCGGATGCGGTCACCTCACCGTTCACCTTCGTCTTGTTGACGCTGTCCAGGTCGCGCACGATCCACGCGTCGCCCTCCTGGATGAACTCCAGGTGATCGCGTGACACGGCGTTATCGGTGAGCGGGATATCGTTTTTCGGCCCGCGGCCAATGCGCAGGCCGTGGCGCAGGCGGATGGTCAATCCCGCTTCATGGCCCTCCACGACCTCCAGGCTGGGGGCGAGGGTGAGCAGTTGCGTGGCCATGTCATCGGGGAGGAGCGGCAGCACCACCGTTTTCTCGCCCGTGCCGGCCCCTTCCGTCTTCTCGGTTGGCCCATCGGTGCGTTCCGCGCCGGCCACGGCGGTTTTGTCCAGATCATCGCCGGCGCGCAGCGGGTCGAGCACCGTTCCCTGCTTCGCGAGCTCCGCATCCAGCACGGCGTTCATCGGCGGCGGCGTCTTCATGCTCACCGGGGTGATCTTCACCTCGTGTGCCTTCAGCGATTCATCTTCCTGCAGGCGCACGGCAATGGGGCCGACGGTTTTATACCCCTGATCGGCCACGTGCTGCTTGAGGAGCGTCTCGAACTCCGTCAGCAGCGGCGGGCACAGCATGCTGAACTTGGCGAAGGTGTCGGCGCTGACGATGATGACGAAGAGATTCGGCACGAAGGTTGAGCTGGGCGCCACCGTGCGATGGGCATCCATCTCGCGCACCAGCCGTTTGCCGATCTCCACCGGCTGTACCGGCGTGCGGAATACGCCGTCGGTAAATCGTTCAATCAACCCTTCCAGCGCTTTTTCTAACCGATCCAGCAGTTCCATAATCATCCTCCCGCGCAGACACTCCTACCGATATACGCGTCTGAGCTGACGAGCTGCGATCAGCACAGTGACGCGACGAATTGCCCCATCCGCGCCATCGCCTCCTCGATGAGCGGCAGCGCGGTGGCGTAGCAGCAGCGCACGTAGCCTTCGCCGCACTCACCGAAGGCGTTGCCCGGCACCACCGCCACCCGGTGCTCCATTAGGAAGCGCTCGGCGAATGCCGTTGACGTCAATCCCGTGCGAGTGATGCAGGGGAAGACGTAGAACGCGCCTTTCGGCTCGAAGCAGGACAGGCCCAGCGCCCGCAGCCGGTTGAGAATGACGCGGCGGCGCTGGTTGTAATCGTCGCGCATCATCGCCACGTCGCGGTCGCCGTGCTGCAGCGCTTCCACCGCCGCCATCTGTGCCATGGTCGGCGCGCACATGGCGGTATAGGCGTGCACCTTGTTCATCGCGTTGATGATCTCGGCGGACGCGGCCACGTAGCCCAGCCGCCAGCCGGTCATCGCGAACGCCTTGGAAAAGCCGCTCAACACGATGGTGCGGTCGCGCATGCCCGGCAGTGACGCGAAGCACACCGGGTCGCCATCGTAGGTCAGCTCGGCGTAAATTTCATCGGAGACCATCACCACGTCGCGCCGCGCCGCCACCTCGGCCAGCGCCGCCATGCGCGCGCGCGGCAGGATGGCGCCGGTGGGATTGTTCGGATAGCCGATCAGCGCCACCTTCGCGCCGCTCTCCGCCAGCGCGCGATCGAAATCCTCCGCCGCCAGCTCGAAATTGTTCTCGGCATACGTCGGCATGAAGACCGGTTCGCCGCCGGCCACCGACACCAGCGCGGGATAGGCCACGTAGCAGGGCTGCTGAATGACCGCGCGGTCGCCGGGGTTCAGCAAGACGCGCATCGCCAGGTCCAGCGCCTCGCTCACCCCCACCGTCACCAGGATTTCCGTCTGCGGATCGTAGGACACACCGAAACGCCGTCGCAAATACGTCGCGATCTCCCGGCGCAGCTCGATAATGCCGAGATTCGCGGTGTAGCGCGTATACCCTTTCTCCAGCGAGAAGATGCCGGATTCGCGCGTGCCCCACGGAGTGACGAAATCCGGCTCACCGATGCTCAACGAAATGGCATCGGGCATGGATTCCACCAGGCCGAAGAAGCGGCGGATCGGCGACGGCTGCAGTTGCCGCACGCGCTGCGAAATACGGGTTGCGGGATCAAACGACATGATTATCCTTCGGTCTTCCCGGGATGGCCGGCACGCGGCGCATCTCCGCGCACGAGTATAACAAAGCGCGCCATAAACGGGCAAGGTCATGCCGGCGGTGGCGGCGTTGGTTGACAAAACGAACGCCGGCGTCGTCTTTCCGGGAAACCCCGTCACCTTTTCCGTCGCGCGGTGTCAAAAGATGCGGGAGCGGCGCGGCGGGCATGTTACAGGGAACCGCCGGCCGGGTACGTAGGAAGCGGGAACGCTTTCCCGTGCTGGAGGGGAGAGGGGTGATAGCGTGAACAGGATACCATACCTACTGCTGGGGTTGCTGGTCGCGGCGCTGCCCGCGCTCGCCGCCGGGCTTGGCAAGAGCGCGGTGGACCTGGACGGCCGCCGCGTCTCCAGCGAGGAGACGAACCTGGGGAATTTCGTCGCCGACGCCGTGCGCAACGGCAGCGGCGCCGATATCGCCGTGCTCTACCCGATGGCCTTCGCCCCCAACGCCCTCATCCCCGCCGGCGTGGTGGACGATCAGGCGATGCGCCGCGTGCTCGCCTTCCCCACCAGCAATATCGTCACGCTGAAGATGACGCCCGCGCAACTGCGCAATATGATGGAGCGCGCGCTGCGGAAATATCCCGAGCCGGATATGGCCTTTCTACAGTTCTCCGGCATGCAGATCGCTGTGGATCCCGCGAAGCCGGCGTCCTCGCGTGTGACGGAGATCAAGGTGAAAGAGAAAGCGGTGGATTTCTTCGATAACAAGACGAGCTTCACCGTGGCGATGCCCGCGCAGCTCGCGAACGGCGCCGCCGGCTATTTCGCGCTCTTCAATGAAATTCAGAATACGCGCAAATCGCTGGAGTTGACGCTGCTCGACGCGGTGACGAAAGAATTCACCCGCGCCGGCGAGGTGACCACCAAAAGCGCGGGCGCGGACGACACCGTCATCAAACCGAAAGTGGACGGCCGCCTGAAAGACACGTCAAAGAAAGACCCGCCGAAATAACGGGGGCATCCCCTCCTCCCGACCGCCGCGTCGTCGAGCCGGATGCCCACCGGGATAGTGATGGTCACCGGCTCGGCTCTCCACCCAGCCTTTACTTATACTCGGCCGGGCGGTGACTCTAATCTACAGCCGAGTGCCTATTCGCGGCGAGACGCCGCCGCCCCCCTCTTCACCCCCTCACCTCTTCACCTTTTCACCCCACCCGGCAGGAACCCCCCACCCCGTCGCGAATCTACTCCCTTGCCATGCCCGTCCTGCACATCCTGCATACGAACGACTTGCATAACAAGCTGACCCCGGCGAAGCGCGCCTTCATCGGCGAGTTGAAGCGGCACTTCGCGCCGGACGTACTGCTGCTGGATGCCGGCGACGCCGTGGGCGCGGGCAACCTGGGCACGCGCAGCCGCGAGCCGGTCCTCGCGATGATGGACGAAGCCGGCTATGACGCGATGGCGATGGGCAACCGCGAGAGCCACCCCACCCGCGCGGCGCTGGAGCAGAAGCTGAAGGACGCGCGCTTCCCGGTGCTAGCGGCGAATCTGCGCGCCCGCCGCAACGCCCGCATCCCGCGCGTCGTGCAGGAATACCTCGAGTTCGCCTTCGGCGAGGAGGACGAGGAGAGCATCGTCACCGTCTTCGGTCTGGCGCCCGCCATCACCCCGCCGGATTCCTTCTGGGCGAAGATGACCGACTACGTCTACGACGACCCGCTGAAAACCGGCCCTGGCCTGGCGAAAAAGCTGCGCCCGGAAACCGACCTGCTCATCGCCCTCACCCATATCGGCTACGAGCGGGACGTGCGGCTCTGCGCGTCGCCCGACATTGATCTCGTCATCGGCGGCCATTCCCACCGCGCCGTCATGCCCCCCGAACGACACGGCCACGCCTGGCTCGCCGCCACCGAAGCCCACGCGACGCACGTCGGGCATCTGACGGTGACGTATGAGGCGGACGGCATCGAGGAGATTACCGGGGAACTGATTCCGCTGCCGTAACGATATCGCCGTATCGAAACCCGCCGCTGCCAGCGGAGGACGGATTTCACGGCTGGCGAAGTATGGGGTGAAGAAGAGTCGTCAGCATAGCATGGATGGCTTACGCCGTCTTTTTTGCGCTGACAGGCTTGGGTGGATACGTGACCAACCGTTCGGAATGCTCCTGCTCATGCTTCCGTAGATCCTCCGCAAGCGCGGTGATGTCGTAATTCATTCGCTTCAGGTAGGCCTGGCGAGCTTTCCGAACTTCTTCAACGATAGGATCATTATGCATCATTCCCCTCCATTAACTCCTCTGGTGTGCAGATCACCGGCGAGGCATATCCCTTTCCCTCAACCAGGGCGGTGATGCGATTCCTCAGTGTGGCATTCGCAAGGTGTTTGCAATTCCACGTCAGCAAGTAATCAATGCCGTTAACCGCCGCAAGCGCGATATGGAGTGCGTCCGCTCCGTATTCTCTCGGTATCGGGCCACTCTTAATCAACGCTTCCGAAAGCAGTATCGCGTCATTCGATATTGCCAATATGGGAAGCCTTTTCAACAACTCGACTCGGGCTTGTGCGGCGGAAGGATCGCCAGCCGAGGCCTCTTGATAAACGAGCTCTGATATTGTTAATTCGTACCGGGCGGCATATACGTCCCACCATGATCGAGTTATGTGCTGGTGAGCTGCGATAATTGTATCTCTGCTCAAACGTCCCAGCAAATAGCTTATGATACTGGTCTCTACGTAAACTCTCTCTATCATGATTTATGGCCATACAGGAAGCCGTCAGTTGTTATATACGGTTCGTCTCGTGCATGCCGCAAGGATATACGACGGCCTCCGCTTGAGGTTACCGTCCATTATATCACCTTTCGTGGTAACAGTTGCGGTGTTTTCCCAATGCCCCTGGACGGCAACGCATTGGCAGGTTTCATATCAGCATCCCCGATGATGTGAAGTCAGCGCCTCATCCAGCGCCGTCAAATTCGCCGGCGGCGTATCAACCGGCACCTCGCAGCCCGGGGAGACGCAGAGACGGTCGCCGCCGTCGGCCAGGTTCCGGCGGGCGGCGCGGCGGACGTCTTCCGGCGTGCCACGCAGCATGACGGCGGCGGGGTCAAACGTTGGCCCTTCACGCTTATCGCCGCCGCGGGCGCTCAAACTCAAAGAGATACACCGCCGACTCGTTCGGCATCGCGTAGACCGGCATGCCATTGGTGCGGAAGTTCGGCCCGCGCGGGCTGTAGTAGCGATAAAAATGCGGGTCGCGCTCCATGATCACGCCCGGTCCGTGCGGGTTCCAGCGCAGCCGCACCACCGGCGGCGCGGTGGGCCGGATGAGCACCGGCACATAGCCCGGCGCGCTCACCACCAGGTCGTGATAGCCGTAATACGGATACGCGCCGGCGTCATCGTACAGGACCAGCGGCCCCGCGGACGGCAGCACCGCGCTCACCGGCGGCAACGGCGCGGGCGGCGGCGCCGGCCGCGTGGTCATGCGCAATTGATAAATCGTCGAGCTGGCCTGGGCGGCCACCCAGAGCAGCGCCAGCGCGAAAATGAGTAGCTCTCGCATACGCCAGCCTCCTCAGCCATGGATCATTCCTGCTGAGTGGAGCGTTTCCGCATGCGGCGGCCGTATGCGCGCGCCATGTGCCGGTTCCGTTACAGCGGCGGCACGATGAAGCGCGCGCTCGCGGTCCAGGGGAAATCATTGGTGAGGTCGCGCGCCGCGTGGGCGGCGTGCGCGGCATCCGGGCAGATGCCGCACAGCGCGGAGCCGCTGCCGCAGAGCACCACGCCCAGGCAGCCCTCCTCCAGCATGCGCCGGCGCCCGCGCGCCAGCTCCGGCAGCAGCGCGAACGCCGGGGCTTCCAGGTCATTCACCAGCGCCCGCGCGATGGCTCCGACATCGCCCGCACGCAGCGCCGCGATCATCGCCGCCGTCTCCGGCAGCGGCGCGGGAGATGCGGGCGCCGGCGCGGCATGCAGGTGGGCGTAGACGTCCGCGGTGGAGAGTCCGACGGCGGATTTGGCCAGCACCAGGTGACAGGCGGCATCGTGCAGCACCGGGACGACCGCCTCCCCGCGCCCGCGCACGAGGGAGCAGGGGCCGTCGAGGAAGAACGGCACGTCGGAACCGAGCTGCGCGGCCAGCGTCGCCAGCCGGTCCAGCGTCAGGCGGATGTCCCAGACCTCGTTGAGCGCCGCCAGCGCCGCCGCCGCGTCGCTGCTGCCGCCGCCCAGTCCGGCCTGCATGGGGATGGCCTTCTCCAGGTGGATCTTCGCCCCCCGCGGCGGCGTCGGGCACTGCGCCATCAGCAGCCGCGCGGCGCGCACCGCCAGATTGTCCTCGGTCCGCAGCGCGGGGTCGGAACAGGTGAACACCAGCCCGTCGGCATCCGCGACGGTGAGGGTATCCGCCAGCGTGCACATCTGCATGACGGATTCCACCTCGTGGAATCCGTCCGGGCGCCTGCCGCGCACGCGCAGCGTCAGGTTGATTTTCGCCGGAGCCGGCACTTGCATGGGTATAGCCTACAGGAGACGGCGCGCGCTGGCAACCCCGTGCGCTGTTTGCCTGTACGCATCCGGGCGCATCTGGTAGACTCAGCGTATGGCTATCGCTCAATCGCGCCAACTGGCGCTGGAGGTGCTGCTGCGCGTCGCCGGCGGCGCGTCGGCCACTGCGGCGCTGGAGGAGGCGCTGTCCCGCGCCGACCTCGACCCGCGTGACCGCGGCTTCGTCACCGAGCTGGTGGATGGCACGCTGCGTTGGCAGGGACGGCTGGATCATCAGCTCGCGCAGCTCGTGGAAGGCCCGCTGGAGCAGCTCACTCCCGCCGTATGGCACATCCTGCGGCTGGGGGCGTACCAGCTCACCCGGCTGGAGCGCGTGCCCGCGCACGCGGCGGTGCACGACGCGGTGGAACAGGCGCGCGCGCGCGTACACGACGGCGCGGCGAAGCTGGTGAACGCGGTGCTGCGCCGCCTGGAGCGGGAGAAGGCTGCGCTGCCTTTCCCTGATCCGACGGATGACCCCGTCGCCCATCTGGCGGCGACGTATTCGCACCCTGCCTGGCTGGTGGAACGCTGGCTGGCGCGATTCGGGCCGCGGGAGACGGAGGCGCTGCTCGCCATCAATAACACGCCCCCGCCCCTCACCCTGCGCCTGAATCGCCGCTGGGTGACGCGCGAGGGCTTGCAGGCGTTTTTGAAGCTGCGCGAGATCGCGACGATCCCGACGGCCATCTCGCCGAACGGCCTCATCGTCACCTCCGGCGGCAACCCGCGCCAGGTGGACCTCTACGCCGAAGGTCTCTACAGCATCCAGGGCGAAGGCTCGATGGTGATGGTGGAGCTGCTGAAGCCGGGCCGCCGCCGCGCCGGCTGGGACATGGCGGCCGGCGTGGGCGGCAAGACGACGTATCTGGCGGAATGGGTGGACGACAGCGGCTCGCTGCTAGCCACCGATACCTCCGCTGATCGCTTGCGCGTGTTGCGAAACGCCCTGGAGCGGCTGGAGCTGTCCTCCGTCCGCGTGGAGGCCGGCGACGCCCGCGCCGTCCCCGTCGCGCCGGAGAGCATGGACTATATCCTCCTCGACGCGCCCTGCTCCGGCACGGGCGCGCTGCGCCGGCAGGCGGACGCCCGCTGGCGCAAGGCGCCCGCGCAGCTTGCCGAGATGGCGATACTGCAGCGCGAGCTGCTGGAGGCCGCCGCCCGCGCCGCGAAACCCGGCGGCCTGCTGCTCTACTGCACCTGCTCGCTGGAGCCGGAGGAGAATGAGGCGGTGGTGGCGCCGTTCCTCGCCGACCATCCCGCGTGGTCGCTGGACGTGGAGGGCCTCACGCACCAAACCCTCCCGGCGGACGCCCGCGATCCCGCCGGCTACGTGCGCCTGCTCCCCCAGCGCCACGGCACCGACGGCTTCTTCGCCGCCCGCCTGAAAAAAGCCGGCGCATAACACACGGTCTGTCTGGTATACTGAGAAAGCGGAGGATCTGACAATGGGACTCTGGGGAACGCTGCTCAACGCGCTGCAATTCGCGCCGCTGGTGCTGGAAGTCACCCGCGCGGTGGGAGGCAAGCAGGCGCCGCCGGACGATGAGGCGTCGCCGCGGGAGCTGCACGCGCTGCGGCAGGAAAGCGAGGCGCGCTTCGCGGCGCTGGCCACCGAACAGCACCACCTCCGCGAGCGCCTGCGCCACGCCGAGCTGGCCATCCTCTCCCTGCGCGCCTGGGTGATGATCGGCATCCCGGCGCTGGGCATCCTCGTCATCATCCTGATGATTCTGCTGCTGTCCAGAGGGTAAAAGAGCGGTATGGACCTCTTCGACACCACCCTGCCCGCCTCCGGGCAGCCGGCGGCCCGCGCGCCGCTGGCGGCGCGCATGCGCCCGCGCACGCTGGATGAGTTCGTCGGGCAGGAGGAGGCGCTGGGGCCGGGAAAACCGCTGCGCCGGGCCATCGAGGCGGACGAGCTGACGTCGGTGATCCTCTGGGGGCCGCCCGGCTGCGGAAAAACCACCCTCGCCTCGCTCATCGCCAACCATACCGACGCCCACTTTGAGCCGTTCAGCGCCGTCACCTCCGGCGTGCCCGAGCTGCGCAAGATCATCAAAGAGGCGCGCGACCGGCGCAAGTTCTACGGCACGCGCACCATCCTCTTCGTGGACGAAATCCACCGCTTCAACAAGGCGCAGCAGGACGCCTTCCTCCCGGTGGTGGAGGACGGCACCATCATCCTCATCGGCGCGACCACGGAGAACCCGTATTTCGAGATCAACGCCCCGCTGCTCTCGCGCTCGCGGCTCGTCACGCTGCAGCAGTTGACGCCCGAGGGGATCGCGGCCATCCTCGCCCGGACGCTCGCCGATGAGGAGCGCGGGCTGGCGCATTACCAGCTCACCCTCACCGAGGAGGCGCGGGCGCATATCATCACCTTCTGCGACGGCGACGCCCGCAAGGCGCTGAACGCGCTGGAAGAGGCGGCGAAGCTGACCCCGAAGAAAGGGGCCATCACGCTGGAGATCGCCGAGCAGGCGGTGCAGCGGCGCGCCATGCGCTATGACAAGGATGGCGACCAGCACTACGACATCATCTCCGCCTTCATCAAATCCCTGCGCGGCAGCGACCCGGACGCCGCGCTCTACTGGATGGCGCGCATGATCGAAGCCGGCGAAGACGCGCGCTTCATCGCCCGCCGCGTGGTGGTGCACGCGTCGGAAGACGTCGGCATGGCCGACCCGATGGCGCTGCAGGTGGCGGTGGCCGCCGCCCACGCGGTGGAGTTCGTCGGCTTCCCCGAAGCGCGCATCAACCTCGCCCAGGCGGTCATCTACGTCGCCACCGCGCCGAAGAGTAACGCCGTCGTCACGGCCATTGATCGCGCCCAGGATGACGTGCGCCGGGGTAAACTCGCCCCCGTCCCCCTCCACCTGCGCGACACCAGCTACCGCGGCGCCAAACAGCTCGGCCACGGCACGGGCTACCAATATCCTCACGACCACCCCGGCCACCACGTCGCGCAGGCGTACCTGCCCGACGGCACGAAAAGCCAGCCCTACTACGAACCGTCCGACCAGGGCTACGAGAAGCGGATTCAGGAGCGGATGCGGGCGTGGGGCCATCTTCGCGATAGCGAAGACGGCACAGAGACAGCGCAGCCGTAATGTTTTCGCCGGTTCGGATGACGTATATGCGGGAGGATCGTCATGTGGACAGCCTGGTTTCCGCATCTTATCGGCGCCATTGACATGAGCATCATCGCCGCCACGCTGGCTATCACCGGGCGATACCGTGCCCGCCCGCCGCGACCATCGCGAGCGATCATCGAGGGTGCCGCGGGCGGTCTGCTCGTTGCCTTCATCCTTTTCGCCTATTTCTTGCCGACGATGCCCGCGCGAGAGATGTCCTGGAGCACATGGGAAGTCGCTTTTTGGAATGAGCACCCGCTCCCCTGGCAGCCGATCCTTCTTGTCTCCCTGTGTTCAGCCGTGCTGTGCGGCAGCAATCCTGATGCGCAGCGCGTCAAGTGGGGTGTTGTGTCGGTCTTCCTGGTGCTCGGTTGGTTTCTCGGTTATGCATACCGTGTGGAGATCAGACAGCAAATCCGTAATGTGTATGCCGGGATCCATCCGCCAGTGACCTACACCCTGACGCCGCACACGGCGGTGATGGTCACACGCGGCCGGGTGCATACGCTGCGGCACCGCCTGCATGACCAGGATCCATTTCGCGCAAATACGCGGGTATATCCGGCCGGATGGCTGCGGGAAACCCCCTGTTGGACAGCGCTGCCGGCAGAGTATCAAAGGGCCTTCATCAATATTGCGCCATATTTTCACAAAGGCATCGTCACCACCCGCGCGGAATGGCACACGCCTCTCACCGGTTTCTATCGCGTTGTCGAGGTGCCGACGGCTATTTGGTACCCCGGCGGCGCGGTGAAAGATGCCATCGGCAAGTTGGAATTCCGCCCACGCCCAGAATAAACATGGGGCGGCTTCTCGAACCGCCCCCCTATTAGGGGTTGGGGATTGGGGATTAGGGGTTAGGTGTAATGGGTTGTCGCTGTAGCTTGCTCTGCGAACCGACCGCTGGTCGGGAACGCCCGCCGCGGCGTTCCGGAGCGCACGTTGGCACACCGGGTGGAGATACGGGAACCGGAACGCCGCGGCGGGCGTTCCCGACGATGGACGCGGCACGGTAGATCGTGACGACCCGCGCTACCCCTAACCCCGAATCCCTATCTCCTACATCACCAGCCCGCCGTCCACATTCAGCACGTGCCCGGTGGTATAGGCCGCCAGCGGGCTGGCGTAAAACAGCACGGCGTCGGCGACCTCGTCCGAGGTGCCGAAACGTTCGGCGGGGATCATCTTCAGATAGTCGGCGCGGCGCTCATCGGAGAGTTTGTCCGTCATCGCGCTGACGATGAAGCCGGGGGCAATGGCGTTGACGGTGATGTTGCGCGTGGCCAGCTCCTTCGCGTTCGCCTTCGTCAGGCCGATGAGGCCGGCTTTCGACGCGGAGTAATTGGCCTGTCCGGGGATGCCCATCAGCCCGCTCACCGAGGCGATGTTGATGATGCGGCCGTAGCGCGCCTTCATCATCCGCTTCGCGGCCGCGCGGGTGCAATAGAAGGCGCCGGACAGGTTGATGTTGATGACCATCTGCCACTCGTCGTCCGCCATGCGGATGAGGAGGTTGTCGCGGGTGACGCCGGCGTTGTTGACGAGGATGTCAATTTTGCCCATCTCCGCCCACGCCCGCTCGATGAGCGCGGCGGCTTCGTCGGATTTCGATACGTCGCCGCAGAGGGCGATGGCGCGCACGCCGTAGCTGTCGCGAATTTCGGCGGCGGTGGCTTCCGCTTCCTCGCGGCCCGGCTCGATATCGTTGATGACGATGTCCGCCCCGGCCTGCGCCAGGCGGAGGGCGATGGATTTGCCCAGCCCGCGGCGACTGCCGGTGACGAGGGCGACCTGTCCGGTGAGATCAATGGCGACTGACATGGTACTTCTCCTGTGCCAAGAACGATGGGGGAAACCCGGATAACCCGGTCATTGCTGGCCGGGTCGCGGGCGCTGCTGCGGTGTCCGGGCCGTTATTCTTCCGCCTGGACGTCGGTGCCGGTTTCTGCCGCCGGCTGCGCCGGAACTGCCGCCGGCGCGGCGCTCGGCGACGCGGCGCCGTTCACGCGGGTGTTGTATTCGATGTCGCGGATCGCGAGGAGGATATCCCCCGCGGCCCACAGCACGATCGCCGGCACCAGGCCTTTCACCACCAGGTCTGTGATGAAGGCGACGAACTGGTTGGCGAAGCCCGGCTGCGTGCGGATGAGCGCCCAGTTTTTCGTGATTTCGACGAGCTGCGCGGTGAAGGTGTAGACGAACGACGCCAGCAGCAGAATCGCCAGCACACGCAGAATCCAGGCGACAATCGGCGCAATGGGGTAACGACGATACATGCGGTATCCTCCTTCAGATACGAGCAGCGGAACTATTCCGCCAGCAACGCGGTGACCTGCACCGCTTCCGCGTCGGGCAGCGTGCGCTGCACCAGTCCGGTCAGCACGGTACCAGGGCCAATTTCGACAAAACGGGTCGCGCCCATGTCTCGCATGGCGCACAAACTCTGCATCCAGCGCACCGAGCCGGTAATTTGTCGCGCCAGCGCGTCACGGATGGCGTCCGGCTCCGTCGCCGGCGCGGCGGTGACGTTCTGCACCACCGGCACCGCCGGCGCGGCGATGGGCGTCTGTGCCAGCACGGCGGCGAACGCCGCCGCGGCGGGCGCCATCAGCGGCGAGTGGAACGCGCCGCTCACCGGCAGCGGCAGCACCCGCGCGCCCCGCGATTTGCCCACGGCGCGCAGCGCGGCGATGGCGTCGCGCTCGCCAGAGACCACGATCTGCCCGGGGGAGTTGTAGTTCGCCGGCGTCAGCGTCCCGTGTTCGGCGGCGATCTCGGCGCACAGCGCCTCGACCACATCGGCCGCGAGGCCGATCACCGCGGCCATGCCCCCCGGCCGCGCGTCGGCGGCGGCTTCCATCAGCTCGCCGCGCGTCCGCACGAGACGCAGCGCGTCCGCGAACTCGAGCGCGCCGGCGGCGACCAGCGCGGAGAACTCGCCCAGGCTGTGCCCGGCGACGACCGCGCAGGTGAAGCCGCGCGCGCGCAGCACCCGCCAGCAGGCGGTGCTGACCGTCACCAGCGCGGGCTGCGCGTTGGACGTGCGCGTCAACGCCTCCGCGGGCCCGGCGAAGCAGAGTTGCGAGATGCTGAACCCCAGCGCCGCGTCGGCTTCGGCGAACGTCTCGCGGGCGAGCGCCTCCCCTTCGACCAATGCGGCGCCCATACCCACGGTCTGTGAACCCTGGCCGGGAAAAATGCCGGCAACGCGCGAAGCTGTCATGCGCAATTACTTCCTCCGCGGCACCCATGCCGGGGTCGCCTCCAATAGGGCGTGCCCGGCGGGGGGGCGAGCCTCGGGATGGCCGATCTCGTAGACCATCCGGCCGATGCCCACCGCCAGGTAGATGATGACGGCCATCCAGAACAGCCGGGGCTGCCAGCGCCTCCACCAGGCGGGTATCGGCAGGCGGCCTCGGGCGAGCAGCATCGCCACGGCAGAGAGCCAGGCGCCGACCGCGACCAGAAACACCGCCGGTCCGAGGGGATTATAACCGAATGCTTCGCGAACCTGCAACCGGCCCATGGCGCGGAACGCCCGCGTCAAGCCGCAGCTCGGGCAGTCGAGGCCGGTGAGCTGGCGAAAACCACAGAGCGACGGCCCGGTGATGGGCCGCGCCTCCACCCAGGCCATTCCCAGCGGGAACGCCAGCACGAAGAGCAGATAGAGCGGCAGCATGCGCCGCCAGGCTTCAGGTGACATGGCGGTATCGGCGCCCCGTCCGCGACGGCTCCGCGCCGGCAATATCTTCGTCATCGGGCGCGGCATTCCCTTTCGCCCGCGCCGTATGGGTGCACGCAAAGCTTGTGAGCTTCCTTTCGACCGGCGCTCACCTCTCCCCCCCGCCCCCTCCCCATGTAGGGGAGGGGGCGGGGGGGAGAGGTGAGCGCCGCAGGGGGAAGCATCAGTGCTGTCTCACAGTTTTTGCGTGCACCCCGCCGTATTCAGTCATCAGGCACGCCGTGGCGGTTGGGCGGCGCGCCCACCGGCAAATGGTGGAATTCCCCGATGCCGGGGATCGTGTCGCCTTCCGTGACCAGGTAATGATAGCCCACCGCCGCCCAGGTATCGTTGATGCCGAGAGCCGAGGCGAGCGCGGTGAGGATATCGTCGGCGATCGCCGCCGGCGAGCGCAGGATGGCGTCCAGCTCTATATCCGGCACGCGGGCGCCGGTGAGCGCCAGCAGCAGACCGGTGTTGCCGCCGTCCGTCAGATCGGCCTCGCCCGGGCGGGCCTCCGTGATATCCGGCCCGAAGCCATCAAAGACCCCGTCTTCGTCAAGCGTCGGTGTGTGGGGCGCGAAGGTGGGGACATAGGCCATGTTCGAGGTGAAGTGGTCCACTTCTTTCCCGCGATCAGCGAGCCAGTACTCCGCGAGCTCGCTGTCCTGCACCTGGAACGCCAGGGCCGCGCAGCTCGCCCGTTCCGACAGGAAGGCGCTCAAGGCGCGCAGCGTCTCCGTCTGCATCTGGTCGCACTGCCAATCGAAGACGCTGATCCACCCCGCGTATGGCGGTGACACCATCGCCCAGGACATCGCGCCGTGCTGTGCCCAGTATTGGTCCCAGGCGCGTTCCAGCGTCGCGCGATCCGCCGTGCGCAGGTGGATATTGCTATAGAAGGAGCCCATGTTTCACCCCCACCCATTGTACCGGAGGCGGGAGGCGCCACATGGACGGGCAGTCCGACAATCGCCCCGGGCGTCACGGCGCCTATGGCGCCAGCTCGTCCAGCAATCGGCCGACCTCGCTGATTTCCCGGCCATACGCTTCCCAGTCGCCGCGCTTCATGGCCTCGTGCGCGCGCCGGAAATGCTCGCGCGCTTCCTGCGCCAGCTCATACTGCTCGGGGGTGGCGGGCGTGATCGTCGTCACGGCCGGCACCGTCGCCGTCTCGCCGGAGCGCGGCGGCCGCGCGATCACCGGCCGGCCGCCTTTGCGCCCGGTCAGCGCGGACAGCGCCTCCTCCAGCGTCCGCTTCATGATCACCCGATCCTGGTCGGCGACAATCACGCGCTGCAGCTCCGGGATCTGCGTCTGCTCCGCCTGCAGGAAGATCGGCTGCACGTAGAGCACGGAGTCGGCGATGGGGATCACCATCAAGTTCCCCTTCCACACGCGCGAGCCCGCCGATCCCCACAGCGTAAACGCCTCGCTGATTTCCGGGTTCTGATTGATGCTCGCCTGAATCTGCTCCGGCCCGTTCACCAGGCTTTGTTTCGGGAAGTTGTACACGAGCAGCTCGCCCAGGCGTTCGGGGTCATTGCGCGCGCTCAGCCAGGCGATCATGTTGCGCTTCTTCTCGCCCTCGGGCGTGTACGGGCGAATGAGCAAGTATTCCGGCTCGCTGTTGCCGGGCAGGCTCATGACAATGTAGTAGGCTTCCATCGGGACCGACGCGCCATGCCCACTCCGCGTCGCCACGGTTTCCGACGGGATCGCCCAGCGATCTTCCTGTTGATAAAACACCGTCGGATCGGTCATGTGGTAGCGCTGATACACGGTGGAAATGGTATTGAACTGCCCTTCCGGCACGCGCACGTGCTCGCGCAGCCCCGCCGGCATCGCATCCAGCGGCTTGAACAGCGTCGGGAAGAGGCGCTGCCAGGCGGCGATGAAGGGATCTTTCCCGTCCGTCAGGTACAGGTCCACCGTGCCGTCATACGCGTCAATGACCAGCTTCACCGGATTGCGCAGGTAATTCTGCGTCACCTGCTGATCGCCGGCAACCAGCAACGTCGAATAGGTCGAGTAGGGGTAGCGCGTGCTGCGCGTGTAGCCATCGAGCATCCAGTACAAATGCCCGTCGGTGCCCACGACCAGGTACGGGTCGCTATCGTAACTCAGGAAGGGCGCCACCGCCTGCGCGCGCTCGACGATGTTCCGCCGGAAGAGCATGCGCGACTGCGGCTTGATATAGTCGGAGATGAGCAGGTTAATCGCGTTGAACTTGTAGGCCATCAGCAGGCGCAGGAATGGCGACCGCAGGGAGATGCCCGCCTTGCCGCTATAGGTCGTCAGCGCGTTGCCGGTAGACGCGGCCGAGGTGTCGCGCGGGTAATCGAGCTCCGCCCGCGAGGTGCCGGTGAGGATGTAATCATTCGTCAACTCGCCGAAGTAGATGCCCGGCCGCGTGATCTTCACCGCATCGTGCGTGGCATGCGGCGGAATGTCCCGCACGAAGAAGATCGGCTCGCCCTTGTTCGGGTCGAAGGCGTTCACCGGCGACATCACCAGCCCGTAGCCATGCGTGTAGAGGATATGGCGGTTCACCCACGTCTGCTCCGGCAAGTTCGTGATGTCCAGCTCTCGAGCGGCGACCATCACCTGCCGCATCTGCCCATCGAGCTGGTAGCGGTCCACGTCCACATCGTAGAGACTGTAGTAGGCGCGCAGCTCCTGGCGCTGCTTATACACATCGTGCAGCGGGCGATGGTCCCAGAGACGGATATTCGCCTCGGTGGTGGGCGAGGCATTCAGCGCGTCCGCCGTGACGCGCTGGACCGGCGTGAACTGCCGGGTCGTGACGCGGTCCAGCCCGTAGGCTTCCCGGGTGAAGGCGACATGGTGGGTGATGAAGGGCCGTTCGAGATCGAGCTCATTCGGCACCACTTTGAACTGCTGCACCAGGCCGGGGTAGATGCCGAGAATGGCCACGGAGGCCACCAGCAGGCCGCCGATGGCGATGGCGAGGAATCGCACGCGCTGCAGCCGAATATTCGCCAGCACCAGCGCCGCCGCCCCCAACGCCAGCACGCCCATGATCGTCAGACCGGGGATGCGCGCGTACATGTCGGTGAAGTTCGGGCCCACGAAATCCGCGGAGCGCTGCGCGAGCATCTCATACCGGCCGAGGAAATAGCCGACGGCTTTCGCGAGCAGCGCCAGCGCCAGCAGAATAGACAGGTGCGCCAGCGCCGGCATGGAAAAGAAGCGCTCGCCCTGCCGGGTTTGCAGCGGACGGATGAACAGGTAGACGACGCCGACGAGCGCCAGCGCGATGAGCAGCGCGGAAAACAGCAATCCGTTCACCTGCGTCCAGACCGGCAGGCGGAAGAGGTAAAAGCTCAGGTCCTGCTGGAAAATCGGGTCCGCTTGCCCCACCGCGCCGCCGTAGCCGAACAGCAGGACGCGCATCCATGAATTCGCGACCACACGCCCCATCAGCAGCGCGATGCCGGCGGAGACCCCCACGCCGATCCAGAGCATGATGCGGCGCAACTGCCGCGTGGGCAGCCCCATCGAGAGGTAATCGCCGATGCGCCGGCTGAAATCGAACCACCCCTCGCCGGCGGTGAAGCGGAAGGCAATCACCAGGTTGGTGACGAGCAGCACGAAGATGACCAGCGCCGCGCCCGCGTTCAGCGCCCACGGCCCCCAGAAGAACGTCCAGTAAATGTCGGCCCGTCCCAGCTCCTGGTACCAGAGCCACTCCGTCATCGCGGTGGCCAACGTCGGCAGCAGGAAGACGAACAGGAGGAGAAGCCCCCCGATCACCCACCACCGACGCCGCCGTCGCGGCCGCTGCTGTTCATACACCATGCTGCTACCCTCGGTATACCCTACCCGCCCGCGCGTCTGTCATAAACGACGGCCGCGTCACGCCGACCCGACAAGCCGGTAGGTCGTCGTCCGCTGCGCCGGGCGGAAGCCCAGGTCGTCAATCAGCCGGCGCAGCGTGTCGGCATTGGTGCGGTAGGTCGTGCCGGCGGCGCTCACCACCTGCTCTTCCATCATCGTGCTGCCCAGGTCGTCCGCGCCGAAGCACAGCCCTAACTGCCCGATCTTCATCCCCTGCGTCACCCACGAGGACTGCAGGTGCGGGATGTTATCGAGATACAGCCGGCTGATGGCCAGCATGCGCAGGAAGCCCGCGCCGCCCCCGTCGCCGCCGCGGTCGCCATCCCGCGCCAGCGGCGTCGCGCCCGGCTGAAACGGCCAGGGGATGAAGCCGACGAAGCCGCCCGTCTCCTCCTGCAGCGCGCGCAGGCGCTCCAGGTGCGCGATGCGCTCGGCCAGCGTCTCCACGTGCCCGTACATCATCGTCGCCGTCGTCGGCAGGCCCTGGCGGTGCGCCTCACGCATCACGCCCAGCCACTGGTCGGCGGAATATTTGCGCGGGCTGATGCGCGCCCGCACGCGGTCCACCAAAATTTCCGCCCCCCCGCCGGGGATAGAGGCCAGCCCCGCCGCGCGCAGCCGCGCCAGCACCGCCGGGATGGACATCGCTTCTCGTTCCGCCAGCCGGAGGATTTCCGGCGGGGAGAGCGCATGCACCTGCACCCGGGGATACGCCTCGGCGATCGCACGGAACACCTCCGCGAACCACGACAGCGGCAGCGCGGGATGCAGCCCGCCCTGCAGCAGCATCTCCGTGCCGCCGACCGCGGCCATCTCCGCCACTTTTCCGAGGATGTCATCAATCGAGAGGAGATACCCCTCGCGGCTTTTCGCTCCGCGATAAAAGGCGCAGAACGTACAGCAGGCGGTGCAGATATTCGTATAGTTGATGTTGCGGCCGATGACATACGTCCGCGTCTCGCCGGGATGCAGCGCGCGGCAGCGCGCATCCGCCGCCAGCCCCAGCTCCAGCAGCGGCGCGGCAAAGAGCGCCAGCCCCTCGTCAGGTGTCAGGCGCATGCCGTCGGCTGCGCGGGAGAGCGCGTCAGTCATGGCAGCAGCCCCCAGCGCACCGCGCGGTCGCGAAACGCCGCCAATCCCGCCCATTCCGCTTCGCCCGCGTGGTAGCGCATCACGTCATGGAGATAGGCGTAGCAGCGCGCGGCGGGGATGCCCAGCCGCACGGCTTCCGCGGCGGCAATCGCCTCCAGCCGCGCCAACCCCGCCGCCAGCGACGCGCGCAACACCGGCGCCGCTTCCGCCAGGACGGCGGCGTCCCGCGCCATCCAGCCGGCGAAAAAGAACGGCAGGCCGGTCAGCGTGTGCCATTCCGCCCCCAGGTCGAGGACGAGCATCTCGTCGGCGGCGACCGTCAACCCGATATCGCCGATGAGCACGGCGGCATCGGCGACGGCCAGCATCGCGGCCAGTTCGGGCGCGGCGGGCCGACAGGCCGGCTGGGCGCCATACCGCTCCGCCAGGATGATGCGCGCCATCGCCACCGAGGATCGCGAGCCGGTGTCCAGCGCGAGCGTGCGAATCTCCGCCGGCGGCACCCGGCTGAACAGGCGCACGCTCCACGCCGGCCCGATATTCGTCACGCCCATCTCGCGCAGCAGCGTCAATTCAGGGTGCGCCAGCGCGGCGAAGCTGGACGCCATCGCGATATCCAGCTCCCCCGCCAGCAAGCGCGCGATGAGCACGGCGGGCGTGGCATAGGTGAGGGCATACCCCGCCGGGGGATGGCGCGCCAGCCCATCCACCAGCGGACGCGCGTTCAAATATGGGACACTGCCGATTCTCACCCCTCAAGTATAGCCGAGGCGTGCGGGGAACGCAAAATCCGCCATCCCCCCGCCACGCATCCCCTCATGTCAGCGAGCAGTGTCGGCCACATCTTTCTATCGCGGGCCCCGGGTGCACGGGCCCTCTCCATTGACGGGAGACGCCTTTCGTCATACCATGAGGTAGCCTGAAACGCCGCATTTATCGAGGTCATTCTCATGTCAGATCACCGGATATCCGATTCCTGGCGCATCCAGTATCAGGGCAGCGATGCCGAGTCCGTCCAGGTCGGCATCCTCCGCAACCTTGAGTATCGTCTCGCGCGCGACCTGCACGCCGCCGACCGCTACGACATATATGCGAGCACGGCCTACGCTATCTCCGATTACCTCATCGAGCGGTGGATTCTGACCAAGCAGGCGTACTTCACCAGCAAGCCCAAGCGCGTCTACTATCTCTCCATGGAATACCTGATGGGGCGGTCGCTGACCAATAACCTCATCAACCTGGGATTATATGACACCTGTCGCGACGCGCTGGCCGGCCTGGGCATCCTCCTCGATGATATCGAGGAATGCGAGGCGGACGCCGGACTGGGCAATGGCGGCCTGGGCCGCCTGGCCGCCTGCTTCCTCGACTCCATGGCCACCATGGGCTTGCCCGCGCACGGCTACGGCATCCGCTACAACTACGGGCTGTTCCACCAAAAAATCGTCAACGGCCGGCAGGTGGAGAGGCCCGACCACTGGCTGGCGCTGCCGAACCCCTGGGAAATCGCCCGCCCCACGCACACCTTCACCGTGCACTTCGGCGGACATACCGAACGGCCACCGGGGATAACCGGCGCGGAGCGCACCGCCTGGATGCCCGCCGGCGACGTCACCGCCATGGCGTATGACACGCCGATTCCCGGCTATGGTACCGAGACGGTCAACACCCTCCGCCTGTGGACCGCGCAGGCCGCCGAGGAATTTGATTTCGATGTCTTCAGCAGTGGGGATTACATCGCCGCCTGCGAAAAGCAGGTGCTCAGCGAAAACATTTCCAAGGTGCTCTACCCCAACGACTCCTCGCTGCTGGGCAAAGAGCTGCGGCTGAAACAGGAATACTTCCTCGTCTCCGCCTCGCTGCAGGATATCCTCCGCCGCTTCAAGCACGACCACGACGGCCACTGGGCGCTGCTGCCGGACGCCATCGCCATTCAGCTCAACGACACCCACCAGGCGCTGGCGATCCCCGAATTCCTGCGCCTGCTGGTGGACGTGGAAGGATTGTCCTGGGAGACCGCCTGGGATCTCTGTACCCGCACCTTCGCCTACACCAATCACACGCTCATGCCCGAAGCGCTGGAGGAGTGGTCGGTGGCGCTGCTGGAAAGCCTGCTGCCGCGGCACATGGAGATCATCTACCTCATCAACCACTTCTTCCTGATGGACGTCGCCCGGCGCTATCCCGGTGACGTGGACCGGCTGGCGCGCATGTCCATCATCGCCGAAGACGGCGTGAAGCGCGTGCGCATGGCCTACCTAGCCGTGGTGGGCAGCCATCACGTCAACGGCGTCGCCGAGCTGCACAGCCGGCTGATGCAGGAGACGCTTTTCCGCGACTTCGCCGACTTTTTCCCCGGCAAGTTCACCAACAAGACGAACGGCATCACCCCGCGCCGCTGGCTGCTGAAATCCAACCCCCGCCTCGCCGGCCTCATCACCGAGGCCATCGGCAGCGGATGGGTCACGGACTTGAGTCAGCTGCGCGGCCTGGAACCGTTTGCCGAGGATGCCGGCTTCCGCGACGAGTGGCGGACGATCAAGCGCGGCAACAAAGCCGGCATGGCCGAGTTGATCACCCGCGACGCCGGCGTCAGCGTCTCCCCGGATTCCCTCTTCGACGTGCAGGTGAAGCGGATGCACGAGTATAAGCGGCAGCTCCTCTTCGCGCTGCGGATCATCGCCGATTACCTGCGCATCAAAGAGCACCCGCATACCGGACCGGTGCCGTGCACCTGTCTCATCGGCGGCAAAGCGGCGCCCGGCTACTATATGGCGAAGCTGACGATTCACCTCATCACCCGCATCGCCGAGATGGTGAACCGCGATCCGGAGGTGAACGGCTCCCTGCGCGTCGCCTTCCTGCCCAATTACCGCGTCTCCCTCGCCGAGCAGCTCATCCCCGCCGCCGATCTCTCCGAGCAGATCTCCACCGCCGGCATGGAGGCCTCCGGCACCGGCAACATGAAATTCGCCCTCAACGGCGCGCTGACCATCGGCACGCTGGACGGCGCCAATATCGAAATTCGCGACGAAGTGGGCGCGGAGCATATCTTCATCTTCGGCCACACCGCCGAGGAGATCGCCGAGCTGCGGCAGCAAGGGTATCGTCCGGGTGAGTACATCGCGCGCTCCCCGGAGCTGCAGGCGGTGCTGCATCTGCTCGACATTGATTTTTTCAGCCCCGGCGAACCGGGCCTGTTCCGCCCGCTCTACGACGCGCTGGTCTTCCACGACCCCTTCTTCCTGATGGCCGATTTCGACCTGTATCGCGCGTGCCATGATCGCGCCGTGGACATGTATCGCGACCGCGACGCCTGGACGCGCCTGTCCATCCTCAACGTCGCCCGCTGCGGCAAATTCTCCAGCGACCGCACCATCCTGGAATACGCCCGCGACATCTGGCACGCGGAACCGGTCCGGGTGCAGTTCGACCAGAACGCCTTGCCGCATAACCTGCTGGCGGGGGTGCAGGGCGGCGGGGGGTAATTACACCGGCTCCAGCGTCGCCACCGGCTCCACTTCCTCCGGCAGCTCCGGCGCGCGCGAGGGGGAGATGGCGAAGGTGGCGACGACGCCGGCGTGGTCGGAGAGCGCATGCGGGGTGCGGCCGATGACCTTCGTCTCCTGCACGATGATGTTCGGCTCCGCCTGGTAGAAGATATAGTCTATCCGCGCGCGCGGCGCAACGGTCGGGTACGTCTCCGCGTCGCCGATGCCCGCCGTCGTCCAGGCGTCCACCAGCGCGCCGCGCCGGGAGTCCAGCGGAATCTGCCCCTGCAGGAAACGGATGGGCGCTTCGTCAGGCTGGGCGTTGAAATCGCCGCCCACCACGGTCAAGACCGCCTCTTCCGCCGCGACGCGCGCCCATAACCGCCGCGCCGCCAGCACCCGCGCTTCCGCATCGAGCGGGAAATGCGCGTTGTAGATCACCACCGACATCTGATCGAGCGCCAGCTCCACCCGCTGCGCGATCCGCCGCTCCTGCGCGCCGATGGGGAAAATCCCGCGCGCGGGCGCCAATTCTTCGCTCCCGGGATTCGCCAGCGGGAAGCGGGAGAGCACCGCCAGCCCGGTTGCCACCGTCGGCCAGGGGAAGAAGAGCTGCGCGGGGAGGTAGAGCATGGCGTACCCGGTGAACGACGCCAGCTCCACCGCCTGGTTCAGCCGCCAGCCGCGGTCCGCCACCTCCTGCAGCAGGAGCACGTCCAGCTCCTCCTCCTGCATCACCGCCACCAGCCGCTCGCGACGGGCTTCCCAGTGCCCGCGGAACCCCCACAGATTGAGTGTCATCACCTTCAGACGGGGCATACGCCGCTCCTGCTCCCTGGCATCCGCTCTCCCGCACGGAAAAGGGACGGAGAGGAGGGCGTCTCACGCGAGCGGCTGATGGCGGCTGTCGCGCCGCGCCGGGACGCCGCCCGCGTCCTCGATCATCCGCCGCAGCGCCGCTTCCGACAGCGCCTGGGGGGAGTCGCCCCCCGCCATGTGGCAGATGCGCTCCTCCATCACCGTACCGTCTAGATCATTTGCCCCGAAAGTCAGCGCAACCTGCGCGGTTTTTAGCCCAAGCATCACCCAATACGCCTTGATGTGCGGAATGTTGTCCAGCAGCAGGCGAGCCACCGCCAGCGTCCGCAGATCGTCGCGCGCCGTGGGGCCGTCCCCGCCCAGCGCCGTGTTCGCCGGGTGATAGGCCAGCGGAATGAACGCGACGAAGCCGCCGGAGCGGTCCTGCTGCGCGCGCAGCGCCAGCAGGTGGTCCACGCGGTCCTCCACCGTCTCGATATGCCCGTAGAGCATGGTCGCGGTGGTGCGCATGCCCAGCCCGTGCGCCGCGCCGTGAATCGCCAGCCAGCGCTCGCCGCTGATCTTTTTCGGGCAGATGCGGGCGCGGACGGCGGGGGTGAAAATTTCGGCGCCGCCGCCCGTGAGCCCGTCCAGCCCCGCCCGCTGAAGACGCTCCAGGCAGTCGGCAATCGCCAATCCGCCGCGCGCCGCCCAGTGGTCTATCTCCACCGCGGTGAAGGCTTTCAGCGCGGCGGCCGGAAAGCGCGCCCGCAGCCTGGAGAGCAGCTCCAGCGCGTAATCGAACGGCAAATCGGGGTGCAGCCCGCCGACGATGTGAAACTCGTCCGGCGGCTCTCCCTCCTCCGCGGCGCGGAGCAGGTCATCCACCGACAGGCAGTAGGCGCCCGCGTCGCCGGCATCGCGGGAGAAGGCGCACAGGGGGCAACGCAGCGTGCAGATATTGGTGGGGTTCAGGTGGCGATTGATGATATACGTCACCCGCGCGCTGTGCCGGCGCGTCTTTTCGGCGTGCGCCAGCAGGCCGACCTGCAACAGCGGCGCGGCAAAGAGCGCCAGCCCGTCTTCGCGGGACAGGCGCTCTCCGCGTTCCCGTTTCCGGGCAAGCGGCTGCAGGGCGGGCGTGAGGGAGATCATCGCGGTACAGTATACCCCCCGCCCGCCTCACCGGCAACCGTGACGCGGCCTCATATCTGTTCACATTTCTCGGCGTGCAGTGCCATCCGCGCGCACACCTCTCCCCCCGCCCCTCCCCTGAACGGGGAGGGGAGCACCGGAGCTGCACCCCATCACTCCCCCTTCCCGCTCAGGGAAGGGGGTCGGGGGGTTAGGTGGCTTCGATCAGGACACATACTCACAAACGTGAACAGATACGTCGCCTCACGCGGCGCGCTCACCTTCCTCCCGCCGCGCCTTTTCAACGTAGAATTCCGGATTGCGCTCGAATTCCTGCTTATGGGTGTCGGAGCAGAAGTAGTAGCTGCGCGTGCCGTAGGTCAGCACCGCGGGCGCTTCCTCCGGATTCATCCGCATCCCGCATACCGGGTCAATGAGCTGTTCGCGTTCCACATCCGCCATCGTCATCGCCTCCCCTGTCAGCTACCTGTAGTGGGCCGTCACGATGTACCTTGCCTCGTCCATCGTAGGGAACGCCCTCCGTGGCGTTCCTGGTCGCCGCAGGGGTGAGCCGATGCGGGCGCGAGCCCGCTGGTGACCGCGGGCGGCTCGACACAAGGAGCATCGGAACGCCACGGAGGGCGTTCCCTACCAGCGGTCGGTTCGCAGATCACCATACATCGTGACGACCCGCTACAGCTACCCTCCTGATACCCGCGCGCGCCGGTCCCGCGCGCCGGAAGACGAGACAAGAGTTACAGCAGCGTCAAGGGGTGCTCCGCGTCGCGCATGGCGCGCAGCAGGCGGATGAGGTCATCAGCGGACAACGCGCGCGGATTCCCGCGCAGGCTGTTGCCGCGGCACGCCGCGGCGATCCCCGGCAGCGCGGCCTCCGCAAACAGCGGCGCGAGCGCCGGCACCGCGCTGACGCGCGGGATGTCCAGCTCCCGGAGCAGCGTCCAGACCGCGCGTATCGCCCCGGCGACGTCCACCCGCTCCCCGGTCAAGGCCGCGACGGCTTCTTCGTATCGCGCGCCCACCGCCGGCGCATTGACCGCCATCACCCACGGCAGCGCCACCGCGCAGGCGAGGCCGTGCGGGATCTCGGCATGGGCGCCCAGCGCCGCCGCGATGCCGTGCGCCGCGCCCAGGCCCGCGTTCGCCAGGCACCGCCCGGAGTCATGCGCCGCCAGCAGCATCGCTTCGCGCGCGGGCCGATTCGCCCCGTCGTGAACAGCCGCCGGCAACGCGCGCGCCCGGCGCAGCCCGTGCCAGGCCAGCGCATCGGTGGCTGGCCGGGCGAAGCGCGACGTCACCGCTTCGATGAGCTGGGTGACCGCGTCGAGACCGCTCCAGGCAGTGCGGTGCGGCGGCAGCGATCGCGTGAGGTCGGCATCGAGGATGACCACGCTCGCCATCATCCGCGGATCGCGCAGGCTCTTTTTATACCCCTCGCGCCGCGACGCGATGACCGCATTCGTCGTCGCCTCCGAGCCGGTGCCGGCGGTGGTGGGGACGGCAAGGAACGGCAGCGGATCGCGCGTCAACCTCCGCCCTTCCCCCACGCCTTCCAGGAATTCGCGGACCGGCGCCGGCCCGTCCTGCGCGGCCAGCGCCGCCACCGCTTTTCCCACATCCAACACGCTCCCGCCGCCAACCGCCAGCACGGCGTCCACGCCGGCGTCGCGGGCCAGCGCGACCGCCGCGTCCACGTCATCCGCCTCCGGCTCGCGGCATTGCGGCGGCAATTCCACCAGCGTCACCCCCGCCGCCCGCGCCGCGTCCCGCACCAGCGACGCCGGATAACTTCCCCCACCCCGCGCCACGGCCACCCGCGCGCCGAAGCGCCCGAGCACCGCGCCCAGCACCGCCGCCGCGCGCCCCGCGCCGCAATACGTCTCTCCCGGCACCAGCAACGGATATCCCGGATTCGATACGGACATGGCCACCTTCCGACGGCGATTCCGGCGCGGGCACTCGCCGGAGAGGCTCCCGCTGACGCCCGGCCGTCAGTAGCGCGGCGGGGTCATCATCGTCAACAATTGCACCGGAAGCTCATGCAGGCAGCGCCCGCGGACGGGATGGCCGGCAGGCACGTAAAAGGCATCGCCGGCCTGCACTTCTTCCGTGCCGATGCCTTCGATCTCCAGGAGCAGCGTGCCGCGCATGACATAACCGGCCAGATCAACCGGCAGCTCCTCGTAATCCGGCGTTTCGCCGGGCAGGAGCATCTCTTCGAGCACTTCCAGGCGCAGGTCCGGGCGTTTCGGGAAGACGAAGGTATAGCGGCGCCCGCCGTCCTCAACGGTCTGCATGGCGTCCCGGCGAAAGACGAAGCGCGCCTCTTCCGCCTGCGCGGCGGTGAAAAACGCCGCCAGATCCGTCCCCAGCGCCGCCAGCACCTTGCCCAGCAGCGCGATCGTCGGGGAGAGTTTTCCGCGCTCGACGGCGGACACGTAGCTGGGCGTCACCCCGGCGCGCTCCGCGAGCTGGCGCAAAGAGAAGCCCCGTTCCGCGCGTAAGCGTTTCACACGACTTCCCAGGGTGTTGGCGGGCGGCGCGGTGGCAGGCGTGGTCTCACTCGTCATGATGCCGCTAGTATAACGGGTGGGGCAAGCGCGGTCAATTTTGTGCTGGATAACGCACGACATGGATGGGACGGACATGATGACCACGCGTGTCACGGCGATATTTCTTTCGCCCGGCGATTGACAGCAATGACAACGTGCACTAAAATGCACACGTGGGCTTGCACTGCGGGACAGGCCCCGGAGGGTGACGGTTTGGGAGACGACAGCATGACCCTGTTCCCCGACGATTTTCTCTGGGGCGCGGCGACAGCGCCGTATCAAATCGAGGGCGCCTGGGACGAAGACGGCAAAGGGCCGTCGAACTGGGACTGGCGGGCGCATCACACGACCTGCATCGCCGGCGGCGCCACCGGCGACGTGGCGGTGGACCATTACCACCGCTGGCGTGAAGATGTGGATCTGCTGCGTCAGCTCGGGCTGAACGCCTACCGCTTCGGCATCGCCTGGGCGCGGGTCCAGCCGGACGGGCGCGGGGCGTGGAACGACACCGGGCTGGCGTTTTATGACCGCCTCATTGATGCGCTCGGCGAGGCCGGCATCACGCCGCTGGTGACGCTGTGTCACTACGACATTCCCCAGGCGCTGGTCGAGCAGGGCGGCTGGATCAACCGCGACATGACCGGGTGGTTCGCCGAGTATGCGGCCGCCATGGCTGCCCGCTACGGCGATCGCGTGCGCTGGTGGGCGACGCTCAACGAACCGGTCTGTATCGCCGATGGCTTCGTGCCCGCGCCGGACGATCCGCATGACCTGGCTGCCGTACAGCACCACCTGCTGCTGGCGCACGGCCGCGGCGTGCAGGCGATGCGCGCCGTGAATCCGGCATTGAAAGTGGGGCTGGTCACCTGCCTGTGGCCGGCGCACGCCATGCTCGGCGCGGGCAAAGCCGCCGTCATCGGGAAAGCCGGTGAGCGGCTGCCGTGCGCCGATGGGACGGGAGACGGGTGGGGCGCATTCTCGCCGGACGATGCCGCCGAAGCGGCGAGGCAGGCGGACGCCGCCATCAACCGGGCCGTGCTCGATCCCATCTTCCTCGGGCGCTATCCGCGGGAGATCCGCGACGCCGCGGTGGGGCGGCCCATCCACGATGGCGACATGGCGGTCATCGCCGCGCGCCCGGACTTCATGGGCATCAATTACTACAGCCGGGTGGTGGCCGCGCCCACGCGGCGCCCCGATGGCGGCATCGGCTGGCGCTGGGTCGGTCCCGCCGAACGCGGCGCGCCGCACACCACCATGGGGTGGGAGATTTACCCCGAAGGGCTGTATGACATCATCATGACCGTGCATCGCGATTACGGCGCCCCGGCGATCCTCATCACGGAAAACGGCATGGCGCACGCGGACACGGTTGATCCCGACGGCCGCATCCGCGATCCCTACCGCCGCGATTACCTGGCGGCGCATATTGCGCAGTTGGGCCGCGCGTTGGCCGACGGCGCGAAGGTGCGCGGCTATTGCTGCTGGTCGCTGCTCGACAACCTGGAGTGGGACATGGGCTGGGGGCAGCGCTTCGGATTGATCTACGTTGACGACCAGACGCTGCGGCGCACCGTGAAAGACAGCGGCTGGTGGTATCGGGATTTTCTGCGCCGGGGACCGCGCTAACCCCGGCCGCGGGGAGGGAAGTATGCCGCTCTACGAATCCCGCGCTTACGCGGAAAACGTCATCGCCGTGCCCGCCGCATGGCGGGATGCGCTGGTCATTGGGCCGGATGCCGTCATCGCCGCCCTGCTCCGGCTGATCGCTGACCGGGCGGACCGCTCGCGCCCGCGGCGCCTCGCCTTCGACGGCTGGTATGGCATTGACTGGCCGGCGATCACCGCGGCGCTGCGGCGGCAGGCCGACGCGGCGGGCGTGACGATCACCTTCCGGCCGATACGTGACGTCTTCCTGCCGCGCGAGGCCATCGAAGCCTACCAGCGACAGTTCACCGAGACCGACGACCCCGGCTTCGGCGTGGTCAATACCGACGGACAGATCAGCGACCTGATGGCGGCCGAGCGGGTCGCGGCATTGCGGGCGGAGGTGATGGAGGCCCGGGGCGCCGACGCCGTCATCGTCTACGGCGCCGGCGCGGCGGTGCCGGCACTGGCCGACGCGTATGACGCGCGCGTCTACTTCGACAAGACGCGCCAGCCCATCCTCCGGGAGATGTGGGATGGCCAACTGATACCTTTCGGCCGGGATGAGCCGCAACCCGACTACGGGTGGAAAGCGTATTATTACTGTGACTACTATCTGCTCGACCGGCAGAAAACCTTCCTGCTGCCGCGCATGGACTACTGGGTGGAAGGCATCGCCTTCGACACGCTGAAACTGTTGCCGCGCGCGGCCTATGACGGCATCCTGCACACGCTGGTACAGTATCCCGTGAAGGAGGTGCCCATCTTCCAACCCGGTCCGTGGGGCGCGTATCGGTACCAGGACCTGTTTGACGTGCCGGGGTTAGCGTGCAACGCCTGGAACGAGCTGGCGGGGCCGGAGCTGAGCATGCTGGTGGATATCGGGCGCGAGCAGATGTTGAACATGCCCACCATGAACCTGATGCAGTACGCGGACGCCTTCCTCGGCCCGTATCTGACCGCGACCTATCCCGGCCTCTTTCCGATGGATGTCTGGCTTGACGACGGCTATTTTCCGCGGCCGACTCCCGCCGAGCGCAGCAGCATGCCGATCCACAACCATCCGAGCACCGACTACGTGCGGCGACACTTCCGCGAGCCGCTGGGGCGGTATGAGACGTACTACATCGCCGAAGCCTATGAAGGCGCCAACACCTGGCTGGGCTTCGCGGATGACGCCGACCTGGAGGAGTGGGAGCGCCTGTGTCGCGCCTCGGAAAATCTGCTGGAGATCCCGCACTGGAAGGCATTCATCGCCAACTGGGAGAGCGCCGTCGGCGATCTCTACCTGATCCCACCCGGTACCACCCACGGCCACGGCGGCAACCAGATGGTGCTGGAGATGGATACCTGCCCGAGCATCGCCGCGACGGAGTATTCGTTCTTCATGTACGACTTCGCCCGCCCCTCCTGGGATGACGCCGCCAGGACGATGACCGGGCCGCCGTGCCGGATGCACCTCGACCACGGCTTTGCCGTGGATCGCTCCTGTCGCGCGTCCTGGGTGAACGATCACCTGCGTGCGCGGCCCACGGTCGTCACCTGGACGAAGGAGTATCTGCTGGAGCGCTACGCCTCCGATCCACGCATGCCGTTCGAGATCGAGCGCCTGCAGTTCGACGCGCGCGCCGAGTATGATACCCTCGGCACGTTCATGCATATCGTCACCCTGACCGGCGGCAGGCAGGTGACCATCCGCTCGCGAACCAATCCGGCCTATCACAACACCATTCGCACATGGCAGTCGGCGCTGGTGCCGGCCTGTTTTGGGGCTTACGAATACGTCAATGACGATGGCGGCGCCTGCACGGTGGTGCTGATGCGCTGGAAAAAGGGGTAGGTGATGAAGAGTGAACAGTTCGCGCGCGTGTTTCCCCTCGGCGCGCACCTCTGCCGCGAGCCCATGCCGCCGATGCGAGAGTTGCGGCGCGACATGGCGCTGTTGAAGGCCCAGGGCTTCAACCTCATCAAGCTGCAAGAGCACTGGATGGTGGATGAGCCGCTCGAGGGGCACTACGACTTCTCCCGCTACGAGGCGTTGATCGCCGGCGCCGCGACCCTCGACATGGGCGTCTACCTGGGCCTGACCTGTGAGCAAGCGCCGGGATGGCTCTACGAGAAATATCCGGACTGCCGCATGGTCGGCCGTCACGGGGCGCCGGTGATGTATGAAGCGCCGACCACGCTGCCGGCGGACGGCAAACCTGGGCCGTGCTACGACCATCCCGGCGCGCTGGCGGATCAGGCCCGTTTCCTCACGAAGCTCGTCGAAACGCTGGGCCGCTTCGACAATGTCGTGATCTGGAATACCTGGCAGGAGATCGGCTACTGGGCGGACGGCATCGTCGGCGCCGGCGTCTGTTTCTGTCCGCACACGCTGGCGCACTTCCGGCGCTGGCTGGCGGAACGCTACGGCGATCTCGACGCGGTGAATCGCGCCTGGAATACCCGGTATGCCGCCTGGGAGCTCATCCAGCCCAGTCGCGCCGCGCGCCAGGCGCAGGCGGTGGATATTCACTGGCAGTACTTCATGGATAACGTGCAGGTGGCGGCGGTGTTGCGCGCGCGCGCCGCCGCCATCAGGGCGGCCGACCCGCTGGGGCGCCCGGTGTTCGCGCACAAAGGCGGACCGGTCATCGGCGCGGGGCAGGACTGGACGTATGCCCGCACGCAGGATTTCCTCGGCTCCTCCTGCTACCCCGCCTGGGGATGCGGCTCGGCGTGGGATGACGGGCATCAGCGCCCGTTTCAGCGCGACCAGGCGCTGCTCACGGAAATGTGGGACAACGTGGCGCTGAAATATGACTACATCCGCTCGTGTAATGGTCCGGGCACGCCCGTGTGGGCGGCGGAATTTCAGGGTGGGCCGGTGAGCACCGGCTTCCAGAAGGGGCGCGTGCCCACGGCGGCGGATATCCGCCGGTGGATGCTGACGGCGGTGGCGTCGGGCGTCACCGCCATCTCTTTCTGGGTCGCGCGCGCGGAGATCATGGCCGCCGAGCAGAACGGCTTCGGCCTGCTGGACAGCGATGGCGAGACCACCGCGCGGCTGCTGGAGGCGGGGCGCGTGGGGCGGGCGCTGCAGGCGCACGCCGACCTGTTCGCGCGGCCGACGTCGCCGCCCGGCCGCGTCGGCCTGTTGGTGAACGAGTGGAATTACCAACTGTGCACCCACCTGGCACAGGGGGGCGAGCATTTGCCGTACAGTCTGCGCGGCTGGCACCGCCTGCTGTGGGAGATGAACATCCCGGTGGACTTCGTCGAGGTAGATGCGGATGCCGATCGCCTGGCATCCTACCAGGCGCTCATCCTCCCCTTCCCCCTCTCGCTCTCCGAGGCGGTGGCAGCGCGGTTGGCGGAGTATGTCGCGCGCGGCGGCCACCTCATCAGTGAGGCGGCGCCGGGCCGCATGAACGAGCAGGCCTTCTGCACTCGCGGCGAGCTGTCCCCGGCCCTCGCGGCGCTCTTCGGCGCCCGGCAGCAGGCGTTCACGATGGTGCGCGAGCCCGATGGCGGCATGCGCTGGTCCCCGCCGGAGCGCACCTGGGGCGAATATCTGGACGCGCGGGTGCTGGAGGGCGCCGGGCCGCTGGCCGGGCATCAGTTGCGCGCGCACGTCTACGTGCAAACCTTCGCGGCGGAGCACGGCGAGCCGATCCTGTTCGCCGGCGCGGATGTCGCGGGGGTACGGCGCGCCGTCGGCGCGGGCAGCGCCTGGCTGCTCGGCACCTATGTCGGCCATAGCGGCACCGCCTACCGCGATCCGGCGGCGCCGGCGGCGGTGCGGGCGATGCTCGCCGCCTGCGGCGTGCATCCGGAACAGGCGGGCCGGCTGATCGTCCGCAAGCGCGTCCTCCCTGAGAAAGAAGCCTGGTTCTTCGCCAATCCGACCGGAGAACCGGTGACGGCTTGCGTCTCGACTGCCGGATGGTCGCGGGTGGAGGAGCTGCTCGGCGGCGAGATCGGCACGGCCGATGATACGGTGCACTTCACCGTTGACCCGCTCGATATGCGCGTGCTGGTGCTGCGCCGGTAGGAGAGTGATCTGGGCGAGAAAATGGCCCTCGCCCGCCCGCGGGAGCGCTGGCTGGTCCACCGCACGCAGGTGGATACAGGCACTGGGGCCGCGGAGTTGTACTCCGCACGCGGCTGGTCCACCGCACGCGCGTGGATAAAGGCAGGAGATGATGACGAACAAAGACCGCATGCGCCGGGCGCTGGAAGGCAAGCCGGTTGATCGCTGCCCGGTCACCTCGCTCTACAACTTTCTGTATCAGCAGGACCACTTCAGCGAATTGACCGGCCTGCCGGCATGGCGGCTCCAGCAGTGGCTGGCCGATGAGCCGGAAGCGCATGCCGCCCTCTTCGCGCGGATGCAGGCGAACGCGCCCTTTGAAACCCTGCAGCCCCACGGGGCGCCGCCGCGCGCCTGGCGTGAGCGCCAGGAGTTCGTGGAGCGGGACGGGCATGCCTATCGCCATGACCGCCACACCGACGCGTGGGTGCAGCTCGACCTGCCGACGGAGAGCGGGCACGCCGCCGATTACCATGCCAACGAAACGCGGTACGTCTTCACCCGCGCGGACGTTGACGCGCGCGTCACCCTCACGCGCGCGGCCGACCAGCTCGCCGAGGGCGCCAACGATTACCTGGATGCGATCGTGCGCCGCTTCGGGCGGGAGGAGTTCATCCTCTCCGGCGGGGTCATCGGCACCCTCTACTCCTGCCACTGGCACGTCGGCCTGACGAATCTCTTCCCCCTGCTCCTGGATGAGCCGGAACTGATGGCGTATGTAAGTGAGAAGCTGCTGGCGCAAAACCTGGAGACCATCCGCCGCCTGGCCGCCGCCGGGGGCGATGCCATCTACATTGACGACGCCACCGCCACCAGCGATATGATCTCGCCGGCGCTGTATGCGCGCTTCTGCCAGCCATACATCACCGCGATGGTGGAGGAGATTCACCGCCTGGGACATCACGCGATTCTCATCTATTTCGGCGGCGTCATGGATCGCCTGGAGCAGATCGCCATGACGGGCGGCGACGGCCTGCTGTACGAAGCGAGCATGAAAGGCTTCGTCAACGACACCGCCGAGATTGCGCGCCGCATCGGCGACCGCATGACGCTCTTCAGCAACATTGATCCGGTCACCGTGCTGCAGGACGCCACCGAGGCGGAAGTCGAGGCGGAGATTCGGCGTCAGGTGGAAGCCGGTCGCGCCGCGCGCGGGTTCATCATCAGCACTGCCAGCCCCATCACCCCGGCCACGCCGCTCGCGCGGGTGCGGCGATTTCTGGAACTGTCCACGCAACTCGGGGCGAGGGTATGACCATGCTGCAGGGCCTGCGCGCGTTCATGGCGGCGCGGCGCTGCCCCGGCGCGGGGGAGGGGCGCTACACGTATAGCGCGTCCTGCCGGCAGCCTACACTCTACAGCTCGTGCTATGCCGCGATGGCGCGGCATCTGGTGAATGACGCCTTTTCCGCGCAGGAGAGGACGGCGTGGATCGCCTATCTCAACAGTCACCAGGATGACGATGGCCTGTATCGCGACCCGGTGATCTTTGATCAGGGCTGGTATGCCGGCGATCCCCTCTGGTGCGGGCGACCGCATCTGACGTGCCACGCCATCACGGCGCTGGCCTGTCTCGGCGGGGTGGCGGAGAAGCCGTTCCGCTGGCTCGATCCCTGGCGCGACCCGGATGCGCTGCTCCGCTGGCTGGCGTCGCGTGACTGGGGCGAGCGGATCGCGTGGACCGGCAACGAGATCATGCATGTCGGCGTCTTGCTGCAATACGCCCGTGACGTTCACCATGACGCCCGCGCCGGCGCGGCGGTGGCCGCGTTGCTGGAGTGGCTGTCGGCGCATCACGTGAACGCGACGACCGGCGTCTGGGGCGACGTGGATGTGCACGATCCCCTCTGGCGCAGTCATGCCGTGCAGGCGGCCTACCATTGGTGGCCGCTGTTTTGCTATGATGGTGTCCCGCTCCCGTATCTGGAGCGAGCCATTGATACCGTGCTGGCCACGCAAAACCCGCGGGGCGGCTTCGGCTGGGGCGTGCATAACGCCGACGACCCGTTCACGAGCAGCGCGTGCGAGGATATGGACTCCATTGATCCGCTCTGCCGCATGATGCAGCGCACCGAATATCGCCGGGCGGACATCGCGATGGCGTTGTCGGACGCCGCCGACTGGGTGCTGTCGAACCAGATGCCGGACGGCGGGTTCGTGTTTATCCGCAACGCGCCGTTCGAATACGGGCACCCCGCATTGCGCGGTGAGGCCGGACAGGGGGCGCTGTTCCCCACCTGGTTCCGCTTGCTGTCGCTGGCGCTCATCGGCACGGCGCTTCCCGAGCACCCACTCGGACAACTCCCCTGGCAATTCGTGGGCTGTCCGGGGATGCAATTCTGGTTCGTCGAGAGGTAACGATGCGCATACCTGTTGATCTCACCGGCACCTGGGATTTCATCGCGGATCTCGATCCGACGTATCACGCCCGGCACGGCGGCTTTCATCGGCCCGACGCCAACCGCCGCCACTGGCAGCCGGTGCCGGTGCCGGGCGTGTGGCAATTGTATGGGGAACGCTACGCGATTTTCGAAGGGGTGTGCTGGTTTGCCCGCGAATTCACCGCGCCCGACGTGCCGGCGGACAGCCGCGCGGAGCTGCGCTTCGGCGCGGTCAATTATCTGGCGCATGTCTATCTGAATGGGGAGCATGTCGGCAGCCATGAAGGCGGGTATACGGCCTTCGCGCTCGATGTCACCGGGAAGGTGCGGCCTGGCGTCAATCACCTGGCCGTGCAGGTAGATAATCGCGCCACCACCATCAAATGGCCACCGTGCCTGGGCTATTTCAACTATGGCGGCATCCACCGCGCGGTCTGCCTGGACATCATCGTGGGGATGTCCCTCGCGGAGGTGGCCCTGACCGCCGTGCCCGACGAGCACGGGTGGGTACTGGCGGTCACTGGACGTGTCAGCGCGCCCCATCCGGGGAGCATCATCCGCATCAGCAAGGGTGATGGTCTCTCCTGGGAGGCGTGCATCGGCGCGGACGGGGCGGTGGCGGCGCGCGTGCCTGTCCGCGAGACGCCCGCCTGGTCGCCGGAGCAGCCGCACCTGGAGCCTGTTGCGGTCGAATTGCTGAATGCGGATCGCGAGGTCGTAGACCGCTATGCCGGCGATTTCGGCTTCCGGTCCCTCGGTCTGCGCGACGGGCGGCTCGCGCTCAACGGCCGGCCGTATGCGCTCAAAGGCGTCTGCTACGTCTATGACTCCCCCACGTCCGGTCTGGTGATGACGCCGGAGCAGCTCGAAGCCGACCTGCGGCTGATGAAGGAAGCCGGCTGCAACGCCGTGCGGTGCCACTACCCGATGGATGCGGCGTTCTACGACGCGTGCGACCGGCTGGGACTGCTGGTGTGGATTGAACCGCCGGTGTATTGCTACCATCCCGGCGATGCGGAGACCGGCACGCGGTTTGCGGACCCCGTCTGGCTCGCTCTCGCCCAGCAGCAGGCGCGGGAGATGATCGCCGTGGCGCGCAACCACCCCTGCGTCGCCATCTACGGCATCGGCAATGAGTGCAACACCGCCAACCCGGAGGCGGAAGCCTTCTTCCGCGCGCTGGCCGCCACCGTCCGCGAGGCGGACGCCACGTGCCTGCTCTCCTACGCCGCGCTTTACGGCCTCGTCGGTCCCATCGCCGATATCGTGGATGTCCTCGGCATCAACGCGTACTGGGGCTGGTATGAGAAAATTTGGGAGAACCGGATGCCCGCGGAAAGCGATGGGACGTGCCCGTCCGGCCCGGTGGAGCCGGAACCGATTGACCTGACGCCGATGCGCCGCATGCTGGACGCGGTGCTGGCGCGGAAACAGGATCTTGCCCTGCTGCTCACCGAGTTCGGGGCGGATTCCGTGCCGGGCAGCTATGCCGCCAGCCGCGACCTGTGGAGCGAGAATTATCACGCCGACTTGCTGCGCGCGATCTTCGCGCTGGCGGCGGAGTATCCGCAAATCACCGGCACCTTCCCTTTCTGTTTCAGCGATTACCGCGATCCCTCCAAAGTGCCCAACGGCTATTGGCACGAGCTGAACCTGAAAGGGCTGGTTGACTACCGGCGGCGGAAGAAAATGGCCTTCAGCGCGGTGCAGGCATCGTACTCAGCGGCGCCCGCCGCGCCCGACGCCGGAGAGTGAACGCCATCGCCGGCAATGGTCAGCTTTTTTCATCGTCTGGATCTGCACCCGCGTCGGCGGTGATACAACGGTGGATCTCGTCAACAGAGAGCGGTTGCTACTCCTGCTTACCTTCATCATTCCTTTGGAGATGCGGATGCTGAAAAATGCGTATCCGCTGTACGAAGCTGCTATCTGCCTGTCCTGTGTCACGTATCGCCCACAGCTTCATGCCTTCGTTACAATCAGGTTACTCATCGGCAGGATTCTCACTGTTTGCGAAGAACCTCTTCCGATATCCAGTTGAATATGGTTGTGGAAAGGACGCCGCCGTCATCATCGCCCACCTCTTCGCCGTCCGTCTGCGACGCCCCCATTCCCCGGAGATTCCTCACTTGGGCCACGATCTCGGAAGCTGGACTGTTCACGACACGGTCGTAACGCGCCTACGACCGTGATGGCGTTCCGCCAGTCATCAACCGACCATAAGGACACAACCTAATGGATGAGCAGCAACTGACCATCGCCGCTATGTTCAACATCGAACTGTTATCAGACCGCACCGTCAATTACGCCATGCAGCAGAATGATGTGCCGGTCATCAAGATGCTCCGGATCAACAATGCGTCTGCCGATCCCATGCGTGATCTCTGCGTCCGGATCACGGCGGAGCCGGCGTTCGCCGCCGTGAAAGAGTTGCCGCTGACAGCTATCGGTGCCGGCGAAACGTATTCCCTCGGCAGCGTGGACCTGCAGTTATCCCACGATTACCTCGCCACCTTAACCGAGCGTGTCGTCGGTGCCTTGCACATTGAATTGCTGAAAGATGGGGAGTGCCTGGCGCACCATAGCCAGCGTATCGAGGTGTTGGCGTATGATGAATGGAACGGCCTGCAATCCCTCCCCGAGATCATCGCGGCATTTGTGACCCCCAACCATCCGGCTGTCGAGGCCATCCTCTCCGATGCCGCGACACTCCTGGGGCAATGGACTGGCGACTCCTCGCTGTCTGGTTATCAGTCCCATGATCGCCAACGCGTGGCGACGATGGTGGACGCGATCTTTGTCACGCTCCAGCAACGCCAGCTTCGGTACTGCAATCCGCCGGCGAGTTTTGAAGACAGCGGACAGAAGCTGCGCCTTCCCGATCGCCTCCTCGACACCCGGTTGGGGACATGCCTCGATCTTGCCGTCTTCATGGCCTCGTGCTTGGAGCAGGCCGGCTTATCTCCGCTCATCATCTTCACGGAAGGACATGCGTTTGCCGGGGTCTGGCTGGACGATGATTGTTTCCCCGATATCGCCACGGATGATATGCTCCGCGTGCGCAAACGCACCGAGGTCGGCGAAATCTGCGTGTTCGAAACGACCCTGTTGACCAGCGATACCCCTGTGCCGTTTGACCAGGCGGTCAAAGAAGGATCCCGGCATCTGCACTACCCGGAAAAATTTCGCTGCGCCATTGATATTTGCCGGTCACGGAAGAGCCAGATCCGACCATTGCCCATTCGTGCCGCTGACCAGGGCCTCAGGCCGGTGCAGGCGCCGGCCGCCACCTTTGACCCCCTGGCGGCACCATCCACGATTGCCATTCCCGGGCTGGGTATCGCAACGGCAGCGGGTGACCAAGCGGTGATCGAAACCCCTGAAACGCGTTTAGAAGGCTGGAAACGCAAGCTGCTCGACCTGTCGCTTCGTAACCGGTTGATAAATTTTCGCCACTCGAAAAAGACCTTGCCGATCCTCTGTCCCGACCTCGGCTCTCTCGAAGATGCACTCGCGGTCGGAAGTGGCTTCAAGATCTTCGGCCCGCTCCCGAGACTGTGGGAGGCTGATGATCGCAGTGACGACGTGCATCGCCAGCGTACCGGCGAAGACGCATACGCCGAGCAGCTCCGCGATGAATTTCATGCCAAGCGCCTGCATGCCGATGTGCCGGAAGGCGAGGTCAACCGTCGTCTCCTGGAAATCTATCGCGAAGCCAAAACGGTCATGGAAGAGAGCGGCGCGAATACCCTCTATCTCGCCCTGGGATTCCTCGCCTGGTATGAAACCAAATCGTCTGCGCAGCCGCGTCGGGCGCCGATTATCATGATCCCCATGGAGATCGACCGGCATTCGGTGCAGGAGGGATTCAGCATTAAGCAAGGTGACGACGAGCCGATGGTGAATGTCACGCTGCTCGAAATGCTGGCGAAAGATTTCGGCCTCCACATCCCCAATATGGACCCAATTCCTGCCGATGAGAAGGGCATTGATGTCCAGGGTATCCTGCATGCCTTTCGGCAGGCCATTGTCGCCATTGACCGTTGGGAGGTGATCGAGGACGCCTGTATCGGCCACTTCTCCTTCACCAAATTCCTGATGTGGCGCGACCTGGAAGTGCGCGCGGACGATCTGCAGCGCAATAAAGTCGTGTCCCATCTCATCAATACGCCGAATCGGCCGTATGCGGATGACGGCGGCTTCCCGGATCGTGACCGGTTAGATGAGACGCATAATCCAGCCGAGACATTTTGCCCTTTGAGCTCGGATTCCTCACAATTGGCTGCCGTCTATGCAGCGGCGCTCGGGAAGAGTTTCGTGCTGCATGGTCCGCCAGGAACGGGAAAATCACAGACGATCGTCAATCTCATCGCCCATACCTTGGCAACAGGAAAAACCGTCCTTTTCGTTTCGGAGAAACGGGCGGCGCTTGAGGTTGTTCATAAGCGTTTGGTGGAGTGCGGTCTTGATCCCTTCTGTCTCGAATTGCACTCGAACAAGAGCCATAAATTGGAAGTGCTCCAACAGCTTGGCGCGGCACTCGATTATAGTGGGGCGCATTCATCAGCCGAATGGCTCCATGAGGCCCAACGATTAGCGGCGGCACGCCGCGAGCTGAATGCCTATGTCGCAGCCTTGCATGAAGAACGCGACATCGGGATGAGCGTCTACCAGGGGTTCACGCGGTTAATCGGGCTGCGCGACATCACACGCATTCATTTTGATCTGCTTGGGTCACGCAAAGTCGATCGTCTCACTTTTGATCGGATGCGCGATGCGGTTGGGCGCCTGCACATGGCCGCAGAGGCGATCGTCCATCCCACGCGCAACGTCTGGGCGACCACCCAATACACCGAATGGACGCCAACACTTGAACGGGACATCCTGGCATGTCTTCGGCGTGTTGACGCGTGTTGTCGTGCGCTTGCTGATGCCGCACTGCCGGCTGCCCCGATGCTTGGCCTGGATAGCGGTGACTGGTCGCAGGAGACCTTCGCTCTTGCCAGCCGGGCGGCATCAATCGTGCTAGAACGCCTCCCAGCGATGACACCGGAACTGCTGCGCACCCCTGATTGGACCGGGCTGCGTGGCACCATTGCAACCTGGGTCAAGGCTGGCCGCAGACGCGATCAGATCCGCGTGGATGTATTCCAGCGGTTCTCGGCCTCGCTGCTGTCACTGGATATTGAGGCCATGACCGCCAAAATCACCCGTGCGCAGGCAAGCTGGCTCACCCCCGAACTCATCGGCCACCGTGCTGCTACTGCACCGGAAGCGGGGGGCGCATCGCTCGATTGGATCGGTTGGGTGGAAACCGAGGTCTTCTCGGCAATGCAGCGTCTGCAGCAATGTAGCCAACGCCTGATCACTGATGCGCAACAGGTTGCGCCCTACCTGGGGATCACGGTCAATCAACAGCCGCTGGCCGCCTATCGCTTCCTCGATACACTGTCCGGCGTGCTGGTCGAGGTGCCGGAGGCATTGCCCACAAACCTGCTGACGGAAGCCGATTGGGAAACAGTGCGCCTTACCATCCGTGAGTGGATTGATCATGGCCGGCGACGAGCGAGTCTGCGCAAGACCTTATTCGCACGATACACCGAGCAGCTACTAACACTAAATCTCGATGAGCTTCAGCAAAAACTGACTATAGCCAACGGCAGTTGGGTCGTCGCGCGGGCATTCGGGCATTGGTCGGTGAAGCGTGTCGTGAAGCGTGTCAGTCGCGTCATCCCCCTGGTATCTATTGATGAGATCGGCGCTGACCTGAATGCTGCCATCGCCCTCCGCGCGGAAGAGCAATACTTCGCGCATCTCCAGGGGCAAGCCACGGCCTTCTTGGGGCTCTATTGGAAAGATCATGAGACGGATTGGGACGCCGTCGAGCGTCTCCTTGACTGGTGTGGATCTCTGCGCACGATGATCGCGGTCGCGGTGAATTCGGATTCGCAAAAAGCCACCGAGTTGCGTGCGCGCCTCGCCGCCTTCCTGCGCGAAAACCGTGACCGGTGTGTCCCCGCGGGCGATATCGGTCAGTTATTCCTCGCGCTACGGGACGGATTGACGGAGTTCAACCAATCCTACCAGTCTTTGGCATCGTTGCTGCCGCTTGATCTCGCCACCGTCTGGGGCGATGACAAGATCGCGAAACCTGACACGATCATCACCTGCCTGCAGGGCTGGATGGAGCAGATCGCCGCGCTGTCACAGCTACGGTCTACCGCAAACCTCGCGCACCTGACGCCGCTCGCGCACCTGCAACAGGACTTGGCACTTGGACAAGAGTTGAAAACACTCATCGAGACCATCGCCGCGTGTCGAGATCGCGCCACGGCGGTTCTCGAAGACTATTGGCAGGACGGTGAGGCGGATTGGGGCCATATTGATGAATTGCTGGATCATGCGGACCATCTGCGAGTACTTGCACGGGAACTCGCGGGGTCGCAGCCAGAGCGGTCCCTAGCCATCCTGCAGACGTGGGCGACATTCATCGAGGGGGGACACGACCAGCTTGCGCAACATGGCCGCATCGGGAGCGCGCTCACGCAGTTCGTGCAATCTCATGCTGATGTGGATGACGCGCTAATCGCGCTCCATCGCGCCTTGATGCTGCCCACACAGATGTGGGGGGATCCGGCGACGCCTGACTTCCTCAACCGCGTGCAGGGGCATACCCAACGCTGGACTGATCATCTGGGGAGCTTCAAGGCGTGGTGTTATTGGTACGACGCCCGTCGAGACGTGATAGACCTGGGGCTGCAAGCTCTCGTCTCTGCTTATGAAGCGGGCAGCGTCACGCCGAATGACTTCGTGCGGACGTTTGAACGGGGCTTCTATCAAGAGTGGGTGGAAACCACCATCGCCCGTGTTCCTGTGCTGCGTTCGTTCTTCAGTCGCGAGTTCGAGCGAAAGATTCAGCAGTTCCGGGAAATGGATGACCGCTATCTCAAATTGACGCGCGCTGAAATCGCGGCGCGTATCGCCGCCAAGATGCCGAGAAGTACCGGCATCGAAACGCCGACATCGGAAATGGGGATCCTGCGGCGACAAACACGGCTGCAGCGGCGTCACCTTCCAGTCCGATCATTGTTCCAGAAGATCCCGAATCTGCTCCCCCGCCTCAAGCCGTGCCTGCTGATGAGTCCCATCTCTGTCGCGCAGTATTTGGACCCTGCCCATCCCCCGTTCGATCTGGTGGTCTTCGATGAAGCGTCACAGATCCCCGTCTGGGATGCCATTGGCGCCATTGCACGCGGCTCGGAAGCCATCATCGTCGGCGACCCCAAGCAATTGCCGCCCACCAGCTTCTTCGCGCGCGTTGACGGCGACGACGAGGATGAGGTGGATGATGATACGGTTAAAGATCTCCAGAGTATCCTTGACGATTGTCTCGCGGCCCAGCTCCCCCCAATGCATCTGCGCTGGCACTACCGAAGCCGGCATGAGAGCCTCATCACGTTCAGCAACTTCCACTACTACGAGAATAACCTGCTGACGTTCCCTTCACCGCACCAGCAGCCCGCCGTCACATTACGGCATGTGGATGGCCTGTATGACAAAGGCAAATCCCGCACCAACCGCGCGGAAGCGGAAGCCGTGGTACACGAGATCATTACACGGTTGGAAGACCCCAGCCGTTCTCATGATAGCATTGGCGTCGTCACGTTCAATTTGGCCCAACAACGCCTCATTGAAGATTTGCTCGAAGAAGCCCGTCTCCAACACCCCGAGATCGAGCGATACTTCGCTGGCAGTGCAGACGATATTGAGCCGGTCTTCGTGAAGAATCTGGAAAACGTGCAAGGGGATGAGCGGGATGTGATCCTATTCTCAATCTGTTATGGCCCAGATGCCCAGGGGCGCGTGTCGCTGAACTTCGGTCCGCTCAATCGTGACGGCGGAGAGCGCCGGCTGAACGTCGCGGTGACGCGCGCTCGCAAAGAGGCGCTGGTCTTCTCGACGGTGCGCGCAGAACAGATTGACCTCACGAAAACACGGTCGCGAGGCGTCGCAGATCTTAAGACTTTCCTGGAATACGCCGAACGCGGGCCTATCGCAATCGCTGCGCGGCGTCAATGCGATCCTGAAGCCGAATGCGAGTCCCCATTTGAACAAGAGGTCTATGATGCGCTCTGTTCAAAAGGCTACAAAGTGCATCCGCAGGTGGGCTGTTCGGGATACCGCATCGATTTGGCCGTGGTTGATCCGGACGAGCCGGGACGATACCTACTCGGCATCGAGTGCGATGGCGCAAACTATCACCGCGCAAAGACCGCCCGTGACCGCGACCGTCTCCGCGAATCCGTCCTGCGTGACCTGGGCTGGCAGCTTCACCGGATCTGGTCCACGGATTGGTGGGAGAAACCGAAGCACGAGGTTGAGCGAATGGAGATGGCGATTGATGAAGCGCGGAAGCGGCGCACCACCTTGGCGTCCATGCCCACACAACGGCCGCAGCGCGTTGCCGCACAACCAATGCCCGAAGCCCCAGTATTGCCCGCTCCCACCAGGGTGGTCTCGCAACCCCGGCCGCAAGAGCAGGTTCGCGCCATTCCAGTCTATGAGACATACCCGGTGCAGCAGACGCTCGGGTCATTAGATGATTTCTATCAGTTTCACTCGGACGACCTGATTAAACGTATCCTTGAGAGCGTTGTGACCCATGAAGGCCCCGTGAGTTTCAACATTGCGGCACGTCGCGTCGCCGCCCATTGGGGCATCAAGCGTGTCACCGACAATATCGCATCTCGGATGCGGCTTCTCTTCTCGACTGGTGAAATCAACGTGAATGAGCACCGCGCGGACGAAGTTGTTTTCCTTTGGCCACCGGACATGACACCGGAGGGCTACACCGCTTTTCGGGTGCCTGGGAATGATCCTCACTCACGGCGAGATGCCAGCGATCTCCCACCGGAAGAGATCGCAAACGCCGCACTCTACGTTCTCCAGCAGCAGGTGAGCTTGCCGATGGAGGATCTGGTCCGCGAAACCGCCCGGCTCTTCGGCTTTCAACGGACCGGCATCAATGTCGAGAAGCTCATTCGCGCCGGCGTCGAGCGACTCTTCGCACGTGGGAAGGCTATCGTTCAGGATGGCATGGTTGTCCACCAGCATCGGTGATGTGCAGCCGTAAATATTGTTCCACACGGAGGGCTTCCCGATGCTAATTATCGCAGGAAGCCTTCCGCGTGTTAGTCAATATTGTTCCATGCTTTTTAGAGCGGTGGGTTGGAATATTGCGGTGGCCGGGGGTATCCTCGACATCGTCGCATAAAGTGTTGTCTGTGGCAGCACACCTCACGCTGGTATGGCAGGCACTGCTACAATCTCACGTGCGACATACTGCTTGAAGGCATTCAGGTCGGTGAAGTACCGGAATCCCGCCTGATTGGCGGCCTGCTCGGTGTCTTCACCCTCATCAATCAATAGTGCGACAGGTTGGCTGTAGCCCTCCTGCAGCCCATTGGGCCATGCCAGATCGAGGGTGGCCAGCGGGTTGCCTGTGTCGGGTGCTACCAGTTCATATAGGAACTCGCCTTCCGGCAAGCCCCGCTCCGCCAGCCAGGCGTTGCACTCAATCAACACGTTCATCTCATCGTCGCTACTCACGCCGCCGGGGGTCGCCGCGCCCTGTGGTACAAGGAGGGTCGGCTCCGTGACGTCCGGGATGGTGCCGCCGAGCAAGCTGTCCAGCAGCTCATGGGTCGCGGCGGCCAGCAGGCGCCGGCGTTCAGCCAGGAAATCACGGTAGCGTTCGACCTTCCACAACGTCGGGTCCATCGGAATCCAGGTGGATTCCAGCGCGCCAGGATGCTGGGCGGCGAAGTCAGCCAGGTAGATCTCCGGCAGGCGGTCGGACACCAGCAGGTTCGTTTCCTGCGTCAGGAAAGTGAAGTTTGCCAGGGCATTGACTTCACCGCGCGAATAGCCATGCTTGTACAGTACCGCCTTCGGGAAGATATGGTGCAGCTCAAGCCTACTCAATCGGCCGAGGAGATGATGGGACAGTTCGGCGCCGGTTCCCCAGTCGCGCGCATGCGCGGCGCGGGTCAGCATATAGAGGACCGGATAGAAACGGGCGGCACGGCTGTAGCCCTGGAAGTCATCCGGCAGGATACGCAGGTCGCCGCGATTTTGCCGAAGCTGACCGATGAGGCGGTCGAGCGCGCCATTCGGGTCTTCAATATGCCGTAGGTCCTGGCTCAACATGCTCTCCGTCGAACCGGAATAACGGCCCCAGAGGAACGTGTGGACATACCAGTAGAGGAGTTTATCGCGCTCGCGGGCATCGGTGAGACGCCCGTCCCGCATGGTGATATACCGCGCCAGCAGCGGGAACGCGCCACGGCTGCTCAACACCAAATCATGATCTAGGCCCAATCGCGCGGCCATGATATTCAGCAACCGATCCACCGCATCCTCCGCCTGCGTGAGGCCGCGCTGGAAGGTCGGTGTATCAACATGTTCCAACGCATCGAAAAATGCCGAGCCGGTGACCACCGTGGTGATATTGCGCAGCAGCCACTCCAACCGGAAGTGGAACCCGGCCTGCCGCCATTTCGCCAGCCGTTTTTTCATCTCCGAGCGGGCTTCCGGCCACTCGGCGCATATTTTCGCGAGCGCCAGATCACCCTTGGACAGCTTGGTGCCGCCGCTGTTCACCTTATTGAAAATGCTCACCACGATGCCGACGGTCTTGTCCTCGCCGCTCACCTCCTCGATATGGAGATCAATGTCTTTGATATGGGTGATGGCGGTAAGGCGATTGATATAGGTGGTCACGTTCGGCAGCAACTCCGGCACGGCCATCAGCCGCTGGATGAATTCGCCGATGTCGCGCTGCATCAGGTCGGTCACATTCACCCACAGCAGGTTATCTTTCATCTTCATCGGTGCGTAGAACTCAAACACCTCATCATCCAGATGGAAGTGCAGGCCGGTAAACGCGTCCGTGTTGCCGTCGAAAAAACGCGGCGCTTTGCCGCGAATGATGCCGTAAAGGGAGGTGATGCGCTGCTGGCCGTCCAGCAGCAGCTTCACGGTTCCTGGCTGCAGCACCGCATCGCCGCGCGCGCTGGCATTTTCCGTCTTCGTCAGCCATACCAGCAGGCTGCCGACCGGGTACTGCCGGTACAGCGAATCCATCAGGCCGCGCACCTGGTCGCGATTCCAAACGTAGCCGCGCTGGAACTCGGGCAGCGCCAGCGCCCCGTTATCGATCTGGTCAAGAATCGTCGAGATCTTCATCTGTATCTTCTCATTACAGAGGCGGACGTTCTGCTGTCATCGCCGGCAGGCTCGCGGAGTACCGTCTTCGCCATAGCAGATGGATGTCCGCGTCGGTAAATGATGCCGGCCTGCGCTTGCTCGGCAGGTCAAAGGAATACATTCCATTTATTTGGTTCTCGTCCCTGCACTCGCCCGGACACACCCTGAAGCTATGAGTCGCTCCATCAGCTTTCGCCTCAAGGTCGCTGCAATCAGGCATCCCGATACATCGCTCGCGCGAGTGCATGCGTATTCTTATCCACTTGGCGGACGATCCGCTCAGTTGGTCGTCCGCGGCGGCATTCGACCTGCTGATTCGGTCACTTCGGTCCAAGACACACTGGCGTGGACGCTAGATGCAGGGCCGGTCAAGCGAATGTCACACAAGGGGCAGTGGAGCCTCCTGTCGGATTCGAACCGACGACCTGCTGATTACAAGTCAGCTGCTCTGGCCAACTGAGCTAAGGAGGCGCGCGTAGAGGAAAATATACCGGATTTGCCCCGGTGGGTCAAGGTGACTGCCAGAGGCCGCGCGCGACGAGGATGTCGCGGACGGTGCGCATATCGGCGATCAGCGTGTCGCGCAGGCGCTGCTGGTGGAGGGCGGCGGCGGGGTGGTAGAGGGGGATGTAGAGGATGCCGTCGCGCTCAGTGGCGGCGCCGTGGGCTTTGCTGATCTGCAGGTACGGAGCAATGAGCGTCTGCATCGCGAAGCGGCCCAGCGTGCAGATGACCGTCGGCTGGATGACGGCGATCTGCGCGCGCAGCCAGGGCGTGCAGGCGGCGATTTCGTCCGGTTCCGGATCACGGTTGCCCGGCGGACGGCATTTGGTGATGTTGGCGATGAAGACGTCATGCCGCCGCAGCCCGATGTCCGCCAGCATGTCCTCGAGGAACTTCCCGGCGGCGCCGACGAACGGCCGGCCGGTCTCGTCCTCCGTCCCCCCAGGCGCCTCGCCGATGAACATGATCCGCGCGCGCGGATGCCCCTCCCCCGGCACCGCCTGCGTGCGGGTGAGCGCCAGGTCGCAATTGCGGCACTGGCGGATCGGGCCGGCGATGAGCGCCAACTCCTCCGCCGGCGAGAGCGGCCGGGGGTAGTGCGCGCGCAGCTCCGCCAGCGTGCGCGTCACGAATTCGCCGATCAGGTCGCGATTAGCCATACTAGGCTCACTTCGTCAATGATGTGGGATACGCCCGGCTAATTCTACCAGAGAATCCGCCTCCGCGGGAGTGTTCGCCCACGTCTGGATGATGACCCCCTCCGGACGGAGCGCCTCCAGCAACGGCGCCACTTCCTCCGGCAGGCAATACAGGTACAGCCCCTTGCCGCCGGCCTGGATGCGCCGCAGCAGCGGAATCCACTCCGCCATCGGCGGCTGGCCGTCGCCGGGCGTCCACTGGATGGCGTGCAGCCGCGGCAGGGAGAGCAGCGCGTCGAGATGTTGAATCGCGCCGGGCCCGTCCAAATGGTAGACCGAGTAATCCAGCACTTCGGTGAGAGTGTCCAGCTCCGGCAGGCAGAACTCGCGGAACATCTCGGCGGAGATCATGCAGGAGAAATCGTTCTGCAGCGCGTACGATGGCGTGGGAGACCAGGTGGTCAGCCACGCGGTATACCCGTTGTCCGCCGGCAGCAGCGCCGCCTGCGCGCGGTATTGCCGGACGAAGGTGTCGGTGAGCGAGGCCAGCCACCGTTTCACCGCTCCCGGCTGCCCGATCATCGCCATGCACAGCGCGGCGGGGCCGAGCAGCGTGGCGAGGATATCCGTGGGCGGCACCATATCCGTCTGCCCGAGGATGAAGTGTGACGGCGCCTGCCCGGCCGCGGCGCGCATCAGCCGCGCGAATCGCCGCCAGAGCGGCGTGCGGCGCGAAAAGGTCAGCGGCGTCTCCGCTTCCAGGTCGGTCACGCAGGGGTGGTACCAGACCGTTCCCGGCGCGTATGCCACCGGCGCGCCCAGCAATCCCGCCAGAAAGCCCGGTCCCAGGACTGGCCGATACGTCGGAAAGGCGTCGCCGGCGTAATATGTCGCCGCCTGCCGGGCGGCATGCATGGTGAGCTGGTAGACGGGGTCGGTGTAGCGATCCTCCAGTGTCGCCGGCTCGGCAGGGATGGGGATGCCGGCGTCGGGCAGCGGCGCCGTCACCTGGATGATGGGGCGGTCGAGGATCTCTCGCGCCCAGAAAGCTTCCAGGCGCTGGCGAATGACCGGCCAATCGGCAAGGGGGTGCCGCACATGCCACCTCCAGCACACGGCGCCACGGGGCCTTCTCCGTCGCGCCGTCGGCTACAGCAGGCCCAGGCCCTCCAGCGCGGCGCGCACGGCGGCGGTGGCCTGCGCGCCGGCGGGCACCATCGGCAGCCGCGGCGCCCCCACCGGGAAACCGAGCAGCTCCAATCCGGCCTTCAGCGGGCAGGGATTCGGCTCCAGAAAAAGCGCCTTCGCCAGCGGCAGCAGGCGGTAATGCAGCGCGCGCGCCTCATCGAGCCTGTTCTCCCGGAGCAGCGCCACCATGCGGTTCCACTCGCCGGGCAGGAAGTGGCTGCTGGTGCAGATGCCGCCGTGGCCGCCCAGCGCGCAAAGCGTGAAGAGCAGGTTGTCATCGCCGGTGAGCACGCTGAAGTCTTCCGTGCCCTGGATGATCTCCATGATCTGCGCCACGTCGCCGCTGGCTTCCTTGATGCCGGTGATATTCGGCACCTTTGACAGCGCGATGATCGTCGCCGCGTCAATATTCACCCCGGTGCGCTTCGGGATGTTATACATGATGATCGGCTTTTCAGTGGCGGCGGCGACGGCGCGAAAATGCTCCAGCAGGCCGCGCTGATTCGGACGCACGTAATACGGCGCGATCAGCAGCATGCCGTCCACGCCCAGCTCATCGGCGGCCACCGTCAGATCAATGGCTTCCTGGGTGCTGTTGGAGCCGGTGCCGGCGATGACGGGCACACGCCCGGCCGCGTATTCCACCGTGAGGGCGATCACCCGCTGGTGCTCCTCGTGGGTGAGCGTGGCGGATTCGCCGGTGGTGCCGCAGGGCACCAACCCGGATGCCCCGTGCTCAATCGTCCAGTCAATCAAGCGTTGCAGCACGGGGGCGCTCACTTCGCCATCGGCCCCGAAGGGGGTGACGAGCGGCACGTAGACGCCGGTGAACACGGTTCGTGACATGGCCATACCTCGCAGACGGGTTGTGCTTCCGGACGCGGTCAATTCGCCGCGAGCGACGGGTCTTCGGAAGCGATCACGGCATCATGCAAGACGGCAATCGCCGCAATGCGCTGCGCCTCGTGCACCAGCGCGGAAAAACTAATGGTATCGCGAATCTCCCCTTCGACAGCGATGCCGCGCGCGTCGAGCAGCCGCACCATCCGGGGCCCGATTTCGTCAACGCGGGCACGCAGGCCTTCGCCGACCAGCGTCACCAGCGCCCACCGCCCCTCCGCGAACGCCGGCGTCATGCCATGCGCGCGGAGCGCCTCGTCCACCAGCTCCGTCACGTGGCGATACTTCTCGCGCTTCACCGCGAACTTCCACGCGCCGTCGCGCACCGGCACCGGCTGAAAATTCACCCGCGCCTGCCCCAGCAGCTCGCCGATGCGCCGGTGTGTGCGGTCGGTGCTCGCCGGCACGCTGAATACCGTCATGTCCGCCATGTCGGCGATGCCAGTCACCCGCCGGGACGTGCCGGCCGCGGGCGCGCCCACCACGGTGCCGGGATCGTCCGGCTTCCGGAAATTGCGCACGGCAACGGGCAGCGCATAGCGCCGGGCCATGCGCGCAGCTTCCGCCTGAATCACGTCCGCGCCGTATTGCGACATGGCGCAGAGCTCGTCAAAGGTCAGCACGGCGATGCGCCGCGGGCCAGCGCCGGCCTCCAGGCGGTCGCCGGTGAAATTCGCCGGGTTCGCCGTGAGCACGCCATCCACTTCCTTGTAGATCTCGACGCCGCCCAGCGCAATCGGGTCCTGCAGCGGGGAGCGTACCGCGTGCGCCAGCGCATACGCCAGGCAGACGGCGGTGTAATCGCTGCCGCCTTCCCCCAGCGTGGTGATGGCATGGTCCACCGGCGACACCCCCTGGAATCCCGCCACGAAGGGGATGGCCTGGCGATCAAGGCACTCCAGCAGCTGCCGAATTTCCGTCTGCACCACCCGCGCATGACCGAAAAAGCCGTCGGTGATCAGCCCCACCTGGCCGCCGGAGAGCGCCATGGTCGCGTACCCCCGCGACTTCAGCAGGTGCGCCAGCCGCACGGTGGAGATGATCTCGCCGCAGGACATCAGCATGTCCAGCTCGCGCGGCGCGATGGCCAGGTCAATCTCCCGCACCAGGCGCACCAGCTCGGCGGTGGAGTAAAAATGCGCCAGCACCACGTCGCGCCAGTTGTCAGGCTGGGCGATGAGCTGCTCGATGACCGGGCCGGGGTCGCGCAGCTCGCGGCCCATCGCCGACACCACCACCACCGGGACATCGCCGCGGTCGCGCGCCTCCATGATGCGTTCAGCCGCCACATGCTCGTTGCCGCCCGGCTCGACGCATTTGCCCCCGAATTTCTGGATGATGACACGCATGGTCCGCGGACTCCTATCCTCACCATCCCCGCCGCGGGTCACGTCCGGGTATGCGCGGACAGACAACCCGCGCCCCGTGCGCCGTCACCGCCACAACCGGCAGCGCCCTCCCGGCGCCGCGCGTGCGCGCCGTCCAAAACGGGCCGGAGCATACCAGTGCGCCCCGGCCCATCACGGACGCGCGGCTGCCGCGCGTTACAGCAGCCCCATCTCCCGCATCGTCTCGGCGATCTGCACGGTGTTGAGCGCCGCGCCTTTGCGCAGGTTATCCGCCACCACCCATAGGTTCAGGCCATACGCCACCGAGCGGTCGGCGCGAATGCGGCCCACGTAAACCGGGTCCTGCCCGGACGCCGCCGCCTGCAGCGGGTAGACGGCGTTCGCCGGATCGTCCTGCAGCACCACGCCGGGCGCCGCGGCCAGCAGGCGGCGGGCCTCCTCCACGCTGATCGGGTGATGGAACTCCACGTTCACCGCTTCGGCGTGGGAGTTGTCCACCGGCACGCGCACGGTCGTCGGGCTCATCTGGATGGTGTCGTCGCCGAGGATCTTGCGCGTCTCCAGGACCATCTTCCATTCTTCCCTGGTGTAGCCATCGGGCAGGAAGACATCAATGTGCGGCAGGCAGTTGCCGTAAATCGGGTGCGGAAAAATATCCGGATTCACCCGCGGCGCGCGGCCGGCGGCGGCGTCCTGCGTTTGGCTCAGCAGCTCCTCGCGCGCCTGCGCGCTCTTGCCGGACACCGCCTGGTAGGTCGCCACCACGATGCGCTTGATGCGCGCGAACTCGTGCAGCGGCTTCAACGCCACCACGAGCTGAATCGTCGAGCAGTTCGGGCTGGCGATGAGCCCGGGATGCCAGCGCAAGTCTTCCGGATTCACTTCCGGCACCACCAGCGGGACGTTCGGGAACATGCGGAAGGCGTTGCCGTTGTCAATGACCACCAGTGTGGACAAACCGGGCACGTGCTTGCGGCGCTCCAGCGCGCGCATCCCGAAATGGTCCTCCGCTTTTTCGCCGCCGGCGAAAAACGCCACGTCTACCTGATCCAGCGCTTCCTCGGTGATCTGCTCCACCTGGTAGGTCACGCCGTCCACCACTTCCGGACGGGCGCTGCGCGCGAAAATGCGCAGCGAGGCGCAGGGGAAGTTGCGCTGCCGCAACACCCGGATCATCTCCGACCCCACCGCCCCAATGCCCACGACGGCCACCTGATACGACTCGCCCACCCATGACCTCCCTCGTAAAAAACTGTTTTCTCTGATCAATGAGGCGCGTCCGGTTCCCGGCGCGCATGCCGGTCATGCCTGCGCGGCGCCGCACGTCCCGGCGCCTGCCGCGGTCACACGCGAAGCACGCCCAGCGCCTGGCTGGCTCAAGCGTTTATGCTCCGCGCGCTGCCGCGCCGTGACAGACAAAAAAACGCGCCTTGTATCCTAGCATGCGCAACCGTGAGTGTCAAACACGCGAATGCCCTCTCACCGTTCCGCCGCACGCCGGACCTGCCGGCGTCTCCCCGCGCGGAACGTGCGCAAGTGCACCATGCCGGGGGAGACGCGCGCTTCAGCGCGCGCGTGTTCCACAGCACTCAGGGCGCTTCAGCGTCCTTGCCATCGTTCGCACCCTCCTTCAGGGGGGTGCGGGGGACGGGAGGAGTACTACAGCGGCAACGGGTAGCGAATCCCCAACACGCCGCGCGCCCGCCGCGATCCGACAACGCAGACGGTGAAAACAATTTCTCACGTGCGCGGCCAAAATCCGCCGCCGAGGAACCATTCCTCTTCTTCGCTGGCGGGGGGTGGGGGTGGGGGGACGGCGGGGGCGGGGCGGGGAGCCGGCGGGGCGTCGGCGGCATCCGTCATGCCGCCACCGGCCAAATCCTGCATGAATTTCAGGGCGGCCTGCGCCTGGGCGAAATCCGGCTTCAACTCCAGCGCGCGCCGCAGCCAGGCCGCCGCGTTGTCGTATTCTTCCAGCTTCCAGTAGACCAGCCCGCGATTATACGCGATGGACGGATCATCGGGGAGCAGGTGCGTCAGCTCTTCCATGAAGAGGCGCGCGCGCAGCCAATCCTGCGCGGCGATAGCTGTCTTCGCGTTCGCGAGTAACTGCTGGGTTCGCGTCGTCATAGTCGCCCCCCGTGAGCCCTCCGGTCATCACGCGATCGGCTCACTCCCTGCGTAGATACCGCTTCTTTCGCCGGTACCGCGCGGATTCCTGCCGCCGCGTGCAGTTCCTGCCATCAGCTTCACACCCGATTGCGCCGCAAGCGCGTGGAGGACTGCCCATCCAGGTAGCGCTCCGCGAGGATGACCGCGACATAATCATCATACGGGCGGTCGGGCACGCGCAGGCCGATGGGCAGCAGGCCGGCCCACCCCCGCGGGGGATGCGCCTTCAGATACCGCTCGCGGCCCAGCTCACTGGAGCGGTGTTCGTCCACGAAGGCGATTTCCTGTTGAAATCCGCTCCGCCGCAACAGCGCGCGTACTTCGCGGGCGCCGGTGCGGTCGCCGAGGACGATGACCCGCACGCCATACCGCCCGATGAAGTGCGCGACGCGTTGATGCAGCATCTCCACGCTGACGATCTCCTGCACCAGCACGTCCCGGCCGGCGGTCACCACCGCCACCCCGCACTTGTCGCGACCGGGATCAATCGCGAGCAGCGGCGGCACGAGGCTGGCAGAGGAGGGGGTGCTCATTTTCCGCGCGCCGTGACGGCGAAGGTGAGATCCACCGGTCCATAGCAGGTGACCGGCGTCTTGGCCTTCGCCAGGATTGATACGGACCCCTGCTGCGCCGCGGCCTGTTCCGCCACCGCCAGCAGCTCCGACCAGGGCACGCGGGAGACGGAGGCGTCGGGCACCTGCCCCGGCGTCCGTGGATCAAACCGCCGGGTGATCATCGGCACGCCGCGAGCGCGGAGGGCGTCCGGCACGTGCACGCGCAACAGGTCATCCACCAGCAGGCCCAGCGCCTGGGCGGTCGTCATCTCCTCTCCCGCCGCCGCCTCGACGCGCGCGATCTCTTCGCCGGCAGCGTAAATCGTGGCATTGGGGATCAATTCCACCGCCTGCACGGAGATGAGCGCGGGGCCATTCACCGGCACGTTATTCACCGGCGCCAACCGGATGATGATCGGCGCGTCCGCGCCCAATCCGCGTATCCGCCGCGTCAGACTGGTCACCGCCTCTTCGGCGTCAAGCCGCACGGAGCGCGCTTCGCTGCCGCCGACAAAGAGCAGCGGCGGCACATCCGCCGGCATCTCCGGGCTGCGCTGGCGCACCACCTTCTCCGCGGCGGCGATCAGCTGCTGCACATAGGTGGTCAGCTTTTGCTCGCTCTCGGACGCCGTGACCAGGCCGCTGATGAGCTCCTGCCCGGAGGTGAAGGCCAGCGGCGCGAAGCTGCCGCGCGCGAATTCGGCCAGGAGCTGGACCCGCTCGGTGAGGGTCGCCACCTGCCCCTGCAGGTCGTCGCGCACCTGCTGCAGCCGCATTTCCTCATCCTGCAGCTTCAGCAGCTCCTGCGCGGTGCGGGTGCGGCTGGCGCTGGTATAGTCCATATCCTCGCGCAGCTGCCGGTACTGCCCCTGCGCGACGAGCAGGCGCCGGCGCGCGGCTTCCAGGTCATGCTGCTTGGCGTCCAGGCGCGCCTGCACGGCGCCCAGCTCTCGGCGGGCGGTCGCCAATTGGCGTTGAATGCGCCCGCGCTGTCGCACGGACGCCTGCAACTGCCGGTCCGTCTCCGCCAGCTTTTTCGCTTCCTCGGCAAAGCGCTGTTTCACGCGGTTCGCATCGTCCGTCGTCCGCTTGATCTCCTCGTCCGCGCGCGCGACCGTCCGCTGCATGGCGCTCAACTTGGCTTTCAATGCGCTGATCGGCGTGAAAAAACTCTCGCGGATCGTGCCGCTGACCGTCACGGTCGCGGCCAGCGTGAGGGCGGCAATCAGCATGCCCATGCCGACGGAGATGATGATCGCGGTATGCCGCGGCCGCAAGCCCAGCATGGTGAGCCGTTTCCGGCCCATCTTGCGGCCGACCAGATCACCGATGTAGGCAATCAGCCCACTTACGACAATGATGATGAGCGCCAGGAAGAGCATGATCTCACGCGACGACATCCCGAATAGCTGATTATACGGGGCAAGAAAAAGCAGCGTCAAGGAACACAGGCCCGCCAACGTGCCGCAACGCCAGCGGCTGCCCGTTGATCCGCCCCTTCCTCTACCAGTTTTCCACCCCGCGCCGGCAATTATGCCACCTTGAGGAGCGTCATGAGGTTGTTGCCCATCACCGCCTGGCGCTCGTCATCCTTCAGCGCGGCATACTGCGCGGTGAGGAAGGCCGAGGAATAACTGCTCATGGGGAAGCGCGAGGCAAAGACGAGGCGATCAGCGCCAACCTCGGCGGCGAGCCGTTCGATGGTATCGCCGCCGGTGAGCAGGCGCGTGGTCAGGAAAGTGTTGGGCCGCGCCTGCATCACGGCGATCGCTTCCGTCAGCGTGGGCAGGCTGACATCGAGCAGCAGCAACGGCATGGTCAGGTCGGCGACGGCGTGATAGATCCGGGACGCGTCCCCCGTCCCCCCGGCCTCGATGAGCAACGGCATCTCCAGCTCGGCGATGCGCCGGAGGAGCGTTTGCGCGGGCAGGCTCTCAATGGCCCAGCCCTGGGATTGCGGAAAGAGCGCGATGAGCGTGAACCCCTGGTCCTGGCACTGGTTGACCTGCCCGACGCCGCCCACGCGCGGGTCCGCGGTGCCGATGGGGATCAGGCGCGCATCCTGGGCACAGGCCGCCAGCGTCGCCGCGTTGCCGGAGGCGGCATCCAGAAAGATGCCGGTGGACGACAGCGTGCAGGCGCGCCCCAGCTTGTGCTTCTGCAGCCCGGTGATGAGCTCATCCACCGGGTGCGACTTTTGCAATCCCGGCCAGGTGCCGAACACGGTAAAGCCATCAATCAACATCGCTCCCTCCTCATGCGCCGTCTTTCACCGCCAAGACGACCGTCTCCACATGCCAGGTTTGCGGGAACATATCGAGCGGCTGCACCGTCTCCAGGCGATACCCCAACGCCTGCAGGTCGCCGGCGTCGCGGCCCAGCGTCGCGGGATCGCACGACACCAGCACCACGCGCGCGGTGTTCAGCTTCGCCATGCTCTCCAGCACCGCCAGCCCGGCGCCTTTCCGCGGCGGGTCCAGCACCACCACATCAAGCTGGCGGCCTTTGCGCACCAGCCGCGGGAAGATCACTTCCACCCGACCCTCGTACAGGTGCACGTCATGGCGGGCGTAGCGCGCCAGATTCTCGCCGCAGTCACGCAGCGCCGCCGGATGCTCCTCGATGCCGATCGCGCGCAGGGCACCGCCGGCCATCGGCACGAGGAAGGTGCCCACCCCGCAATAGCCGTCGGCCATGAAGCGGCCATCCAGCGGGCCGGCGTAGGCCATCACCAGCTCCAGCAAGCGCGTCCCCTGCGCGGTATTCACCTGGAAGAACGATTCCGCCGAAACGGTATACTCCCACTCGCCCAGCCGCTGCACCAGCGCCTTCGCGCCGGTCAAGGGGTCGGCTAGGGTGCGCCGCACGACCGAGCGCCCGCGCACCTGCGACCAGAGCACGCCGGCCAGGCCGGGCACGCGCGCCCGCAGCGCCTCCGCGGCCGCCGGCAGCTGGTCATGCCACGCCCAGCAGACGAGGATAGCCAGCGCCTGTCCGTCGCTCGGACTCACCCGGGTGATCAACTGCGCCAGCGGCAGCGCGTATGCGGTCGCCACCGCTTCCGTCGCGCGCAGGATCTCCATCGTCAGCGGGTGATGGATGCGGCATTCCGGCAGCGGCACAAAGCCCTGCGCGTCATCCTGATACCCGAGGCGGACGCGACCCTCCCGCGCGTCGGCGATGAATTCGCCTTTATTCCGATACTGCCAGGGGGTCTCCATGCCGATGGTCGGCAGCACTTCGATGCCCCGCAGATGCCCGATGCGCTCCAGGCCATCGCTGACGAAGGCGCGCTTGGCATCGAGCTGCGCGTCGTAGCGCAGGTGCTGCAGCTGGCAGCCGGGGCAGCGGTCGGCCAGCGGGCAGACGGCCGGGACACGGTCAGGGCCGGGGAGAACCAGCGACAGCAGGCGCGCGCGTCCGTACCGCTTGGCCACCTCCGTCACCGCCACCTCCGCGACATCGCCGGGCGCCGTCCGCGGGATGAACAGCGTGAAGCCTTCCGGCCGGGCGACGCCATCGCCGCCGGTCGCGAGCTTCTCGATGGTGACGGTGAGGCGCTGTCCAACCTGGAGGTGGCCTGCGTCTGGTTGGTCAATACTCATAGTGATCCCTCTCTTCGCCCATCACGGCGGATTCCCTCCCGACAGACGCACATCCGCGCGAACGTTGTCCGGAGACCCCACGCGTATCCGTGCTCTACCCCCATGCGCAGGCCTGGTCGTTCGTAGTCGCGCCGCGGCGAAGCAAGGCGCGTCCGCATTCGCCCCCCGGTAACACCAAACCCCGTTCGTAGTGAGGCACGCAGCGGGGCGGAGTGCCGTCCGCTTCTGCTCGCGGTAACTGATCCTATACTCGCACGGCACTCCGCCCCGCTGCGTGCCTCACTACGAACGGGATGGTGTGATGGCCTGGTCTGAAAGATGACTGCCCCCGTTTGGCGAAAATGCACCAATTTGTGAGGGTAGTCATCGCGGGGTAGTTGCCAAGCGGCCTCGTCGGCGCCATCGTACGCGAACAGCCCGCCGGCACGTGCAAAATCGGCGGAAATCGGGTAGGATTAGCGGAGACGGCCCCCGATGACCGTCACGCGAGGTACGCTCATGACGAGGACCCGGAGAAGCACAGCCGCGGAGCTGGTGCGCCGCAAACGCTGGTATCGGTTTTTCCTGGCGTTGACCATCCTGACCCTGTTGGGCTTCGCGCTGGGCGCGGGGACGCTGGCCGGCCTGTTCGCGGCGGTGACCGACGTGCTGCCGCGCGGCAAGGCGCTGTCCGATCTCAAGCCGGCGGTTCCCACCCGCGTGCTGGCCAGCGACGGCACCGTCCTCGCCCGTATCTTCAGCCCCGACCAGAACCGCGAAGTGGTGCCGTTGAGCGAGATGGGCGCCTTCATCGCCGACGCCACCATCGCCATCGAGGATATCCGCTTCTACGAGCATCCCGGCATTGACTTGCGCGGCATCGCCCGCGCCATGGTGAAGAACATCGCCGCCGGCAATACCAAGGAAGGCGCCAGCACCATCACCCAACAGCTCGCCCGCGGCGTGTATCTGTCCCGGCGCAAAGAGCTGTCGCGCAAGCTGCAGGAAATCGTGCTCGCGCTGGAGCTGGAGCGCCGCTACTCCAAGGACGAAATCCTGGAAGCCTATCTCAACCAGGTCTTTTACGGCTCCAATCCGAACAGCTTGCAATCGTGGGGCGCGCAGATGGCGGCGCAGAACTACTTCGGCAAGGATGCCAACACACTCACGCTGGCGGAAGCCGCGCTGCTGGCGGGACTGCCGAAAAATCCGGACGGCTACGACCCGTATGAACACCCGAAAGTCGCCAAGCAGCGCCGCGACCAGGTGCTCTATAACATGCTGTATCACGGGATGATCGGCGAGAAGGAGTATCAAGCGGCGATCAACACGCCGCTCACGCTGATCGCCCCCCGCCCGCGGCCCACCACCGCCGATGCCCACGCCCCCTATTTCGTCGAGTATCTGCGCACCGTGGAGATGAATAAAATCTACGGGCGGCGCGACAGCTACGAGATGATCTACCAGCACGGGGTGGACATCTACACCAGCCTGGACCCGCGCATGCAGAAGGTAGCCGAAGACGCCGTCGCCACCGCGGTGGAGCGCAACAAAGGCCGGAAGATTGACGACGGCGCGCTCATCGCCCTCGACCCGCAAACCGGCCTCATCAAAGCGATGGTCGGCGGCACCAGTTTTACGAAAGATCAGTACAACATCGTGACGCAGGGGCGCCGGCAGCCGGGCTCCTCCTTCAAACCCTTCGTCTACACCACCGCGCTGCTGCGCGGCTACACCCCGGCGACCACGGTCTTTGACCGGCACACGAGTTATCCCAGCGGTTCCGGGAAACCCTGGGCGCCGCGCAACTCAGACGGGCGCTACCTGGGGGCGATGTCGCTGGAGCGCGCGCTGTGGCTGTCGCGCAACGCCGCGGCGGTGAATATCGCCGCGGACGTCGGCATTACCAACGTCATCGCCACCGCGAACGCCATGGGCATCAAGTCCGAGC
>JAKPKV010000014.1 GCA_029553475.1 Armatimonadota bacterium
GAGATCGTCGCGCAGGTGTTGCACTTCCAGCGAGAGCTGGCCGCCCAGGGAGAAAGCCTCACCAATCTCGTGCTGATGGGGATGGGCGAGCCGTTTCTCAATTACGAAAACACCCTCGCGGCGTTGCGGCGGCTGCTCGACCCGCAAGGGCTGGGATTTCCGCCGCGTCGCATCACCGTCAGCACCGCCGGCGTCGTCCCCGGCATCGCGCGCTTCACGGAAGAGGGACTGGGGGTGAACCTGGCCATCTCGCTCCACGCCGCGACGGACGCCCTGCGGGATCGGCTCATGCCCATCAACCGGCGCTATCCCCTCGCGGCGCTGCTCGAGGCGGCGCGCACCTACGCCGCGCGGACCGGTCGCCGGGTGATGTTCGAATGGGCGCTGATCGCCGGCGTCAATGACAGTCCCGCGCAAGCCGCAGCGCTGGCGGCGCTCCTCGCCGGCGTGCCGGCGCACGTCAACCTCATCCTGCTGAACCCCACCCCGGCGTATCCAGAGCTGCCCTCCCCTGCCGAGGCGGTCGCCGCGTTCACCGCCGTGCTCGACGCGGCGGGCATCCCCCATACGCTGCGACAGCGTCGCGGCGGCGCCATCGCCGCCGGCTGCGGGCAGCTGCGGACCCGGAATTCAACGCAGCGGCGCCAGGACGTGACTTCACCTCCGAATGGCTCACAAGTCCACACGGAAGAGCACGGATAGAATCCCAGGAATCTACTGCCCGGAACCCAAAACCCCGCGTCTCCGTGGCGACGTTTACCCCGAAAACAGCTCGCGGATGACAGAATTATCAAAAATTTAACGCAGCTGTAACCGAAACTGGCAGGTGACAGTTGCTGAAGCTGAATCTCTATAGTAGAATGAGATTATGTCCACTTCAGCAGCCGCTACCGCCGCACAAGTTCCCCTCCAAACCCTGGAGGGGACGTTGGAGCGCATCACCTTCCAAAATGAGGAGAACGGCTACACCGTCGCCAAAGTCATCCCCCGCGGCAAGACCGGCGAAGTGACCGTCGTCGGCGAGCTGACCGGGGTGAGCGTGGGTGAGTCGCTGCGACTGCGCGGCGTGTGGACCGAGCATCCCCGCTACGGCCGGCAATTCCAGGTGCGGGAGTACGCGGTGCAGCTGCCCGCGACCCTCGAAGGGCTGCGCAAATACCTCGGCAGCGGCTTGATTCGCGGCATC